>JANNWM010000046.1:0-12276 GCA_031408435.1 Bacteroidota bacterium
TAATTGGCTGCAAAATTGTCTTTTTGCCCCATATTTCAGATTTTTTTTTTTCGATAGCGATGCTATCCAATAAAAAAAATCCAAAATCTGAAACAAAAATCTTAATTTTTCGCTTCAATCAAAAAAGTTTAAACCACTTCATTGCGAAAATGATTTTAAACAAAAAAACCAATCGAATTTTGATTGGTTTTTTTTTATATTTATTAGATTTTCTAAAAGCTAGTCAAATTTTTTAAATCTTTAATAGCTTGTTTCGGGTTTTCGGCTTTGAATACAAAACTACCTGCAACAAGAGCATTTGCTCCAGCTTCGACCAATTGTTTGGCGTTTTTGTCGGTTACGCCACCATCGATTTCGATTAAAGTGTCTAAACCTTGTTCGTCGATCATTTTACGAAGTTTTCTGACTTTGTTATAAGTTATTTCTTCGAATTTTTGACCGCCAAATCCGGGGTTTATTGACATTATCAAAACCATATAACATTCTGATAAAACGTCTTCTAGAACAGAAACTGGTGTTGACAAATTTAGCACAACTCCGGCTTTGCAACCTGAATTTTTTATTTGAGTCAATGTTCTATGCAGGTGAACTGTCGATTCGTAATGAACTGTAATAATATCGGCACCAATTTTAGCAAACTCTTCGATATAACGTTCGGGTTTTTCGATCATCAAGTGCACGTCTAAAGGTTTGGTTGCGTGCTTTTTGATGGCTTCTATTACTGGCATGCCGTACGAAATATTCGGGACAAAATGTCCGTCCATAACATCTATATGAAACCAATCGGCATCAGAATTATTAATCATTTCGATGTCGCGTTGCAAGTTGGCAAAATCTGCTGCAAGAACCGATGGAGCAATTATTGTTTTCATTGTATTGTATGTTGTATTAGTTTGTAGTTATTGCAAAGATAGATTTTTTTGAGATATTTTCAGTGAAGTTTTTTAGTCGAAAATTGTTTTGTTTTATTGGGTTTTGCGTTAAGGATGGCAGTGGAAATCTTTTTTTGTGTCGTCTTTTTTAACTACACAAAAAAAATTGAGAACGAACAGCCTGACCTCGTCTTTTGGGACGAGGGCTCGCCCAAATTGAAATTATTTGACTTTTGAACAATAAAAAACTCCGGTAATCAGCCGGAGTTTCAATCATCAATCAAAAAACGAACAGTTAATCAGACTGTTTGCGGTGTAATATTACAAAATTTTTAGATAAAATTCTAAAAAGCTGTAATTTTAACTTTTAACCTAAATAGGTTTTCAAGATTTTGCTTCTTGAAGTATGTTTTAATCTGCGAATTGCTTTTTCTTTAATCTGACGAACTCGTTCGCGAGTCAGGTCAAAAGTTTCGCCAATTTCTTCTAATGTCATTGGGTGTTGGTCGCCCAAACCGAAATACAAACGCACAACATCGGCCTCGCGAGGCGTTAATGTTTCTAGTGAACGCTCGATTTCTGTACGCAATGATTCTTGAATTAATTCACGATCTGGGTTTGGAGATTCGCCTGAACGCAGTACATCGTATAGGTTAGAATCTTCGCCTTCGACCAAAGGTGCATCCATAGAAAGGTGACGACCAGAGTTTTTCATGGACTCTTTTACGTCGTTTACGGTCATGTCGAGTTCTTTGGCAATTTCTTCGGCACTTGGCGGACGCTCATTAGATTGCTCTAACAATGCGTACATTTTGTTGATTTTATTGATAGAACCAATTTTGTTCAACGGTAAACGTACAATTCGAGATTGTTCTGCCAATGCTTGCAGGATTGATTGACGAATCCACCAAACTGCATAAGATATGAATTTGAAACCACGTGTTTCGTCGAAACGTTGTGCGGCTTTTATTAGACCTAAATTTCCTTCGTTAATTAAATCTGGAAGTGTTAGTCCTTGGTTTTGATATTGTTTTGCTACCGAAACTACGAAACGCAAATTGGCTTTTGTTAATTTTTCGAGTGCTGCTTGGTCGCCAGCTTTTATTTTTTGTGCCAATTCTACTTCTTCATCGGCTGTAATTAAATCGACTTTACCAATTTCTTGTAAGTATTTGTCTAACGATGCAGTTTCACGATTGGTAACTTGCTTGGTTATTTTTAATTGTCTCATTGTGTTTGTAGGTTACATTTATTATGTATTCTTTTGTTATACGTAAAGCATTAGAAAAAAGTTACAAAAAAGTGCAATTATTTTTTAAAACAATACATCAACCTGATTATTTATCAAATCATTGTAATAGAAGTGGTTTAAACTTTTTTTAATTGGCTGCAAAATTGTCTTTTTGCCGCATATTTCAGATTTTTTTTATTCGATAGCGATGCTATCCAATAAAAAAAATCCAAAATCTGAAACAAAAATCTTAATTTTTCGCTTCAATCAAAAAAGTTTAAACCACTTCATAATAAATCTTGCGAATGGCTTTGTTAAAATAAATTTTAACCAAAAAGGAATTTCTATTAAACGATACAAATTGTTTAAAAGCTAGTTTTGAGTTTTTTAAAAATAAAACTATATTTGTTCAAAATACTACAAAATGACTTTAAAAGAATTATTTCTATCAATTGGCGAAAACCAAAATTATACCATTGCTTTTTTTGTAATTATTCCGATTTTGGCTTTTTTGGTCGGATTGATTGGCGGTCAAAAAGACCATCTTTCGCCTTGGAAATATGTTTATACAATTCTGATTTACTTGATAAGTATTCCAGGAATATTTGCTGTTGGTCTGAATTTTTATTTGTTTTTGTTTCAACGCCGAGATATTATGGATACTGAGTTATTAATTCAGGTTTTGCCAGTTGTTTCTTTAATTGTTACGTTTGCAATTATGCGAAACAATGTAAATCTTGATTTTATTCCGGGTTTCAGCAAAATTTCTGGACTTTGGTTGATGCTTTTTGCAACTATGTTTTTTATGTGGTTTTTAGAGAAAATTCATATTGTGGTTTTTTCTTATTTACCGTTTCAGTATTTGTTTGGTATTTTTGGTGTTTTGTTTATTATAATTTATTTGGGTTGGCGAAAGTTTGCTAGTCAAAAAACAGTTTAAATTCGGAATAAATAAATATTAAAACTTATTGTATTTTGATTAAAATATTTATATCGTTAACAAAAAAAATCCGCCTAGTTTCTGCACTAAGCGGATTTTTTGATTTACTTGAATTAGTGAATATTACATCATTCCTGGCATGCCACCACCATGAGAATGAGCAGGAGTTTCTTCTTTAATTTCTACCAATGCGCATTCGGTTGTTAAAATCATTCCAGCTACTGATGCCGCGTTTTCTAAAGCAACACGAGTTACTTTTTTCGGATCGATAATACCTGCTTTTAGCATATCTACATATTGATCGGTTTTGGCATTGTAACCAAAATCTCCTTTTCCTTCGGCAACTTTTGCAACAACTACAGATCCTTCAAGACCAGCATTTTCAACAATAGTTCTCAAAGGCGCTTCGATTGCACGAGAAATAATTTGTATTCCTGTTGCTTCGTCAGCGTTGCTTGCTTTTACTTTTTCTAATGATGCTTTTGCTCTCAATAAAGCAACACCACCACCAGCAACAATTCCTTCTTCGACAGCGGCACGAGTTGCGTGAAGCGCATCGTCAACACGGTCTTTTTTCTCTTTCATTTCAACTTCGCTTGCTGCTCCAACATAAAGAACTGCAACGCCACCAGCCAATTTAGCCAAACGTTCTTGCAATTTTTCTTTGTCATAATCAGAAGTCGTAGTTTCCATTTGACCTTTTATTTGGTTGACACGATTTTTAATCATATCGGCTTCGCCAGCACCAGAAACTATTGTTGTGTTGTCTTTGTCGATTGTAACACGTTTTGCAGTTCCAAGCATTTCTAGAGTTGCATTTTCTAAAGTATGACCTTGCTCTTCAGAAATTACTGTTCCGCCAGTTAATATTGCAATATCTTCGAGCATTGCTTTTCTGCGGTCACCAAAACCTGGGGCTTTTACCGCTGCGATTTTCAAAGCACCACGCAATTTGTTTACAACTAAAGTTGATAGAGCTTCGCCATCGACATCCTCGGCGATGATTAATAATGGTTTGCCCGATTGTGCAAGTGGCTCCAAAACTGGCAACAATTCTTTTAGAGATGAAACTTTTTTGTCGTACAACAATATATATGGACTTTCTAGTTCTGCCTCCATTTTTTCGGGATTGGTCACAAAATACGGCGAAAGATATCCTCTGTCGAATTGCATTCCTTCTACAACATCTACATAAGTGTCTGTTCCTTTGGCCTCTTCGACAGTGATTACACCTTCTTTTCCAACTTTTGCGAAAGCATTTGCTATTAATTCGCCTATAACTTCATCGTTATTTGCAGAAATCGATGCAATTTGTTTGATTTTGTTTGAATCGCTTCCGACAACTTTTGCTTGTTTTGATAAATCAGCAACAATTGCTTCGACAGCTTTGTCAATTCCACGTTTCAAGTCCATTGGGTTTGCTCCAGCAGCAACGTTTTTCAAACCTTCTTTTACGATTGCTTGTGCTAGAACTGTTGCAGTTGTTGTCCCGTCGCCAGCCAAATCATTGGTTTTCGAGGCTACTTCTTTTACCATTTGTGCACCCATATTTTCTAATGGATCTGCCAATTCTATTTCTTTTGCAACGGTAACTCCATCTTTGGTAACTGTTGGTCCACCAAACGATTTTCCAATAATTACATTTCTACCTTTTGGTCCAAGTGTTACTTTTACTGCATTTGCCAGAGCGTCAACTCCACGTTTTAATCCGTCACGTGCTTCTATATCAAATTTTATATTTTTTGCCATTTTTTTATTACTTTAGGCAGTGGCTTTAAAATTACCTAACTGCTATTTTTGTTAATTGATTTATGATTTTATTTTGGGTTTGCGTTAGGGATTGAAGTGTAAATCCTTTTTTTCTCGTTTTTCACGAGACAAAAAAGATTGCAACGGAAAGCCCGACCCTTGTGGTAACGCCCAAAAATTTTAGATTATTGCTAATATTTTGTATTCGCTCATCATTAAATAATCTTTTCCTTCTAATTTTAATTCGGTTCCGGCAAATTTTTCATAAAGAACAATATCGCCAACTTTAACAGTCATTGTGTGGTCTTTGGTGCCGTTTCCGACAGCGATTACAGTTCCTTTTTGTGATTTTTCTTTTGCTGTATCTGGAATATAGATTCCTGATGCAGTTTGGGTTTCGGCAGCTACTGGCTCAATAAGAACGCGGTCTGCGATTGGTTTTATGTTTAATGACATATTTTTATTTATTTATGATATTTTAAAGTTTTACAAAAGTAATTAAAATCAATAAAAAAAGCGTTAACAATATGCTAACGCTTTTTAAATTATGTATTAAAATATTATTTTGTTTCTGGAGTTGCTGCTGGAGCTGTTGCTTCTGGTGTTCCAATAGTTTTTGGATCTGTCTTTGGAGCTATTGTTGTAGTTTCATCTTTTAGTGTAGTCGAACTTGTTGAAACGAAACTCAAACTTGATGCTAAAATCAATGCCAATAATACTGCACCTAGTGTCCATGTGCTTTTATCAAGAAAATCGGTTGTTTTCTGAACGCCACCCATCATTTGAGACCCACCAATTGCTGATGATAATCCGCCACCTTTAGGGTTTTGAACCATTATTACTACGATTAATAAAAAGCAAACGATTGTTATTAAAACTAAGAAAATTGTAAACATGATTGTTGTAATTAATTATTATTTTTGTTGTAAATATTTTATATCTTTAATTCGGTTTGCAAAAATAGTATTTTTTTCTGGATATTTCAAAATTAATATTTCATAAGCTTGTATAGCTTTGTCATATTTTTTTTGTTCAAGGTAAACTTTGGCTAAAGTTTCGGTCATTAAGTACGACTGTGATTCTTCTTTTGGCTCGTAAGATATTGTGTTTATTGAATTTTTATCTATTTTAGGAATTTTTGGACTTGACTCAATAAATTTGTCAATTAATTCTATTTTTTTCTGTTTTTCGGTATTATTTTCTTCTAAAATAGCTTCGTTTTGAAAATTATTTTCTCTAGTAATGGGTTTTATTCTCGAAATTTGTAACCATTCTTGAAACGAATGCTTCTCGTTTACCGAAAAATCTAGCGGTTTACCGAGTTCTAGTTTTTCTTCAATTTTTTCGGTTTCAGAACTTGAAATAGAACTTAAAATTGATTTTTCTAAATTATCTGCATTCGAATTTGAATTATTTTCGACAGCAACAACATCAAAATCTAAAACTTTTATATTGTTGATGGCATCAATTTTATCATCATAAAACCCTTTTTGAATTGCAATGAAATTTTCGGAAGTTATAAAATCAAATAATATTGTTCGATCGGTTGTGTGAGCAGCAGTTTTTTTTAATTCGAAATTATACGAATAACTATTTTGATTGTATAATCCTTTTAAATGTAAAGCACGAGCACTTTGAAAATAGGGAAATTCTGTTATCATTTTCTCTAACCCAATAGTTTGCTTTTCGTTTATAGCAATTGGTTTGTTGATGATATGATTGTATTGTAAGATGTTCATTTTTTTAGTATTTAGTGGTCAGTTTTCAACTATTAGAATAAGTTAAAAATTTAAAATCTCTTAAAGTGTTTTTTTAAATGCTGCATTCAAGTTACAAATGCAACTGTTCACTCAAAACTGAATACTGAACACTCAAATTTTACCATTTCGCCAATGAATCATTGAAAATATTTTGAGTTATATTATCAAAAATATCAGTCAAAGCCGCCGATAAAACAGAACCTGTTAATTGTTGATTTGCATCGTAATTATGAAAAAATGTAAACTTTTTTTCAAAATTGTCTTTTTCGTTTTTCGTATTAGTAAATCGTACATTAATAGTTATGTCTAATCTACTTTGCGCTGCTTTATCGCCAGCAATTGCGGCAAATGGACTTATTCTATAATCTACGATTTCTCCTTCGTATAACAAATCGCCACCAGAATTTGTAAAATTTAAATTGGTTTGATTTTGAATAATATTTTGCAATTTTAACGAAAATGTTCGCTCGATTCCTGGTTCTATTAACGGAGAATTATTAACGAAATTGTTGACTTGAAATGTTTTGGCATCGATTTTTCCTGTTCCAGTAAAGTTGTATATTGAACAACTATTTATTGCAAAACAAAGAATTAGGAGTAGTAAATATTTTGTTTTTTTCATTTTTATTTATAAATATTTGGTTCAAATGTATTCAAAATAATTTTTAATTATAAATCAAATTGCTTAATTTTTCGGTACAAAGTTCTTTCTGAAATGCCCAATTCATCTGCGGCAGCTTTTCGTTTTCCTTTGTTTTTTTCTAATGATTTCTTAATCATTTCGATTTCTTTTTTGTCGAGTTTCAAGATTTCTTCTTCCTCGTCATCAACAGTTTCTGCAAATTGAAAATGGTCGTTTTCTTCGAAATCATCTTCAATTTGGTTATTAAAACTATTATTTCTTGGTGATTCTTCGAATGAAATTTCGCTTTCAGGTTCTTTGTTCCCGTAAATTTTCTGAATCAGATTGGTATTGATTTCTTGTACTTTTGCCGAACCGTTTTTCATTAATTCTAATGTCAATTTTTTTAAATCGTGCAAATCGCTTTTCATATCAAACAAAACCTTATATAATATGTCACGTTCTGTAGAAAAATCACTTTCGGATTTTTTGCCAATTACCGATGGCAAATTACTGCCTTCTTTTGGTAAATAAGTCAATAATGTATTGCCAGAAATATCACGATTTGTTTCTAGAACCGAAATTTGTTCTGCCATATTTCGCAACTGACGAATGTTGCCTGACCAACGAAATTTTTGCAAAACCGAAACGGCATTATCATCGAGTTTTAATGGTGGCATTTTGTATTTATGAGCAAAATCGGCTGCAAATTTCCTGAACAACAAGTGAATATCGTCTTTTCTATCTCGTAATGCTGGTAACAAAATATCGACTGTACTCAACCTGTAATATAAATCTTCACGGAATTTTCCTTTTTCGATAGCATCAAATAAATTTACATTTGTGGCTGCTACAATCCGAACATTGGTTTTTTGAACTTGACTAGAACCAACTTTTATAAATTCGCCATTTTCTAGAACTCTAAGCAATCTAACTTGGGTTGTTAATGGCAATTCGCCTACTTCATCAAGAAAAATTGTTCCGCCATCGGCAACTTCAAAATAGCCTTCACGAGTTCCGGTTGCGCCTGTAAAAGCTCCTTTTTCGTGACCAAAAAGTTCACTGTCGATTGTTCCTTCGGGAATGGCTCCACAGTTTACAGCAATATATTTTCCGTGTTTGCGGTGCGAAAGCGAATGAATTATTCTTGGAATATTTTCTTTGCCAACGCCACTTTCGCCAGCTACTAAAACCGAAATATCAGTTGGAGCAACTTGTATTGCTTTCTCGATGGCACGATTGAGTTTTGGGTCGTTACCTATAATTTCGAATCGTTGTTTTATTGATTGTATTGTTTCCATTTTTTTTGTCCACGAATTGTTTTTTTTTTGCCACAGATTAAAAAGATTTTCACAGATTTTTTAATATTTACAGAGCATATCTTTTGTATTGCAAAGATTTAGTTTGAAAATTGACTAATAACCCAATTTCAGAGTTTGCTAATTTTAAATAATTTAAAATTTGTGCAATATGTTCGTTAGAAAATTCTTTAACTGCTTTTATTTCTAAAATAATGTCTCCATTTACAATAAAATCAGCGTAAAATTTGTGAGGCAATATTTTTCCTTTGTATTCAATTTTAAATTCTTTTTCTCTTTCGAAAGAAATATTATTATCGAAAAGCTCAATCTCTAAGGCATCTTTATAAATCACTTCTAATAAACCTGGACCAAGATTTCGATGAACTTCCATACAAAGTCCGATGATTTTATAAGTTTCAGCTTCTCTATATCCTTCCATTTTATAATTTTCTACCATAGACTTTTATAATTTTTAACATTTTGAGAAATCTGTGAAAATCTTTTTAATCTGTGGCTAATTAATTTTTAATATACAATTTTCAACCAATTGCAATTCCCTTTAATGTTCCACTTGTGCAACTTTCTATTTTCACATTCACAAAATCTCCAATCGAATAATTTTCTTTTGGAAAGACAACAGTAATACTTTGCGAGTTTCTTCCAGAAAACTCATCAGCAGATTTTTTTGATACTTTTTCGACTAAAACTTCTACGGTTTGTCCAATGAATTCTTTGCTGCGTTGCCAAGCATGTTTTTGTTGCAAATCGACAATTTCTTGCAATCTTCTTGCTTTGGTTTCTTCGGGAACATCGTCTTCCATTTTGCGTCCAGCCAATGTTCCTGGTCGTTCAGAATAGCTGTACATGTAACCAAAATTATATTTTACATATTCCATTAAACTCAAAGTATCTTGATGGTCTTGTTCGGTTTCAGTTGGAAAACCAGCAATCATATCTTGCGAAATCGAACAATTTGGGATTATTTTTCTGATTTTATCAATTAATGTCATATATTCTTCGCGAGTGTGCAAACGATTCATTTCCTTCAGAATTCGATTGCTTCCAGATTGAACTGGCAAGTGAATGTGCTTGCAAATGTTTGGATATTTCGCAATAATATGCAAAATGCTTTCGTGCATATCTTGCGGATTCGATGTCGAAAACCTGATTCTCATTTTCGGGAAACCAATTGCAACCATTTCTAGTAAATTATCAAAATCTACCGAAGTTGCTTTTTGCATTTCGCTGGCGTTGATGAAATCTTTTTTCAAACCGCCACCATACCAAAGGTAACTATCGACATTTTGACCCAAAAGCGTAATTTCTTTGAAACCTTTGTCTTGTAAATCTTGAATTTCAGACATTATACTTTGCGGTTCTCGGCTGCGTTCACGACCACGAGTAAAAGGCACAACGCAAAAAGTACACATGTTGTCGCAACCACGAGTTATAGAAACTAAAGCAGTAATTCCGTTGCTCATTAATCGCACTGGAGAAATATCACCATAAGTTTCGTCTTTGGATAAAATTACGTTTATAGCATCGCGACCTTCTTCGACTTCGGCTAACAAATTAGGCAAATCTTTGTAGGCATCGGGACCAACAACAAGGTCAACAATTTTTTCTTCGTCGAGAAATTTTTCTTTCAAGCGTTCTGCCATACAGCCCAAAACTCCAACTTTCATATTTGGGTTTAGGTCTCTTTTTACAGCATTGTATTTTTGTAAACGCTTGCGAATTGTTTGTTCTGCTTTGTCACGAATCGAACATGTATTGACTAAAACCAAATCGGCTTCTTCGAGAATATTTGTAGTATTGTAACCGCCATCGGCAAGAATTGAGGCAACAATTTCTGAATCGGAAAAATTCATTGCACAACCATAGCTTTCTATGAATAGTTTTTTGGTGTTTTCGGGTTTATGTTCTAAAACTAAGCTTTCGCCTTGTTTGCTTTCTTGGTGTTCCATTTATGCTGAATTTATTTCAGAATCTTAATTAAGAGTTTGGCAAAGATAATGCAATTGAATGAAATATGACAAGTTGGCAGTTGATTTTTATTTGAATTATAAAAATTGAATTATAAATTGTTTTTATTAATTTTGTTTAAAATGAATAAATCTTTATTTTAATAAACAAGATTATGAAACTTCAAGTATTACACGACAGCAACGGCAATAATTCAGGCGTTTATATATCACCACAAGAATGGACTTTGATAAAACAACAATATCCTGATATTGAGGAAATTTCTAACGATATTCCCGATTGGTAAAAAGAACTTTTAACATCTAGACTAGAAGCAATCGCTAAAAATCCCGAACGTGTTAAACCAATTCAAGGCTTATTCGATGTGCTCAATAAAAAAGTGAAGCGATGATTGAATTTGATTTCGAACTAGATTATTTTGATGAAGTTGAAGTCGATATTGAGAATGCAAAACTCTGGTATTATGAGCAAAGTCCAGATACTGATTTAGAAGAACGTTTTGCCGATGGCATAAAAGAAGTTATTGCTAAACTTTAAAAAAATCCCTTTATCTATTATCCAATTTTTGAAAACATTCAGGTCGCTCATCCTAAATTTTTTCCATATGGCATTCATTTTATCGTCAACGAAGTCAAAAAAGAAATTCTAATTGTTGCTATTTTGCACAATAAAGAAGATAAAAGTAAATTGACTGAACGGTTTTAAATCATTTTTTAAACAATAAAAGCCAAGCAATTGCTCGGCTTTTGTGTTTAATATCAGTTGATTTCACTAATACTAATTTGATTTTTTTACCATTATCGTGTGAGTTTTAATAAAATTCTCATCTTGTTTAAAAAAAACATTAACACTATCTTTGCCTCTAACTTCAATTTCTTGTGTTTCACATCCTGAATAATCAAACAGTAATTTATCATTATCGTTTACCAAAATATTATAATACCCATCAAAATCAGTCTGTACTTTAATTTTAGTTTTTTTAATACTAATATTAACCCCAGGAGTTGGTTTTGAATCAACTACGATTTTACCTGTTATTTTCTTTCCTCTATTCATTGTTTCAACCTCATTATATATTGGTTTTCCACAACTATAAATTATCAGAGAAAACAAAATTAAAACTATTCTTTTCATCATTATCGAATTATAAAAATATTTTTTACCAAGCTTGTACTAATAGTTTTTGAAGTGCCATAAGCAGGTTATTTGTTGTATTTGAGGTTTTTTCTGCTTCTTTTTTAAAATAATCAAGTAAAAATTCTTTTCGACTCTCTTTTGGATTTTCTTGTATAGCTTTTATAACGCTCCGACTAGTAAAACGATTAAAATCTCCGAGCAGTAACTCTGGATTTTGGACTTGAATACTTTTAAAAATTAAATGTACATGACTTGTCATTATGAACCAAGCATGAATTTCCATGCCTTTTTTTTCTTGACAAAACTCTAAACTTTCTATCAATAAATCTTTATATTCGTTTCTTATAAATACATCTAACCAACCAACAACCGCAAAACTAACAAAATAAGGAGCATCTGGATTATGACCCGTGCCTGAAAGTGCGAACAGACGAAGTAAACTTGTAATTTCTACTCCTATTTAAAATATTTTTTTCAAATATAAGAATTTACCTTTACTTATAACATTCCACACGAAGGGATTCGTGCGGGAGCGAGGGACTACCATTAAATTTAACAGGTTGGATTTCATGAATTTCTAAACCTTTAAAAAAGGAAGGATTTGAATTTCTTAATGATTGATTAGTTGAATTAGCTAAATTTCTTGCAGTTTTTAACTCCAAACCTTCTAAAACTCTA
>JANNWM010000047.1:0-133848 GCA_031408435.1 Bacteroidota bacterium
TGCGCAAATTCTGGTGCTTCCCAACCAAATGCTCGATACAACATTACGTGCAACGGCATTGATGGCAACCATTCTTCGCCGCGAATCACGTGACTGGTTTCCATTAAATGATCATCGACAATATTGGCTAAATGATATGTTGGCATACCATCTGATTTGAATAAAACTTTGTCATCTAACAACGAAGTTTCGAATTTTATATCACCACGAATAATATCTGTCAGATGCAAAGTTTCGTCAGTTGGTGTTTTAAAACGAATTACAAAATCTTCTCCCGAAGCGATTCTTTTATCTGTTTCAACTTTTGAAATTACCAATGAAGTATCTAATTTTTCACGAATTGTGTGGTTGTAAATAAAAGTTTTCCCTTCAGAGTCGTGTTGTTTTCTTAAAGTATCTAAATCTTCAGATTTGTCAAATGCATAATAAGCATTTCCTGATTCAATCAATAAATCAGCATATTGTTTGTATAATTCTTTTCTTTCTGATTGTCTATATGGTCCAAATTTTTCATTTCTGCCAATAGTTTCATCTGGAGCAATTCCCAACCAATCTAAAGCATCAAGAATATATTTTTCTGCACCTTCTACAAATCGGTTTTGGTCAGTATCCTCTATTCGAAGATAGAAAACACCGTTATTTTTCTTGGCAAATAAATAGTTGAATAAAGCAGTACGAACACCACCAATGTGTAATGCTCCAGTTGGACTTGGTGCAAATCGCACACGAACTTGTTTTGACATTTTAAAATGAATTTTTTGCAAAGATAAAAATGTTTATGCCACGAATACACGAATTTTAAAATGAAATTCGTGTATTCGTGGCATTTTCTAATATTTTTTATTATTTCATCTCAACTGGAACTCGTTTATTCATAACCGCAAACCAAAGCGGTGGAAAAAAAGACATAACCATACTAGTCGGATAACCATAAGGCATTTGTGGCGAAATATCGTGGTATTCTAAAATCTGATATTTTCTTTGAGATTTGTAATGATGATCGCTGTGTCGTGTCAACTCATAAAGAATAATTCTGCCCAAAACGTGATTCGAATTCCAAGAATGTTTCTCGGAAACCCGCTCATATCTTCCAGACGCCAATAGATTGCGTTTCAAACCATAATGTTCGATATAGTTAATAGTTTCTAATAATAGAAAGCCAACAATTCCTGTAGAAATCACAAATAATAATCCAGTCATATCAAAAAATGAATAAGCCAAAGCCAAATAAGCAACTTGAATTATTGTAAACCAAAACATATCATTTTTCAATGAAAAGAATCTTGTGTTATTAACTTCGTTTAATTTTTTCTGAATTTGCCAAGCTTTCACATAAGTTCCAGAAACCGTTTGCCACCAAAAAGCATATAAATTCTGATTGTATTTTGCCGTAGATGGATCAGTAGGAGTAGAAACGTGCAAATGATGACCGTGGTTGTGTTCAATAAAAAAATGAGTGTAATGACTTGGAATCAACAATGCTTTGCCAAGAATTTTTTCGAACATATTATTTCTATGACCTAATTCGTGTGCAACGTTAATTCCGTTAGCTCCTAAAATTACGCCCAAACTCAAAGTTATTCCAATTATTTCAAGTAATGAAATGTCATTTGATGAGATTTTTATTAAAGAATAAATTAATGAACCATAAACAATTGGTACATTGAAATACAACATTAAATCATAGAATTTGTTTTTCAAACGTTCGTCAGTTTCGTCGGCATCGTAGTTTTCTTCGTTAGTCGGAAGCATTAATTCCATTATAGGAATAATTACGAATGCGAAAATCAATGCACCAAAAGTGTAAATTCCGCCAAAGTAGATTCCTAATATTCCTATTACTGGAATCGAATATGCCCATAAATATTTCATAGTTGTATGATTTTAAATCAAATGTAGCATTTTTCTTAATATGTTAAAGATATACAAATCTTAAAGTTTATATTTTTATGTCCATGCTTTTGCTTTTTGCTACAAAGGGGCAAAGGTTTTATTTTGATTATTATAAAGCAATCTTTGTGTTTTCAATTCTTTTTAGAAAATATTATTAATTATATCTTTTAAAAGTATTTTAAATTTTCTTTGTGGCTTTGTGTCTTTGTGGCAAAATATTGCATGTGCTTTTTGCATAGAGAATTTTAAAAATTTCTTAATGTAATTAGTTAGCTAAATATAAAATCGTAATTTTATCGGTTAAAATAAAACTTGATTTATATTTTGGAAAAATCGAATATTATCTATCAAAAATTAGAACTTTTTATCAAGAAGTTTTATACCAACGAACTCATTCGAGGCATTATTTTCTTTGTCGGATTAGGTTTGATTTATTTGTTGTTCACACTTTTTGTTGAATATTTCTTGTGGTTGAAACCATCAGCAAGAACAATTTTGTTTTTTGCATTTATTATCGTGGAACTCATTCTTCTTGGAAGATACATTTTGTTTCCATTATCTAAATTATTCAAACTCCAAAATGGAATCGATTATAAAGATGCTTCTAACATAATCGGCAATCATTTCACGGAAGTTTCGGATAAGTTGACTAATTTTCTTCAATTATCTAATGATGAAAATCAATCAGAATTATTATTAGCATCGATAGAACAGAAATCTAAATCTTTACAACCAATTCCGTTCCAGAATGCTATAAATTTTAATAAAAACCGTAAATATTTGCCTTTGGCGATAATCCCAATTTTGTTATTTGTGGTTTTTTATATTTCAGGAAATGCCAATATTTTATCGCAAAGTTTGAATCGAGTTGTCAATTATAAACAACAATTTTTGCCACCTGCACCATTTAAATTTGTGGTTTTAAATAAGAATTTACAAACCGAACAAAACCAAGATTTTGTTGTAAAAGTTAAATCAGAAGGCAACATAACACCAGAAACTGCGATGATTCATATTGGCGAGGAATCTTATTTTATGGAGAAAATCAAAGAAGGAGAATTCCAATTTAAATTTCTGAAGCCAACAGAAAATATTGATTTTAATATTCAAGCCAATGAAGTTGTTTCTAACGAATATGTATTAAATGTTATTACAGTTCCAAGCATTGCAAATTTTGAAATGCAACTGAATTTTCCTGGATATTTAAACAAATCTTCCGGAACAATTAAAGGAAACGGAAATGCAATTATTCCTGAAGGAACCCAAATTATTTGGAGAATGAAAACCCAATCTACTCAAAGTGTGCAATGGAAAGATACAGTTTCTAGTTATTCATTTGCTAAAGCCGAAAACACATTCACTTTAAGCAAAAATATTAGCCAAAATACAGAATATCAAATTCTTACGTCAAATAATAAAGTAAAAAACTACGAAAAACTCAATTACCAAATTTCTGTTATCAAAGACCAATTTCCAACGATAAATGTTGACAATGTACCTGACAGTTTAAAGGTCGAAAAGAACTATGTTTTAGGAAAAATTTCTGATGATTACGGATTATCAAAACTGCAAATTGTTTATTATGAAAAAGACAAACCAAATACCGCCAAACGTGGAACTTTAGGTTCAAAGAAAGATGTTTACGATCAATTTGTATTTTCTTTTCCGAGTTCGCTTCCAGTTAAAGAAGGAGTATCTTATGAATATTATTTTGAGGTTTTTGACAATGATCTTTATCACAATTACAAATCAACAAAATCAACAGTTTTTTCAAACAGAATTATTACTGAAGTAGAAAAACAGAATCAAGTTCTGCAACAACAAAACGACAATATTTCAGGTTTACAAAAATCTTTAAAAGCACAAGACAAGCAAATGTCTGAATTAGACAAGTTACAAAAAACCAATAAAGAGAAAAACAATCTTGAATTTAAAGACCAGCAAAAAATTAATGATTTCATCAAAAAGCAAGAACAGCAAGACGAAATAATGAAACAATTTGCTGAAAAAATGAAGGAGAATCTTGATAAATTCAAATCTGAAAAGAAAGATGAATTCAAAGAAGAACTTGAAAAACGTTTAGAAAAAGCCAAAGAAGAATTAGAAAAAAACAAGAAACTTCTTGATGAATTAAAAGAGCTAAATGACAAATTACTGCAAGATGAATTAACCGAAAAGTTAGACAAGTTTAAGAAAGAATCTAAAAATCAAGCCAAAAATCTAGAGCAATTGGTAGAGCTAACCAAACGTTATTATGTAAAAGAAAAAGCAGAACAAATTTTTGACAAACTTGACAAACTTTCTGACAAGCAAGAAGAATTATCTAATAAAGACAAAGAAAACACAGAACAAAAACAAAACGAAATAATTAAGGAATTCGACGAAATTCAGAAAGAATTAAAAGAAGTTGACAAAGAAAACAAGGAATTAAAAAAACCAATGAACCTTGATGCAAGTCCAGAAAAGCAAAAAGAAATCGATGAGGATTTAAAAAATGCTTCAGAAGATTTAAAGAAGGAAAGTAAAGAAGGCAAAGATGCAGCGAAGAAAAAACAAAAATCGGCTGCCAAGAAAATGAAAGAAATGTCCACCAAAGCTGAACAAGAAATGGAGGGCGGCGAACAAGAACAAATAGACGAAGATGTTGCAATGTTACGTCAAATACTAGATAATTTACTGGCGTTTTCATTTTCAGAAGAAGATTTGATGAAACAATTTAAAACCCTGAAACGTGGTTCGCCATCATTTAACAAGAACCTAAAAACCCAACAAGATTTAAAACAACAGTTCACTCACGTTGACGATAGCTTGTTTGCAATGTCGTTGCGTAATCCAAAAATAGCTGAAAACATAACAAAAGAAGTTGGTAATGTTCATTATAATATTGACAAATCACTAGAAACTTTTGTTGAAGCGAATTTTCCGAAAGGTGTTGCAAGCCAGCAATACGCAGTAGCTGCTTCAAACAAATTAGCTGATTATTTAGCTGATGTTTTAACAAATATGCAAATGCAAATGTCAGGTTCTGGCAAAGGTAAACCTAAAAAAGGTTCAGGAAAAGGCGAAATGCAACTACCAGACATAATTAAAAAACAAGCACAACTTGGTGAAAAAGCTAAAGAAGGAGCTGGCAAAAAACCTGGTCAAGGGAAAAAACCAGGCGAAGGAAAAGGTCAAGGAGAAGGCAAAGGAGAAGGTAAAGGTGATAGCAAAGACGGAAAAGGCAAAGATGGGAAAGGTGATGGTAAAGATGGCAAGGACGGAAAAGGTAAAGACGGAAAACCTCGAACTGGCGAAAATGTAGACAGAAAAGGCGAAGGCGAAAATGGTCAAGATGGCGAAGGTGATGCCAAAGCAATAATGGAAATCTATAAAGAACAGCAACTACTTCGCGAAGCTTTACAAGAAGAGTTGAAGAATCGTGGCATTGGTGGTTCGGGTCAAAATACTGTTAATCAAATGAAAGATATTGAAAAGCAATTATTAAATAAAGGTTTTAAAAACGATGTTTTACAGAAAATATTGAATGTAAAACAAGAATTATTAAAACTTGAAAAAGCAGTTCAGGAACAAGGTCAAGAAGAAAAACGCCAATCAACAACTAATAAAAAAGATTTCAACAACAACTCACAACTTTTGCCAACAGCACTAAAAGATTATTTAAAATCTATAGAAATTTTAAACAGACAAAGTTTACCTTTGCGCACAATTTACAATCAAAAAGTTCAAGAATATTTTAAACAAAATGATTAATTTTAATTACGAAACTGACTTTAATTTACCTAACGAAACAGCAATTTCGTGTTGGCTATCGAAAGTTATTTTATCTGAAAATAAATCCGAAGGCGAGATAAATTACATCTTTTGCGACGACGATTATTTATTACAGATCAACCAGCAATATCTAAATCACGACACATTAACCGACGTAATTAGTTTCGATTATTCACTCGGCAACGAACTTTCGGGCGACATTTTTATATCAACCGAACGTGTTCAGGAAAATGCAAATGATTATAAAGTCATATTCGCCGAAGAGTTAAATAGAGTTATGGTTCATGGCGTTTTGCATTATTGCGGTTTTAAAGACAAAACCAAGGAAGACGAATTATTTATGCGCAATAAAGAAGAAGAGAAACTAAAAATGTTTCACGTGGAACAATAAATTCAATTTATTCCAAGCGAAAGATTTGGGTTTTTTTCGAATGGTTTTATCCCGTTTTTTATTTTAAAGAAAGTTCACTGAACTCTATTAAAATAAAAATTAAATGAAGTAATTTTTTGTCTCCTTCCAAAAAAAGAGACAAAAAAGGATTTTCATTTCAATCGGGGCTATTTGAAAATTTTTTGTTTGTCAGGAATGTTTTTTATTGTTCCACGTGAAACAAGATTTAATTTAAATAAAAGAAAAGTTCCACGTGGAACAAATATTACTCTAGAAGGTTTTTCTAAATCAGAAATCTAAAATCAAATGTTTCAAGAAGAATACGATGTTATAGTAGTTGGAGCAGGTCATGCGGGTTCAGAAGCCGCTGCGGCATCTGCAAATCTTGGTGCGTCAACTTTATTGGTTACAATGAGTTTGCAAAATATTGCACAAATGTCTTGTAATCCAGCAATGGGCGGAATTGCCAAAGGTCAAATTGTTCGTGAAATTGACGCAATGGGTGGTTATTCTGGAATTGTTTCAGATCGAACTGCAATTCAATTCAAAATGCTCAACAAATCTAAAGGTCCTGCAATGTGGTCGCCAAGAGTTCAATCAGACAGAATGCGTTTCGCAGAAGAATGGAGAATGATGCTCGAAGGAACTCCAAATCTTGATTTCTATCAAGAAATGATCTCAGGTTTAATTATTGAAAACGGTAAAGTCAAAGGAATAAAAACTTCATTAGGTCTAGAAATCCGTTCAAAATCTGTAGTACTAACCAATGGAACTTTTCTGAACGGATTGATTCACATTGGCGAAAAACAACATGGTGGCGGTAGAGCAGGTGAGAGTGCAAGTTATGGAATTACTGAAGATTTAATTAAAGCTGGTTTCGAAGCTGGAAGAATGAAAACAGGAACTCCTCCAAGAGTTGATGGTCGGTCGTTGGATTATTCTAAAATGAATGAAGAAAAAGGAGATGAAAGACCCGATAAATTTTCTTATTCGGATATTACTAAACCTTTGTCGCATCAACGTTCTTGTCACATGACTTATACTTCGCTTGATGTTCACGACATCTTACGTGAAGGTTTTGATCGTTCTCCAATGTTCAATGGTCGCATAAAATCGCTTGGACCAAGATATTGTCCTTCAATAGAAGATAAAATCAATCGTTTTGCCGATAAAGAAAGACATCAATTATTTATTGAACCCGAAGGTTGGCATACTTGCGAAGTTTATGTAAATGGTTTTTCAACTTCGTTACCTGAAGATATTCAGTTTAAAGCCTTGCGTTCGGTTGTTGGTTTCGAAAAAGTAAAGTTTTTTCGACCAGGCTATGCTATTGAATATGACTATTTTCCACCAACACAATTAAAGCATACGTTAGAAACGAAATTAGTCGAAGGCTTGTATTTTGCTGGACAAATAAATGGAACAACTGGTTACGAAGAAGCGGCTTCACAAGGATTAATGGCTGGAATTAATGCAGCTTTGAAAGTTCAAGAAAAAGATTCTTTAATTTTAAAACGTGACGAAGCTTATATTGGCGTTTTGATTGATGATTTAATTACAAAAGGAACAGAAGAGCCATATAGAATGTTCACATCAAGAGCGGAATATCGAACGCTTTTACGTCAAGATAATGCCGATTTTAGATTGACTCCAATTTCGCATAAATTAGGGTTAGCCTCTGAGAAGCGTTTGCGAAGAATGGAACACAAGTTGAATGAATCTGAAAAAATGGTTGCGTTTTACAAAAATACAAGCATTTCACCAGAAGAAGTCAATCCAGTTTTAATTTCTAAAGAAACAGCAGAAGTCAACCAAACTGATAAATTATTCAAAATTTTATCTCGACCTCAAATTGAATTGTCGGATATGATGCAACTCGAAAAAGTCAAAAATTATATTGCTTCTAACGATTTAGATCAAGAAATTTTAGAACAAGCCGAAATTCAGGTCAAATATTCTGGATATATCGAAAAAGAAAGAAACAATGCGAATAAACTAACAAGATTAGAAGACGTAAAAATCCCAGAATTTTTTGATTACGACAAGATCAAATCAATGTCGATAGAAGCAAAGCAAAAGCTTTCTAAAATTAGACCAATTACTATTTCGCAAGCTTCAAGAATATCTGGTGTTTCGCCAAGCGACATTTCGGTTTTGTTAATTTATATGGGTAGATAGAATATTAAATTTTATATATTAGATTCTAAATCTAACATTAATATTAATGTGTTCCACGTGAAACTCATGCGTTAAGTCAAGTAAACACTACAAATCTTAGAATACACAACTTTTAAAAAAATACAATGTATTGAAAGGTTTTTAAAATCTGTTAAGTATATTTTAAAAAATATGAATTTAGAAAACAAAACACATTATCTAAAAGTAAAAGATTATTCGGTTTCGCAAGAAACTTTTGATTTGTATTATGATAATGTTTTGGATATGTTGGTTACCAATCCGCAACCCAACCCAGAAAATCTTGGTCGATATTACGACAGCCCAAATTATATTTCGCATACCGACGGAAACAAATCTTTATTCGAAAAACTTTACCAAGCGGTCAAGAATATTGCGCTAAAAAATAAATTGAATCTGATTAATCAACTTTCTCCAAACAAAGGAAAAATCCTCGATATTGGTGCTGGCGTTGGAGACTTTCTAGCATTTGCAAAACAAAATGGTTGGCAAACAATAGGAGTAGAGCCTAGCCAAAAAGCCAAAGAAATTGCAACTAAGAAAGGAGTAGATTTTGCTAAAGAAACCTCCGAATTACAGAATAATTCTTTTGACATCATTACAATGTGGCACGTTTTAGAACATGTACCCGATTTAAACAAACAAATTGCAGAATTAAAACGATTATTAAAACCCAACGGAACTTTGATCATTGCAGTTCCAAACTTTAAATCGTTTGATGCGAATTATTACAAAGAATTTTGGGCAGCGTTTGACGTTCCGATTCATTTTTGGCATTTTTCAAAAACTGCAATTAAGTTATTATTCGAAAACGAAAATATGAAACTCGAAAAAGTTTTACCAATGAAATTCGATTCGTTTTATGTTTCTTTACTTTCAGAGAAATATAAAACAGGAAAAATGAATTTTATTAAAGCTTTTTTCATTGGATTAAAATCGAATTGTAAAGCTAAGAAATCGTTAGAATATTCTTCTCATATTTATGTTCTAAAAAATGTATAACTATTTTTTGCAATAAAGACGCAACGACTCAAATTAAAATATAATTTTAAAACTTCGAAACTTCTTGTCTTTATGGCAAAATATCCCATTCTAATTAAAAAAAGTATATTTTTGTATTTAATAATTTTAAGAAAATGAAAAATTTAATTCTAGTTTTAGCTGGTGCTATATCAATAATATCTTGTAATAAAAAAGTAGAAGAAGCTAAAGACAAAACTGCCAAAAAAGAAACTGTAGCTAAATCAAATATTGCTCCTAACGATAAAGCCGAAGTTCTAAAAACAGCTTATGTTGACACAAGCGAATTGATGAAAGATTATCAAGAGGCCAAAGACATTGAGGCTAAATACAAAGCTAAAGCCAATCTAGCACAGCAAAAATTAGAAAATGAAGGAGCAAAATTCAAAGTTGATGCACAGAATTTTCAGAAAAACGCTCAGGCAAATGGACAAGAATGGGCGCAAAAAAACGGTCTAGCGTTACAACAACGCGAACAACAATTACAAATTATGCAACAGCAAATGCTTGAAGATTTGCAAGTTAAAAGCGACAAAGAACGCGAAACGGTTGTAAATGCTGTAAAAAAATTCATTAAAGATTACGGCAAAGAAAATGGTTATTCTTATATTTATGGAACTGGGCAACCAGCAACAGTTTTATATGCAGAAGAAAAATATGACATTACAAAAGAAATTCTAGATTTATTGAATGCGAAGTATAAAATAAAAAAATAAATTCAACTAATAAATCCTCCAAATCTCTAAGATTTTCTTTTTAAAATCTCAAAATGCAATCAATTTCCGAAGCCGCACAATTTACTTTACGATTCATCAATCAAACCCAGAAATCGGTTTTTTTGACAGGAAAAGCAGGAACTGGAAAAACAACTTTGTTACGCGAAATTATTGCAACAACCCACAAAAAAGTAGTTGTTGTTGCACCAACAGGAATTGCTGCTTTGAATGCTGGCGGAGTAACCATTCATTCGATGTTTCAGCTGCCTTTTGGCGGATTTATTCCAGACAATTCCGCTCCACAATTCTCAGAAACTTCTAAGTTCGAAACTAAAGCAACTTTACGCAGACATTTCAAAATGAGCGCAATAAAGCGTGCGGTTATTAACAATATGGAACTTTTGGTTATAGACGAAGTCAGTATGTTGCGATCTGATTTGTTAGACGCAATCGATTTCATGATGCAAACCGTTCGAAGAAAATCAGAACCTTTTGGTGGCGTTCAGGTTCTGTATATTGGCGATTTGTTGCAATTGCCACCTGTAGTTCGTGACGAAGAATGGCGTACTTTACGGAATTATTATTCAGGTAAATTCTTTTTTAATGCACACGTAGTTATCAGAAATCCACCGCTTTATATAGAATTAGATAAAATTTTTCGTCAAACCGATAATCAGTTTATTGCAATTTTGAATAATCTTCGAAACAATCAAATTTCTCGTGAAGATTTAGTCTTTTTGAACGATTATGTAAAACCAGATTTTGATCTCAAATCCAACAAAGGTTACATTACTTTAACGACTCACAATGCTAAAGCCGACACAATGAATGCTAGTTCTTTGGGAGATTTAGAAGGTAATGAAATAAACTATAAAGCCGAATTAACTGGAGATTTTCCTGAAAAAATATATCCGATTGAGTTCAATCTAAAATTGAAAGTTGGTGCACAAGTCATGTTTGTCAAGAATGATTTAAATCTCGAAAAACGATATTTTAATGGTAAAATCGGTCTTGTAAAATCTATCGGAAAGCAAGAAATATTAGTTCATTTTCCTGAAAATAATACAACAATCGAAGTCGAAAAATTTGAATGGGAAAATATCAAATATCTAGTAAATGATATTACTAAAGAAATCGAAGAAGAAGTTTTAGGTACTTTTGTTCAATATCCTATTAAATTGGCTTGGGCAATCACGGTTCATAAAAGTCAAGGTCTAACTTTTGATAAAGCTGCACTTGATGTTTCGCAGGTTTTTATGCCTGGTCAAGCTTATGTTGCGTTGTCTAGATTGCGCAGTTTGCAAGGTTTAGTACTTTTATCGCCGTTACGAATGAACGGAATTTCGAACGATCAAGACGTTATGGATTATGCCGAAAACAAAGCTTCTGAAGAATCATTGGCGCATTCGCTGGAGCGTGAAACCAATAATTTTATTCATAATTATCTGAAAGACAGTTTTGATTGGCAAGATTTGGCACAACAATGGCGCAATCATTATTTTGGATACAAAGCCGAATCTGAATTGTCTAAGAAAACCAAACACATCGATTGGGCTAAAAAACAACTTGATGTTATAGACGATTTGTTAGAACCATCTCGTAAATTTGTATCACAAATCAATAAATTATTTTCTCAAGAAGACATTGATTTGAATTTTATATTTGAGCGAATTCAAGCTGCTTTCAATTATTTTTTGCAACCAATGGACAATTTGGTTTACGAAATTCTTTGGAAAATAGAAGAAGTGCAACGTACCAAAAACGTAAAACAATTTTACGACGAATTATTAGAACTCGAAGATTTGCAAACCAAAGCCGTAATGCGGTTAATGAAAGCAAAATTATTAATTGAAACAGTTGTTGCTGGCGAAACAATTTCGAAAGAAAAATTATCGTCAGAAGCGATTAAGTTTTATAAAACCCTAAAACTCGAAACCATTCGAGAAGAATTCAAAAAAGTAAACATAACTTTAATAGAAAACGAAGACGATATTGAACGGTATTCAAGTAAGAAAAAAGAACCAAAAGCACCCAAAAAAGCTACAATTCAAGAAACTTTCGAACTTTGGGAATTAAAAAATGACATTAATCAAATTGCCGAAATTAGAAAATTGACACCAACAACAATCGAAGGACATTTTATAAAACTAATTGAAAATCAAACAATTAATATTAATGAAATTTTAGAACCTCAAAAACTAAAAGATTTAGAAGCTGTTTTTAATGGTTATGAAGAAAATTCTTTAAACGGATTAATGGAAATGTATCCAAACCAATTCACGTGGAACGAATTAAAAATGTTAAGAGCAAGTTTGAAGGTTTTTTAAATTAATTTATGTAATTTTTTATCATTCCAACAAATCTAATATCAAAAATCAAATATTTTTTACTGCAACCAATATACTACCATAACTGCTGGAACAAAATAAATTGCAATGTTTCGTGCACCATCATAATCACGAATTAATCGTTGACCAAAAAGCATAAAAATCAGGCAAGTACAAGAAAAAACGCCACCATAAAACCCGAAAAGTCTTTGACCGTTAATAATTAGTTGAACAATTCCAACACAACTGAAAATTCCAGCCAAAAGTTCTAGAAATACTAATATTCCGGTACACAGTACCATATAATTTTTTAAAAATGTTTTTTCGAACAAACCTTTGAGCCATTCGAGGTTTTCTTTCCAATAAAAAATCTTTTCATAAGCAGACTGAATAAAAGTCACAGCAAGAAAAATTAGAACCAAAATAGAAGCAACATTGTTCATAACTTATTTTTTATGGATCAATCTAGTTAGTTTTATAGACAAATCGGTGAGTATTATTTTTGCATTTCCGTTTCTTTCGATATGATACATCGCATCAGAAAGTTCACGAAATATATCGTTAATATTGTTTCCATTAACGAATGGTGCAAAATTTTCGAGTTTAAAATTCTCGACTTTCGGCTCAATATAAACTAAACTTGGAATTTCATAGTTCAATAATAAAGCTTGTCGAAACATTTCCATACAAAATTGCAAGAACTTTTTCTGGGTTTCTCGACCCAAAACAGCAATTTGTTCGCTCCAAGCAATCAAGTCTTGAATCGCTGCTGCATTGCCTTTTGCTCGAAAAGCGGCACGAACCCAAACTACAAACCATTCCTCGAACGGCGAATCTTCTGAATCATTTTTATATATATGTAAAGCTTTATTAAAATCTCCTTGAGCTTGATGTGAAATCTTTGTTGCTAGTTTCTCTTCGATATTATATCTATAAATCAATGCATTAGCAATTGTATTTTCGCTTAAATTTGCAAAATGTAGAACTTGGCAACGGGATCGAATGGTTTGAATAATATCTTCCTCGTTTTCGGTAATTAAAATAAAAAGTGTTTTCTCAGGCGGTTCCTCCAACAGTTTCAATAGTTTATTAGATGCTGCAATGTTCATTTTATCGGCCATCCAAACAATCATTATTTTGTAACCACCTTCATAAGATTTTAACGCCAATGATTTTAAAATTTCTTGAGCATCGTCAACACGAATTTCTCCTTGTTTGTTGGCAACTCCTAAAACATTATACCAGTCAAATAAACTTCCGTATGGATTTTCTGATATAAATTGTCGCCAATCTTTAATAAAATCCAAACTTTTAGGTTTAGTTTTAACATCTTCGGTGCTAACAGTCGGGTATATAAAATGCAAATCAGGGTGAGAAAAGTTGTTAAACTTGATATTACACGAATCCAAACCTCCAGAATTTTCGTAATTTTGATTGTTGCATAAAACATATTGAGAATAGGTCAATGCCATTGCCAAAGTACCACTACCAGATTGACCAACAAACAGCTGAGCATGAGGGATTCTTCCTGTCGAGGCACTTTTTGTTAAATGATTTTTGAGATAATCTTGTCCTAAAATTTCAGAAAATTGCATCAACAAATGTAATAGTAATGATTAATAAAAAAAAATTTAATTTAAATGATGTTAATTTTCAAAAAACACCTATTTATTTACTTTTAATCGGCTATATTTGATTTTAATAGATTAATTAAGATTTTGAATTAGATAAATTAACGATTTGCTAACTTTTAATTTATTTTCGCATAGTAATTATTAGATAAAATCTTTGGCACGGTTTTAGTATTACCAAAAACGATTGTAGCTTGTTGTTACAATTTAATTTTATAATAAACAAGTAAAAAAAAATAAACTATAAAAAAGTTATTAAACACTTGTATGTTAAAAAAATTATATTACATTTGTACAATATTTCTAATTGCCCCTAGTTATGAACAGAAAAATTATTTTTTTAAGTATTTTATTTGCGGTTATCAGTTTTAGTTTAAACGCTCAACCAAAAAACAAACCTAAAAGCATTATTAGTACCAACAGTACTTTCAAAAGATATTACGATAAAACAGAACTTGAATCTTTACAGAAAGGTGAACTTATTGGTCTGTACACTGAAAGAATTAGACTATTAGTGAGTACACTTCCTTACATCGCAATGGCATCAAAAGCTGGAGTAACAATGTCTGACATAGGTATTCCTGACAACGCAGAAAATAGAAAAGCTCTTGACGTTGAGCAAGAAACCTCAGGAGTATTTTTAACATCAACTGTTGATTTTCAAACAAAAATGTTACCCTATTGCGACAAACCAACAATTATAACATGTATTTTGTTTTACGAAAGTATGTTGAAAGAGTTGCACACAATGAATGAATAATTAAATTTTTTTCAATAAATTAAATTGATCCCAAATGAAAAACCTAACCAAATTTTCGATTATTGCAATTTTTTCAGCAGTGTCAAGTTTTGCACAGCAAGAAAAAGGTATTGTTGGTTCATCTAACTGGTTAAATAACTGGACTGATTTTAAACCAACCAAAACTGAATATAATGATACCAATCAAATTTTATTTGGTAACATAACCACTAATACTGTACTATACAAAAAAAACACTTACTTGTTACAAGGTAATGTTTATGTCACTAACAATGCGGTGTTAACTATTGAGCCTGGTACAGTTATAAAAGGAGATTTTGAATCAAATGGTAGTTTAATTATCACCAAAGGTGCAATGTTAGTTGCAGATGGTAAAGAAACTGATCCGATTGTTTTCACATCTAATAAAATAGTTAAAAAACCAGGAGATTGGGCAGGAATTGTTCTATTAGGAGATGCACCAATAAATAAATTTGGTGGAACAGCTTCTTTATCTTTAGATGTTGACCCTGCAAGAACATTATATGGTGGTACTAACAATACTTGCAATTCTGGAATTTTGAGATATGTTAGAGTAGAATTCGCTGGAAGAAAAGTTAAAGGTTTTAAAGAATTTAATAGCATAACATTTGCTGGGGTTGGTAATAAAACAATACTTGAAAACGTAATGTGTAGCTTTTCTGGAGACGATTCATATGAGTTTTTTGGAGGTGATGTTAACATGTCTAAAATGGTTTCTTTCAAAGCCAATGACGACGATTTTGACTTTTCACAAGGTGCCCAAGCAATTGTTGATAACTCATTGACAATAAGAAATTCTTTTGTGTCTGCAGCAAACGGTTCTCGTTGTATTGAAATAGATTCTTATGAAAGAAAAGAAGACGCAGATTTTTCCAAAAAACTTACAACAATCATTGCTTCTAATATGACCATGTTGAATGAAAGCGATAATTTAGCGCAAGACATCGCAAGTGGTTTAATTAAAGATGCAATTAGAATAGGTGAAAACAGTTTCTTAACTATCAAAAGAAGCGTCATATCAGGTTTCAATCCTGCAATAATTCTAGACTCAAAAATTTCAGTTAACGAAGCTGGCTTTAAAAAAATAAACCTTCAAGATATTTATTTCAATAACTGCAAAGGAAATATTTTTACAGAAAATAATACCAACAACGAAGATTTAGAAGATTATTACGCACAAAGCTCATTTTCAAACCTTTATTCGTCAGGAGAAAATAAAGATACTTTTATCGATTATAAAAATCCGAAACAACCAGATTTTAGATTAAAAATCGGAAAAATTACAGCATCAAATTCTAAATAATACAATTTGTATTTTTATAAAACAAATCCATTAATAACCTTAATGGATTTGTTTTATTAGCTAATAATTAATTTTCTATAAAGTTATTTTTTTGTTATAGCCCAAATAATTTCAAATATGAAAAAATTACCTACTGCTTTTTTAATAAAAATTTATTTTGTTTTGTTTTTTATTGGAATAATTTCCAAAAGTTTCTCGCAATCAATTAGTAAAATTAATACCAATCCGTCTGATGTATTTACATATATTTGTGCATATGAAGGCAATAATGCATTCTTTTTTAATTATACTTTTAATCCACCGTCTTTTTTTACTGGCACAACTTTCAATTTATTAATTTCTGATGCAAATGGACTGTTTCCAGCCGTTAACAATGTTGTTGCTACTTCAATTTCTTCTGGATCAACTACAAATAAAATAAAGTTCTATGTTCCAACTAATTTTGTTGGAGGTAACAATTACAAATTCAAAATTCAAAGTACTACAACCCCAGTAATATCTAGTCCAGAAACTGATTCTTTTGAGGTTTATTATAGAGTTTTCGTTGACCCTTTTTCAATTAATGACAACCAACCATTAACGCTTTGCGGTAATACTACAGGTGTCCTTTCGATCGATGATCCAACTGCAGAGCCTGCTTCAATTAGTTATTTAAAGTACAATTGGTTCCGCAATAATGTATTAATTCCAAATCAAAAAGGAATATCAATTCCTGTAAATGCCGCCGGTACCTATTATTGTCAAGTTGATTATGGTACATTAGGGTGTACAAATCTTGGTGCAGGTGATTTAAATAGGGGTGTTTCTACACCCGAAATTACTGTAAATATCGCAACTGGAGGTTCTAACACTGTAATTTCTTCTTCAAACCCGTCAAATTTTGTAACCGAAGGAGCACCTGCAACACTTAGTACAGAAAACAATCCTTTGTTTTTTTACCAGTGGTATAAAGACGGTGTCGTGCTAAATGGCGAAACAACTACCTCGTTAACAACCAATATTGAAGGAACTTATTATTTAGAAATATACAGTGGCATTTGTACAAACAAATCAAATGAAATTCAACTTATACTCAAAAAACCTTCTTTGGCAACAGTTATTCCAAATTTAATAAGTCCAAATGGCGATGGTGTAAATGATGTTTGGGAAATTCCAGAAATATACAGTTCTAATTTAATACCAAATAGTGCCAACATAACTATTCGTGATTCTAACGGAAAATTAGTTTACGAAACCGACAACTACATAGGCGATTGGCCACAAACTGGCTTTGATTTTAATGGTATAAATCCAATATTTTATTATTTAATCTCAGCCAAAAACGGTGATGTTAAAAAAGGAACTATAACAATTGTAAAATAACATGAAGAAATATTATATAATTATTGTTTTGTTATTTGCCAATTTGTTTATGTTTTCTCAAAACAATGGCATCAAATCTTTTGAATTACCAGCTCAAAATTCATTAAAATTCAATAAGTTTTTAATAAATCCGACTTTTAGTTTTGTTAAAGAAGAAGATCCTTATTTAAGTATTTTTAATAAACGACAGTGGGCAGGTTTCGAAAATGCACCATTGACTTATTCGGCAAATTATTCTACAAAATTCGAAGACAACAATGCTTTCTCTATTGGAGTATTTTTGCAGGATTATTCCATAATTAGCAGTCAAGGTGCAATTTTGAATTATGCAAGAAACGTACAATTTGATGACGACAGTAATTTAACATTCGGTATAAATCTTTCAGCATTTAAATCTGGAATAAACACATCTAAAATAATAACAAATTTTCCTGATCCGTTACTTAACGGATTTAAATCTTCTACAATTGTTGCCCTTAATCCAGGAATAAATTATGGTACAGATATCATTGACTTTGGTATTTCTGCAAAAAATCTTTTCCAATACGATTTTTCATTATCCCAAAATGTAACTTTAGATCCGCTAAAAAGTTTTCAAGGTCATTTTATGTATACTGGATACATAGAAAGTGGCGATATTTTTGATGGAAGTAAATTTATAACTTTAGTAAGGGCAGAAAAACAAAGAGAAAATACGGTTCTCTCGGGTAATTTATTGTTAGATATACCAAAATTAGGTTGGGTGCAAGGCGGTTACAACAACATTGACGGAATTGCAGCTGGACTAGGTTTTAATATTACAAGAAACATTTCTTTTGGATATAATTTCGAAAAAGGTCTTGGAGATGCTGCAAAATTAGGATTCACTCACGAGTTTTTATTAGCATATTACTTTAAAGAATCCGAAGAAAGTAGTGATGGCGGTCCTATTTATGTGACCAAACCAATAGTCGTTACTCCAGTTGTAAAAATAGATAACGAAAAAATTGCAGCCGAAGAAAAAGCTAGAGCTGACGCAGAAGCTAAATTTTTAGCCGATAAACAAAAAGCTACCGAGGCTAAGTTAAAAGCAATCGCTGATGCAAAAGCAAAAGCAGAAGAAGATGCAATTGCATTTGCTGAAAAACAAAAACTCAACGCAATTGCAAATGCAGAAAAAGCCAAAGCCGCTGTCGATGCGAAAATTTTAAGCGACAAACAAAAAATTGCTGATGCAAAAGCCAAAGCAATTTCAGATGCTGCAAAAGCTAAAATTGATGCAATTGCACAAGCCAAAGAAGACGCTGAAGCCGCAAAAATTAAGGCGATAGAGGATGCAAATTTATTAGCTCAAAAACGAAAATCAGACGCTGATGCAGCCAAGTTAAAAGGTGCAGAAGCTGCAAAATTATTAGCCGATGCAAAAGCCAAAGCTTTGAAAGAAAAAGCATCAACAGATGCAGCCAAAGCATTAGAACTTGCCGCATCTAATAAAGCAAAAGCTGATGCCGCCAAACTTCTTGCCGATGAACAAAAAGCAACAGCCGATGCTGCCAAAGCCGAAGCAGCAGCAAACGCCAAGATTTTAGCAGACAAACAAAAAGCCGAAGCTGATGCAGCCAAGTTAAAAGGTGCAGAAGCAGCCAAGCTTCTAGCCGATGCAAAAGCCAAAGCATTGAAAGAAAAAGCAGCAACAGATGCAGCCAAAGCATTAGAACTTGCCGCATCTAATAAAGCAAAAGCTGATGCCGCCAAACTTCTTGCCGATGAACAAAAAGCAACAGCCGATGCTGCCAAAGCCGAAGCAGTAGCAAACGCCAAGATTTTAGCAGACAAACAAAAAGCCGAAGCTGATGCAGCCAAGTTGAAAGCTGCAGAAGCAGCCAAATTATTAGCCGAAGCAAAAGTAAAAGCTGATAAAGAAAAAGCAGATGAGTTAGCAGCAAAAAATAAAGCAATTGCCGATGCCACAAAAGCTAAAGAAGAAGCTTCTGCCAAATTAATTTCTGACGCAGCAAAAGCTAAAGCCGATGCAGCATCTAAATTAGCTGCAGCCGCAACCGCAAAAGCTGATAAAGAAAAAGCAGATGCAGATGCAGCAAAATCCAAAGCACAAGCCGATGCTGCAAAAGCAAAAGCAGAACAAGATGCAAAAAATATTGCCGATGCAAATAAATCAGAAACAGATAAATCTTTAGATTATGTTAAGAAAATTCTTGACGATGCAACTAAAAACTCAAAAGGATTATTGTCTAAATTAGAGTCTACAGTTTTAAACAAAGAGAAAGATTTAAAAGATTTGAAAGAAGAGAATGATTTAGGAGACAAAGGAATTATTAAAACACCTAAACCATTTCAAAGTGCTAGCGAGGCAAATAAAGCACTTGAAACTTTAAAAAATGAACTGACCGAATCTACTAAACAACAAGCAGGCTTTATTACTCAATACGAAGATTTATTAACAGAAAGACAGAAAAAAATTCCAAACAGAGCTGACCCTGTTAACGTTTCTTATTTAGAAGCTATTGATAAATTAAAGGCAGAGCAGTTAAAAACGGAACAATTAAAATCTAATTTAATAACTAAGTTAGATAAAATTAAAACAGATATAGATATAGAGAAAAAGCGTAGAATAAAGCGTGCTGCTTTCGAAAGCGGTCAAAGTCGTTATGATAAAGACCGTACGGCTTTAAAAATCATTAAAGAAACAACCGTACAATCAAAAACAGCACTAACAAGCGATGATTTTGATTTCGGTACAGATGACCAGGGCAACATGCAAATTCTTAAGAAAATTGAAAACACACAGCCCGGATTCTATTTAATTCTAGCTGTACATACGGACACCACCAAAAGAGATGCTTTTTTAACAAAAATGGTGTCATCTGGAGTTATCAATGTAGATTTCTTTTTTGATATTGTCTCTGGTAAATATTTTATTTATTCAAAAAAATACGAAAACATAGATGAAGCATCGTTGGCAATGGACTCTAAAGGTAAAAAACCTTATGATGCTAAAATGTTTATTGTTAAGTTAGAAAATTAATTTTTTAAAATTCTTGAATTAAATGCACTAACATTTAAAATAATCAATATCATAAAAAAAGATTTGTTAAGTCTAGCTAGACTTAACAAATCTTTTTTATTTAAAATTTTTCTAATTTTTTTAAAACTTTTGGCATATACGTTTGCAAAACCAAGAAATTAGTTATTTTTGTCTTAACTAATTCTTTTCGCTATCAATAACCCGATGGAATTGCGAAATCTGTGCCCAAAAAATCCAAAATTGAGTCTATATAAATCACTTTTCAAACAAACATTAATTTATGGCTTAGCGACTGTTTTGCCAAGAATGATCAGTTTTTTACTCAATCCTTTGTATGTACACGCGTTGCCAAAACAAGAATTTGCAGACGTTTCAATCGTTTTTGCTTGGCTGGTTTTCTTTAACGTGATTTTGTCATACGGCATGGAAACTTCTTTTTTTAGGTTTTATAATTCCGAAGACAACAAGAAAAACGTTATTTCAACAGCCACCATATCAGTTTTTTGGACTTCAATAGCGTTTCTAATAATTTCATTATTGTACAGAAATACAATTTCTCGTTGGTCGAGTATTAACCTCGAATATGTCACATTCACAATCTGGATTCTAACATTCGATGCCTTGGCAATAATTCCGTTTTCGAAACTTCGAGCCGAAAAAAAACCAATGATATATGCAATGATAAAAATCGGAAATGTAACTCTTAATTTTAGTCTTAACCTATTTTTTCTTTTATTATTGCCTAAATTAGCCCAATCAAATCCATTAGGATTTTTCAATACTGTTTATTTTACAAACTTTCAGGTAGGCTACATATTTATATCAAACTTATTGGCAAGTTTAATAACATTTTTGGTTTTATCACCAAATTATATTAAATTGAAATGGCATTTTGACAGCAAATTATGGCACAAAATGATACGGTACGGTTTTCCGATTCTTTTGGCAGGAATTGCATTTGCAATCAATGAACATTTCGACAAAATTTTGCTCGAAAAACTTCATGTTTCCAAGTCAGATATTGGCGCCTATTCTGCTTGTTACAAAATAGGTATGTTCATGGTTTTGTTCCGAACTGCCTATACACTTGGTATTGAGCCATTTTTCTTCAGTCACGCAAGCAACCAGAACGCCTCGCAAACTTATGCTACAATAACCAAATATTTTGTTATTGCGGGATCATTTATTTTGTTATTTGTGATTGTTTTTATAGATGTTCTCAAGTTTCTTTTGGTGCCAAATTCAAGTTATTGGGATGCAATAAAAGTCGTACCACTAATCATTCTAGCCAACTTTTTTCTTGGTATTTACACCAATCTTTCGGTTTGGTATAAGCTCATTGACAAAACAATGATTGGTGCCTATATTTCGATTTTTGGAGCAATTATTACATTTATTCTTAACTTTTGGCTCGTGCCAATTATGAGTTATTATGGCTCTGCGATTGCAACTATCGCAGCCTACGGCAGCATGATGTTTATATCGTATTATTTTGGACAAAAAAAATATCCAATTCCCTATGAAATAAACAAAATTTCTAAATATTTGCTCATTTCAATAACATTATCAGGACTTTCGTTCTATGTTCCAGAACTTCGAAAAAGCTATATTTTTGGAATTTTAGCCTTACTTTTGTTCGGATTTTTTATTTATAAAAACGAAAAACAACTCATTTTAAAAATCATAAAACGCAAATAATTTTTTTGAAGCTATTCGCGCTTTCATTCCAAAAAATTTCAGGCGAAGAAAATCGCCTAAAATTGTTTTTCCCTTCTATCACGGCTAAAAACCCATCATTCAAAATAAAAAATTTCCTTATTCCAAAAACCTTATTATCTTAGCAATTTTCAATATTAAAAATACAAAATGAAAATAAACATCATCAATAAATCGGAACACCAACTGCCAAATTACGAAACCATTGCATCGGCAGGAATGGACATGCGTGCCAACATTCATGAACCAATAACTATCAAAACTCTCGAAAGAGTAATGGTTCCAACAGGATTATACATAGAATTGCCAATAGGTTTCGAAGCCCAAGTTCGACCTCGCAGTGGATTAGCATTCAAAAACGGAGTAACTTGTCTCAATTCCCCAGGCACAATCGATGCCGATTATCGAGGCGAACTCAAAGTAATTTTAGTAAATTTGTCACACGACGATTTTACAATCAACAATGGCGATCGAATTGCACAAATGGTCATCGCTAAACACGAACGAGCAGAATTTGTCGAAGTTAAAGAATTATCAACAACTGAACGTGGCGCAGGCGGATTTGGAAGCACTGGTGTTAAATAAAAACTCTAAATTCGTTATTCAACATTGTTTTTAAAGTTTAAAATGTTGAACAACGAACTTTGAATAACGAATGTTGAAGTTTAATAAAATAAAAACATGAAACAATACGATTTACATGAAAGGTTAATAGATTTTGCAGTTATGATTATTGATATTACAGATAATTTAAAAAGCAGCAAAGCAGGAAATCATTTATCAGGACAAATAGTTCGATCTGGAACTTCCCCATCATTAAATTACAGTGAAGCACAAAGCGCAGAATCTAGAAATGATTTTATTCATAAAATGTCAATTGTTCTAAAAGAATTACGTGAAACTCATTCGTGTTTAAAAATTATTCAAAGAGCAAAATTATATTTAAAAGAGGAAGAGAATATTATTATAGCAATTAAGGAAAATAACGAATTAATTTCAATATTTGTAAAAAGCATTGAAACATCAAAATCTAAATTAAATAATCAAAAATAATTCAAACGTTTAAGATTTGTTTACTTCAAAATTCGTTATTCTAAGTTCGTTATTATTGAAACTTCAAAATTCGTTGTTCGTTAATCAACATTCAACATTATTTTAATTTTTAAATATTGAACAACGAACTTTGAATAACGAATATTGAAGTTTTAAAATAAAAAAAAATGAAAATAATAGTTCCAATGGCTGGTCGTGGTTCACGCCTTCGCCCACATACATTAACAGTACCAAAACCATTAATTCCAATAGCTGGAAAACCAATTGTACATCGATTAGTCGAAGATATTGCGGGCGTTATCAATCAAAAAATTGATGAAATAGCATTTATAATCCACAAAGATTTTGGTACACAAGTCGAAGAGGATTTAATAGCAATTGCCCAAAAATTAGGCTCAAAAGGCACGATTTATTATCAAAATGAAGCTTTAGGAACAGCTCACGCAATTATGTGCGCCAAAGAATCGATGACTGGACCAATAGTTGTTGCTTATGCCGACACACTTTTTAGAGCCGATTTCACGCTTGACACAACTGCCGATTCGGTAATTTGGGTAAAACAAGTCGAAGATCCAAGTGCATTTGGTGTTGTTAAACTCAATGAAAACAATCAAATAGTTGATTTTGTCGAAAAACCAAAAGATTTTGTTTCGGATTTGGCAATTATCGGGATTTATTATTTCAAATCTGGCGAAAGTTTGCGTTCAGAATTACAATATTTATTGGACAATAACGTTGTTAAAGGTGGCGAATACCAACTTACTGATGGTCTCGAAAACATGAAAATTAAAGGAATGAAATTTGTGCCTGGAAAAGTTGACGAATGGATGGATTGTGGCAACAAAAATGTAACAGTCGAAACCAATTCTAGATTGTTAGGATTCTTACATAAAGATGGACAAAAATTAGTTTCAAGCGATGTAAAATTAGAAAATTCGACAATAATCGAACCTTGTTTTATAGCCGATGATGTCATTTTAATTAACGCAACAGTTGGTCCAAATGTATCGTTAGGAAAAGGTTGCCACGTTGTCGATTCGAAAATAAAAAACAGTTTGATTCAAAATCATTCGCATATAAAAAACGCTAACCTTGACAATGCAATGATTGGAAGCCACGCAAGTTTTGATGGTAATTTTACAAGTATTTCGATTGGCGATTATTCTGTTTTAGAATAAGATTTCAGAATTTAGATTAACGATTATAGATTTCAGATTTAGACTGAAATATTACAATGAAAAAAACATTTTTAGTAATAATTTTATCAATTGCTTTAAGCAACAATTCTTTTATTTTCTCACAAGAAATTAAAGAAGAATCTGCAAGTAAAGACGATGAATTTCAGGTATCGTATTTTGAATCGTTGAAACAAAAAGCGATAATGAATTATGATAAATCTATCGAATCGCTTGAAAAATGTTTGAAATTGCAACCCGAAAATCCAAATGTTCATTTCCAGCTAGGAAAAAATTATTTGTTACAAAAAAACTACAAACAGGCCTATGAATCTTTCGAAAAAGCAGCAACAATTGACCCAAAAAACCGCTGGTATTTTGCAGGAATGTATGATGTTGCCTACGAACAAAAAGATTATAACCAAGCCATAATTGTTGTCAATAAACTAATAGTTTTCAAGAATGATTATAAAGAAGATTTGGTTTCGTTGTACATGAACACACAACAATTCGACAAAGCTTTGACATTAATTAACGAGTTAAATGACCAAATTGGTAAATCGGACAAGCGCGATTTTTATAAAATGCAAATCATGCAAGATTCTAAACATCAAGATCCTGAAAAAGATAATCTGATTGATCAAATAAAGAAAAATCCAAAAGTAGAAGCCAATTATATAGATTTAATTTCGATTTATTCGCAAAGCAATCAAGAAGAAAAAGCACTCGAAATTGCCAAAAAATTAGAGAAAGAAATTCCAACTTCTGATTGGGCACAAGTAAGTTTGTTTAAATTTCATTTGAATAATAATGATGGCGACAATGCTGTAAAAGCTATGAATATTGTTTATGCTAGCAATAAAATAGACGATAAAATTAAACACAGAATCTTGAATGAATTTTTGATATTTGTGAAAACAAACCCAAAATACAACCCAGATTTAGAAAAAGCAATTGGCTATTTCAAGAACGATCCTAATGTAAAAGTTGCCAAAGAAGTTGCAAAATTTTATCAAAATCAAAAAGATTTTGACAAGGCAATTCAATATTATGATTTGCATTTCAAGAACAATACCGAGCCAGATTTTGAAACATCGGTATTGTATTTTCAATGTTTGGTAGAAAAATCGCAATTTGAAATTTTATCAAAAAAAGCCGATAATATGGTTGATTTGTTTCCAAGCCAACCTCAATTTTATTACTATGCTGGATTATCATACAATCAATTAAAAAACTTCAAGAAAGCCAAAGATTTTCTTGAAACTGGGATCGATTATTTAGTCGATGACAAAACACTAGAAATAAATTTTAACATTCAATTGGGCGAAACTTCTAATGGTTTAGGCGATGTTGGCAAAAAAGAATTTTATTTTACAAAAGCAGATAAATTGCTGAAAGCAAAGAAATAGAGATTTAGATACTAGATGTTCGATTTAAAGACATCAGATAATTAGATTTTAGAATAAACAAAAAATGAAAAAATTATTATTATTTATTGCAATTTGTTTGATTTCGTGCCGATCAACCAAACCAGTTTTGAAACAATCGCACGCAAAAGACGAGATCTCTTCAGAAAGAATTATTGAAAGTCATTATGCAAACAAAACTGATTTTAAAACGATTTATATAAAATCTTCGGTTCGATATGAAGACGACAAGCAATCGCAAAACGTATCAGCAGAAATAAGAATCAAGAAAAATGAAATCATTTCGATAAGCATACGTTTTTTGGGCATAACAATGGCAAAAGCATTGATAACGCCAAATAAAGTGCAGTATTATGAAAAAATAGGAGGAAAGTTTTTCGAAGGAAATTATCAATCATTAAGTCAATTTCTGGGAACAGATTTAGATTTTGCAAAAGTTCAAAATCTTTTTATCGGACAAGCTTTAGACGATTTAACCAAAGAAAAATATATCAATTCGATTGAAGATAAATTGTATAAATTAGAAAACAACGAAAATTCTAAAACCAGAAAAACGTTTTATTTTGATTCAGAAAGTTTTCACGTTACCAAACAATTAATCTCGCAGTCCGAACAAAGTCGTTCGTTACAAATTGTTTATCCTGAATACAAACAATATTTAGAAATGAATTTGCCAACTAATATTTTGATAGATGCATTGATGGAAAAAGGCAGAACAAACATTAAAATCGATTATAATTCGGCTACTTTTAACGAAGAATTAAATTTTCCGTACTCGGTGCCAGATGGCTACGAACAAATATTTATTAAGTAAATTTGCAAAAAAAAGATTCAATGTCTAAATATATTTTAAGTTTTTTAATGATTTGTGTTTCATTTTCGATGTTTGCACAACCGACTACACAAGAAAAACTAGAGCAACGCAAAGCCGAAATTCAAGCACAAATTCGTGCTAACGAAAAACTATTGCAAAACGTAAAAAAACAAGAAAAATCAGTCTTGACGGTTATTGGTATTAAAGATCAAAAAATTAGATTGAAAGAAAATTTAATCGAAACCAATGAAAATCAATCTAAGGTTTTAGCTAAAAACATGACTAAAAACCAATCGGAAATTAATCAACTTAACAAAGAATTAGACACGTTAAAAGCAGATTATGCCAAAATGATTGTCAAATCATACAAAAGCCGGTCGGAACAAAGTCGAGCAATGTTTATATTATCGTCACAGAATTTTTTGCAAGCCTATAAACGTGCTCAATATATGAAGCAATATTCTAGTTATAGAAAAATGCAAGGCGAGGAAATTATATACAAAACCAACGAAATTTCTGGAGTAAACAAAAAGTTAAATATCCAAAAAGAGGACAAAATAAAACTTATTAAAGAAAATCAAACCGAGAAAGTTGCACTTGTAAAAGAAAAACAAGAACAAGTGGTTTTGGTAAATGCAATTAAAAAAGACAAGAAAAAAATTGCAGTCGAAATTAAACAACAACAACAAGAAACAAGACAAATTGATCGCCAAATTGACCGATTAATCCGAGATGCAATTGCCGAAGCCAATAGAAAAGCTGCTGCTGCAAATGCAAAAGCTAACCCAACCAAAGTCGTAACAGCCGCAGAAACTAGAGCATCAGAATCGTCTACAAAAATTGTTTTAACACCAGAAGGTCGAATAGAATCTGATAATTTCAAGAACAACAAAGGAGGTTTGCCGTGGCCAGTCGAACGTGGAGCAGTAACCTTAAAATTCGGAAATCAGCCACACCCATTATACCCATCGTTAATAGTTCACAATTCAGGAATAGAAATCACAACCGACCAAGGAGCCAATGCTAGAGCAGTTTTCGCAGGAGAAGTAACTCAGGTTCAGGTAGTCTCGCCGGTTAATAAAGCGGTAATCGTTAAACACGGAGATTTCTTTACAGTATATCAAAATTTAAGTAAAGTTTTTGTTCGCGAAGGCGATAAAGTATCGATAAAACAAAGTCTCGGACTAATAAGAACTAGCGGCGATACAGGTCGAACAGTAATGAAATTTATGATTTCTCAAAACACAACCTATGCTAATCCGGCAATTTGGTTGAGTAATATGTAATAATTGATTGTAGTATTTAGATTAACGATTTTAGATTTTAAAGTAATTATAAAGAACCCAATTTCGTTAATCTAAAATTTTTAAATTATAAAAAAAGTGCTTTCAATTCTGTTGCATCTTGGGCTTTCATTTTTCCAGCCAAAACAAGACTTAATTGTTTGCGACGTAACGCAGCATCAAAACGTTCTTTTTCTAAATCGGTTTCTGGAATAACTTCTGGAACAGCAACTGGAACGCCACTTTCGTCAACAGCTACAAATGTATAAATTGCTTCGTTGGCCTTTGTTCTTAAACCCGATTCACGATCTTCAATCCAAACATCTATAAAAATTTCCATTGAGGTTCGAAAACTTCTGGACACTTTTGCCTCGACGGTTACGACGCTTCCTAAAGCAATTGCTCGGTTAAACGCCACGTGATTGACCGATGCCGTGACCGTTATTCTGCGAGAATGTCTTCTGGCGGCAATGCTAGCGGCTCTGTCCATTCTTGCTAAAAGTTCGCCTCCGAATAAGTTGTTCAAAGGGTTTGTTTCGCTTGGCAAAACCAAATCTGTTAATATTGTCAAAGATTCTGATGCGTTTTTTGCAGTCATATTTTTTTTATTTTAAGCAAGTTACACTTTTTTCTTCTTGTTTTTTTGAACTAGATTCCCTTCATTTACGGCTAAAAAAAATCCCGTTTCAAAACGAGAATTTATTTCAAATGTTAATCATTTATTTTTTCGAAACTTTACAGTTTGTTTTTATTTATCCAATTGCTGAATCAAAACCCAAGCATCGGCATTGTCTTTTTTCTGAATTTCGGTCATTGCATTTCTAGCTTCGCTGTATGTTGCATAACTGCTATAAATAACGGGAAACAAACCGTTTATATTTTGAGTAATTTTCTCGGCCTTGTAACCTCTAGAAATTAAGTTTCTGCAAATTTTATCAGCATTTGCTTCTACTTTAAAAGCGCCAGCAACAACGTGATAATTCAATTTCACATCGTTGTTCAAACTTGATACAACAACTGGTAAAGCATTATTTGATATAAAAAAAGTAGCTTCTTGAATTTTATTTTGAACTTGTTTTTGAACTTTGGCTTCGACAATCAAATTGTTTATTGCAATTTTTTCTTTATACAAATTCAAAAAAACTGGACTTGCAATGCTACAACCAATTATAAAAACTGCTGCGTATTTCAGGTTTGAATAATTTCTTGGTTTATGGATTTGTATAATCTCTTGGTTAACTGAATTTTGACTTTGAATATTTTCGAAATCAGGTACAAAAACGTTTTTACTTTCGACAACTATACGTTTTACATTTGGCGAAACGAACGTTGTTAATCCAAACGAACTGGTCAAATAATTAAAATTATCTGTTGGCGTAAAAACCATATTTTTATCGTTATTCAAAGCAATTGAACCTATATTTTTTAAGTAAAGATTGTTTTCTGAATTTAAAGAGCTTCTCCAATTATCGATTTCAATATTGATTAAATCGACTGCTTTTTCGTAGGTACATTTCTGGTTTGCAGCAATTTGGTTGGCAAGCAAACCGTCACTTGTTTTAAGATTGGCATTAAAAACAATTAATTTTTTTGGTGGAAAAAAACTATTCGAATTTTCGATAAGTTGTGCCGACACATTTTCGGTTAAAAAAGCACCAAAACCTGGCACCGCAACGCACTGGTATCGATAAAGCAATTCGGATATGTGTTTTTCTAAATTCATAACAGCAAAGTTAATCAAACAAAATAGTTATCAAAACTTTATTCACAATTTTTATTGACAAATTAAATTAACATCAAAAAATTTGAAAAAATAAAATTTTTAATGTTCCAACTGCAGTAGCTTTTAAACAATATTGCTAACAAAATTATTGATATTGTAGATGATTTAATTCTTGAAACAATTAAAATTTCGATTGATTCAAAACCCGAAAAGTTTCTGAATTGATAGCCGAACAGGTTCTTTTATTTAATAAAACCCTAATTAGAAATAATGAAATGTGGTTTTTAACTTAATTTTCTTTATTGACGATCAATAATATATTGTGTTTTTTACAAAAAATACTTTTCATAATACCACTCAAAATTCATATAAAATTTATACTTTTCGGCTTCAAAAAATTGCAATGTCCGAACAAGAATTATTTCATTTATTAGCATTATCCAAAATAGAAGGCGTTGGCGATGTTGTTGCCAAAAAACTACTTTTGCATTGTGGTTCTGCCGAAGAAATATTCAAATCGAAATCATCGCAATTAACTGGTATTGATGGAATTGGAATTTTTTTGTCCAACAACCTAAAAAACAAAACCGTTTTCGAGAAAGCCGAAAAAGAATTAAAATTCATAAAAGACAACGCAATAAATGTAATGCATTATCAAGACGAAAATTATCCTGATAAATTAAAACATTGTATTGATGGTCCAGTTTTAATGTTTACTTCGGGCAATTTGGAAATAAATAACCGAAAAATTATTAGCATTGTTGGAACACGTCAAATAACATCTTATGGAACAGAATTTACCAAAAAACTAATCGAAGATTTGGCACCACTTGACCCAATAATTGTGTCAGGATTTGCTTATGGCGTTGACATTGTTGCACACCAAGCCGCAATGGATTTTAATTTGCAAACGATTGGTGTTGTCGCCCACGGATTGAATCAGATTTATCCGAAAGTGCACAAAAAATATGTTTCTAAAATGGAAATAAATGGTGGTTTCATGACCGAATTTTGGAGCGATTCTGAACCGTTACGTGAGAATTTTATTCGTCGAAACCGCATTGTTGCAGGAATGTCCGAAGCAACAATCGTAATAGAATCGGCAGATCGTGGAGGTTCACTAATTACTGCTACAATGGCAAACGATTACAATCGAGACGTTTTTGCGGTTCCTGGCAGAACATCAGACAAGTTTAGTCAAGGTTGCAATAATTTAATAAAAACCCAAAAAGCCAATTTGCTAACAAACGCAGCCGATTTAATTTACATTCTTAATTGGGACATTCAAAAAGAAGTAAAACCTGTACAAAAACAACTATTTGTTACTCTCGAACCTGAAGAACAAAGAATTTATGATTTCTTGTTGATAAATGGCAAAGAAGTACTTGATATAATTGCTCTAGAATGCGATTTGCCAGTTCATAAAATTTCGGTAATTTTGTTTAATATGGAGTTTAAAGGTCTTGTTCGGCCGCTTCCGGGTAAATTATACGAAGCGATTTAGTTTTTAGAATGCTGTTAAATGGTATTATTGATACTTCAATAAATATTATTTATTTTGCTTTTTTCATTTCACGCAATTTCCTCAATGTTTCTTGAAATTCAGGAGTATTGTAACGTTCTTGACTTTCAATCCTAGATTGTTTTTTGCTTTCTAACATCAAACTAATAATTTCGTCGGCAGATTTGAAAACTGGCTTTTTAATTGGTGTTTCCATAATTAAATATTTTTACAAATGTAATAATTATTTCGATAGAAATTTATTTACGAAATCCCCAAACTAATATATAACCTTCAATTTCTTCAAAATAGATATCGAAATTTTCTACCTTATTATTGAATCGTAATTGTGCTGAAGTTTTTTTATCAGAAACTTGAAAATCATCTTCAAATATATGATCAGGAAAACTGATTCCTTTTTGATTCTGGATTTTGAAAATAGTTTCTTTTATTCCCCAAACTATAGTTGCTTTTTTTATTTGGTTTTCTTGCGATAAATTTTCTAAATGCGAAATATTCATAAATTTAGGTGCAATTTTTAGGACTTTTTCTTTTTGGATTTCCAAATCAATTCCAACTGGTTTGTCGCTAATTATTATTGCTGACATTTCGTGAGAATGCGAAATGGAAATGAATTTTCCGTCCAATAAATGCGGTTTTCCAGATTGGTCGTAAAACAAATCAAAATCAGAATAACCTGAAACTTGCAATAATTTTCGAACAGAAAGAAATCCGCGTTGGTGCATTTCGGATTTCATATTGTTCAATCGAATTTGAGTTTTTTCGGTTAAAATAATTTCAGATGATAGTTCGTCGAAAGTTTCGGAAATTTTCCAAATATAGATTGTTGTTGCAGCATTACGATTTATTGTTTTGTGTAAAGGCATGACATTTTGATGGTAATAGCCCCGATAAAAGTGAAAATCCTTTTGTTTTTTTCTTTAAAAAACAAAAGATTGAAACGGATAGCGGGATTAGCTCCTGAAAATTAAAACTTTAGATATGTAAACAATTCATAATTATTAACAAATATTTTTTAATTACGAATCTAGTTTGTAATTTTGCCAAAATATTTAAATACAAATATAACATATAATATGAGTACAGCAACTATGCCATTCGTGGCTTACAAAGTTAAAGACATTTCTCTAGCGGCTTGGGGAAGAAAAGAAATTGAATTGGCGCAAGCAGAAATGCCAGGTTTAATGGCACTTAGAACCGAATACAAAAACGAACAACCATTGAAAGGCGCTCGTGTTGCTGGTTGTTTGCACATGACGATTCAAACTGCAGTTTTAATTGAGACTCTTATTGCTCTTGGAGCAGAAGTTACTTGGTCATCTTGCAATATTTTCTCAACTCAAGACGAAGCTGCTGCTGCAATTGCTGCTGCTGGAATTCAGGTTTATGCGTGGAAAGGTCTTGACGAAGTTAATTTTGACTGGTGTATTGAGCAAACTCTTTTCTTTGGTGAAGATAGAAAACCATTGAACATGATTCTTGACGATGGTGGAGATTTAACTAATATGGTTATTGATAAATTTCCAGAATTGATTGCTGGAATCAAAGGTTTGTCTGAAGAAACTACAACTGGTGTCCACCGTTTGTACGAAAGAGTAAAAGCGGGAACGTTGCCAATGCCAGCAATAAATGTTAATGATGCAGTTACAAAATCGAAATTCGATAACAAATATGGTTGTAAAGAATCGGCTGTTGATGCTGTTCGTCGTGCAACTGATGTTATGTTAGCAGGAAAACGTGTTGTTGTTTGCGGTTATGGCGATGTTGGAAAAGGAACTGCAGCTTCGTTTAAAGGTGCTGGATCGATTGTAACTGTTACAGAAACTGACCCAATTTGTGCTTTGCAAGCTGCAATGGACGGATTTGAAGTTAAAAAATTATCGACAGTTATTGCTACTGCAGATATTGTTTGTACTGCAACTGGAAATAAAGATATTGTTCTTGAAGCTGATTTCAGAAAAATGAAAGACAAAACTATCGTTTGTAACATTGGGCATTTCGACAACGAAATCGATATGAACTGGTTAAACAGTAATTACGGAGATACTAAAGTTGAAATCAAACCACAAGTTGACAAATATACAATCGAAGGTAAAGACATTTTGGTTCTTGCTGAAGGCCGTTTGGTTAATCTTGGTTGCGCAACTGGTCATCCAAGTTTTGTAATGAGTACATCATTTACAAATCAAGTTTTGGCCCAAATTGAATTATGGAAAAATTCTGCAAATTACGAAAACAATGTTTACATGTTGCCAAAACATCTAGACGAAAAAGTAGCTATGTTGCACCTTGAAAGACTTGGAGTAGAATTAGAGGTTTTGCGTAAAGACCAAGCAGATTATATTGGTGTTGGCGTTGATGGACCATTCAAACCAGAATATTACAGATACTAGTCTAAATATTAAATTTAAGATTTTAAATATTAGATATAAAACCCGAGCAAAATTTTGTTCGGGTTTTTTTATTTAAATATTTTTATTATTGTTACAAAAAAACATTCAAGATTTCTTATTATTTAAATTAAAAGGCTTTGGTCAAAAGAGTATATTCATGTAAAATCTTTCTGCCACAGATTTAAAAGATTTAAAGGATTTTTACTATTCAAAAAAAAAATCTGTGAAAATCTGTGAAATCTGTGGCTAAAAAATATCATATATTGACTAGACCATAGTCAATTAATACTAAAAATTTAGTCTTTTTGAATTTGAAATTCCAAATTAATATAAATTATAGAAAAATTGCCATTACAATTTTTTGTAAACCACTTCGCATATGAAATTGTCGATTATTAACCATTCAAAAAAAATAATAATTTTATTTTTTTGAATGGTTTTTTTTTGAACCAAATTTTAAATGACTAATTTTTTTGTTATTTCTTGTTTTTTATGTTAAAAAATTACAAAAAATTTTCTGTTATAATTTTTGTATATCTTTACTAAATTTACTAATATCTTTATTTTTTAGGTACTAAAAAACTCACATTTAAATCAAAAAAATAAATTTAACAAATGCCGTTTAATACAAATTTTTGTAAATAAAATCAATCATTAATTTAATGATTTGGATTTTTAGATTTATCCAAAACTAACTCTTTGTGTCTCAGTTTGGTATTAGAAACCAACTACTTGTAAACTTTTTTAACGCTTTTTATCATAAAAAAAATTGAATTTAATTAAATAATTCAAAAATTATCTTCGCTTATTAATTTAGCAACAATCCCTAAACATCGATATACATTCGGATAAAACAATTTTTTCGTCAACTTTTTTTGATGTTAATTTTTTTACACAAAAAAATATTTGTTAACATATAATTAGCTATCTTTAACCCCTATAAGTTAAATTAAATTTTGTCCCAAATGAAATTAAAAAATTACTCTCAGTTTTTTGTAATTATATTTTTGCTTTGCGTTACCAATTTATTTTCTCAAAGCAACCAGCCGAAACAAAACCAAGACTTAAATCCGTTTGCTGAAATCATGGGCAAAGGCGTGAATGCCTATGGTGTTATGACGCCAAGATTGCCAGGTTTTGGTAATTTTATAAAAGTAAAAGGCGATGTAACCATTACCGGAAACCAAATTATCAATCGAACTACCGAAAACAATGCTGGAACAGCCTCCGGAGATGTTCGACCAATTTTAGACGCAAGTGGTCAACCCACCAATTTACCAGCATTAACCACCAGAGCCAATGCAAATTATGGTGGCAATCTAAATAACGACAGACTTAATTTTGAATATGTAGATGTAGATTCGGACGCAACAACGTTTAGTTCAAGTACTGCGAATTTACTAATAAGAGATGCAAAAAATGGCACAATATCGCCCACCAATTGCAAGAAAATTGTTTATGCGGGTTTGTATTGGGCAGCTTTTTATCCTTATGACAGAATTGCAAATACCTATGCCAATAATAATAATTTATTGACTAGCATAAAATTTCCTATTGTTAACAACAACTGGAACCAAGTCAAATTCAAAGTTCCAGGAGGAACCTATCAAACATTAACCGCAGACACCAATGCTGATGCAGTTGGCGACGAAGACGACATTGTTTATAGAAATTTTGTTAACGATGCATTCGCAAATAACTCTTCTTATGTTTGCTATAAAAATGTAACCAATCTTGTAAAAGATCTTGCCGATGCCAACGGTACCTATGCAGTTGCAGATATGTTGGCGGGTCGAGGTAACGACCAATATGGCCTAGCAGGTGGTTGGTCATTAGTCGTTGTTTTCGAAAGCCCAACCTATCCATTAAAATATGTATCTATTGCCGATGGTTTTAAATCTCTTTATAATGATACTGGCAACGCTGCAAACCGCAGATTTGATTTTACTTTAAATGGTTTTAAAACTTTACCATCAGGAGTTGTTAATGCAAGAATTGGTGTCGCCGCTCTTGATGGTGACAGAAATGGTGTTGGAGACATTTACCAAATTAAAAACACTGCTGGAAATTATGTTAATATTAGCAATTCTAACAACCAATCGCAACCAGATTACGCCAATAATAACTTTTTTAGTAGCAACATTACATTGCCAGATGCTTTCCCTTCGAAAGCATCAAACGGCATAACAAAAACTCCGAACAACAGCAATACGCTAGGTTTCGATCTAGATTTGGTCAATGTTTTTAATCCTGGTGCAACAACAATTGGTAATAGTCAAACAAGTGCCGATTTTAGAATAGAAACTACCGATGAGGTTATCTGTCCGTACCTGAACACATTCTCGGTTGATATTGCCGAAGCCAAAATAATTTTAACCAAAGTCATTAAAAAAACCAACGGTACTTTGGTCGCCAATAACGGTACAGTTGCTCTAGGCGAACAACTAAATTATGTAATAGGTTTTCAGAACGTAGGTACTGCAGATGCAACCAACACAGTTATTACAGATGTCTTGCCAGCAAATGTTATTTTTGACCAAACCGCATTCACAGCAAGTTTACCAGCAGGCGTAACTTTTACTTCGTACAATACAACAACAAGATTATTGACTCTTGCCGTAGCAAATAATTTGGTCGAAAAAAACGGTTTCAGAACCGAATTCAATATCGAAATATTAGTCGAAAAAGAATGTTCTAAATTTGCAAATGCATGTGCAAACTTGGTTGTTAACAATGCTCAGATTTCTTATTTTGATGTTGCAAATGCAGTACAAATTAACAACCAAAACAGTTGCAATGTTTTCAATACTGCTGCAACTTGCCCTTTGGATCCCACAACCGGTACAACCAATTTTAAAGTCGATACAAGTACTTGCGTTCAAAACAGAACCGAAGTTATTTGTAATGGCAATTTGCTATTGACAGCACCAACAGGTTATACATCCTATGCTTGGAGCCAAACATCGCCAACAACTGCAACACTTGGCACGGGTGCCACTCAAAACGTAACCAGTTTTGGTACCTACCAAGTTGTCTGTACCCCAGTTGCAGGTTGTGACCCAGTTACAGTTATATACAAAGTTATTGATTTTTTGACCAGTAGCCTAACCATTCCACACCCAGTAAATCCATTTTCAGACACAAGAGTTTCTTGTACAAACGATGGTATAGTTACAGAAATTATAGCTTTGTGCGGTGCTAGCGATTCCCGATTAATTACAACCGGAATAACAACAGCAAGTTCAATAACATGGCAAATTAAAAACACCACCGGATGCCTTGGTCCGACAGTAACTTGTCCGAACACTGATAGTACTTGTTACACAAACACCGGGCAAACAGGCCCTAACTTTCTCGCTGATACAGCTGGCGATTACAGAGTCGTTATTGCCTATAACGGAGCAAGCAATTGTACACTAAACTTTCATTTTAGAGTTACAAAAGGTTCTTTAAATGCTACCGCAATTAGCAAAGATATTTCGTGTACTAATCCTGGTGCTATAATTGTTAATGATTCGGGTTCACTATACGAACACCAATTACAAGGACCTTATCCTGCAACAACACTTACGCCTTGGCAAGACTCTAATACTTTTAGTATTCCGATTGGCAATCCCGGAACCTACAAAGCTTTTATTAGATTAAAAGGTGCACCTTCAAACACCTGTGTGTACACTGTGCCTAACATTAGTGTATTAAAATTAAACTTGCAATCGGCTGTAAAAGTATTTAACCCATCTTGCAACTTACCACCAGCCACTCCAACAGGATCTGTAACGGTTAAAGTTATCGATGGTACCGCACCGTTTTTATATTATATCCGAAACGGAACTAACAATACTACAGGGTTTTTTGTGGCATCTGCAAATTCAAGTAATGTTCAAGAAACTTTTTCTGGACTCGCAGCCGGAAATTATACCGCACAAATTTTAATTTCAGGTGGGGCAACCCCACTGTGTTCTACAAGCCAAAACTTTACAATAACCGTACCTACACCTTTGGTTGCTAGTGTTGGACTTAACAAGCCCTACACTTTTTGTTCGCCAGGCGAAGTACAAGTAAACATTCCGTCAGCTACATCAGGTACTTCGCCCTATTTGTATTATATGGACAGTTCGACAACTGCACAATATTCTAATCTTTTTACAATAGGTGACACCAACCCACATACTTTCAAAATTGTCGATGCCAATGGTTGTACTTTTACTACACAACCTTACACTATGGTTTTTGCAGCAAAACCAACTTTTACGGTAACACCAACCGACATTGTTTGCGACCCACAAGCGGGGGTGTTAACTTTTGCTACATTAACAAACCCTGGTGGTTACACTTTAGAATACCAATACAGCGGTGGCTGTTTTAGAGCACCAATTTATACCGCAAGCCCAAGCCCAACGATTATAAACCTTGTAGCCGATTCTTATACAGTTAGAGTAAAATGTACGCTTGGCACGGCTGTTTGCTATGTTGATTTAGGTTCAGTTGTCATAAAAGCACAATTCCAGCCATTGTCAGCAACTGGTGGTGTTTCGGCACTGGCAGGTTGTGGCACTAATGCTATTGATGGCGAAATAAGAATAACTAACCCACAAGGTGGTTCAGGCAATTATAGTTACAGTTTTGATAATGATGTATCTTATCAAGTTCCAAATTATATTAATAAACCACCCGGTACTTACGACATTTATATCAAAGACAATACTACTGGTTGCAAGTTCAAAATGAATGTTATTTTGTTGCCAAAACCAACTCCACCAACAATTGGGGTCGTAAACTCGTCTTTTAATTGTAATGGAACTGCTACTAGTACCGTAACCATAACCAATGGCCCAAATTTTGCATATCAATATTTCATAGACAATAACGATGGTTTGGGGTCAGTACCCAATCCCAACACAGCGCAACCAAATGTTTTTTTGAATGTGCCTTGTGGACCAACCGACAAAACAATAAAAATTAAATACAAAAGCACCAATATACCTACATTTTCTAATTTATTAAACGAAGATTTTGGCATTGGGTCTAACACAACAACCCCAGGAATTGCCGCTGCTTATTGTTATAACGACCAGTGTTCTAGAGCTTGTAACAATACCTCGGATCCAAATGATCCCTATCGGGATAGACTTGAAGATGGACAATATGTAGTTACGAGACAAATAATACCTAACAATGGAAATTGGTGGGTAGCAAGAGACCATACATCGACAGTACCTTCTCCTTCTAACCCAACGGGTACTTTTAACCCAAACGGCAGATTTCTTGCTATTAATGTTGGTGCTGCTGCTGGTGTAAATGGTATTTTGTACAGCAAAAAAATATACGATGTTATTCCAAATGAAGACATTATAGTTGAAGCTTATGTTTCTAATTTGCTACTTTCTACTAGTGGTGCCCCTCATAATACAGGTTTTACTTATGAAATTAGAACTAGCACAGGATTTTTGTTGGCATCTGAACCTTCAATTCCAGACTTGCTTCCAAGAACAAGCACTTGGTTATTAAGAACAGTTAACTTGAAACCAGGGGGTGCGGTAACACCTTATCTTGTTTTTAACGTTCTATCATCAAGCACCGAATACAATGGAAACGATGCCGTTATTGATGATATTCGTGTTTATCAGTTACCTAAAGCGTGTATCACAGAAGAAAACTTTTTATTAAATGTACCTTGTAACAAAGCTTTTACAGCAAGTGTTACCAATGTTAAAAACGTAAATTGTTTTGGCGAAAAAACCGCTGCAATAACCATTACAGCCGAGAATTTTGTAAATGTTTCGCCACCAAACAATAGTTTTCAATACAGTGTTACAGGACCCGCTGGACCTTGGTACACTTCTACAGTATCGCCTGTCGTTATTTCGGCTACATCAACGCCATCATTGCCTCTTGGCGCAGGAACAGTTAATGTTGTGGTGCGTTATGATGCTGCTTCAGTAGGTTGTACCTTCCCTTTGCCTACAATTATCACAGAGCCAACAATTTTATCAGTTACAGCAACCAAGACCAATGCCACTTGTTTAACAGGGGGCAAAGGTACAATTAAGGCAACACCAGTTGGGGGCGTGGCACCATTTCAATACCAATTGTTAAACAGCAGTTTGGCAGTTGTGCCCGGTTTTGGTTATGGTTCAACAAATATTAATAATGGTACTGGTTTAATTAGCAATGTGAACCCAGGTACTTATTTTGTACAAATTCAAGATGCCAATCTTTGTACCAAAGATGCGTTTGCATCTGTAACAATATCGGGTACTACCGACCCGCAACCAGTAATTGCTGCGACATCGGACTTGTGTTATGACACAATCAATCAAGCCAAACTTATTGTTGATGTGCCTACTGGCGGTTTGCCACCATTTACTTATTCAATAGTTCCTGCTGCTACATTCATAGGCAATAGTGTCATAGTTACTCCGGGTACCTACACAATAACAGTTACCGATGCCAATGGTTGCAAAGGCTTTATAAACAGTCTAACCATTAGACCAGCGCTTTCGGTAAATTTAAGTTTAAATAAAGATTTAGATTGCACGACACCAACACCCGAAGGAATTATCAGAGGCACTATTTCTGGTGGCTTAACCAGTTATACCTATCAAGTAAGTACCGATAATGGTGTTACTTATGGTGCAGCTATTTCGGTGACCACAAACCCATTTACTTATAATGTACTAGCATCTGGCGTACCAATTTCTGGTGCAATCAAAATAAAAGTAACCGATGGTGCAGGTTGTACTGCCGAGTCAACCATAAATATTTCTCCTAGAGAAGATGTAACCGGCACAGCCACACCAACAATTGCTACTTGTGGTGCCAATAACGGTACCGTTACTTTGCTAGCAACTGCTGGTGCTCCGGGTTTTACTTATAGTTTTAATAATCCTGCTTTTACAGGTACAACATCTTACAATGGTTTAGCACCAGGCACTTATCCGTTTAAAATAAGAGACAGCAAAAGTTGTGAATTTGCAGGAACAGTTACAGTTGGCACATCGGTAGTAATAACTGGTGCAGCAAGTTTTACTGCGTTTACTTGTACTGCCAATTCGGTTATTACCTTTACCGGAATGCCAGCAAATTCGGTTGCATTAGGTTATGTTTATAGTATTAACGGAGGAAGCTCTTTTCAATCAAGTCCAGTTTTTGGAACGACGGCTTTGGGTAATCTAGCAGGTACTTATGTTTGTATTATCAAAGAGAGCAATGGTTGTACGAAATCCAATACTTTGATTATTCCGCCGTTAAATCCGCCAACCAATATTACATTTGTAGAAACAATCCCTGCAAAATGTACAGCTGTTCCGACACTTACGGCAACAGTTCAATTGACTGCGACAGCCCTAAATGCGATTACTAAATACGAAATTACATCTCCAGCTAGTGCCGTTGCTAACAATACAACAGGGCTATTCTCTGGCTTGTTGGCAGGAACAAATTATACGTTTGTAGTAACCGATTCTAAAAATTGTACTTTTACGAATTTTTATACCATTGCAATACCAACGTCAATAACCGTTATAGGTTCGGCAACTAATGTAAAATGTAAAGGAACAAGTACAGGGTCATTATCGTTTACAGTTGGTGGTTTTGGTGCCACCCCCGGAACCTACGATTATACAATTACTGGAACAGTAGGAACAACAGCAATTCCAGCAGTAAATAACACAACTGCAACAACCTTAAATTTTGGAACATTAGCAGCTGGCGATTACACAATAATTGTAACCAGCGACGCAACAGGTTGTACGGCAACCAAAACACTCAAGATTGCTGCACCAGCAATTGATTTAACAGCATCGAACACGCCAACACCAATTGGCTGTGGTGTTTCAGGTTTAGTTGCTGGACAAGTCCAATTGAACGGCTTGGACGGTAGCGGAGGATATACATACACATTGACCGCACCAAACGGTGCAGTTTTAACTGGAACAGCAACAGGCTTTTTCGGAGGTTTAACCCAAGTAGGTGCCTATTTAGGAACAGTTACCGATAGTTTTGGTTGTACTGTACCAACAAATTTTTCACTTATTAATCCTGGGACTCCAACAGTAACTGCCAATCCGTTAACATTTTGTTTTAACGGTGGTACTGCCAATGTAGTAATTAATGTTACCAATGGTGTTGGACCTTATCAATACAATTTAGACAATGCTGGTTCGCCAACACTTGTATATAACAATATTGTTTTAGATACTTCAAATAATTTTATTTTGCCAGTTGCAGTCGGTTCGCATGCAATAATTATTCGCGACAGCAATGGTTGTAAATCGGTAACATTACCATTTACAATACAACCACAAGTCGTTTTAAATACGACTTTTAAAGATGCAGATTGCTCTGGATTACCAGCGGCGAATATCTCAGGAACAATTACTGGTGGATATTCACCATATAGGTACCAAACAAGTACAGACAACGGTGTTACATTTTTACCAGCATTGCCATCGGCAAACGCAGTAGTTGGAACATCATTTTTCTTCAATCCGCCAACACCAACTACCACTGCAGTAACCTATATAGTTAGAGTTATCGATGTTAATGGTTGCACAGACGATTCTTTGCCAATAACAATAAACCCAATTGCACCAGTTACAGGTTCTGCTGTTGCCACAAATGCGACTTGTGGACTTACTAACGGTACAGTTACGATCACTGCTTTGACAGGTTTGGCACCATTTACTTACAAATTTGACTCTTTAGGATTTACAGCGACAACTCTATATGCAGGCGCAGCAGGAAACCATACTTTTCAAATTAGAGACAGTAAAGGTTGTTTATCGCCAGTTTATCCAATAAATATTCCAACACCAAATGGCGTTGTAGCAACCGTTACATCAGTAGATTTGTCTTGTAATTCAGGATCTGGAACAATAACTTTTAATGCACCAACTTCTGGAACTGGACCGTTTAGTTATAGCATAACTGGTGGTGCACCGTTTTTTGGCACCAATGTTTTTGGAACACCAACACCATTAATTCCAGGAACCTATCCTTGTAAAATAAAAGATAGTTTTGGTTGTGAATTTTTAATAGACACAATTATAATAAATCCAATAAATCCGCCAACCGATATTGCTTTTGGACAAACGAACACAATATGTACTGTTTCAGGAAATTCGGCTACGGTTACATTAACCGCATCTGCAAACAATGCGATTGTTAAATATGAAACCATTGCCCCATCGTTTGCGATTATTGACAATGGTGCTTCTAATGTTTTCTTAGGTTTGGCATCAGGCGGTTATACTTTCCAGATTACCGATTCTAAAAATTGCAAAATACTAAGAACATTTGTAGTCAATCCGCCAGTTGCAATTGCAGTTTCTGGTCAATTGTTAAACGATGTAGCTTGTAAAGGATCGGCGACAGGAAAAATCAGGTTCAATGTTTCGGCATTTACTCCAGGAACATACAGCTATTCGGTGGTTAGTACTGTTGGGGCAACAACTATAACTAGTCAAGTTGGTCAAACGGCAACATCATTCGATTTATCGTTTTTATTAGCTGGAACTTATACAATAACCGTAACAAGTTCGGCAACAGGCTGTAAAGCCACTGATTTTGTTGAGGTTAAAGAAGCAGGCGTTTTGCTAGATTTTGCTATTACAAACACATTATTGCCTTGTGTTGGTGCTGCCTCTATTACAGCAACTGTTGTTGTGGGTTCTGGAATTCCGGGTTATACTTATGTTTTAGACCAACCCACTTTACCAAATATTTCTCAAGTTGGTAATGGTGTTTTTACAGGTTTGACCGTTGCAGGAACCTACACACTATTTGTAACAGACGTTGCTGGTTGTACCGTTAGCAAAAGTGTCACATTGACAACACCAGTTATTCCAATTGTTGCAATCGATAATACTACAACTTGCGTTGGGACATCAGGTACTGCGAGTGTATTAGTAACCATTACTGGTTTGAACACACCATTTAAATATTCGCTTGACGGGTCAACTTTTGATGTTGTAACTTCTAATCCTTTTACGATTTCGGTTTCGCCACAAGCATTGCCACACACAATTATTGTAAAAGATGTTTTAGAATGTTCGTCTGCAGCCACAACATTTACGGTTAATCCAAAAATGACAATTACATCGGTTTTGACACCTTTAAAATGTGATAGTTCGGGTGCAACAGTTGCGGCAGTTATTGCTGGAACAGTTACCAATGGTTACCCAGGTTATGGATACCAAGTTTATTATTCTGCTACTTTGCCAGTATTGCCAATAGTTGCGACTGCATTTTCGCCAGCTGTACCAGTTGCTTTTGCAGCACCCAATTATTCTTTCACAACTGCTAATGGTGACGGATATTATGTTTTAAGATTTACCGATTCAAGAGGTTGTACTGCCGATTCGAACATTATTCAGGTTTTGCCGTTAATTGCAGTTTCACAAAATCCACCAACGGTTGTCGATGTTATTTGCAATGGCGATGCAACAGGATCAATAACAGTTAACCCAACTGGTGGTATTCCGCCTTACAAAGTTGATTTTGGTTCAGGTTTTGGTTCTAGCTTGTCTTATTCAGGTTTAACAGATGCTAACCCATTGTCCACAGGTACAACTTATAATTATACTATCAAAGATTCAAACGGTTGTTTGTATTTTGGTAGTGCAACTGTTAAGAATGTTTATGATAAGATAACTGCAACAACAGTAGTAACTCCTCTCTCTTGTGGTGGTGGAACAATTCCAATTGACGGAAGTATTTGTTTAACAAGTATTACTGGCGGAATTCCACCTTATAAAATTAATTATACAAATCAAAATGGAGATACTGGAGTTCCTATAACCTCTTTAACAGGTGTACCTTCAGGGCCTATGGATCAATGTTTTTTTGGTTTAGGATTTGGAAATTACTATATTACAATTACTGATAATAACGGTTTGGGTTGTTCAGTTACACTTCCGCCTATTTATATTTCTAACACTCCAACTGGGTTGATTACAGCTCAGGTTCCACCTGGACCAATTGATTGCTCGACAGGAGGTTGTTTACAAATAAAGGTTGATGGTGCAGCTTTAGCATTGTCTCCAACTGCACAATTTTTCTTTGCTATAAATAATGTGAATCCTTATCCAAATTATTTTGTTGGTTCACCTTTCTATTTACCTGCAACAAATCCAGTTCCATTGACACCTCCTGGAATTAGAGATCCATTGCACGAAGAAATTACTTTTTGTGGATTAACTAGAGGTTTGACCTATAATTTTGTAGTTTATAGTACCGAAAATAATTGCTATTATCCAGCTCAAGCGACCGTTCCAGTTGGACCATTGTCTCAAATTGAAACAACTACTAAAGTTAAAAACATTTCGTGTTTAAGTAATCCTACAAATGATGCATCTGTATCATTTACATTTACTAAAACAGACGCAACCTCGATCTTTTACGAAATTTATAACGCAACTAATTATACTGCAACGGGAATTTCTGGTACGGTTAGTCCTTTATCAGGGTTATTGTCAACTGTAAATTCTGTTAATGATTTAAGTTTACTTGGACTTGCTGTAGGTACTTATTATATTCAGTTTACTGAAACGGGTGGTTCTTTTTCTGGTTGTAAAACTACATCTCCATTATTTACAATCAATGCGCCAAGTGCCCCGCTTGTTCTTTCAGTCCCAACAAAAACAGATGCCAACTGTAACCCAAATTCAGGAACAATAACAGCATTTGCTTCTGGTGGTTCTGGTGGTTTTCAATACCAATTGTTTACAGCGGCTGTTGCAGCTGGTTTGCCAACCTATAACCCATCTAATCCTGCTTATATTGCATTTTTAAATACTTTTACATCAAGTACTAATATTTTTAATGTAAACACTGGCAACTACTTCGTTTATGTAAAAGATGCAACAGGTTGTGTGCAAAGACAACCAATATTTGTGGATATAACACCAAACCCAACGGTTGTTTTAAGCACTGTTTCAGATCAATGTACTTCTACTGGGTCAAGTTATAGTTTTACGGCGACAGGTGCTTTTGGTATTGCTCCCTATTCTTATTCTATTGGTGGCAGTACCGTTGCAACAAGTGCAACAGGGCTTCCTGCGGTAACAATTACTGTTAATAATTCAGGAACATATATTGTAACAATTACTGATGCTAAAGGTTGTACAGGCACCGCTTCGGTAACTATTTATTCGCCAATTACTTTAACTGCCAATGAGGTTATTGCAACAACTTGTCCAACAAATAACAATGGTCAAATTAAAGCAACCGCAACAGGTGGTTCAGGAAGTTTTACTTATTCGATTTTTCCAGCTCTTGCAGGATTTCCAAATGCAACTGGTTTGTCAAACAATAATATTACAGCTGGTGTCAATTATGAAATCACAGCAACAGACAACACAACAGGTTGTGAAAAAAAGTTTAATATTACACTAAATACTGCAATTGTTCCAACTTTTACACTAGGTCAAACACCAGTTAATTGTAATGATTCTGCTAACGGAAATATTAATTCTAATGGTACAATTACAGCTACATTATCAGGAGCATTAAACACCGAAGGTCCTTATACTTATCAAATAGTATTACCATTTTTAGGAACCTTGCAAACAGGTAACAATGTTTTTACTGGTTTGACAGCTCAGTCTTATACTATTAGAGTAACTTCTATAAAAGGTTGTTCATTTGATGATAACATTACTGTTCAAGCACCAATATTATTATCTGCATCAGCATCAGTGCCAGCACCATTTGCTTGTACGCCGACTAACGCCACTAGCACTACATCGTTAACAATTAGTGCGTCGGGTGGAGTAGGAGGCAACAATCCTGCTAATTACACTTATAAAATTGACGGTACAGGGTTTTTAACAACCAATGTTTTTAACAATATTCCAGACACTGGCGCACCACAACCAATTAACTATTTCGTGAAAGATGCCAATGGTTGTATCGCCACAGGTTCGGTAATATTAAACCCACTAACAAGAGTTACGGCAACAGTTGCTCTGCAACCGCTGGGTGCATTGACTTGTACAACAGGCGAACAAGTAATTGTTAATGCAACAAGTGGTTCAGGAAATTACATTTATGAATTGCAAGGTTCTGGACTTCCGGCAAGTGGAACCAATACATTTTCGTTAACCAATGCAGGAACAACACCAATTACCTATACTTTTAAAGTTACCGATAACATAACTTCCTGTTCGACAACAGCTACTTATGTGGTTAATCCATTGCCAGTTTTGGTTGTAAATGCCAATCAAGTAGCGTTAATAGATTGTAAAGGAGTTTCGTCGGCATCGATTAATTTTACGGTTGCTAATTTCATTGGAACGTACACTTACAATTTATTTAAAGACGGTGTACTTTATGGTCCATTGTCAACAAGTTCAGGTTCATCGCCAATTCTTATACCGAATTTGCCAGCAGGTAATTACACGGTCAATGTATTCAATGCGCCATTGTGCGACAAATCGTCAAACGCGGTTAATGTTACAGAACCATCGTTAGTGACATTGAATTTGGTTGCTAAAGTGCCACAAAACTGTAATAATTTAGCTCAAGTTACCGTTTCGGCTTCGGGCGGAACACCATTACCAAGTGGTTATTCTTATGCTTATGTTGTTTCGGGTGCTCCAGTTCTAGGTACCGATTTTATATATGGAGCAATTAAATCTTTAGATTTTGCAATAAGCCCAACTTGGGACGTTTATGTTCGAGATTCTAAAGGTTGTATTATTGCAAATCCATTAGTAGTAATTATTACTAAAATTGCAGATCCAACAATTGTTTTACCAGCATTTGCCGACAATCAGTGCGATTTATTAGCTACAAGTTTTGTAATAACACCAACAACATTCACGGTTGATCCATTGGCTACTCCGCTTTTATATTCTATTGATGGTGTCAATTTCTTTCCTGCGATACCGAATATTCTAATTCCAGCAATTGCGACACTTGTAACTGTAACGGTTAAAGATAAAAACGGTTGTACTGCAAATGCAACTGTAACAGTATATCCAAAATTAGGAATAGACACTGACATTTTAAAACAACCAACATGTGTACCACTTAACGATGGTCAAATTAAATTTACCGTAAGTGGAGGCTCGGGTAACTTTACTGCTATTCCGCCAACAATTAGCCCATCTGCTGGAGCGATATATAATGCTGCAACAAATACTTTTTCTGGATTGACATTCAATCAAGATTATCAAATTACAGCAACCGATGCAACTACAAATTGTACAATTACATCTGTTGTCGTAAGATTAATCCAACCAGCGTTACCTGATTTTACTACAGATACCAAAAAAGTTACTTGTAATGTAAATGGTATTCCAACCACCGATGGTGAGATAAAAGTAAATTTAGTACAGCCAGCATTGGATATTCAATATTCTTATGCAATTACGACTGGTCCAGTTTTATTTGCTGCTCAGGCAAGCAATACGTTTACTGGTTTGCCAACTGGAAATTATACTATAAGAGTTACATCATCTAAAGGATGTTTCACAGACTTATTTCCAGTTTTTGTGGGTGTTCCAGATGCATTTACTGCTACAGCTTCTTCAAATGCATTTATTTGTAGCAACAACACACCACAAGTTGCAACGATTACTGTTTTGCCAGTTTTAAATGGAGTCAATCAACTGCCGGTTGGTTATACTTTCAGTTTGACTGGATCAGTTGGTACTTTTGGAACATCAAATACATTTGAAATTTCAGATACAGGTTCGCCTCAAACATTTAGTAATATATCTGTTCAAGACGCCAATGGTTGTATTGCAGTTGCTAATGTTGTAACTATTCAGCCATTGCCAACAATTACTTCGGTTACAGGAGCTCTCGTTACAAGATTGTCTTGTGGTTCAGGCGAAGTAATTCAGGTTAATGTTTTGCCAGTGGCACCAGCATTGCCATTGAATTATTATTCATACGAAGTACTTGCAACAGGTCAAACTAATTTTACAGGTTTGTTTACTTTGCCAAGTTTGTTGCCTGCTACCTATGCTATTAAAGTTACCAATACAATAACAGGTTGTAATTTCACGACCAGTTATATAGTACAGCCATTGCCAGAATTGAAAGTAACTTTTCCAGCCAAAACAGATATTACGTGCTTCGGAGGTACAGGAAGTTTGACTTTTGCTGTATCTGGATATTCTGGAGCATACCAATACGAAGTTTTCGAAACAAGTAATTTGGTAACACCAGTACAATCTATTACCGCTGCTAATACTTCTTCGCCTACAATTACAGTTTCTAATTTATTGGCAGGTAATTATATAGTAAAAATACAAGAATCTGCAGCACCAGATTGTAGTTTAACATCTGGTTCTATAACTATTGTTCAACCAACAGAATTAAAAATTAATTTAGTAAATAATTTGGCTGCATTTTGTACAAGTGGCGGTGCACGAGTAACTGTTATTGGACAAGGCGGTACGCCAGGCTATTCTTACGTTTTTGTACAAGACAATGTTGTTGTTAACAATGCAACAGTTTTTGGCTTATCAGCATCGGTACTTTTAGACCCAGCTTTGAACCTAAACTGGGATGTTTATGTAAAAGATGCCAACGGTTGTATTTCGGCTAAACTTGATGTAGCAATTACTAAAACCGATGATCCAATATTGACATTGCCGTTATTTGCTGATAACAAATGTGTTACATCTGGTAGTAATTATTTAATAACTGCAACTGCTATTGGTTCTGGAACATTGACTTATTTAATTGGCAACAATGTAGTTACTAACCCAATAACAGTGCCTATTCCGACTGCAATTAACGATTTAGAAATTACAGTTAAAGACGCAAATGGTTGTATTGATAGAGAAATAATAAGACTGTATCCTGCGCTTGTGTTTACAGCAGGTATTACGACTTATGCAAACTGTATTCCTGCAGGTGCAACGCCAACTGGTGTAATAACTATGACGCCACTAGGTGGTTCTGGAAACTTAGTTGTTAGTTTGTCGCCACTTACACCTTCTGCAACGGCTGTTATTACTGGAAATGTAATTTCTGCAATTGCACCTGGAACATATACAATTGTTTTAACCGACACTACAACAAATTGCACCAGAGAAGTTGATGTTATTATGCCAACTCCTACGCCAGTAACTCTAGATCCAATTTCGAAATCAGATGCAACTTGCTTTGGCGGAACTAACGGTACAATAACTGTTAATTTATCAACATTGCCAAACGGAGCCAACAACGATCCAGTTTATCAATATGCTATTATTTCTAGTACTAACCCTTTAACACCAATTAGACCAAACCAAACTAACAAAACTTTTTTAGACTTGGCTGCTGGCGATTATGTTATAGAAGTTACCTCACTAAAAGGTTGCAAATTGACACAACCAGTAACTATAGGTCAACCAAATGAAATTGTGGTCAACGTGCCAACAGTTCAACAGTTTGCATGTACCACGACCAATATAGGTAATTTTGCATCGATTACGGTTAACCCAATTACTGGTGTAACTGGTGGTGCATCTATTTATACGATTTATGAATTCTCGAATGCATCTGGAATTGTACAATCAGGTACTAGTAATTTTATAAATATTATTAATTTGGCTGGCGGAACATATACTGTAAAAGTATTTGATATTAAAGGTTGCTCTGGTGTTTCTGCACCAATTGTTATTGCACCATTCATAAAAATAGATGATGCAACGGTTACAGTACCAACACCAATTACTTGTTCTAGTTTAACAGAAAACATTCAAGTAAATGTTCCAGTTATTTTACCGACAGGAATAACTACACCACCAACATTGACTTATGTAATTAATGGTGTTTTTAGTACGGTTTATACAGCAACGAACAACAGCGGTGCATTTAACAATTTACCAATAGGTCAATACCAAATAACCATAACTACGACCACGCCAAACACAGGTTGTTTTGTTAAAGTAAACCATACGGTTGTTGACCCACGAGTTTATCAAGCTATTGTCAAAGATATTAAACCAGTGGCTTGTCATGGTGACAGTACAGGTTCGGCAACCATCTACATGATTAACAGCACTGTTTTTGATACTCCAGTTGGCAACAATTTAGTTGGACCGTTTACTTGTATTATTAAAGATGCATTAGGCAACCAAGTTGGTGCAACATTAACATCGACTGGTTTAGGTTCTGTTACCGCAACAGGTTTGCCAAAAGGTATTTATACAGCAGAATTGGTATTAAACGGTAATTCTTGCCCAGCAACATTTGACTTTGGAATATCTGAACCAGAATTTTCGCTTAGTGTTACGGCAGTCAAAGGTTCAGAAGTTGGTTGTTCGCCTAAAACAGGTTCTATTTTGGTAACAGTCTCTGGAGGAACACAATTTACAGACGGAATAAATCCTCCTTATTTGGTTAATTTAATCAATACAACAAATCCTGGAAATCCCGGTCCATTTCTAGGGAACGCAACTAGTTTAGAAGCAGGAAATTATCAAGTATTTGTTACCGATGCCAATGGCTGTACTGACAATTCTAGATTTGTATTGTTGCAAGATCCATTGCCAATTACCTATACTGTCGCACCATCTACTCAAACATTGGCTTGTATCGGTGATGATACAACAATAAATATTACGCTCGCTGGTATTTCTGGCGGTACAGGCACAAATTATACATTTACATTATTTAATGCTGTTGCTCCAGGAGACCAAAAACTCGACGGACCAACATCTGCCACGACATTTTATGATGTTGCTGCGGGAACTTATAATGTAGTTATCGAGGATGGTTTTGGTTGTAAATCTCAGTTTGGACCCTATACAGTATTAAACCCAACCGAAATCGCACCAACACTAACCATTCAAACTCCAGCCAGATGTAACGTTCAAGCTATTCTTGAGTTGGGTGCAACTGGTGGTACTGGGCCATATACTTACAGCTCTGACGGTGGGCTTACTTATTCAACAACGCCTTTTGCAACATCGGTATTAATTACAACTCTTGCCAATCAACTAAACTACAGTTATATAGTTAAAGATTTTAATGGTTGTAAAATATCAACAGGAATAATTACGCCACCAGCTTTTGATCCTATAACTTTGAAAACAGCTTTGACAAGAAACATAACTTGTTTTGGAGGTAACGATGGTAAAATTAGTGTTACTGCACAAGGCGGTTACGATATTGATTATTCTTATAGTATTGCAACAGCAACTAATCCAAGTGTACTAATAGCACCTGTAAATACAACGGGCATATTTGATAACCTTCCTTTTGGCAATTACTTGATAACAGTTACATCGACAAACAGTTGTCCAGTACTACCATTTCCATTCACTTTGACACAACCATTAGAATTTATTGTAAAAGTTACACCAAAAACGGTTAAATGTTTTAGTGATACCAACGGAGAATTAGTGCTAGAAATTCAAAATGCAATTGGTAATTTGCAATATGCAATATCTAGTATTACCGATCCAACAACCGCTAATCAGTTTGTCAACATTCCGCCAAGTGCTATTATTAAATTATCGTCTAACCCAGATGTATTTGGTATTAGATATGTAATTTCAGGACTGGCACCAAACAGTTATTTCTTAGAAGTAAAAGATGCAGCAAATTGTCCATTCAATCGGGGAATTTCATTCGTTGTTTCAGAACCTTCCGAATTAATTTCAAAAGCTACTGATGCTTCAATTTTACAAGAAGAACTATGTAAATTTGACGCCAATGCAAGTTTCAGTATCAAAATTTCTGGTGGGACATCACCTTACACAGTCAGTTTAGACAATGCAGGAACAGGTACTTATTTTGTTACCAATGATGGTTTTGTTATTAATCCGCCTGCAGGTGGTTTGCCAGCAATAACTGTTTATTCGCATATTTTCTCTGGATTAGTTGGCGGTGTTCACAAGGTTTATGTTGTCGATGCAAATGGTTGTAGAGTAAGTTACGATATAACTTTAGGTTTGCCAGTATTCATAAACCCTATAGCAACTATATCATATCCTTGTCCAGAAGATGCACCAGGAATTCTAAACAGATTATTAATAACTGTCGATTCTTCAATAAACCTTGTCGATGTAAAGTTCAAAATTGATCTTGGTTCATTCTTACCGAGTAACAATTCGCTAGGATATTTAATAGAAAACTTGTCAGTTGGCACACATACATTCGAAGTATTACATGCCAATGGTTGTAGAAAATCAGGTACATTTGATATTAAATTTATCGATCCGTTGGTGTTGAAATTGACCGAAGGCAACTTGAACCAAATTATTGCAATTGCAACTGGTGGTGTTGCGCCTTATAACTATACGTTTAACGATGCAAACACTGGTCCAGACAATACCTATATTTACGATAAAACTGGCAAATACACCGTAACGGTTATCGATAACAGCAATTGTAAGTTAACGGTTTCTAAACAATTTAATTTTATTGATATATTTATTCCGAATTTCTTCTCTCCAAACGGCGATGGCGAAAACGATGGTTGGAGTCCACAAAACACTTACAATTACAAAAATTTAGTGTTTTATGTATTCGATAGATATGGCAGAAAAATAATTTCGTTAAAAGAAGGAGAATCTTGGGACGGTAAATATGATGGTCAAGAATTGCCAACAGGAGATTATTGGTACATTGTTAAAACCGAAGAGAGCAGTACTCGCGAGTTTGTAGGTAACTTTACTTTATATAGATAACATTTATTAAACAAGAGAAAAAACATGCTATCTAAATTTAAAAATGAAAAAATGAGAAATATTATAAACATAATATTATTATTAATAGTTACCCAAAGTTATAGTCAAGAACTTAATGTTCCAATTTTTACGCAACAACTAGCCGACAACCCATTTGTAGTATCGCCAACCTATGCAGGAATAGGCGATAATGTAAGAATACGTGTCAATGGCTTGAGCCAATGGGTTGGTATAAAAAACGCACCCCAAAACCAATCTGTCTATGCAGACATGCGAATCGCAGACCGTTCGGGCGTAGGAATATCTTTGTACAACGACAAAAATGGTTTTACGCGTCAAGCCGGAGCCAAATTTTCGTTTGCACAACACATAATTCTTGATTATTATTCTAATCAGTTTTTGTCTTTTGGATTGTCTTATAATTACAATAATTTTAGAATAGAAACCGAACAGTTTGACCAAACAATTTTTGATAAAAGTATTGTTAACAACAGGTTCAATGCCAATAATAATTTTGATTTGGGTTTTTTATACCGAAACAAAGCATTTTATACGGCTTTTAATATTTCGAATTTGTTGAATAAAAGTATTCGTGATTTTCAAGGAATAGAACCCAATTTATTAAGAAATTATCAAATTTATAGCGGCTATATTTTTCAAAGCGATTTAACAGAAGGATTAGAAATTGAACCATCTGTTTTTTATCAATTTTATCAAAGCGATAAACGTTCAACAACTGACTTTAATATAAAAGTTCGAAAGAAAAATCCAGACGAAAACTATTATTGGGCGGGTTTATCAGCAAGATTTCTTAACGATCAATCACTAAAACCAATTATGATTGGTCCAATGGCTGGAATGAAACAAAAAAACTTTTACTTTGGCTATTCCTATTTAGTTACCACCAACGAATTGTCGGGTTTCAATTCTGGAACTCACATTTTAACTCTTGGAATGGACATTTTTCAAGGTTTGAGCAATTGCCCTTGTACGCAATATTTATCAAGAGATTAATTTTACAATTATATTTTAACTATATCCTAACAGGTTTTTTTAAATCTGTTAGGTATTTTGGTTTATAACAATAAAAATTTTATTTTAAAACTATGAAAACCTTAAACGATTTCGATTTCAATAATAAAAAAGCAATTATTAGAGTAGATTTTAATGTACCTCTAGACGATAATTTTAATGTAACCGATGCCACAAGAATCGAAGCGGCCAAACCCACAATAGATAAAATTATTGCCGATGGCGGAAGCGTAATTTTAATGTCGCATTTAGGAAGACCAAATGGTATTGAAGATAAATATTCATTAAAACATATATTAAATAAAGTTTCGGAAGTTTTAGGAAAACCAGTTAAATTTGTCGGCAATTGTGTTGGCGATCTAGCAATTTCTGCCTCAAATGAATTACAAAACGGAGAAATTTTATTATTAGAAAACCTAAGATTTCATGCCGAAGAAGAAGCTGGTAATATTGATTTCGCAAAAAAACTCGCAGCTTTAGGCGACATATTTGTTAACGATGCCTTCGGAACAGCCCACAGAGCGCATGCTTCGACAACTATTATTGCACAATTTTTTTCTAACGCAAAATGTTTTGGCTTGCTAATGGAAAAAGAAATTGTAAGCTTGAATAAAGTCCTAAAAGACAGTCAAAAACCTGTAACCGCAATTTTGGGAGGCAGCAAAGTCTCGTCGAAAATTACGGTTATCGAAAACATTCTTGACAAAGTCGATAACATGATTATTGGTGGCGGAATGACATTTACATTTATCAAGGCTTTGGGTGGAAATATCGGAAACTCAATCTGCGAAGATGATAAACAAGAATTGGCTTTAGAAATCTTGAGGTTGGCCAAAGAAAAAAATGTACAAATTCACCTTCCGGTTGATGTTGTCGCGGCCGATAATTTCTCGAATACAGCCAACACCAAAATTGTTAACGTTAACGAAATTGAAGTTGGCTGGCAAGGGCTTGATGCTGGACCAAAATCATTAGATAATTTTAAAGAAGTTATTTTAGCATCGAAAACAATACTTTGGAACGGTCCATTGGGCGTTTTCGAAATGCCAAATTTTGCCAACGGAACTGTTCAATTAGGTAATTTTATTGCAGAAGCAACTCAAAACGGAGCTTTCTCATTAGTTGGTGGTGGCGATTCGGTAGCTGCTGTAAAACAATTTGGTTTCGAACACAAAATGAGTTATGTCTCGACTGGTGGTGGTGCAATGCTAGAAATGCTTGAAGGTAAAGTTTTGCCTGGAATTGAAGCTATTTTGAATTAAAACTATATTTATACGAAAAGCACAAACTTATTTTTCGGTTTGTGCTTTTTTTAATTGATTTAAGATGCTAAATTTTGGTTACTAAAATTTCTACTCTTCGATCAAACTCATCGCCTTTTCCTTGAGGAACAGTATTTCCATAACCTTTGTGCGTCATTCTTTCGGGCTGAATATTCTTAGAAACAAAATAATCATAAACTGCTTTAGCACGATTTTTAGACAAACCCCTTTTTTTAGTATCCTTGTCCAATGCCTCGTTTTCGGTGGGTGGCACACAGCAAACATGACCTTGTATTTCGAACATATAAATATTGCTTTCCTTTACAGAGTCGATTATTATGTCTAACTCTTTTTTTGTTTCTTCAGATAAAACGCTGCTACCAGTCTCAAAAAAAACATCTTCTAAATTGATCTTATCGCCAACATTGTGCACTTTTAGAATTTCTTGAAAATATCTTTTTGGTTCTGGTTTCAGGATTTGAGTTGGTTTTAGTTTCAAAAAAACATCAACTCGGCGGTTTCTGTAACGAATTTCATCTACATTTTGCTTGATGTTTTCGACTAATAAAATTTTGCCTTTGCCTTCTATTTTTAAAATAAATTTGGTTTTTATTCCATTATTCATTAAATGTTTTTGAATATAATTGGCTCTTTTGTTCGATAAATTAATGTTGTATTTTTCGTTGCCAACATCGTCAGTATATCCAAAAATCTGAATTGCTTCGACGGCACTTGAATCTGTTTTATTCACAAAATCAACCAAATTATTTAGTTGAATACGCTCTAAATCGAATTTTCCAACCTTAAAATATACAGAATGAATTGCATTCTCTTGAGACATAATTTGTCCAAAAAACAAAATTAGACTCAATTTCAGAAACTGCTTCATTTATAGTTTCAAGATTTGTTTGTATTGTACTTGATCTGTTAATATTGCAACAGATTTTTTTATTTCTGAGTTGTTTTTTGTATAATATTGATACAAGCCTTCCTTATATTGATACCGTTTGATGATTTCGTCTAGAATTAATTTTTTGATTTCGGTTTGGTTTTTATCCAAAAGCTTGTCTTCGCTTTTTTCGATTGCGGTCATCAAAACTAGATATTCGGTTGCAATATTTTCGTCAATTTTTTCTTTTTTTGCTGCTTCTAACGTTTTCTTTAACGCCAATTCGCTTTCGGTATTAAAATTAAATTTTGTTTTTTTTAGGAAAGCTTTAAAATTCATAAAATCAGCATCAGAAATTGTCGGAATTTTGTCGCCTAAATTCGGATTTTTATAATAATATTCTGTTACAAAATTAAATATACCATCGTTTTTTACTAAGGCATCGGTTATTGCGCTGGTTTTGGACTCAATCATTTCTATATCAGGCTGAATGCCACCACCGTCATAAACCGTTCGACCTTTTTTGGTTTTAAAAGCGTTATAGTTCACAACTTCTGTTCTAATTGCTTTTCCGTCTTTACCTTTATGCAAATAATCTAATGCCTGAATACATCTGCCAGCAGGCGTAAAATAACGAGATATAGTTACTTTTACTTGTGTTCCGTACAATAAATCCATTGGGCGTTGCACCAAACCTTTTCCAAAACTGCGGCTTCCGACAATAACCGCACGGTCAAGGTCTTGTAAAGCCCCAGAAACAATCTCAGATGCAGACGCACTCTTACCATCTACAATTACAACAAGCGGAATTTCTAAATCGACTGGATCTTGATTGGTTTTATAGGTTGTGTTGTATTTTTCTACTTTAGATTTTGTTGTAACTATAATTTCGTTTTTTGGAACAAAAAGGTTGCAAACATTTACTGCTTCTTGCAATAAACCGCCTGGATTTCCCCGCAAATCAAGAATTATTTTTTCTGCCCCATCTTTTTTCAAAGCCAATAAAGCTTCTTTGGTCTCGATTGTGGTTTTTTTATTGAATGCTGTTAATACTATATAGCCTGTTTTCTCATCGATTTTAGAATAAAACGGAACCGCTTTAATTTCGACTTCGTCTAGTGTTATTGTTGCAGTTTCTTGTTTGCCTTGACGAATGAATTTTAATGGAATTTTAGTGTTTTTTGAACCTCTAAAAAGTTGTGTAGCATCGTCTTTGTAATCGGCCAACATAATATCGCCAATCTGTGTAATTTCATCACCAGCTTTTAGACCAGCCTTGTCAGCAGGAAAGTTTTTATAGGCTTCTTTGACGATTACTTTGTCCTCTTTTCGAGTAATAATTGCGCCAATTCCTGTATATTCTCCGGTATTGTTGATTTTGAATTTCACAACATCTTGTTCTGTGAAATAATTGGTATATGGATCTAATTCTGCAAGCATGCTTTTGATAGATTTATCCATCAAATCTGCTGGATTTACTTCGTCAACATAATTCATATTGACGGTTTTGTATATTTCTGTAAAAATTTCTATTTGTTTGGCAATTTCAAAAAAATCTTCTTTGAAACTTGCACCCACAAACAAAAAACCTGAAGCTATTACAGGCAGAATATATTTCTTTTTAAAAAATTTGTACATTTTTTTTGTTTTTATTCTTGATTTTTCTAATAAAATTAAATCGTTTACGAAAATAATAATAAAAGATCAAAGTTGTATGTTTCTGTTAAAAAACCTTTCTCAATTTTTTTAAACCTAACCTATATTTTGGGTTTAATATGGTTTTATATGTTAAAATAGATTTGGTTTAATTTATTGTAAACCAAATATAAAGTCCAATTATTTGGACTCTTCATTTATTTGAGTAATAAATTTTTCGAATAATTTTACAGTTTTTGATTCAATCTCTTGATATGCCAACCGTTCTTTTGTTTGATAAAAAAACATAATTGCATAAGGTTGTTCCATATTCTCCAGCAACAAGTGTTTGTTCAATCGATAAGTTTCTCGCAAAACACGTTTGAAATAATTTCGGTCTACTGCTTTTTTGAAATATTTTTTAGAAACCGAAACACCAAATTTTATTTTTTCGTTATTTTCTAAAACTAGTGGCACATAAACCAAGCGTAACGGATATTTAGAAACCGATTTTCCAACCGAAAACAATGAATCTATTGTGGTTTTGCTTTTAAGTTTTTCGGCTTTCGGATAAGTAAATTGCATTTTGCAAATGTAAGTAAAAGCAATTTTAATTTGGAATTAACACAACAAAAAAAATCAACCACGAAACGCATAAACTCTATTAACTTTTCTCAAATAACTCAAAAAATAATTTCGCATTCGTGGTCGAAAATTCCAATAAAAACCGTGATTTGGGGGTTTGGTTTTTATCTAAAAAAAAAGATTTGTAACTTTAATCAAAAATTTGTTTTTAACTAAAGGGAAAATAGTGTGCATTGGTTTTTTCAATTCTTTTAAAACATTATATATTAATAATAGCCATAATGAAATTATAAAAATTATATTTCCATAAAGCGGCAATCCAAACTGTAATTTATTTATAAATAATACTGATTTTTGAAACGAAAATTCAAGATTCGAATAATCGACCTCTAATAATGGTGTCCAGTTAATGATATAAAAATAAAACATTGCTATGCAAAACGACATCGAAATTGCAAATGCCAAATTCAAAAATATAAAACTTAACTTTTCAGAATTTTCGTTTTTTTCGTTTTCCATTTGACTTAATTTTGTAATTGAAATGAAAATGGTGCTTTTTATTTCAATTACAAAATTAAGTCAACTTATAAGAATTGTTTTACAGTTTTACTGTACATTTTGTTAAAGTTTGATTTGTAGGTATTTTTACCCTTATTCTGGGTTTAAATCAAACCTCTTTTTTTGGCTTCTTTTATAATCTCGTCGTCTGTTCCCTTTTCAAGATTTAGATAAATTCTGATTTGAGTTTTTCTTTTTTGGATTGCGCTTAAAGTAAGATTTATGTGTTCAGGCAAATTTTTAGTTTTTACACCTTCGCCAATCAATGCTAAAATTTGTCTATTTAGTTTGCCAAGAAATTTTTCTGGCAGCAACAATTCTCTCAAAACTTGTTTTACGGTTGCGCTGTAATAAATTTCGCCTTCTAAAATCATTTCGAAAGCTACTAGCAATTCTTCTGCACTAAAATCACTTTTAACAAGTAATGCGTTTGGATCTAAATTTTTAATTATCTGATACAACAACAAAACTTCGGTGTGCGAAGTCAGAATTGCAATTTTGGTATCAGGCGAATGACTTCTTAAAATTAAACCTAAATCTTCGCCGTTATTGATGTTTTTTTCAGCAAATATTGGCAAACTATAATCTAAAAAAGCCAAATCGAAATAATTTTTTTTCAATGGATGAGAAATTATTTCATAGGCATTTTCGCAATTATGTGCCGTTGTAGTTTCTATTTCTAAGCCTAAATAATTGTAATACAATATCAGTTTGTACCCATCTAACATCGACGGATGGTCGTCGACCATTAATATTTTTATTTGCTTTTTTTCTTCCATAACTGGTACAAATATACATTTATATCGGAAAAACCAAAGACAAACAAGTTCCTTTGTCTTTTTTAGAATCAATTTTTAACATTCCAGATATTAAATCTGACCTCGATTTCATGTTTTTAAGACCAATTCCATTTTTGATATTCAAAACGTCAAAACCTTTACCGTTGTCAGAAACCGAAACAAATACTTGACCATCTGATTGATAAATTTTCAAATTTACATTTTTGGCATTGGCATATTTATTAATATTTTGTAAACTTTCCTGAAAAATTCTATACAAATGCATTTTGGTTGTGCTTGCAATATTTTCCCAATTAATTTTGTTGTCAATATCGATTGTATATTTCAAATTAGAAATTAAAGCTTGGTTCTGGAACAATTCTTGAATAATTATTTTAAAACTGTCTTTTTCCAAGAAAATATCTTTTGCCAAATCTCGAGAAATGGCTTGAATTTCGTTTTCTATTCCTATTATTTTATTTATATGAACCAAGCAATTATCAATAGTTTCCTGATCGTTTCTTTTGCTTAGTACAAACAAATTCAACCTAATCGAAGCCAATTTGCCTATTATGCCGTCGTGCAATTCTTGCGAAATTCGTTTTTTTTCAGCATTTCGACCTTCATCAATTTTCGATTGTTGGTCTAACATTAACTGATATATGGCTTCGTTTGCAATTTGTTGCTCTTTCTCGAACTCTAAAACTTTGTTTCTAGAGTGTTGCATTTTCGTGAAATACAGCAATCCAGCAAATATTAAAACCAATAAACACGAACCCAAAATAAGCCAACGTTGCGACGAAATTTTATCTTTTTCGATTTCGATTGAGTTTTTTTCGTTAAGAATTTCGTCGGTTTCAAACTCAATTCTGGCAAATTTGTTTCTGGTTGCCCGCTCGTTGTTTTGCAAACTATCGGTTAGTTTTATAAACCGACTGTTGTAAATTTCGTTGTTTTTCGGGTCAATTTTCGCCAGTAGTTCCAGCGTTTTTAACTCGTCCTCGAAAATTTTGTTTTCGTGAGCCATTATCTTGGCGTCGTTGCCAAAAACCAATGCTTTTGCAGTATCTTTTTGATATAAATAATATTCAGAAAGATTTATTTTGCTAGAAACAATACCTGGAATGTTTTTTAGCGAGTCTCGAATTTTATAAGCCTCGTTTAATTGATTTATGGCAGATATGTCTGCTAGTTTGAATTTTGAATAACCAAGATTGTTGATTAAATTAGCATATAAAAAAGGTTCAATTTTTTTTGAATTTGATATTTTTAAACCTTTTTCAAAATACGAAATTGCTTTTTTATAACTTTGGTTTTTATTGTATGCAGTTCCTATATAATTGTAGGTTTGAGATTTTAATGATAAAAATTGAGAATCATTTATTAATTTATCAGAAACTTTTAATGCTTTATTAAAATATTCTAAAGATTTATCAAAATCATTCAAACCATCAAGAGCATTTCCTAATGTAATGTAACAATCATAAATTAATCTGTTGTTTTTTTCTTTTAATGCTTTTTTAAGAATATTGATTATTGCTATTTCACAACCAGCAAAATCTTTTTCGAATAATAATATATTTGCTTTATAAAGTTGAATTTCGGTTAAGTCAATTTTATATTTTATTTTTTGATAAGTTTTTTCAGATTTTGTTAAATAAAAATAGGCACTATCATTTTGAAAAATATTATAATGATAATCTCCTAAATATTTTAAACTTTTCGCAATTGAAACAGAATCTTTGCTCTTTTTAGATAATTTAAATACAATTTCGGAAACATCTTTAAATTTTAAATCCTCGTATAGGTTAAAATACCTGTCGGCTAATTTAAAATAAAGAATTCGAGTTAAAGAATCATTTCTTTTTGTTTTTAAAATACCTAAAAGTTGATTTGCCGATTCTTTTCTTAATTTATTATCTGACAATAAATCGTTTGATTCGAGAAGCAATTTATTAATTTTAGAACTATTTTCTACATTTTTTTTAATCTCGTTTTGACAACTACAAAAGATTACAATCTTTATGAATAATAAAGCAAGAATTTTTAAATTTGATGAATTCATGTTCAAATTTAACATTTTATTCTTTATAATTCAATTTCAAAAAAATTATATATTTATACCTGGTCTGTCGTTTCTTATTGGAGAATTTATTTCGTTTAAATTATTATTCTTATTTAATTCGATACCTGGTCTATCATTTCTAATCGGTGGTTGAATCTCACCACTTCCAACCGAACTAAAAGCAGTTGTTGACAATAATAATGCGAAAATAGCTAAAGTAGTAGATAATGTTTTCATAGTTTTAAGTTTTAATTTGTTAAGTTTGTTTGTTTAAGAATTTTCTTATGTGAATAATTTTGTTTATAAATAATTGAATTTTTAAATCATTTGCTTTAAATAATTTTGACAAAATTATAACCAGACCAAATTTTTATTTTACACTTTTACTATACATTTTGTTAAAGTTTTAGTTCTAAAAAGCTAAATATCTATTTATCAATAGATTATAAATCGTACAAAATCAATAAAAAGTTACTAATTTTGATTATTAATTTTTTTTAGTTTAATTTACTTACAATAATTCAAACACATGAGCACATTTGTCATAGGCGACATTCACGGAGGTTTGCGTGCATTGGTCCAAATTCTTAAAAAAACCAATTTAAAACCAACCGATAAACTTATTTTTCTTGGCGATTATGTAGATGGCTGGTCAGAATCGCCACAACTCATAGATTTTCTGATTAATTTGTCTAAAACTTACGATTGTATTTTTATTCGTGGCAACCACGACCAATTATTTTTAGATTGGCTGTCCAACAGCAACAAGAATATCGACCAAGGATTGTGGTTCAAACACGGTGGCGAAGCTACGGTTACTGCTTACGAAAAAGTTACTGAGTCCAAGAAACTCGAACATATTGTTTTTCTTAAATCATTACACAATTATTATCTCGACGACCAAAACAGACTCTTTATTCATGCTGGTTTTACTAACATGAGCGGTGTTGATTTCGAATATTTTCCGAAAATGTTTTATTGGGACCGCACTTTGTGGGAAACCGCGTTGTCATTTGACGAAAGTATCAGCGAATTAAGTCCATATTATCCAAAAAGATTTTTGATTTATAACGAAATTTATATTGGTCACACGCCAACTACCAGAATTAACAAAACGGTACCAGTCAACAAAGCCAATATTTGGAACATAGATACTGGTGCAGCTTTTAAAGGGAAATTGACAATGCTGGACATTGAAACCAAAGAATTTTGGCAAAGTGATTTTTTGCCAGATTTATATCCTGATGAAAAAGGGAGAAATTAAGTTTTATAGTTTTCAGTCTCAGTCACAGTTTTTATTGAATATCGAAAACTTAAATTTAATTTGTATTCTCAAATATTTTACTTTAATTTGTAATATAATTTTAAACAATAAAAAAATGAAAAAAATATTTACATTATTAATGTTAGTTGCAGTTACTTTCGCAAATGCACAAGCATTCAAAGGAAAAGGCGATGTTAAAGCACAAGTTGGAGCAACTTTTCAAAACGGAGCAAACGGAATTCAAGTTTCTGCAGATTTCGGAATAGGCGAAAACATGTCTTATGGTTTTGTAGGTTCGTATTTGTTAGGATTTGGTGATTTGCCTGCTGGTTATTCTGTTCCATTTAAAGACCGTGCCGATATTAAAGCCAGATTTAATGCCAACATTGGTAAAGTTTTGACTTTGGGCGACGAGGTTGATATTTATCCAGGATTAAATCTAGGAACCAAAGCTTTTGGTGCACATTTAGGTGGAAGATATTTTTTCTCTGATGGTTTTGGATTATTTACCGAACTTGGTTTTCCGATAGCATCTTACGAAAGTGCCAATAATGGAGGATTTAATGATCAATTTGTGTTTGTAATTGGAGCTTCTTTCAATTTATAAATAATATTTATAATACAAAAAGCCGGTTTGAAATTTTCAAATCGGCTTTTTTTAATGATAATATTATAAATTATAAAATTAAAACGTCTTCAAGTCTCTATTCTTTTAATCTTTAGTCTAGAATCTCGAAGTCTTAATCTAATCCAAATCAAACTTTATTCCTTGTGCCAACGGCAAACTGGTTGTGTAATTGATAGTATTAGTTTGACGGCGCATGTATATTTTCCAAGCATCAGATCCTGATTCTCGTCCGCCACCAGTTTCTTTTTCGCCACCAAAAGCACCTCCAATTTCGGCTCCAGATGTTCCTATATTTACATTGGCAATGCCACAATCCGATCCTTGAACAGACAAGAAAAGTTCTGCTTCACGCAAATTATTAGTCATAATCGCCGATGATAATCCTTGAGCTACTCCGTTTTGAGAAGCAATTGCATTATCTACAGTTCCAGAGTATTTCATCAAATACAATACTGGTGCAAAAGTTTCGTGTTGCACGATTTCAAATTCGTTTTTAGCTTCTGCAATTGCTGGTTTTACATAACAACCACTTTCGTAGCCTTCGCCAGAAAGCACGCCGCCCTCAACAAGAATTTTTCCGCCTTCGGCAACAACTTTTGTTAATGCATTGTTGTACATTTCGACAGCATGAACATCAATTAATGGGCCAACATGATTTTTTTCGTCTAACGGATTTCCTATTTTCAATTGACCATAAGCCGAAACAATTGCTGCAACAACTTTATCGTAAATACTTTCGTGAATAATCAATCTTCTGGTAGAAGTACAACGTTGTCCTGCGGTTCCAACAGCCCCAAAAACGGCTCCAATGACTGTCATTTTTATATCTGCATCTGGCGTAACAATTATTGCGTTGTTTCCGCCCAATTCCAACAATGATTTTCCTAACCTTCCTGCTACTGCTTGCGCAACGATTTTCCCCATTCGGGTAGAACCAGTTGCAGAAATTAACGGTACACGTTTGTCATTGGTCATTAATTCGCCAACTTTGTAGTCGCCATTTATCAAACAAGAAATTCCTTCTGGAAGATTATTTTCTTTGATAACTTCGGCAATTATGTTTTGACAAGCTACGCCACAAAGAGGTGTTTTTTCTGATGGTTTCCAAACACAAACATCGCCACAAATCCAGGCCAAAGCTGTGTTCCAAGCCCAAACTGCTACCGGAAAATTAAACGCCGATATGATTCCAACAATTCCCATTGGGTGGTATTGTTCGTACATTCTGTGTCCTGGACGTTCAGAATGCATTGTTAATCCGTGAAGTTGTCTAGATAAACCAACAGCAAAATCGCAAATGTCTATCATTTCTTGCACTTCTCCATAACCTTCTTGTAGAGATTTTCCCATTTCGTAAGAAACAAGTTTTCCTAAAGCTTCTTTATTTTTACGTAATTTTTCTCCAAACTGACGCACAATTTCTCCGCGTTGTGGCGCTGGCATTAACCTAAAAGTTTTGAAAGCTTCGGTTGCCGATTGCATTACTTTTTCGTAATCTTCGGGTGTCGAAGTTTTTACAGATGCAATTAATTTTCCGTCGACTGGCGAATAACTTTCCAGAATTTCTCCATTCGAAAAATGATTAATTCCGGTTGATGTTCCTTGGTTTATTTCTTGAATTCCAAGTTGTTTTAGTGCTTCGGTCATTCCGAATTGTTGTGCTACTGTTGACATTTTATTTTATTAAAATTGTTTTTGCAAATGTATTGATTAAAGTGGAATTTGCAATTGTTTATTTGCGGGTTAGATTTTTGAATATTGTGCAATTAATAACGGTTTTTTAAAAATTCAAATTTTACTTATTGTAAATTTATATATTCATAAAATAATTATTTGATTTTTATTGTATATTAAAAGTTATAAATTTTTTACGAAATGTTCTAAAAAGTATATTTATATAAAAGCTTTATGCTAAAGATTTAAAAGATTTAAATGTTTTTTTACTATACGATAATAAAAAAATCTTCAATAATCTGTGGATAAAAAATATCACATATTAAAATACAATAGCCATTTTTAATAACTCATTTCTACAATTTCTTTTACTTTATCTAAAGTAATATTTTGTTTTTCGCCAAGTGCCAACCATTTTCTTTCTTCAAATCGTTTAGTAATGAATTCAGCAGTATTAGAATAATCATTAGTAAATTCAGAAATTTTGGTTTCCATTCCCATTATTTTAAAAAACTCGATTGTTTTTTCTATAGCTTTATTTGCTTTATCCTCGATAGAGTTGCCTTGAATATTAAAAATTCTTTCGCCATATTGTGCCAATTTATCTTTTTTGGTTTCGAACATAACCTTATATAAATTTGGACCAACAATTGCCAAAGTTCTAGCATGGTCTATTTCGTATAACGCTGTTAGTTCGTGACCAATCATGTGCGTTGCCCAATCGCTAGGAACGCCTTTTTGAATTAATCCGTTTAATGCCATGGTTGCACTCCACATAAAATTCGATGCTAATTTATAGTCTGTTGGGTTTTCAACAACTTTTGGACCAATTTCCACCAATGTTTGCAAAATACTTTCGGCAATTCTGTCTTGCAAAATCGCATCGTGCGGATAAGTTAAATATTGTTCTAAAACATGAGTATAGGCATCGACAACACCGTTTTGGATTTGTCTTTTTGGTAAAGATGCTATTACGGTTGGGTCACAAACAGAAAATTTTGGAAACAATGCGCTTCCGCCTAAAACCAATTTTTCTTTTGTAGCATTTATTGTTACTACCGAACCCGAATTCATTTCAGAGCCTGTTGCAGGTAAAGTTAAAACAACTCCAAACGGAATTACTTTAGATAAATCGGTAAATAAAATGCGTTTTTTTAATATCTCGATTGGGTTTCCTTCAAAATGGGTTGCGCCCGAAATGAATTTGACACCATCTATTACGCTACCGCCACCAACTGCTAGAATAAAAGTTATTTGCTCTTTTTTGACTATTTCGACCGCTTTTAGCAATGTTTCGAATCTTGGATTGGGTTCAACTCCACCAAATTCTATGATTTCGAAACCTTCTAAGTTTTTGATAACTTGACTGTGAATATCATTTTTAAAAATGCTTCCGCCTCCATAAACTAAAAGAATTTTAGCGTTTTTAGGAACCAATGTTGATAGTTTTTGCATTTGATCTTTACCAAACACATAGTTTGTTGGATTGTATAATTCGAAATTTAACATAATTTTTTTTTAAAGATTATTTTAATTAGATATAGTAACAATTTTGTTCGAAACTCGAACTTGGTATGCTTTCATAGCATATTTTTGACCTTCAGAAATGCCTGTATAAAGACTGTATTTTTTGTTATCGCATGGACAATTTGCACTAATATCAGAAATTGTCATTGTCGAACAATCAGATAACGATTGGTTTGGACAAGCAGCATCAAATGCTAAAAATCCACTTCCAGAATTAAACAAAATAACGCCACGAATGCCAGCACCTTGCGTATTTATAATAACAGAATTTCCAGTAAAATTTAGGTTATTGTAATTAGGTAAATCCAGATTTATATCAATCGAAAACGTATAATTTGGTAAATTCGGGTTGTTGTTCACTACAGAATTTTTATCGCACGATGTCAATAATATGATGTAAATAAAAGCGAAAATTAAATTTTTCATAAAAAACACAATTAAAATTCCAGACAACAAAATTAATTTATTTAACTTTGACATTAAATATGATTAACATTTAATTAGTCAATAAAAAAATAATTAATATCTTTGTAAAAAGAAATCCCAACAAGTGTGGGATTTTTTCTATTTTATATAAACGAGCAATTATGAGCGCAGTATCTTATTACACAGCAGAAGGATTAAAAAAATTACGTGACGAACTAGATTATTTAAAAGGAGTTATGCGTCCAAAAGCATCTGCAGATATTGCCGAAGCAAGAGACAAAGGCGATTTGTCTGAAAATGCAGAATACGACGCTGCCAAAGAAGCACAAGGCATGCTTGAAATGCGAATTGCCAAACTTGAAGAAGTGCATTCTAACGCTAGATTAATCGATGAGTCTACACTAGATACATCAAAAGTTTTGGCATTATCGAATGTGAAAATCAAGAACCAAACCAACGGAATGGAAATGAAATATTTGCTTGTTGCAGAAAGCGAAGCCGATTTAAAAACTGGTAAAATATCTGTAACTTCGCCTATCGGAAAAGGTTTATTGGGTAAAAAAGTTGGCGAAATTGCCGAAATTACCGTTCCAAATGGTATTATAAAATTCGAAATTTTAGAAATCTGGAGGGATTAGTTTTTTAGTTTCAGTCTTAGTTTTCAGTATATAAACAATCTAAATTTTTTCTAACAATGACTATTTTTTCTAAAATAATTAACGGTGAAATTCTTAGTTATAAAATTGCTGAAACTGCCGATTTTTTAGCCTTTCTAGATGTTAATCCAAATGCAATTGGTCATACTTTGTGCATTCCTAAGCAAGAAATAAATAAAATATTTGACTTAAAAAACGATTTATATATAGAATTGATGCTTTTTTCTAAGAAAATAGCAATTGCATTAGAGAAAACTATTCCTTGTAAAAGAATAGGAATGGCAGTTATTGGTCTAGAAGTTCCGCACGCTCATGTGCATTTAATTCCGCTCAACGAAATGGAGGAAATGCGTTTTCAAAACAAAGTTTCGTTATCCAAAGAAGAATTTGAAGCATTAGTCATACAAATTCAATCAAATTTATAGTTTTTATTTTTACAATTATTCTAAAAAACTAATTAGAACTTATGGCAGTTAAAATAAAATCGACTTCAGGAAAAAAAATACCGCAAAACACAAGTTTAAAATTTAAGTTTTTTAGACTTTTAAAAAAAATAATTTTATATTTTTTTGCAATTTCAGTTTTGTTGGTTATTGTTTATAAGTTTATTCCTGTACCGTTCACGCCATTAATGATAACCCGCTCGATTGAACAAAAACTCGATGGAAAAGAAATGACATGCAGCCACGATTGGGTTTCGATAGACGAAATTTCGCTTAATCTACAAAAAGCGGTAATTGCTAGCGAGGACGGAACTTTTATGCAACATCATGGATTTGATTTTACTGCAATGCAAAAAGCCTTTAAAAGTAATAACAAAGGAAAAAAAATTAAAGGCGGAAGCACAATTAGTCAACAAACTGCCAAAAACGTATTCTTGTGGCAAGGTCGAAGTTATATTCGTAAAATATTCGAAGCTTATTTCACTTTTTTAATAGAATTTATTTGGGGAAAAGAACGCATTCTCGAAGTATATCTTAATTCTATCGAAATGGGAAATGGTGTTTATGGTGCTCAAGCTGCTGCCAAACATTGGTATAAGAAAGATGCCAAAAGTCTTTCGGTGCAACAAGCCGCTGGAATTGCTGCCATATTGCCAAATCCTAGAAAATACAAAGCAACAGATTCTTCATCATACATTAACCGCAGAAAAGTTAAAATTGCCAAACTAATAAAATATGTTGGAAAATTGGATTTTTAATTTTTTTGAAAATCTGTAACCTGCAATCTAAAATCATTAATCAACATTCCAAAATCAATGATGAACTGGGAACAATTATTATCTTTAAAACGCCAAGGCGACTCGAGCAAACGTTTACGCAAAGAGCAAGACGATACCAGATTGGGTTTCGAAGTCGATTATGACCGCATAATTTTTTCGGCAGCATTTAGAAGTTTGCAAGATAAAACACAAGTTATTCCGATGTCCAAAACCGATTTTGTTCACACACGATTAACGCATAGCCTAGAAGTTTCGGTGGTTGGTCGGTCGATTGGTCGATTGGTCGGCAAAAAAATTATTGAGAAATACCCGCATTTGCATACCATTCATGGCTATGAATTTAACGATTTTGGAGCCATTGTTGCTGCAGCATCTTTGGCACACGATATTGGCAATCCGCCGTTTGGACATTCGGGCGAAAAAGCAATTGGCGAATATTTTTCGATAGGAAATGGACAACAATTCAAAGAATATTTAACCGATAAACAATGGCAAGATCTTATAGATTTTGAAGGAAACGCCAATGGTTTTTCGGTGCTTACAGCAAACCGCCCAGGAGTTGCGGGCGCAATTAGGCTTACTTATGCAGTTTTAGGCGCATTTATGAAATATCCAAAAGAAAGTTTGCCAAAAAAACCAACCAATAATATTGCCGATAAAAAATATGGTTTCTTTCAAACCGATAAAAATTTCTTTCTAGAAGTTGCATCAGAATTAGGAATGATTCCCAATAAAAGCAATCCAGACGTTGGTTTCGAACGTCATCCGCTGGCATATTTAGTCGAAGCTGCAGACGATATTTGCTATACAATAATAGATTTTGAAGACGGAATGAATCTTGGATTGGTTTCAGAGGATTTTGCTTTAGAATATTTAATCAAATTGGTTAAAGATTCGATAGATTCCAAAAAATACAACACATTAACCACCAAAGAAGACCGAATAAGTTATTTGCGGGCACTGGCAATTGGCAGTTTGATAAACGATGCAGTAAAAGTTTTTGTCGAGAACGAAGATTTAATTTTATCGGGCAATTTTCCTTATTCAATAATGGATAAAAGCAAGTACAAAGCCCAAATGGACGACATTATTAAACTAAGCGTCAAAAATATTTATCAATCTCGTGAAGTTATCGAAAAAGAAATTTCTGGTTACCAGATAATCAATACTTTACTAGATAAGTTTATTACGGCTTTTAACAATAATCATAACAATTGCGCCACCAACTATGACAATTTGTTAATGCAAATTCTGCCCGAAAAATACAATCTTGAAAAAGACAGTTTGTACGAAAGATTGTTACACATTTGTCATTTTATTTCAATGTTAACAGATGGTAATGCTTTAATATATTATCAAAATGTTTCAGGAAAAATTAGTTAGATTGTTAATTAACGATTGTTATTGAAAGTATCAACTCTTAAACAAAGGTTATAATTTCAAAAAAATTTGAAATTTATTTAATTTTTGTTAACTTTACGCACTATTAAATTATTTACTACTAAAAATTATGAAAAAAAATTTATTTTTATCAATTATTTTGATGTTGTTTTTTGTGTCAGGGTTTTCACAATCCAAAACAATAAATAAAATTTCAAAAAAAACAGAAACAACATCATGTGTTGTTAAACCAAGCAAAGAAATTGTTGCTTTAAGAAAAAAACATGCTGATTTTCTTAAAAACAGTCCTTACAGAATTACTAAAACTTATACAAAACAACAAAGTAAAGCTTTAGGATTGCCTCCAAACAAATATTTTGAAGACAATTGGGAGTTAACCATGAATCCAGAAACTGGAAGACCAACTACCGAAAAATTAGTTGCTTTAAGAAAACAATTAGAATTTGAAAAAGCTAACAGTCCACAAAACAGAAATCCTGGAGACGGAATTGATAATAATTGGATAGAAAGAGGTCCAAATAATGTTGGCGGAAGAGTAAGAGCAGTTATGTTTGATCCAAACGACCCAACTAACGAAACTGCTTTTGCAGGTGGCGTTTCTGGAGGATTGTGGAAAAACACAAATATTTCAAACCCAACATCAGTTTGGACAAGAGTAGGTATTCCTGATAATCTAGCGATTTCTTGTATTACTGTAGATCCAAACAATTCACAATTGTGGTATGTTGGAACGGGAGAATCTTATGTTGGTGGCGATTGTAACGGAGATGGAATTTGGAAATCTGCCGATGGTGGTGCAACTTGGAATAATATTTTTGGTGGAATTTCTGGTCCAACTTATTTTAATTCAGCATCTAATTTTACAGTAAACAGTCCTAGCGGAATTACTGGTAATTATTTGATGGTCGAGGCTCCAGCATCTTTTAGTTCGGCTCCAAGAATTACAAGTATAATTACAAACGAGATTGTTTATAAAAACGATATTCCAGTTTTGACAACAGCAACAGTTTGTGATGTTTATGCAAATCCGTCAGATTTATTAGGTAAAATTGCATTAATAAGACGAGGAAATTGTTCTTTTACATCAAAAGTCAAAACAGCTCAAGACGCTGGTGCAGTAGCAGTAATCATAATGAACAATAATACCGATTTGCCATTTGCAATGGGAGGTACAGATGCAACAATTACAATTCCTGCAATAATGATTACAAAAGCAGAAGGCGATATGTTGCAAAACGCACTACTTTCAGGTGCTGTTAATTTGAGCTTAAACCCATCTGACGGAACATTTACTGGAAACATGGTACCAGGTGTACAACACATTAACGCTATTAAAATTAGAAATAACGGTGGTGTTTCAGAAATTTATGCAGCAGCTGGTGATACTTCATACCGTTCAGCGGGAGCAGCAACTTTTTTAGGCGGTACAACTTACGGTTTGTACAAGTCTGTTAACAATGGACTAACCTGGTCTGAAATTGCAGTGCCATTAACCGCAGCAGGTCACAAACACTCTCCAAATGATATAGAAATAGGTTCTGACAACAAAGTTTGGTTGTCAACAACAGAAAGTACAATTTTTGGCGATGGTGGTGGAAAAGTTTTTTCTTCTGCTGATGGAACAACTTTTATAGAAAAATTTGCTGTAGCCAACGGAGCGAGAACTCAAATTGCGGTTTCTAAAAGTACTCCAGGAAAAGTATATGTGGTTGCAGAATTGAACCAACCAGCGGCTCCAGCAGTTGCAATTGTTGAAACAACTATAATCAAAACTAACGATGATTTCGCTACAACAACAGTTCTAGCGCAACCAGGGAACATTGCTAACGAAGGAAGAATAACTACTTATGGTTACACAGGTCAACAAGCAAATTATGATTTGATGTTCGAAATGGACCCAGCAAACGATGAAAAATTAGTTACAGGCGGAATCAACAATTACGACACTGCAGACGGTGGAACTAGCTGGACACAAAGAAGCAACTGGACTGGTGCAATATTGCAAGAAATGCATTCTGACAGCCATGCTGCTTATTATTCTACCAACGATTCTAACAAAATGTTATTTGGGAACGATGGTGGCGTTTATTATTCTGGTGATGGTGGAGTAACTATTTCATCAAGAAATTTAGGGCTCAACATTACACAATTTTATAGCTTGGGTGTTGCACCAACCACAAACGGAATGCCTGGAGACAATTTTGTAGCTGGAGCACAAGACAATGGCTCTCAAATGTTTTTGAACGCAACTCCAGGACAAAGTGCAACCGAAGAGGTTCAAGGTGGAGATGGTGCATTTAGCATGTTTGACCAAGATGGTGTTGACCGATACAGAATTACCAATTATGTTTACAACAACACAATAAGATTGTATAATTATACAACTGGTGGTTTAAGAAGTATAAATACTGAATCTGGAACAACAGGAGATAACGGAGCATTTATATCGCCAATGGCTTTAGATTCTAAATTAGATATTTTATATAGTGATTATACAAAAACTACAAATTATAGAGTAAGACGATATAAAGGAATTAAAGCAGGAGGTTTTCAAAAAGCACCTTTAGCCAATGCTTTGTTGAACTCTGCAGCAACTGCTTTAATGGTTTCTCCATTTCCTGCAACGGCAGCGTCAACATCTACTTTGTTAATTGGTACAAGAGGCGGTAGATTGTTAAAAGTAATTAATGCGGACACAGGAACAACATTAGCTACCGATCCTTTAATTGTTTGGTCAAATTTAACAGGTCCAGGTTTTGCGGGAAGTATTTCTGATGTTGAATACGGTACAACCGAAAACGAAATTTTTGTAACTTTTCATAACTATAATGTAGTAAGCGTTTGGTACACAATTGATGGTGGCGCTACTTGGCAAAACAAAGAAGGAAACTTGCCTGACATGCCGGTAAAATGTATTCTAAAAAACCCACTAGATCCTAACGAAGTAATTATAGGAACAGATCTTGGCGTTTGGGGAACAAGTAATTTTAATGACGCTGCACCAGTTTGGACACGTTCTGACAATGGTATGCAAAACGTTAGAGTAACTGATATGGATTTAAGAAATGACAACGTTGTTTACGCTGCAACCTATGGTCGTGGAGTGTTTTCAGGAGCTTTCACTGGATATCTTTCAAATGAAAAGTTTACCAAAGAAAACAAAAATGTTAGCATTTCGCCAAACCCTGCAAAAAACCAATTCAATTTGAATATAAAAGATTTTTCAGGAAAAGTATCAATACAGATTATTGATATTAACGGCAAGCTAATCAATACAATAAATGATAATGATTTCAGTAACCAAAAATCTATAGATATTAGCAATTTACAAACTGGTATTTATGTATTAAAAGTTACTGGTAATGATTTAAATTATACCGAGAAATTAATTAAAAATTAATACCTCCTACAAAATAAAAAAAAACCGATAATCAATTTGATTATCGGTTTTTTTATTTATTTAAAAAACTAAATCTGCCAATTCTGTTCCGACCAAACTTCCAATTGCAACGCCCATTCCACCTAGTCTAACACCACAATATACATTTTCTGATACTTGCGAAATTATTGGAGTTTTAGAATTCCCTAATCCCATAATGCCGCTCCAACGTGTTTCGATTTTAAAATCTCGGTTTGGCAAAATCACTTCGCTTAATAATTGTTCTAATCGATTTTGTATAATATTGGTCTGACCAAATTCGGTTGTGTTTTCGGTTTCGAAATCTAGGTTTCTTGCACCACCAATCAGAATTCGGTTGTCAATATTTCTGAAATAGCAATAACCCTTGTCAATATGAAAAGTGCCGTTTATATCTAAATTTTCGATTGGTTCGGTAATAATTACCTGAGCTCTCGCGGGCTTTACTTGCCCATTTGTAATTTTGGAAGCAAAACCATTGGTAGCGAAAAGTAGTTTTTTGGTCTTGAAACTAAAATCATTCAGTGCCACATCAACATTATCTTGATTTTCGTTAAAAGAGGTTACAGTTTGATTGTTAAGAATTAAAATATTTTCTGAAATGGCAAGTTTTAACAAATTATTCATCATTAATCCAGTATCAATTTGCCCTTCGAATGGATTAAAAATTGAATATTCATGAATACCCGAAAAACCAAAACGGTCAATTTGTTTGGCAAAAGTATCGGTTTTGAAAATTGGTTTCAGAAATTCGTTTATAAAAGGTAATTTTTGCAAACATTCATTATACGTACTATCATCATTTTTCAGAAAAATTTCGTACCCACCAAAAGGTTTGTAATCAATTTTGTTATCGCCTAATCGTTTTCTAAGCAATTCAATTCCAGTTTTTCTTTTTTGTATTAATCGAATGACATCTTCTTCGGTATGGGTTTTTAAATCATCAATAATTTCGGAAATGCTGCCAAAACAAGCAAAACCCGCATTTTTGGTACTTGCACCTTGAGGTAAAACCCCTTTTTCGAGTATTAATATTTTACTTTCTGGAAAACGTTCTCGCAATTTCAAGGCGCAATGAATGCCAACAATTCCGCTGCCAACAATTGTATAATCAACGTTAGTGAACCAGTTTTTTAATTCCCAATAACTTAAGTTCATGATACTATATTTTTTATAAAATTAATCATTTCTAAATCATTAACAAATCCTAGACAAATATTGATAGATTATACGATTTAGATGTTAAACTTTGAGTATTCGATAATATTTGACTAAAATAATTTGTTTTATTGACAATAAATCACCTATATTTGAAATCTACTAACTAACCAACAAAATTATTCTATATAATTTCTAAAGCTATCTCTAATCGAGGTGGCTTTTTTTTGAAATAAATAATCGTAAATTAGCCTCTCAAATTAAACAAAATGAAAAAAATATTATTTTTAATCTTGTCAATAATAAGTTTAAATGCTATGGCACAAAATATTATGTCGCCAGAATTGCTCTGGAAACTAGGTCGGGTTTCGGTTCTTGGAATTTCTAAAGACACCAAAAACATAGTTTATAAAGTATCGCACCCGTCAGTTGAAGAAAACAAATTGAATTCGAAATATTTCACAATTCCAGTTTCTGGCGGAAATGCAATAGAAGTAACTTCTACCAAAGACTTATTGAACGATAAAAACATTTCGCCCGACGGCAAATATTTGGTCTATAGCGAAGAAGTCAAAATCGACAAAGTTCACGGCAAAGATTATTATCCAGAACTTGATAAATCGAATGTGCAAATCTATAACGGACTAGATTATCGCCACTGGGATACTTGGAACGAAGGCAAATTCAACCATGTTTTTTATAAAGAAAATAAAGAAAATTCAGTTGGAATAGATATTTTAGGAAACGAAAATTTCGATGCCCCACAAAAACCATTCGGTGGCGATGAAGATTATGTTTGGTCGCCAGACAGTAAGTCAATATTGTATGTATGTAAGAAAAAAGCAGGAACGCAATATGCTATTTCTACAAATACAAACATTTATGAATACAATCTCGGAACCAAAAAAACCATAAATCGAACCGAAGCCAATTTAGGATATGACATGAATCCTGCATTTTCTACAAATGGCGATTTGGCCTATTTGCAAATGAAACGTGATGGTTACGAAGCTGATAAAAATGATATTATTGTTGATTTTAAAGGAATCAAACTAAATTTAACGGCAGCTTGGGACGGAACAGTTGATAATTTTTTATGGAGTCAAGATGCAAAAAAAATCTATTTTGTTGCCCCAATAGATGGAACAAAACAACTTTTTGAAGTCAATTTCCCTGGAATGACAAAAATTGCTATTCGAGTAAATCAACTAACAAATGGCGATTTTGATGTCAATGATTTAGTAGCAATTTCTGGAGAAAATATTATTGTTACCAGAACAGATATGAATCACGCAGCCGAAATTTATTCATACAATTTAACAAATAACACTTGGGTTCAAATATCGAATATCAATACCGAAACTTATTCTAAATTGACATTATCCAAAACCGAAAAAAGATATGTAACCACAACCGATGGCAAAAAAATGTTGGTTTGGGTTATTTATCCACCAAATTTCGATGCCACAAAAAAATATCCAACTTTGTTGTTTTGTCAAGGTGGACCTCAATCGCCGTTGACTCAAAGTTATTCTTTTAGATGGAATTTTTCGTTAATGGCATCTCAAGGATACATCGTTGTTGCACCAAATCGTCGTGGAATGGCTGGTCATGGCGTAGCTTGGAATGAGCAAATATCTAAAGATTGGGGCGGACAAGTTATGAAAGATTACTTGTCGGCAATTGACGCAGTTTCTAAAGAAAAATATGTCGATAAATCTCGTTTGGGTTGCGTTGGAGCTAGTTATGGTGGCTATTCGGTTTTTTATCTTGCAGGAATTCATAACAATAGATTCAAAAGTTTTATTGCTCACGATGGCGTTTTTAACACTCAAAGTATGTTTGGGACAACAGAAGAAGTTTTCTTTAACAACTGGGATTTCGGTGGTGCTTATTGGGAAAAATCTAATAAAGTTGCTCAAAAAACTTATACAACTTTCAATCCAGCCAATTTTGTCGAAAAATGGAATACTCCAATTTTAATTATTCAAGGCGGCAACGATTTTAGAGTGCCAATTGGACAATCACAAGAAGCATTTCAAGCAGCACAATTGCGTGGCGTGAAATCTAGATTCTTATATTTTCCTGAAGAAAACCATTGGGTGCTGAAACCACAAAATGCTCAAGTTTGGCAACGAGAATTTTATAAATGGTTAAAAGAGACTTTATAAATTACATTAAAACCTCATTCTATTTTTGAGGTTTTTTTGTTTTATATTTGAATAATTTTTATTTATATAATGACAACCAAAAAAACAAACATTCCGTTAAAAGTTTTGCTTAGTTATATCGCATTGGCATTGCTTGTGGTGGTTGTTGGATTTTTATTATACAATCAAAATAAGGTTTTTACTAAAACAGAATCCAAAATTTCGATAGAAAAAAGCAAAATTCTAAAAGTTAGTAATTTGTTTTCGAATATATATAAAACCGAAAGTTTAGCCCGAAAAACAATTCAATCTATCGATACAACCGATTTTAGGAATTATAATAATCAGAAGGAAGACTTGAAACTTGAAATTGATTCTCTAAAATTGATTATCGATAACAAATATCAAATAAAATTATTAGACAGCGTTCAGATTTTATTGTTAGAAAAAACAGAAAATATTAAACAATTAAAAGCTATAAAATTCAGGCAAAACGAAGCTACAGAGGTTAAAAAAGCAATTACTAACATTTCGAAAATGGAAGTTTCGTTAGGCAAACTTAGAATTGAAGATTTTGCATCTGAACCCAATAAAATGGGAAATTATCAAAGAAAAGTTTTGTCGAAATATATTGCTTATTTGAATCAAAACATACCGAACGACAGTACAAATTTGCTGTCAAAAAAATCTGGAGATTCGATTTTGATTGCCAACAAAAATTTATTAAATAAAATTAAAACCGAAACATCAAATCGTAATGCTGCAACTGATTTTGAAGAAAATAAATTGCTTCAAAATGATTTATTAATTTCCGATAAACTAGGAAAAATATTAAACATTATAGAACGTGAAATTATTTTAAATACAACAAAAAACAATTTACAAAAAGAAAACTCATTAAAAAAAACCATTTCAATTGTAACAATTGCAGCTATAATTGGCTTGTTTTTATCGGTTTTATTCTCAATTTTGATTTTAAAAGATTTTGCAAAAACAGAAGAGTATAAATCGCAACTCGAAATTGCGAATTCAAAAACCCAAAGTTTACTTAAAAATCGTGAACAATTAATAGCAACTGTTAGCCACGATTTAAAAACGCCATTAAGCACAATTGTTGGTTATACCGAGCTTTTAGGAAATTCTGAATTGAATAAAAAGCAACTTTATTTTACAAAAAACATAAAAGGTTCGTCGGAATATATTTCGAATTTAGTTCAAGATTTAGTTGATTTTACTCAGATCGAAGCAGGAAAAATTACAATTGATAATAATGCATTTTCATTGAAAGACTTAATAATCGAAGTTTCTAAAAGCATTCAGTCTATATATGATCAAAAATCAATAGATTTATTAATAAATATTAACCAAAAATTCGACACAAATATCATTGGCGATTCTTTTAGGTTGAAACAAGTTTTGTCGAATATTATCGGGAATGCTTATAAATTTACAGAAAAAGGTTTCATTAAAATTGATGCCGAAATCTCGAAAGCTAATTTATTAATAATAAAAATAGAAGATTCTGGAATTGGAATTGCCAAAGAAAAGCAACAATTAATTTTCGAAGAATTCACTCAAGCAGATGACAATATCGAAAAAAAATATGGCGGAACTGGTTTAGGATTAACAATTTCTAAAAAAATTATTGAAATTCTTGATGGAAAATTAATCTTGAAAAGCGAAATTGGTATAGGAAGTTTATTCGAAATACAGTTGCCTTTAAAATTCGACAAATCGATTCAAAAGCAGATTTCAAATAAAAGTTTATCTGTAATTGTAATCGATGATGATAAAAGTTTGTTGAACTTGACATCAGAGGTTTTGAAATTAAATAACTTCGAAGTTCATTCGTTTTCTGACGCAAACGCTGCTTTAAATGAAATAAAAAACCTTAAATTTGATTTTGTGATTTCGGATATTCAAATGCCTGAAATCGACGGATTCGAATTTCTAGAGCAACTTAAAAATCTTACAGAATATAAAAATCAACCCGTTTTTGCATTGACTGGACGTAACGATTTAGAAAACGAAATTTATCAAAATGCAGGATTTATTAAAGTTATTGCAAAACCTTATTTGCCAAAAAAATTAATCCAAATTATTAATTCGGTATTGAATAATATTGAAATTCCTGATGTATTAATTGAAGATGCTCAAATCGATAATTCCAATAAAAACTATTCTTTAGCAACTATTAAACAATTTTTGCCCGACGAAAATAATGCGTTACAAGAATTTATAAATTTGTTTATTCAAACTACAAACAGCAATTTATATGATTTAGAAAACGCTTTTATTGATAAAGATTTTTTAGAAGTAAAAAGTATTTCTCATAGAATGAATCCAGTTTTTAAACAAATTCAAGCTTTTGAAATAACCGATATTTTGGATAATCTTGAAAACAAAGATTTAAAAACTTATGAAATTGAAACTAATATAAAAGACTTAAAGTTCAAAGTTGCAAATTTGTTTCTAGAGTTGATAGCTAGCTAATATTGTATAACTTTAATTTGTTGTACAAAGTTTTACGACTTATTTTTAAAAGTTGTGCAGCCTCTGATTTGTTGTTTTTTACTTTATTCAATGCAGAAATAATAGCATCTTTTTCTGATTCTGATAACGAGAAATCATTTTCGTTTTTATTCTGAAATATTTCTGTTGGCAGAACTGTTTTCTCAATAAAATCTCCTTGCGAAAGCAAAGTAGCTCGTTTAATTATGTTTTGTAATTCACGCAAGTTTCCGGGCCACTTGTAGTTGTTGAAAACCGAAATTACTTCGTCTGAAAAACCAATTATTTGTTTGCTTAATTGTTTGTTGGCTCTTTCTAAAAAGAAATCTGCGAAAACCATTAAATCTTCATTTCTATCTGTTAACGAAGGCGAATCGATAGAAAATTCGTTGATACGATGATACAAATCTTCTCGAAAATCTCCGTTTTTAACAGCTTCACGCAAATCTTCGTTGGTTGCTGTAATTATTCGAATATCGACTTCTATTTCTTTGTTACTGCCAACTGGTTTTATTTTTCGTTCTTGTAAAGCACGCAACAATTGAATTTGGTTTTCATAAGATAAATTACCAATTTCGTCAAGAAAAATAGTTCCATTATTAGCGGCTTCAAAATAGCCAATTTTATCGTTAATTGCACCAGTAAACGAACCTTTTAAATGCCCAAAAAACTCACTTGCAGCCAGTTCTTTCGGAATCGCACCACAATCGACAGCAATAAAATTATTGTTTTTTCTAGGACTTTTCTCGTGAATTGTTTTGGCAATAACTTCTTTTCCCGTACCACTTTCTCCGATTATCAAAACTGACATATTGGTTGGTGAAACTAAATTAATGTATTCAGTTAATTTTCTGGAAGCAATAGAAATTCCTGTGACTACATCATTATTAAGAATTTGTTTTTGAACTTTCTTAGGTTCATTTGCAACAGCGATAATTTTTGGTTTTTGAAGTGCTTTTTGTATAACCAACAAAACTTCTTCGGGATTAAACGGTTTCGATATATAATCCGACGCACCGTTTTGAATAGCTTTTACGGCTGTTGTAACGTCAGAATAACCAGTCATTAATATTACTGGAATTTTAGGATAATCGGTTTTGAATTCTGATAATAATTGGATGCCGTCGTAATTTGGCAAACGTAAATCGGTAATTATCAAATCGAAAGTTTCTTTTTTGGCTTTGCTTTTGGCTTCGTCAGCCGAAAATGCAGTTGATATTGCATAGTTATTCTTAGTTAGAAATTTTTCTAACAATTTGCAAAAAGTCACATCATCTTCAATAACTAAAATTTTAACCATATTTTATTTTAACATTTATGGCTAAGTTAAAGTTATTTTGTTTAGAAATACTTAAAAATTTCCAAAAAAAAAGAGAGACTAACTACTATCTCTCTTTTTTAACAAACAAAATCAATAAGTCTCCCCAAACTTATCTCTTAATCCAATTGCCATTAGCGTCTGCAAAGACAGTAGCTTTCTGGTCTCCAACCGCAATATCTAGTTTGTATTCTTTCTGATCGTTTACAAAAGCTTTGTCCACTTTTGCTTCTGGATAAGCTTTAGCTAAAGACTTCGAAACGGCTTCTGGAACTTCATCAGCTTTAACTTCTTTGAATTTATCTTGTGTTGGTTTTGCCATTTCAGTAGCTGATTGAACTACTGTTTTGGCATCTGTTTGAGCAAATGTTACGAAACTTCCTAGAAGCATTGCAACAGATAAAATTAATTTTTTCATGATGATTGAAATTGTGATTACGATTGATTGATGTTTATGTATATGAAAAAACCATACCAAAGTCCAAAACAACACAAATTAGTCTAAAACCCAATGAAAACAAACAAAAATAAAATTTATTAAACTAAATGCACCAGAAAAAGTGTGTAACTGTTACCGCAAGTTGAGTAAATTTTACACAAAACTAATTTTATTTTAGTTTTTGCTAATGTTTTTGCGAGACAAACTTTACGAATATTTATTTTAATTTCTGAGTTTATTTTTTTTATTATCAAATACATAATAAACCTTATAAACATTTCACAAATCGATTATCTTTGCAAATATTAAAATAATATACAAAACCTAAAATCTGAATTATTAAGATGAAACATACAAGAGTTAAAGACTTGCTAAACAGCACATCAGTAATAAACGAAGTCAATGCAAAAGGTTGGGTTCGCACATTTAGAAACAATCAATTTATAGCTTTGAATGACGGTTCAACGCTAGATAACATTCAATGTGTAGTCGATTTTGAAAATACACCCGAAGAAACCCTTAAAAGAATCACAACAGGTGCAGCAGTTTCTGTAACAGGTTCGTTGGTCGAAAGTCAAGGAGCTGGACAGAAATTTGAGATTCAAGTCAATAAACTAGAAATTCTTGGCGATTCTGATGCTGAAAAATTTCCAATACAACCCAAAAACAAGCCTAGTTTAGATTTTTTGAGAGAAAACGCACATTTGCGAGTTCGAACCAATATGTTTCAAGCAATTATGCGCGTGCGTTCGGTTTTGTCATTTGCGGTGCACAGTTATTTTCAAGAAAAAGGATTTGTTTATGTCAACACGCCAATTATAACAGGAAGCGATGCTGAAGGTGCTGGCGAAATGTTCAAAGTTACCGCATTACCATTCGACAATACGCCAAGAACAGAAATTGGGAAAGTAAATTACAAAGAAGATTTTTTTGGTAAAGAAACTAATCTAACCGTTTCTGGACAACTCGAAGGCGAAACTTTTGCCATGGCTTTGGGTCAAATTTATACTTTTGGACCAACATTCAGAGCAGAAAATTCCAATACTTCTAGACATTTAGCCGAATTCTGGATGATAGAACCCGAAGTTGCGTTTAACGACCTTACGGCAAATATGGACTTGGCCGAAGATTTTATTCGATATGTAATAAAATATACCTTAGACAAATGTCCAGATGATTTAAAATTTCTTGAAACTCGTTTATTAGACGAAGAAAAAAACAAACCACAAGCCGATAGAAGCGAAATGGCATTGTTAGAAAAATTAAATTTTGTACTTTCAAACGATTTCAAGAGGGTTTCATATACCGAAGCAATAGATATTTTGAGAGATTGTACGCCAAACAAAAAGAAAAAATTTAATTATATCATTAACGAATGGGGCGCAGATTTACAATCGGAACATGAACGTTATTTGGTTGAAAAACATTTCAAATGTCCAGTAATTTTGTTTGATTATCCAGCCAATATCAAAGCTTTTTACATGCGTTTGAACGAAGACGGAAAAACGGTTCGTGCAATGGATATTCTTTTCCCCGGAATTGGCGAAATTGTTGGAGGATCACAACGTGAAGAACGCTTTGATGTATTAGTTGAAAAAATGAAAGCACTTGGAATAGACGAAGAAGAATTGTGGTGGTACTTGGACACTCGCCGTTTTGGAAGTGCAGTTCACTCTGGTTTTGGACTTGGTTTTGAGCGTTTGGTTTTGTTCGTAACCGGAATGACCAACATTCGTGACGTAATTCCTTTTCCAAGAACGCCAATGAATGCTGAGTTTTAATTTAAGAAGTGAATTATGGTAATTTACTTTGAAAACAACATTATAAGTGATTGGATAGGTTATCAAAAATTGATTAATCTTGTTAATGATGCAAGTAAAATTAAAGACAATGAAATTATCTTTGATTTTAAAGGGGTACGATTTTTTGAAGCAAATCTATGTGCTGTTTTAGGTACAATTATTGAAATATTAGAAAATCAAAATAAAAAAATATCTTTCAAAAATTTTAATACCGTAGTAGAAACTATATTACGTAAAAACGAATTTCTATTAGATTATGGATATCATAAAATAATAGATAATTACGATACAGCGGTTAAATACAGGAAGTTTATTCCTACCGATGATGATGGGTTTAATAAATATATAAAATCTGAATTGTTAAGTAAAAAAGACTTTCCGTTGCATAGTGAGAAATTAGGAAAAAAAATAATGCAAAATATTTTTGAGCTTTATGAAAATGCAAGAACTCACGGCAAATGCAATTTTATTCATACTTGTGGTCAATATTTTCCCAAATCACCCGAAAAACAATTCAATATAACGATAGTTGATAGAGGTATTAATATTAAAGAAAATGTAAATCAATTTTTAAAAGAAGACCTATCAAGCTGTGATGCAATTGCTTGGGCTATGAAAAAGGGAAATACAACCAAATCAGAGAATATTCCCGGGGGACTAGGTCTTGATATTATTTTTGAATTTATAAAATTGAACAACGGAAAGATTCAGATTATATCATCTAATGGTTTTTGGGAATTCAAAAGAGGAGTGGAAGAAACTAAAATATTAGAGAATTCATTTCAGGGTACAATTGCAAATTTAAGATTTAACCTAAACGACAAATCTTATTATTCTCTTGCAGATGAACAATCAGAGAATTGGAATTTTACTTTTTAATTTTTTGATAATGTAAAAAACACTAATTTTGTAAAAATTATAATTTAAAATGAAAAATATAATAATCCGAGAAATTATCAATGGTGATATTGCCGTATCTACGAGCGATGGAGATTTGATATACAACTTGCTTAATGATTATTTATCTGCTAACAAGAAAATAAAAATCGATTTTGAGGGAATTTCAATTTTGACAACAGCTTTCTTAAATGCTGCTATTGGACAATTATATAGTAATCCTTTTTATTCTGATGTTTTTCTAAACAATCATTTAGAATTGATAAATGTAGAAAAAGAAGATAGAATTCTTTTTAGTGAAGTCGTAAAACGCGCAAAAGAATATTTTAGAGATAAAAAAGGTTTTGAAGATTCTGCTAATTCAGTTATTTATGGAGACTAAACTTAATGAATTTTCTCCAAAATTTAACCAACTTTTTTTCTTTGACAATAATATTTGGATGTTTTTATTTTGTCCAATTGGAAACTATCAGAAATCAAAGCAAACTAATATTTCTGTTTTCTTGCAATTATTAAAGTCTAAAAACTGTGATATAATTCTTAATAGTTTAGTGCTTTCTGAATTTTCTAATGCAAATTTAAAACTTGATTTTAGATTATGGAAAGAAGAGACTAATAACTTTTCAGCTGATTATAAAAAAGATTATCTAATAACTTCGAGATACAAAAATACTCTCAAATTTGTGTCTAGTTGTATCAATCAAATACTAAAATTATCTGAACGTTATTCTGATAATTTTAACTCAATAAATACTATTCACCTAATAAACAATTTAAATTATATGGATTTTAATGATTCTTATTATTTACAATTATGTGAAAATAATAAATGGATATTAGTTACAGATGATAATGATTTTAATAAAATTAATCATTCTGTTCAAATTTTAAAACCTTAAATTTGGTTTCGTTTTAAAAAAATAATTTTTTTTCGCTTTCAAACCAATGTTAAAACAATTTCTAAATTTCAAATTATCGCAAAAATTATCTCCACAACAAATCCAGTTGATGAAGTTAATTCAATTGCCTACGCAAGCATTCGAGCAACGTTTATTAGAAGAAATGAACGAAAATCCAGCGCTTGAAGGCACAACCGATCAAGAAGAAATTTTTGAAAAAGACGAGTTTGACAACAATGACGATTATGACGACGACGATTATGGCAACGAATCGATAGATTCTGGCGATGTAAATATCGACGAATATTTGTCAAACGACGAAATGCCAGATTATAAAACCCAATCTAATAATTACAGCGACGATGATGATGAACGTGAATCACCATTATCCGCTGGAGTGAGTTTTCATCAAGATTTAATTAATCAATTGAATACTTTTATTTTGAATGATTCCGAGCGAGAAATTGCAGAATTTTTGGTCGGAAGCATTGATGATATGGGTTACATTCGAAGAAGTATTAGTGATATTGTTGATGATATGGCATTCACACAAGCCATTTATACTGATGAAATAGCAGTCGAAAAAATGTTGCATGTTATTCACGAACTCGAACCTTCGGGAGTTGGTGCACGCGACTTGCAGGAATGTTTGTTGTTGCAACTCAAACATAAAACACCAACTGAATATGTAGCATTAGCAATATCGATTATTGAAGACCAATTCGAAGCTTTTAGCAAAAAACATTACGATAAATTAACAGCCAAGTTCAATGTTTCGAACGAACAATTAAAATCGGCAATTCACGAAATCGAAAAACTGAATCCAAAACCCGGCGGAGCATTTACTGGAAATAATCGAATTACAGAAAATGTTGTTCCAGATTTTGCCATAAGAATTATTGACGATGAGCTAGAATTAACATTAAATGGTCGAAATGCACCAGCCTTGCATGTTTCGAAAGATTATCAAGAAATGATGCAGACTTACAAAGATTCTCGCGACAAATCTAATGCTCAAAAAGATGCTGTTCAGTTCATTAAGCAAAAACTTGATTCTGCAAAATGGTTCATAGATGCTATTCGTCAACGTCAAGAAACATTGTTTGTAACCATGAATGCCATTATGCATTTTCAACAAGAATTTTTTCTAGATGGAGAAGAAACCAAAATGAAACCAATGATCTTGAAAGACATTGCCGATATGGTTGGTCTTGATATTTCGACCGTTTCACGAGTTGCTAACAGCAAATATGTCGAAACACCATATGGAACCAAATTGATAAAAGAATTTTTCTCAGAAGCCATGACCAACGATCAAGGCGAAGAAGTTTCGACACTCGAAATAAAGAAAATCTTGAAAGATGTTATTGACGAAGAAGACAAAAACAAACCTTTGCCAGACGATCAATTGGCCGAAATTTTAAAGGAACGTGGCTATCCGATTGCCAGACGAACGATTGCTAAATATAGAGAATTGCTAGATATTCCAGTTGCTAGAATGCGAAAGAAAATGTAAAATTTTTAACTTTGAAGAAAATTCTTCCTATATTTTCGTATATTTTTCACCCAATATTCACTCCGATATTGGCTTGTTTGTTTTACTTTTTTGTGAACGAAAATTATTTTAGTTACTCAAAATTCGAAGTTTATTTAATTTTAATGCAAGTCATAATTTTGACTTTTTTGATTCCTATTTCTATTTTTTATTTACTGAGATCATTAGGAAAAATAGATTCGATAATGGTTTCGGAACTTTCGCAACGCAAATTACCGTTAATTTTTCAAGCAATTTTATTGTTAGTTTTAATCAACAAAGGCACAACCGAAGAGAGAATTCCTGAACTTTTCTTTTACTTTTTAGCTGGATTAATAAGTACAATTATTGCAATTTTATTTTTATTTGCCAAGATAAAAGTTAGTTTGCACATGCTCGGAATTGGTTCGTTGTTATTTTTTGTGATTGGAATAAGCATTCACGAACAAACCAATTTTCTAATTTCTATATGTATTTTAACATTATTGACTGGAATAATTGCAACATCAAGACTAGAAATGAAAGCCCACGATTTAAAAGAATTGACTATTGGTTTTTTGGTTGGAATAATTCCGCAGGTTGCATTATGGTTTTTTTGGTTATAAAATGTAAAACATAAAACCCAGATTTAACGACTTTAATTCTATTTTTTTATTATCAATAAAAGCATTTTTATATAAATCATTTAGCCCATTATACACATAAAAATTAAAGGTATTGTTGCCTATACAAAGGTAGGTTCCGAATTGAAATTCACTAAAATCATTGTTACTTTCTTCAATGATTGAGATTTCTGAATCTATATATTTTGTTCGATTATAAATCAAATAACTAGCCTTGAATCCAGCATAAATTCTCCAAAAATCTTGATTAGTTGGCGTTGAAGTTCGCCATCTTATTTCAAGAGGCAAATCTATATAATGTAGCGTTAATTTATTTTTTTCGACCCGTTTATTTATTGCGCTGTATTTAAAAACGCCACTAACTGGTTTTGATAACATGTTGTGGTTATAGTTGTTTATGGAGTAACCCAAACCTATTGCAATTGCAAAATTTCTTTTTTTGTTTATTGGCATATCTCTAAGAAAACCTGCAGAAAAACTTGGTGTAAATCGACCTTGACTTATTCCGTTTGGAAGGTTTTGTAAGTCATTGTAAAAAACTCCTAAATAAAACTGGTCTTCTCGGTATAATGAATCTACTGCCGAGAAATTGGGTTTTTCTTGGGCAATTAAATTTATTGAAAATAATATTAAAAAAAAAACAAGTTGTTTTTTCATTTTAAATAATAAAAGTATGTAAACAAATGTACAAAAAAAACCTCAAAAACAATTTTGAGGTTTTCTAAAAATTAATATTATTCAATATTCTATTTTACAATCAAAAATTCTGATCGCCTGTTACTTGCATGGTTTTCTTCGGTACAAGTTGCTCCACAATCTACTTTTGGTTCTGTTTTACCCATTCCTTTACCCGATATTCTTCCAGCATCAATTCCTTTTGAAATTATATATTGAACAGTTGCTTTTGCTCTTTGGTCAGACAAATTGTTATTGTAAGCATCGCTACCACGATTGTCAGTATGCGATTTTGCAAAGATTACAAATTTAGAATTTTCGTTCATAACCGCTACCAATTTATCAAGTTCGAATGCGCCATCTTGGGTGATATTGCTTTTGTTGTATTCAAAATAAATCGGAGATAAAATAATTTCTTTCTCGGTTATAATGACTGGTGTCGGAATCAAACCTAAAGAAATTTTAACTGTTGTTGTGAGGCTTGTTTTGGCAATTTGAGAAGAATTTGTATCGTATCCTGATTTTTCTGCTGACAAAGTAAATTCTTTTTCACAATCAAGTTTGTATTTTACTTCTCCGTTTTGATTGGTCATTTCTGATGCTACTATTTTCTTTTCAGAATCTAGAAATGTAACTTTTGCATTAGCTATTGGGTTACCATTTTCATTGTTAGTAACTGTTGCAATAATTGTTAAACCACATATTGGCATGGCTTGATAAATATCGTCACTTTTTTCACGATTACTTGATAAAAACCCATAATTTTTTTCTGTGTCAAATGTAAACGCAAAATCATCTTTTTCTGAATTTATAGGTTTACCTAGATTTATAGCTTCTGAACCGTTGGTTAGAGTTATTTCAAAAACATCTAATCCGCCAAGTCCTTGTTTTCCGCTTGATGCAAAATACAAAATGTTGTTGTCTTGGGCTATAAACGGAAAACTTTCGTTACCTTCTGTGTTTACTTTTGAGCCTAAATTTTCTGGATTTCCATAGCTTCCATCTGAATTTAAAGTTGATTTCCAAATATCATTTCCGCCCAACCCACCCGGCATATTTGACGAAAAATACAATGTTTTTCCATCTTGGCTTAAACTTGGGTTACTTGTAGAATATTTTTTACTGTTAAATGGTAATGGTGTTATGTTACCCCAAGTTCCACCAACTTTAGTTGCTTTAAAAAGGCTTACTTGACCAAATTTGTTTTTTCCTGATTTGTCTTTTTCAAATTTATTTTCTTTGAAGCTTTCGCTTGCAAAATACATTACATTTCCGTCTTGGCTAATTGTTGCTGGACCATCGTGGTATTGAGAATTTACAGATTCAATAGTGGTTGGTTTGTTAAATGTTCCATCTGTATTAAGGTTTGCTTGGTATAAATCTAAATACGGTTCTGCATTCCAGCCATAAGTTTTTCTAGACATGTTTCTGGCACTTGCAAAATACAGACTATTATTATTCAAAACTGCACCAAAATCAGATTGGTCACTATTCAAATCAAGTTTTTTTAGTTCGTAGTTTTTATCGAGTGTTTCTAGTTTTGCTAAATAATTTGGATTGGCTATAAATGCTTTTGCTCTAGCATCGTTGGGGGCTTTATTGGCAAAATTTTGCATTTCTATAGTTGCTTTTTCATTATTGCCAGAAGCTTTTAGCATTTCTGCATATTTATAATAAGTTTCTGCATTTTGAGTAGTTGCAGTTGCTTTTTCATACCACTTTATTGCCTCAGCGCTATTGAACATGTTATAATAACTATCGGCCAATTGTTTGTAAACATAAGAATCAACTTTGGCGTTGTTTTCTGTTAGTTTTAAATATTGCTCGGCAGCTTTTACATATTCAAATTGCTCGAATAATTTATCTGCTTTGCTTGTCGTTTTGTTTTGTGCAATTAGGTTAGCACCTGCAGTTGCTAATACAAAACTTAATGCGATATATATGTTTTTCATTTTGTTTGCTTTTTCTTTCTTGGATATTACTTGAAATTTAACTCATTTTTAGATTAGAAATATCTTGGTGAACGTGATATTTTTCTTGGAAAATTCAAATCAAATAATAATATTATTTCGTGCGATGCTGGTGTTGTTATTTTCAAATCAGAAACGATGTGGTCATAGGCGTAACCTATTCTTAAAGAAGGGGTTATTGCAAAATTCACCATTGCACCAAAACTATCTTGAAGTCGGTATGTTGCGCCAATTTCGAATTTTTTTAGGTACCTGAAATTGGTCGAAAAATCAAATGATGCAGGCGTATTTAAAGATGATTTTAACATTGCAAATGGTTTGAATTCCCATTGGTCATTTAAATCAAATACATAACCTGAGGTTAAAAAATAATGTGGAGATTCTATTCCAAATTTTCTTCCGCCTTCGTCTAAATGTACAGATTTTATAAAATTAGGAATCGATACCGAGGCATAAAATTTGTTAGTATAATAAAATATTCCTGTGCCCGCATTAAAAAACACATTGCTTTTATTGAATGAAAATGCTGGATCATCTTTTCTTGCCAAGCTAGGGTTTACTTTGCCAATTAAATCGACATTATGAAATGTTGTACCAGCTTTTACGCCAAAAGCCAATCTGCTTTCGCCAGCTAATTCTAAAGTGTAGGATACATCTGCATATACATTTCGCTCTATAACTGGTCCAATTTCATCGGAAATTGCAGATAGTCCAAAACCAACATTTTTGCCAATTGGTGCCGATCCAGATAGTGTAAATGTTGTTGGTGCCCCTTCAATATTTACCCATTGTTTTCTGTAAAGCATACCAATTGATAAACTTTCTTTACTCCCAGCATAAGCTGGATTGATAATATTCATGTTATACATGTATTGTGTATAATGTGGATCTTGCTGCGCATTTATACCCGATAAACTAAGTAAAACAATTGCAATTGCTAGATATATTTTATTCATAATTATTATTATTTTGAATGTAATTTTTTTTATTGTTGATTAATTGTATCGACTGTTTATTTAAATTTTAATTGCTTCTTGTTCCTTTTTTAGAATTTATTTTAACTAGCCATATTTTTACAATTTTATTTATCTAAATCCAAGTTGTGTTATTATAGTTAAATATTTTTAACTCCGATATTCTAATTTTTAAATTCAAGTTATCACATTTATTAACAAATTATGCAAGTCGAATTGAAACTATTTTTATAGACAATAATTTCATTTGGCACACAAACCAAAATCTAGAATATTTCAATAAAACCAAAATCTAGATTTTTCATTGTTTTCCAAAAAGACATTAACCTCAGAAAAAAAATTTATAGATATAGAATAATTTATTTATTTACTTATTTATTAATATAAACCCAATCTGTTTTTGTGTCACCATTTACTAAAGTTATTACATAAAAATAGGTTCCGTCTGGTAATGTATCGCCTGCGTCGGTTTGTCCGAACCATTCTTTTTTATAATCTGATTTAGAATATACTTTGTTGCCGTATCTATTAAAAATTTCCAATAATTTTACATCCAATCTACTCAAATCGAATTCGTCGTTCATTCCGTCATTGTTTGGCGAAATACCTTTTTGAATTTCACAAACTACATTGGTAACATTAAATTGAACATCGGCAGAACAACCATTTACAGTAACCGTACTAAAATAACCACCTAAATCCGAAACAATTAATTTTGAATCTGAACTATTTAACGCTATTGTTGTTCCGGTTTTAAACCATTCATAAGTTGCATTGGTCAGTTGTGGAACAATTTCTAAAGTATAATTTCCATTTTGGCAAGCACCAGTTATTCCGTAAATCGGTAACGCTTTTACTTTTACTTTAATCGTAGATGTACTGCTGGCACATTGACCCGAATCTGGTAAAAAAGTATAAGTAAAATCACCAGAAATATTTGTTGATGCACTTGTTATTGCAGGCGACCATGTTCCTGAAATATTGTTACCAACATTGTTAGAAGTTGTTGGCAAAACTAAAGCCAGGTTTTGACAAACCTCGATATCAGTAAAAGTTGGCACAACGACAGCATTTATTTTTACAGAAACTGGCGGATTTGTTATGCCTCCAATCAATCCAGTTGCAATATCACTAAGAACCGTATATACAACATTATAGGTTCCAGATGAACTTGCAGATAAATTAATTTCGCCTGTATTAGCATTAATCGACAATCCAGTTGGTGTTGCCGAATAAATACCACCTAAAGTTCGAGCTGGATTTGCAACCACTGGGCTTGGGTTAGCCTCGTTGGCACAATAAACAGTACTAGAATAACTTAATGTGGTAACGGCTGGAAAAGTATCTTTAATTTCTAAAGTAAACTGATTGCTATTTGCCAATAAACATGGCGTTAAATTCTGAGCAATACTATAAGTTATCGTATAAATCCCTGCTGTACTTGCTGTTAAATTTATTAAACCAGTTGTTGTATCAAGAACAATTCCAGACGCATTCGAACCGTAACTTCCGCCTGTTGTAAACAATAACAAATTGTTAGGAATAGGACTCGGATTGACTTGATTTTTATAATAAACCAATTGATTATAAGTAAAATCTGTAACCGATGCAATATTAGCATTAATCGTTACGTCAAAATATTTTTCGTCACCAATAACGCAACTTGTTATTCCGGTACTAGCAACAGTATAAAACACTCTATAAGTTCCAGCAATACTTGCCGATAAATTAATCTCTCCTGTCAATGCGTCAATTACCAAACCAGTTGCCGATGAGTAAATGCCACCAGTTGTTCTATTTGCTAAAGGTTCTGGACTAGGATTTATTTCATTGGCACAATAAACAATTTTTGAATAAGTAAAATTAGCAACCGATTGTACATTTCTAGTAATTGTTAAACTAAACGGTGCCGATACAAATGCAGCTCTACAATCGGTATTGACCGTATCGCTTGTAAATATTATACTGTAAGTATTTGGTGCACTTGTTGTTGTGTTTATTACTCCTGTTGTAACGTCTACAAAAACCAATCCAGCTGGAGTTGCGCTATAAGTTCCTGTTATTGTTGCAGTTTGATTGACACCAGTTGCCGAACCATTCGTAAACGTGGTCGACGTTCTGATTGGTAATAAATTAGCATTGTTATTACAAACATTTAATGACGTATTTCCCGAAGTACCATAAGCCAATGTGTTAGTAACGGTAATTACTGGTTTTATTGTAATGTTGAATGTAGATTCTGTACCTTCTACACAAGTGTTTGTGTTTTTTACAATTTTATATTTAACTACATAATTTCCAATCAAACTTGAGGTCAAATCTATTAACCCCGTTGTTGGATTAATTACTAAACCAGCAGTTGAGCCGTAAGTTCCGCCAACTGTAAAAGCTGGATTTAATGGAATTGCAGTAGGATTGGCTTCGTTTTTACAAAACACTGCACTAGAATATTGAAAATCTGTAACAGGAACTATAATCGGATATATAGTAACAGATACAGGATTACTTATTAGTCCTAAAATACAATTAGCTGGATTGGCAATAATTTCATACCTAACGCTATAACTTGCTGGAATACTGCCAAATAAATCTATTACCCCTGTTGTAGAATTAATAATTAATCCAGGTGGTGTTGCTGAGAAAACTCCTCCAGAAGTTAATGCAGGATTAGGAGTAAAAGGAATTGGGTTTGAAGCATTTTTACAAAAAACGCGTTGACCAAAATCATTAAAATAGCCAAAACCGTTTACTATTGGAGTTACAGTTGGTTTTAATGTTATTGTAAATTGTTTTTCGTTGTCGCAAATACCGTTGCTTTCATAAACATAAATTGTTTGTGGTGCAGTTGGTGTCAAAACAGTTCCTGCAGCTAGAGTTGTACCTAAACCGCCCGATAGTGTATGATAAGTGTTACCACCAACCAACGCTGGCAAAGTATAACTGTTGCCACAAGCGTTTTGAGTATTTGGTGCGACTATAACCGGAATTCCTAAAATCGTGATTTGAATTGGCGGAGTTTCAAAAGCAGGACAACCACCAATGGCATCAACTTTATATGTTACATTATAAATGGCTGGTGTGCTCGAAACTGGAGTTATAGCTCCAGAAATTGCATCGATTGCCAAACCAGCTGGTGTCGATTTGTATAAACCACCTGTTGTACCCGTAAATGTTGGCAATGTTACAACAGCTGAATCATTACAAAAAGAAGTTGTAGCATAGTTTATCGATGCATTTGCTGGATTGGTAATGATTACTGTTCTTGAAGTTTCTACATTAAAAGGCAACGGACAGCTTCCTGAAGGCAAAGGAACAGCTAAATTACTTTTAACAACATAGGTTCCTGCTGGGGTTGTTGCTAAATCTATTTGTCCTGATAGTACATCAAAATTTGTAATACTTGGAACTATTGAATATACACCCGAAACCGAACCTGAATTTAAAATTGCTATTGGATCAACGACCTCATTTTTGCAATATTCTCTTTTTGAATATTCAAAGTCAACAGGAGCTAAACAGGCTGTTTGACTACTTCCGGGCAATTGAGAATCTAATTGTTTGAATTTTATAAATCCAGGTTGGTCGTTAAAATTGGTTATCATAATTATGTAAATTTGACAAGCAATAGCGTTTGGAATACATAAAAACTCTGTTTCATCTAAAAGATAACTACAACCATCTAGTGCAGGGCATGTGCCATCGTCAATAGTTGTTGATAGTGAAGCCACCGCTAAACAAGCAGCTTCTTCTGTTACAAATGGTCCCCATGTTACATAATCTACATCAGGATCCTCGTTACTAGAAGTATAAGTTTGAGATATTTCGTAATTTAATCTTCCGCTTTGATTTACTACCAATTTAAAAAAGGCTGCATTAGCTGCTGTATCTAAACATCCAACTTCAGAAAAACCACGTCTTTTGCCACCAGTTTTATTTGCATAGTTAATTAATGGAATTCCGGTAATTGGGTCTGGACAAAAAACCAAAGACTCAGCACATGGAATTTTCCCGAGTACCATTCTATAAATTAAATTATTGTCAGTAGTTGCTGTTCCAAATGCTCTGATGTAATATGTTTGTCCAACAGTTAAATTTCTGATTATACCAGCGTCATTAATAGTAGCTTGATTGGCACCACAAAAAACTTGTGTTAAACCAGTACATGTTCCTGAATAAACCGCAAAATTTAATTTTTCAACATCACCTGCGTCTAAAGTTACCAAAGGATTCAAAGATTCATTTGCTATAGAAAGCACCTGAAGATCAGAATTGGCAACAAATTTGAACCAAACATCGCCGTTAGTAGTTGTTAAACAAGCATTTGGATTTGTCGAAACAGAAGAACCTTTAACTTTAACAATTGCAGATGTCAATGGGTTGTAATTCAAATCTTGGTTTGGAATTACCGCAATGGCTCCTGAACACTCATCGTTAATTGGATAAGTGTCAAATCTAAAAGGAATTGACCAAGCACTGCTGTCTGTGTTTGAACATACCGCTCTGATGTAAACATTATATGCACTATCTGGGTTTAAGTTTATTGCTGTAAAAGGATTGTTGGTCGTAGGTATTCCGGTGCTTGATGCCGTTGGTGCAGGTTCTGTTGCCAGTTGCACCAATACTTCCCAGGCTGTTGCAACATTGGTTGTGCCGTAATTTGGTGGTTGTACCCAACCAATTAGTGCAGCACTCGATGTTGGCAATGCTGTTATAGAAAATGGTCTGGCACATGTTGGCGCAGGTGCACAAGTTACGTTGGCTTCCCAACCTTGTAAATTAAGAAAACCATTACTTCTAAATCTGAAAGTCAAACAACCACTTGGGTTTGATGCTACAAATGGCAACGGATTGGTTTGTCCCCAAAAAGCACCCGCTAAAGCACCTGGTACGTTACCTGCAGGATTACCACTTGAAATTTGTGGTGCGGTAATAGAAATCCCGTCGTAAACATACAAACCATCGTCAGGTGCATCAGTATCAAATTGTGTGAAAGCAACTGTAACAATTTCGCCAAGTGTAGTTGGACATATTGTGGTTGTATTATCAGCATTGTTTGTATAATCGGCTGCAAGTCCGCCATTATCATAAAAATTTTGACCACAAGAAATTGGCGTAGTGGTTTTTATTGGTGTCGAAATATCACTAATTTGTGTACTAGAACAAACTGCTTGAACATAAAAATCATAACAAGTATTTGGCAATAATCCAGAGAATTTATAAGGTCTAACTGATGTGTTTATCCAAGCCGAAGCACTAGTTGGTGTTGGTGCACCACAAGGCAAAGCAATTACTTGCCAAGCATTGGCAAACGAACCATCTAGGTTGGCTTGTTGTGTCCAAGTCAAATTCATTTGTGTTGCTAAATTTGTTGGTGTGGTCACTAAATTTCTAGGTTTTTTACAAAACGGTATTGGCGAACAAGTGATGTTGGCCAACCAGCCTTTTTCATTTTTATCCCTATCACTTTTAAAAACAAAGGTCATACAACCATCTGCACTTTCTGATGTGAATGGCCCAGGAATTGTGGTTCCCCAATAGGCTCCTGCAGCTAGTCCCCCGTTTCCTGCTGGATTTCCGCTTGGTAACAAATTTAATGGGTTGGCTGTATTTCCATCATAAACAAACAATCCATCATAAGTGTCTTCGGTATCAAACTCTGAAAATGTTACAGTTATTCTTTGATTAGTTCCAGCAGTTGGGCAAATTATTGATGTTCTATTTGAATTGTCTGGATAGTTAAATGAATTGCCTATTCCTAAACCGCCTTGGTCAACAAAGTTACCACCACATATTTCGGGCAATACCAATGTATATCCAGATTGTTTAATCGACCAAGCACTTATGTCGGTTGCAGAACAAAGTGTTCTTACATAAACATCATAACAAGTTCCTGATGTTAAACCAGAAATTACAAATGGGTTTGATGTTGCTGAGGTAAATCCTGTTGAGGCAGCTGTTGGAGTTGGCGAACCACAAGGCAATGCCAAAACTTCATTGGTTCCTGTTGAAACATTGGTCCAAGCCACTCTAATTGATGAGGTTGTTGCCAAAGAAAGCACTAAATTTTTTGGTTTTACACAAGTTGGCACTGGTGCACAGGTTACATCTGCTCTCCAACCAGCTCTGTTTCCGCCTGAATCGCTTCTAAAAACGAATGTCAAACATCCGTCTGGACTAGTCGATTCGAATGGTCCAGGAATTGTTGTACCCCAATAAGAATTGGCTGGTAAACCACCGTTTCCGACTGGATTTCCACTTGGAATTATTGTTGCAGTTATTGAGTTTCCGTTATATACCAATAAACCATCCAAATTGGCTTCGGTGTTAAATGCTGTAAAAGTTACAGTTACTTTGTCTAAAGGATTGGCAGGATTTGGACAAATTTTATAGGGCGTAGCAGTATTGTTAAAACTATTTGAATAGTTTCCTGTTAAACCTCCATCGTCTACAAAAATACCACCACATTCTGGCGGAGCAATTAGTGTACAAAATTTAACTGCTTTAGACCAAATACTTTTTTCGGTTGCAGAACAAACTGCTCTTAAGTAAACATCGAAACAAGTTCCTTGAGCCAAATTGGTCAACAACAATGGTTTGGTTGAGGTTGTTGTACCTGTAGCTGTTAGCAACGGTACGGTAGATGGAAACGGTGCTAAAATATATTCAAAATCGGTTGCCGTTGTGCCATTTGGATTTGCAATTTGTGTCCAATTAATAGTCGCAGTGGTTGGTGTAACGGCACTTGCAACTAAAATTGTTGGTTTTGCGCAAGGCGGTGGCGGTGCACAAGTTACATTGGCAGCCCAACCAGAAAATTCAATCGAATTATCAGAAATAAAAACAAAAGATAAACTACCGTTGGCAGTCGATGCTGTAAAAGTTCCTGGATTAGTTGTTCCTGAAAAACTACCAATCAGGTTTGTGGCAGTTTGAGTATTGCCATCATAAATTTTTAAAATATCTGAACCTAATTCTGTATTAAAAGAAGTAAATGTAACTGTAACTTGATTTGTTGGAATATCTGGTGAAATTACCAACGGAGGGTTAAATTCGTTTTTGTTATAATTACCACTAAGACCTCCAGAATCTGTAAAAATACCACCACAGGCTGGTGGTGTCAAAGTTGTTTGATAGTCAAAAGGACCAACCCAAGGACCAAAATTGCCTGAACCACAAACGGATCTAATTTGATACTTATAATTTGTAGCTGGAGTCAAACCGTTTAAAATAAAAGAATTACCGTTTATCAAGACTGGAGTTGTTGTTGCAATGTTTGAGAAAGAGCTACTTCCAAACGTGTTTTCAATCTCGTAACCTATGGCACCAGAAACAGAAGTCCAAGTTAATGTTGATTGTGTTGCTAATGGAGTAGAAGTTAATGATCCTATTGATGGCGAAAAACATTGTTGTTCTATTTTTACATTTTCAATGTACCATCCTTGGCTAATTATATTAATATCTGGTTGACTATTTTGAGAACAAAAAGCTATATATACAGGAACTCCAATATATGTTGCAGGAATATTATTTATTGTTTTTTGAATAAATGTCCCTGGAGGAGCAGTAGTCAATTTATCTGTTGAGTCATTCCATTCTTTTAATAAAACATAACCATTTGGATTATTTTGTGGTCCCGAAGAAACTAGTTTAATTCTAACTTGGTAACGTGTTCCTGAATAAATAGATGAAGATGTATTTGTTGTAAAAAATTTTATTTGTGCATTTGAAGGCAATGTCAATGCTGGAGTAGCCAAGTAGTCTTGTGCAATTTTAGGATTTCCAATACTTGCCTCTAAATTTTGACTGTCCATAAAAGCAGATGCCAAAGAATTGTTGTAAGTTATTCCTTGAAACTCTTCCCAATTAATATTGGTCGAACCACTCACACCATTGTCAAAAACTGCCCAGTTTGTTGGAGGAAAAACTCCATTGTCAAAATTTTCTCCAGCTGGAGTAGTAATTTGCGACAAGGAATTAAAACTTATTAGAATTCCTATTATTGTTAATAAAAATTTTTTCATATTGTGTAGCTAAAATTTAATTTAGTTTCAAATATATATAAAAATTCAATCAATCCTAATAAAAAGTAAAATTAAAGTTAAATTTTAGGTTTTATTTTGATAATTAAAAATATTATTAACAATAATTTTCAGTAGAATTTTATTAACAATTCGAAACAATTTGTTTATAAACATCGACAAAACACAAATAACCACGATTAAGCTAATATTTTGAATTTAATTAGAATTAGAATTGGTTTTTGATTATTTTTGAAATTATTTACAAAAATAAATGCAAAACGATAAAAAAATCTATTTCGCATCCGACCAACATTTTGGCGCACCAACTCCAGAAGCAAGTTTTCCGAGAGAAAAAAAATTTGTTGCTTGGCTTGACGAGATTAAAAAAGATGCCCAAGCTATTTTTCTACTTGGAGATTTATTCGACTTTTGGTTCGAATACAAAACCGTTGTTCCAAAAGGTTTTGTTAGGGTTTTAGGCAAATTAGCCGAGATTAGAGATTCAGGAATTCCGATTTATTTTTTTGTAGGCAACCACGATTTGTGGATGAACGATTATTTTCAGAAAGAACTGAATATTCCTGTTTTTTATGACAATCAAGAATTTACATTCAACAACAAAACTTTTTTAATAGGTCACGGCGATGGCAAAGGTCCAGGAGATTTAGGTTATAAAAGAATGAAAAAAGTTTTTACCAATCCTTTTTCTAAATGGCTTTATAGATGGTTGCACCCGGATATTGGCGTTAGTTTGGCACAATATTTTTCTGTAAAAAACAAATTGATTTCTGGCGATGCAGATGTTAAATTTCTTGGTGAAGATAACGAATGGTTAATTTTGTATGCAAAAAGAAAACTCGAAACCAAACACTATAATTATTTAATTTTTGGTCACCGACATTTGCCAATGGTTTTATCTGTTGGTGAAAATTCTGAATATGTGAATCTTGGCGACTGGATTGGCTATTTTACCTACGGTGTTTTTGATGGCGAAAATTTCAAATTGAAAACTTTTAATAATGAAAAAAATTACTAAAGACGAATTTTTAAAAGTCCAAAAACAAGATCATTTTATTTCTGGCATTCATAATTATTGCGACAAGTGGTGCGAGCGTTGCCCAAAAACTGCATTTTGTGCCGTTTTTGCAATGGAGGAAGAGTTTAGAGAACCCGAAACAGATAAAAATAATCTCTCTGAATCATTGTCTTACATGAGTAATATGTTCGAAATAGTTGCCGAAATGATTCAAGAAACTTTCGAAAAACACAATATCGTAATTTCTGAGGAAGATTTAGAATCGTCGAAAATTGAAATCGAAAAAGAACGTGATTTTACAGACAACCACGATTTGACCAAAATGGCTTTGGATTATTTCAAACAAACTGATGCTATTTTGAAAAATAATCAAGAGTTTTTTCAATCAGAAATCGATAGAACTATTGCAATTTTTGCCGTTGATAAACAAACCGAATTGTTGTCATTGAAAGATAGTTTTGAAGTTATTAAGTGGTACAGCACAATGATTCCTGCTAAAATAAGTCGTGGCGTTGGCAATATTTTTGACGATCAAGAATTGATCGAAGATTGGGAAAAAGACGAACGATTTGGTACTTTTAAAGTAGCATTGATTTCAATAAAAAGGTCTATGATTGCTTGGGCAAAAGTTTTGGAAACTTTTCCAGAAAAAGAAGACGAAATTTTGGTGGTTTTAGTTTTTTTAGAAAAAATGTTGAAACAAATAAACGAAATTTGTCCTGAAGCCGAAACCCACAAAAGAGTTGGCTTTGAAATTTAAAAAATGATTTGAAATTTATTCGGAGGTTGCGTGAGGGATTGAAACGGAAATCTTTTTTTGGATTGGTTTTTTTACCAAGCCAAAAAAAATTGGGAGTGGAATGCCCGACCTCGTCTTTTGGGACGAGGTCACGCCCAAAAATTTTAACTAGTATCTTTCAACATCAATTGCAAATCTATTTTTCCGTTAAATTCGTTTTCGGCAATTGTATAAACGGCGTCGAATGGTTTTTTAGTGATTTCTAATTTATTGCCCAAATTAAAACCTATTGCTGGAATTCCTTCGGAGTTTTTTTGCTTTACATAAAGTTTTAAATGTTCATTTTCTTTTCCTATTGGTTTTCCATAACCTGTATCTTTTATGTTTTTTGAATAAAAAATAGGAGTCATATTTAGTGGTCCAAAAGGTTCGAATTGTTTTAAAATTCTTGTCAATTTTGGTGTAATATCTTCAAAATCGATTTCGGCATCTATAGCAATTTCTGGTACTAATTGTTCTGGTAAAATGGTTTCTTGTACTATTTTTTCGAACGCTTCTTTGAATTTCTGATAATTTTCTGGCTTCAATGTCATTCCTGCAGCATACATGTGACCGCCAAATTGCTCCAAATGTTCTGCACAACTTTCGAGTGCGTTGTAAACATCAAAACCTTTGACCGATCTTGCCGATGCGGCTAATTTATCGCCACTTTTAGTAAAAACTAATGTTGGTTTGTAGTAGGTTTCGATTAATCTTGAAGCTACAATTCCAATAACGCCTTTGTGCCAATCTTCTTGAAAAACTACGTTTGTAAATCGGTTTTGTTCGTTATTTTCCTCGATTTGATTCAAAGCTTCGATGGTTATTTGTTTGTCTAAATCTTTACGGTCAGAATTGTATGTTTCGATTTCGGAGGCAAATATTGTGGCTTGTTCTAAATCGAACTCTGACAATAATGCAACCGCTTCGTTGCCGTGTTTTATGCGTCCGGCTGCATTTATTCTAGGAGCAATTTTGAAAACAACATCGGTTATAGTGAATGTTTTTACTTTCGATTGCGTAATTAATGCTTGGATTCCGGGTCTTGGATTTTCGTTGATTACAATTAATCCGAAATGTGCCAAAATTCTATTTTCGCCAGTCATTGGCACAATATCTGCGCCGATTGCTGTCGCGACCAAATCTAAATATTCGACTAAATCGTCAATCGTTTCGCCACGATTTTCGCCCAATGCCTGAATGAGTTTGAAACCAATCCCGCAACCGCACAATTCGTCATACGGATAATTGCAATCGTCTCGTTTTGGATCAAGAACTGCAATTGCATTTGGCAAAATGTCGCCAGGTCGGTGGTGATCGCAAATTATGAAATCGATATTTCGTTCATTTGCATAATCGACATGATTTATAGATTTTATGCCACAATCCAAAGCAATTATTAACGAAAAGCCGTTATCATCGGCAAAATCGATACCTTTATACGAAATTCCGTAACCTTCGTCGTAACGATCAGGAATATAAGTAGCTACGTTTGAATAATAGGTTTTCAGATACGAAGAAACCAACGAAACCGCAGTAGTTCCGTCGACATCATAATCGCCAAAAACCAAAATATTTTCGTTGTTTTGTATCGCTTTTTCGATTCTTGTAACCGCTTTGTCCATATCTTTCATTAAATATGGATTGTGTAAATTTTGTAAACTTGGTCGAAAAAATTGTTTGGCTTGTTCGAAAGTTTCAATACCACGCTGAATTAGTAATGAAGCCACAAAAGTTTCAACATTCAATGCTTGTGCCAAATGATTGACTTTATTTGCTAATGGTTCTGGTTTGATTGTCCAACGCATATTTTAATATTAAATTTTAGATACTAGCTTTTATAAAATAGGATTGAAAATTGTTTTGTAAATTTAAAGAAATGATTAAAAACGAATGTAGAATTTTTATTCAACATTTTCTAAAAGAATCGAATTAAAATTAGTCAATAATACAAATCATTTAAAATAAATAATTATATTTGTAACACAATAGTAACAATAAATAAAATTAAATATTAAAATGAATCAAACTAGTTACAACAAAAACTGGTACGGCATGTCAGATAATGCCATTATAGAAACAATTTGCCAGTCAATCAAACAAATGCGTCTCAATAAAAACATTTCGCAAGAAGAACTCTCGAAAATGTCTGGAGTAAATCGTGTTACAATAAGCCGTTTAGAAAATGGGCAAGCTGTAAATTTAATGACAATGATTCAGTTGCTTCGCGCTTTAGAGCAATTACATTTGTTAACAGATTTGAATGTTCAACCAGAGGTTAGCCCAATTAAGGTTATGAAAGCTCAAGAAAAATTCCGTAAAAAAGCTTCGTCACCAAGAATTAAAAAAGCATAGATTATGGTTGCTATTGCAAATGTTAAAATATGGAGTCACAATATTGGCGTAATTCTTTGGGACGAAATGCAACAACTTGGAATTTTCGAATTTGATAAAAACTTCTTAAAATTAGGTTTAGATATTTTTCCAGTTTTGATGCCTTTATCTGAATTAAACAAAGGCAAATTGGTTTTTTCTTTTCCGACTTTAAGTCTTGAAACTTTTAAGGGTTTACCAGGATTGCTTTCGGATAGTTTGCCCGATAATTTTGGAAATCTGGTTATCGAGGCTTGGTTGACTAATAAAGGAAAAGAAAGCACCTATTTTTCGCCTGTTGATAAACTTTGCCTTATTGCAAATAATGGAGTAGGAGCATTAGAATATGAAGCTTTTGAGATTCAAAAAACTAAAATTTCTAAAGAAATTGAACTTCAAGAACTGATAAATTTTGTGAATGAAACTTTAAATAATAAAGTAAATTCAGTAATAGACAATACCGATTTTTTTAATATGACAATTGTTTTGGCGGGAGAAAATCCAAAAGTAATTGTTGGATATAATCCTAAAACCGATAAATTTAGCACAAATACTCCTGAATTTTCAGAAGGATTTGAAAGTTGGATCATAAAATTAGATGGAATTAATAATTTCGAAAATACTGATTCAAAAATTGAATATGCTTATTATTTAATGGCTTTGGATTGTGGAATAAAAATGTCTGAATGCAAATTAATTGAACAAAACAATAGTTCACATTTTATGACAAAACGTTTCGATAGACTAAATAATCAAAAAATTCACATGCAAACTCTGTGCGGATTGGCTCATTTAGATTATAAAAACACAGGTTTTTATTCCTATGAACAAGCGTTTCAGGTTTTGCGAGAATTGAAATTAACTTATTCTGATTCAGAAGAATTATACCGCAGAATGGTTTTTAATGTAATGTCAAGAAACCAAGAAGACCATACAAAAAACATATCTTTTTTGATGTTTCCTGATGGTAAATGGCAACTTTCGCCTGCTTATGATTTAACTTATTCGAATAATTTGAACACGAACTTACACCAAATGAGTATTAACAAAAAAACCGAAAATATTTTGTTAAAAGATTTATTAGCCGTTGCAAAAAGTATTAATATCAAAAAACCAAGAAAAATTATTGAACAATGCAACGAAATTTTATTTAATTGGGATATTTATGCCCAAAAAGCTGGATTATCAACAAATCAAATTCGACAAATTGAACGAGAATTGATAATTTATGATTTGTAATAACAATTAATTTCTTGGTTTTGACGATGGATATGCCAAAAGTTCTTTTTGTTTTATGTTTTGAAGCTTGAAAACGAATGGTTTTTGGTCTTTTTCGAATTCTAAAACGGCCTCGTTGAGCATTAATTCGTATTTTGGTATTGAAATTTCTGGGGGTTTGTTTCCGAATTCTTTTTCAGAATTGGCGTCTAGAATTCGGTCATGTTTAGGTTTATTATTCAAATTGGTCGTAAAAATATTTTCGCCTTCTGGTTGTAAATCTAATTCATGACCTTGAAAATAAATTTTTTTGAGTTTAATATTTTCTGGAAATTCGTTTTTGAATTGTATAAAAAATCGAATTCCTGACCCATATTTTTCTTGTCCAGCAACCCATTTTTGGAAATAAACACTTTCTATTACAGAAGGAAGTTGATCTAGAATTTGGGTTTCAGAAATTTTTTTATTACAAGTTTGGTTCAAAAAAAAGGTGAGAAAAATTAATACGATTTTCATTTTATAAAAATTTTACTTCTTCGGAATTACTATTTATAATATTGGTAATCAAATAATTATTTTTCATTTGTTCAAAAAAAATATACCAAGTTGTGCGTTGATTCGATTTGTAGAAAATATAATTTGATCCGAAATTTTTTAGTTTGTCTGGTGTTTTTCTTGCTGGGAAATTTTGAATGTCATTTTTAATAAAATCGATTATTTTATCAACAAAAACCTCTGAACTTTCTACGAATCCAAAATATTCTTCTACGAAAAGAATGTGTACTAAATCATCCAAATATTCTAGAACATTTTGTTGGAATATTATCATTTTTTCCAATCATAATTTCGGATTCTTTCTTTAATTGCTGTTCTAAATTCTTCAACAGTCAATCCTTTTTTGAATTCTTCCTCGAAATTAAACGTGGTTCGTCTTTTCATTTCTGTTAAATTTTCGATTACCGAAACGTCCTCGATGTTAGCAATCCAATCGATTAATTCTTGCTTTTGAGAAATCGTTTGTTTTGTAGATTTTACTTTAGATTTGGTTATTGTTTCCATTTTATAAAAATTTAACTTCTTTGGAATTACTATTTATAATATTGGTTATCAAATAATTATTATTCATTTGTTCAAAAAAAATGTACCAAGTTGTGCGTTGATTCGATTTATAGAAAATATAATTTGATCCGAAATTTTTTAGTTTGTCTGGTGTTTTTCTTGCTGGGAAATTTTGAATGTCTTGTTCTATAAACTCATATATTTTATCTATATAAACATCTGCTGATTCTATAAAACCAAAATATTCTTTTTTGTAAAGTATGTAAACCAAACTATCTAAATAGTCAATAAAATATTTGGTGTAAATAACTGTCATTTTCCCCACCATTCTCTGATTTTTTCTTTAGATAATTTTTTGGCTTCGTCTATTGTCAATCCTTTTTTGAATTCTTCTTCGAAATTAAACGTTGTTCGTCTTTTCATTTCTGTTAAATCTTCTATTATAGATACATCTTCTACGCTAGAAATCCAATCGATTAATTCTTGCTTTTGAGAAATCGTTTGTTTTGTAGATTTTGACTTAGATTTGGTTTTTGTTTCCATTTTATAAAAATTTTACTTCTTCGGAATTACTATTTATAATATTGGTTATCAAATAATTATTTTTCATTTGTTCAAAAAAAATATTCCAAGTTGTGCGTTGATTTGATTTGTAGAAAATATAATTTGATCCGAAATTTTTTAGTTTGTCTGGTGTTTTTCTTGCTGGGAAATTTTGAATGTCTTGTTCGATAAATGAACTATTTTTTCAGCATAACTTTGTGCAGCATCTTCAAAACCAAAATATTCTTCATAAAAAAGAATGTCAACTAAATCTTCTAAATATTGCTCAACTCCTGGAACATAAATAATCACTTTTTCCAAGGCAATTCGCTTATGTGTTTTCTTATTCTTCGTTTCAACTCTTCACCAGTTATACCTTTCTTGAACTCTTCCTCGAAATTAAACGTGGTTCGTCTTTTCATTTCTGTTAAATTTTCGATTATAGATACATCTTCTACGCTAGAAATCCAATCGATTAATTCTTGCTTTTGAGAAATCGTTTGTTTTGTAGATTTTACTTTAGATTTGGTTATTGTTTCCATTTTATAAAAATTTAACTTCTTCGGAATTACTATTTATAATATTGGTTATCAAATAATTATTATTCATTTGTTCAAAAAAAATGTACCAAGTTGTGCGTTGATTCGATTTGTAGAAAGTATAATTTGATCCGAAATTTTTTAGTTTGTCTGGTGTTTTTCTTGCTGGGAAATTTTGAATATCTTGTTCGATAAACTCAATAATTTTATCTTTATAAATTACAGTATTTTCGAAATAACTGAAATAATCTTTATGGAAAAGAATTAAAGTTAAATCATTTAAAAACATTTTTACTTCGGGTTTATAAAATATTTTTATTTCTTCCAAGGTAAAGTTTTTAAGAATTCGGTTGTTCTTCGTTTCAACTCTTCACCAGTTATACCTTTCTTGAACTCTTCATCGAAATTAAATGTGGCTCGTCTTTTCATTTCTGTTAAGTCTTCGATTATAGATACTTCTTCTATGCTAGAAATCCAATCGATTAATTCTTGCTTTTGAGAAATCGTTTGTTTTGTAGATTTTACTTTAGATTTGGTTATTGTTTCCATTTTTCAGTTATTTACATTCAAATTTAAGCAATTTTTCAAGACGATTACTTGTTTTCATCATTATTAGTAGCAAAAAAAACTTGCTTTTCGGTTTCTTTTGGTTCTGGAATATCTTCTTCAGAGATTGTTTTAAGAATTTTAGGTGTGATTTTTTTGATTTTCACAATTCGATTGGCTTGGTTTTGAACGCACTTTTCGAATAAATTCCGAACAACTCTTGCGTTTCCAAAACCTTCATCTTTCTTTTCATATAACAAATCGAATGTTGCCGAAAGTTTTTCTTTGGCATCTTCACTCAAAATAAAATCGGCTTTTTTGCAATTTGCCTCAAAAATGGTCAATAATTGTTCTGGTTTGAAATGTTCGAAAGTAAAAAACCTGTTAAATCTAGATCGCAAACCAGGGTTTGATTCTATGAACATTTTCATAGGTTCGTCATATCCAGCAACGACTACCGCTAAATCATCCCGATGGTCTTCCATTCTTTTCAATAAAGTATTTACGGCTTCGGCGCCATAATCGTTGCCAAAACTATTGGTTGTCAAGGCATAAGCCTCATCAATAAACAAAACGCCGCCTAAACTTTCTTCGACTGCTTTGTCTACTTTGGTTGCAGTTTGACCTACAAATCCTGCAATCATTCCTTCGCGATCGGTTTCATAAAGTTGCCCTTTCGATAAAAATCCAAGATGCTTGAAAATGCGACTCAATAATCTCGCAACTGTGGTTTTGCCTGTTCCTGGTGGTCCAAGAAAAACGGTATGTAACGTAATTTCTATATTTTTTAAACCTTGTTCGGTGCGTTTTTTTTGTATTTCTAATAAATTTATGAGTTCGTTTACATCGTTTTTAACAGTTTCTAAACCAATTAATTCATTTAATTCTGCTAATACTTTTTCAAGTGAATCGTTCTCTACAACCTCTGCAATTTTGCTGTTTTCGACTTTAGCTTCTTTTGGATTTAAATATTCAGAAACCGTTTTATCTTCGGTTTTTATATCAAATGCAAATTGGAGAAATTGTTCGAATTTGGTTTTAATTTCTGATAATTTGTCTGATTTTATTGAACTTAGAACATTTTTCAAAAACGAAAAGTTTTGACTTCCGTCAGATGATAAAATGACATTTTCACGACGAATTTTTTCTAAATGCAATTTGAATTCTGCCGATGCAACTAATTTGTTTAATGTCGAAATGCCTCGTTCATCAGCAAAATGATTGTTCCGCAAAGCATCATAATAATACGCCAAAGCAAAACGAGATTTTTCGGTTTGATTGTCGATTTTAAGATTATACAAACCTATCAAATCTGAAATAAAAAAATGCTGCGATTTGAACAATAATCCTTTTGATGAATTAGGATTTACCAAAGAATTTATTTTCTGAATGAACTTTTCATCTTTATTTAACTCATCGCAAATTGCAATTATTTGGCTGGTTTCAAGTTTTAGATTTTGAATAAAATTAGCGTCAAAAAACTGTTGTTTTTCATTAATTTCTTGGTCTAAATAATCTTTTAATGACGAAAAAGATTCTTCTAGAAATGATATTGGATTTCGTTTTTTCAAGATTTTTAGTTTTATTGTTTTTATTTGGAACGCAGATGACGCAGATTTAAATTTTTACAAATAAAAACCATTAAAGAATTGAGAAAATTAAGTTTTGAATATAAATCTTAATGAAACTTAATTCCTTAATGGTTTAAAAATTTTTTATAGCTAACAGGTTTTCAAAACCTGTTAGAATATTGAAATTTACCTAAGAAATCATCATTTGATGTACCACTTCTTTGTATAATTTTCTGTGATCTTCACCATATTCTTCCCAAGCCAAACTCATTTCACGCAAGTCATATTTTGCGACAACGCTTCCATAATCTTGCAATTTTCCGTTGACCGTTGGATAACCAATTACATATATTGATTGTGCCAATTCTATTGCTAATTTAATATCGTGTGTCGAAAATAACAATGTGTTATATTCTGATGTTGAACTCAATAAGTCAAATGCTTTTTTGACTTCTTCGATATTTCCGACATCAAGTCCAGAAAAAGGTTCGTCCATAATAATGAATTGGTCAGACGAAAATAGTTGCTCGATAATTGCTGTTCGTTGTCTTTGTCCGCCAGAAAGTTCATTTGGATATTTATCAACACAAGATTCTAAGCCCCATTTATGAATGTATTCTTTAATTTTTTTATCTTTTTCGCTTTGCGAAAGCGTTGATTTTCTTAAAGCAAAATTTAAAGATTGGGTAACGGTTTTGTTTCTAAAAAGTGTATATTTTTGGTCAACAAAACCAATGTTGCCTTCTTTAACTGGTTTCGCAGCGTTTTCTGCTTGGCTTTCAAAATCTTTTATTAGAATTTTTCCAGAACTTGGTTTTACTAATCCTGTTAATGCTTTAAAAAATGTCGATTTTCCTCGACCAGAACGACCAACAACTGCAATAATTTGTCCTGTATTTTCAACGTCTTTTCGCACAACATCTTTTTCAATTAAGCTCACATCTTTAATGATAACTTTGTCATCATAAGCAACACTTAGATTTTCTACATATAATAATGCTTCTTTAAAACTGTGTTCCATAGTTATATTTATTATATTTTTGAATATCTAAAAACTGATTTTCTTATAAAATTAATAAAGAAATCTAATCCTAAACCTATTAATAAAATGATGATTTGCAAGGCAATTATCCTAGAATGATTAGCAAATTTATCTGAATTTTTAATTAAAACACCCAATCCGCCAGCGGCTGCAACTGTCGATTCTACGGTTACGAGCATCATCCAAGTAATGGCTAAGTTCTGACGAATTACATCGATTACATAATCTATTCTACCAAGAATAACCACTTGCCAAAGCACTTCGAAACGAGAACATTTTAGTGTTTTTGCGTGGTCATATTCTTCTTGAGGAATTTCTGAAATGACTGATATTAAAGATGTTGTCAAAAACGTTGTTAAGAAAATCACCATAATCCAGATTTGCATATTTCTGGCATCGTGAATGATTAACGTAATGTATAAAGTTAATCCAGCCAATGGCAAAAATCTAAACTTTGTAATGAATTCAGAAACTGGTTTCATTAGCGGAATTGGCCATAAATAAGCAAACAACATCGATAAAACAGTTGCTATCAAAATTGAAATGAAACACAATTGCAGTGATTTGAAAACACTTTCGATTAAACCTTCTTTATATAAATCGCCCAATGCACCTAAAACTTGTGTTGGCGATGGAAACAGATGTTTTTCGCCCATTGTTCCAACAAACCAAAGTGCAATTAGCAAAACAATCCAACATACTGCAATGATTGTTTTTTTAGATTTCGAAATTTTTTCGAATGGTGTTATTAATTGTTTTATCATTTTTTTAGTTTTTAGTTATAGGTTTCAGGTTTCAAGAGCAATTCACAACCCAAAACCCATAACTCACAACATATTCTTATTTCAAGAAATTAATTACAACTCTACGGTTTTTGGCTTTTCCAGCATCGGTATTATTATCAGAAACGGGTTCGTTTTGACCTTTTCCGTCAATCATTTGGAAACGATTTTCTGGAATTCCTTTGTTTTTCAAGAAATTTACAACCGCTTGTGCACGATTTTTAGATAAATCTAAATTCGTATTAGCATTTCCAGTATTGTCTGTATGACCAACAATGGTTAGTTTAGAATTTTCTGCTTGAATCAACAAGTTGTAAATTTTTTCTAAATCTTTCATCGAATTATTTTGAACAGATGCGCTTCCTGAACCGAAATTAATTTTCCATTCGCCCGATGCCATAACTTCGGTAGATTGTTTTGTATAATCTGCTTTGTCAGCCGATGTAGATTCGATGTCGTTAATGTTTTTGAAGTAAACCAAATTAACTGCATCTTCATACGAAACTACTTTTCCTACATTTTCGTTAAATCCAAACGGATTCAATTCTGATAAATATCCACCAACTGATGTATAAACTGATTTGTAACGGTTTACGCCATCTGTCATTCCAAAATATTGCATTCCGTCAGCATAATTAAATACTTTAGATCCACCCATGTTATAGGTAATTCCGTTTTTGGTTGCTTGTTGTCCTTTGAACATTTTGTACCAATATTCTGGAGTTTCCATTTGATAAGTATCTGTCACAGCTTCAGATGCACGCACTTTCCACTCTTCGTGGTTTTTCATTTGGTTCGAAGCGGTCAAAGCCGATTTTAAGATGTTTGTAACAATTTCTGGGTTTTTTGCTGCCCATTCTTTCACACCAATAATTACCGCAGGCATTTGATTGTTGAATTCTTTAGTCGAAACAATGTCAACAAATCCTGATAATTTATCGAAAACAGTTTTGTCACCAGGCGTCCAAGTTGCGCAACCATCTACTTTTCTGTTGACAGTTTTACCAGTTAATTTACCGTTAGAAACTTCTTTTAATGGAATCGTCCAACCTGTGGTTTGCGATTTGATTAATTCTTCTGCCGATTTGATGTAATCGTCATTTTCTGACGCTACAATATTTACTGCATCAGCATCATAAGTTGATGGATCTGGATTTACTTTCAAGCCATTTGCAAAACAATAATTTACGGTTGTAACCCAGTCGCCGTCGCCAAGAACTGCGGATATTACTGAACCTTTCATAGTCTGTGGATTCGATTTCCAACTTGGTGGTCCAATTAGTTTGTCTTCGCCATAACTCATTCCGATTGCGCCCATTACTTGCACGTGATATTTGTCAGCACCATATTTCTCATCTAATGATTTTTGTACAGAACTGATATAAAATGGTGCACCATCGCCCATAATCATAATTCCAAATGCACTTTTATCTGATGTTGGGAAAGCGGTTCCTTTGTCGAATTCCTCGATGAATTTCATTTGCATATTTCGCAATTCGGTTAACCAATCTTGACGAATGATTTCTAGATTGACACCGTTTTTTTCCATTAATGACCCTTTTGTGGTTTTTGGTCCACCGTTGGCTACAATAATTCCTGATGTTGCATTCCAAGCATATCCAGCCATTCTTACTAATGGTTTGCCTGAAACTTCGCTTGAAATTTCTTTGGTTGGTAATGCCATTTTATCGGCATTGGTAATGTTGTTTACATCGCCAGAATTGAGTTCTATTCCTGAAAGTTGTTTAGAAACTGCTGTTTTTATTCCTGGTGAAATAAAATAAATTGCTCCTAGAATTGCTCCGATTCCTCCAACGACAATTAATAATTCTGAAAGTGTTGTTAGTTTTGTTGTTCTTAAAATTTTTCCCATTGTTTGTTATTGTTTTACCGCGAATTCGCGAATTATAAATTTGAATTTTTAAAAAATATCTCCGAATCCGCCTGCGTTTAATTTATCGTCTTTTGATAGTTTGTAATTTGGACTTGTGTATTTTGTCGAATCTGGAATGGTGTTGTCGCCAGTCTTGATTTTGTCTGCCAATGAATCTAATCGTGAGTACAATTCGTCGTTGTCAACCGAATATTTCGAGGTCAATGTGTCTATGTCTAACAAATTTTCTGATGTTCTGGCAATGTCTTGTGCAATGGTCGATGTTACGACTTCTAAAGCATAATCTAACTCCCAAGATTGGGTAAACATCATTGCGCTTTTTGCAGATTCAGTTGCTTGTTTGGCGTTTTTGGCGAATTCGTATTCTTTTTTTAGCATGACGATTGTCGTGTCGAAATCGGCAATTTTAATATCGATTGCTGTTCCTGCCAAGGTTAGTTTTCTATCCATTTTTCCTAGAACGTTTGCTCGAATTCCATATTTCTGGGTGAAGTTTTTGCTTTGTTCATATTGGTTAGAAACACGTTGCGAATCGCTAAGTTTTCGTGCTAATTCGCTTTGCAAGGTTACATATTCGTCGGTATCTTTGGCTGCAATTCCGTTGATTTTGACCATTTCGTCCATTGCCGATTTTAGTTTTTCTGACTGGCGTTGCAAACTCAAAATGTCATCTTGAAAAGTAGTAGCTTCTTTTTCTGATTTGTTGGCTTCGATTTCCATTTCGGTTTTCAAACCTTTCAATTTGGCTTTGGTTGCCTTGAAAACATCACGATTTTTAATCATTTTTTGCTTTTGTTCGTCCAATTCATTAAAAGGATCGCTTTTTATCAATGCTTTATGAATGTTTTTGGTCATAAAACGCAAACCTTTCATTATTACAGGATACATCATTACTAAGAAAACCAAGAAAACGCCAGTTGCAGAAATTGCAATGGCTTGACCCAACATTGTGAATAATGGCGGAATAATATAGGTCCAAGTCAAGTAACCACCAACGCCCAAAACGGCTGTTGTTAATGCCCAAAAAAGTGTTTTTTCGCCTTTTTTGAGTGTTTCGCTATTTAGTGCGATTTCGCCTTTGGATTCGTCGAAATGTTTTAGAATTGGCAATTCTGATAATGCAGTTTTTTCTTGTTCGAATTTTGTAGACATAATTTTATAAATATTGATTTATTCCTGTAACGACAGTGTTTATTGATTCTAGAATTTTTTGTTTTGCCAGGTTATTGGCCTCTATTTTTTGCTGAATTTGGGCAAACATTTCGTGATTGTCGTGATCTATTTTTGCCAATGCTGTTTTTTTGTTTTCGAGTTCGGCTTGCAATTTGGCAATTTGTGATTCTAAGTCACCAATATTTTTACTCAATTCATTTTTTTGTGATGTGATTGAATTGTTTAAATCTTTGTTTTTCGAATTTCCGGTTGCATCGTATTTTGCATAGACTTTCTCGATTTCTGAAACGTAAAAACTGGCTTTTTCTAGCAAAATTGGTTTTGACAAATCGGCATTGATGGTTTTTCCCATCGTAAAGGCCATTTGATAACTCTGCGGATTTGTTGGTCCAACTGCCATAACCGATTTGTACATTTCGAAAAAATCGAAACCTGATTGGTTCAACGATTCGAAACCTTTGTTATAAACTTCTAGAATTTCGTTTAGGTAGGGATTGTTAGAATTGCTTCCTGTTGAAACAGTATTTGTTGTTGAATTATTGCTAGTTTCTGGAAATTTTGTATCGGTTGTTGGAAATGTATTGGTTGGAATTGATGTTGTTTTTGGTGGTTCTGACGATGAATTTGTATTGGTTTGATTTGTTTCATCATTAACAAAAAGACTTTTCCAGTTGAAACCTTGGTTTGACATTTAGATTGGTTTTAGTTTGAAATACTTTGATTATACGTTGCAAATAATAAAAAGTTGCAAATTTTTGTTAAATATATAAAAAATGTTATTTGGTTTTACAAATATTTAAAATAGATAAATTTTTAGGTTGACACGAATTTAGTTTGAGATTTAGGCTGTAAAAGATTTGTTGAATTAAAATTCACCACAAATTGCACAAATTACCGCAAATTTCTTTTCTGAATTTTATACATTTTTAAGTTTATTGGATTTTTTAAAGTCTGGTATCTTTTAGTCTAAACTTTTAAATCTATATTCTAAAATCTAAATACTAACTCAATCCATTTTCGTCTAAAATTTTCAAAAAATGAAAACCTTTTGGTGCATAACCTTGGTTGTAATAAAACCTATGTGCATTGAAATTTCCTGTAAATGCATCAAGCACAATCATTGTGCAACCTAGTTCTTTGGCTTTGTTGTCAATATAATCGGTCATTAGTTTGCCTAAACCTTTTTTTCTGTGGTTCGAGTGAACTATAAAATTATCGATTTCGATGTATTTGCCAGACCAAAGTTTGGTTCCAGTCCAAAAACCTGTCAAGGCTACACAAACTTCGTTCTCGAAAACAGCGACTTGTTTGTAATTGTGCGGAACCATTTCTTGAAGATGCGACTGGTATTTTTCTTTAGAAATGTTCGGATACAGTTGGGTTATGATTTCGAATTGCGAAACCATTTCTGGTATTGTGGTTAGTTCTTTGAGTTGCATTTTTTTATCAAAAGTAACAAAAAATTTCTATTTTCCAGTTTCTATAAACTGAATTGCTCGATCTAAGACTTCGTCTTTGCCTTGTTGAATACCAAGAATTGTTGGTTTTACTTCGATATCTGGAATAATACCGATTCTTTGAGTTTCTCGTCGATCTGGATAATAAACGCCAATTCCCGTAAATGAAACGAGATAATCTTTTATAAAACTAATCTGACAGTTGTTACCATCTGCACCAGCAGTTTGACTGCCAATAATTGTTGTGTTCGGTGCCGTTTGAAAAGCCATTGCAGTTTGCTCTGATTGACTTATAGAATATTCGTTTAATAAAACAATTACTTTTCCTTTGTAATTATTTTTATTTTCTTTGCCTATTTTATCTGTTTCTGACCAATAGAATTTTCCTGGATAAGTCAAGTCTGGTTTTGTGAATTTAATATAATCCATTGAATTACCACATATAAAATCTGAAATGTCGTACAGCGTCTCTTTAGGATAATTCCTTAAATCAAAAACTATAGCTTTGGTTTTTGATAGTTTTTCAATCATTTCTGGAATGGTTTTAACATTTATTTCGCCCATGTTTACATAACCAATATTATTATCTAAAAATTTGAATTTTTCTTTTTTCTGAAAATCTTTTTTATATTTGTTACAGAATGAGTCATGGAGGTCACTGTAATTAATATTTTTAATTTTGTTATCTTCTAAAAAAGTCAAATTAATAGTTTCAGAATATTCATTAAAAAGTTGTTGTATAACCAAGCAATAAAGATAATATGCTTCGTTAGAGGCAGGAATGATATCTCGATTTTCTGCAATAATTTCTTTAATTGGTTTATTGTTAATTTTCGTAATTACATCGCCAATTTTTAAATTATTTACTTTTGCCAAACTATCACAATATATTTTTGTAATAATCATTTTTTCATCAATGATTTTACAATTAAAAGGTAGCGCCATTCGTTCTTTATTCTTTTTCTCGGGTTTTACACGACCAAAATAAGCATGCGAATCGTTAATTCTCGCATTTATCTTTGCTATGGCATTTTGAAAATCTGTTTCATTTTGAGATGATAAAAATATTGGAACCATATCATTCAAAGTTTTGTCCCAATTATTATCCATCAAATATTTATACGGAAAGAAGTATTCAATAACGTTCCAATATCTAAATAATGCTAAAAGTCTTGAATTTTTATCTTCAAATTTAAAATCTGTAAAATTTTCGTTTTTCACAAAAACATTTCCTCCTTCTAATCCCTTGATATAAAATTGTTCCCCTTGAAACCTGTTTTCTTCAATAAACTTTAATTTCTGACTCAGTTTTTTAGAAAATAATTTGTTATCGAACCAAGACAAATCAAAATTTTTATCTAAATATTCAAAATTTTTTGGAACAATAATTGGGGCATTTTTTTTAATTTCTCCAAAAGATGTTATCCAGTTTTCTAGAGTTATTGAAAACTCTTCGTTAGTTTTGGCTTGTGCGATTTTTGGTAAAATCTCGAAAAGTTTGTCGTCCCAATTAAATTCGCCATTGGCAACTTTTGGGTGATAATATTTCAAGAAACCCCAAACTTTGCATGTTGCTGCGAGTTTTTGGATTTCGGTTGGATTTTGGGTAAAACCTGATCGTGTTATTATTAAGAAAAGTATAAGTATAACTTTTTTCATTTTTAAGAAATTTAATTAAAAATCTGCTTTCAAAAGTATGAAAAAAATTAACATTTCAAAATGCATTATTACAAAAAAGAAATTACATTGTAATTTTAAAATTATTTTTATTTTAAGATTTTCTTCATGCAATAACTACTTTCAACGCCAATATATTGTCCGTAATTTTCAATTGGAAAATATCCTAATTTTGAGTACAAAGATATTGCAGCCTCAAGTTTTGTTGAAGTTTCTAAAATTGCAATATTATTATTCAATTCGGTTGCCCAAAGTTCTAGTTCGTTTAAAATCAGATTTGCAATCCCTTTACTGCGATAATCTGGATGAACAAACATTCTTTTGATTTCGATGGTATTGTTTTCGTGTTTTTTGAAAGCACCACAACCAACAGCAATATTATTTTCATAACAAACGACAACATTTTCTAAATAAACTTGGTTATATTGTGCAAAAAAATCTTTTTCATCGCCGTCAATATCAATTAAGTATTCGTCAAAAATCGCTGTGAGTTTTTGGAAATCTTGGTTTTCGGAAGTTGTTCGGGTTAGAGTTTGCATTTGTTGAAGAGTTTTGCTTCGAAACGTTTTTTTACTTTTTCGTGCGAACTCACATTTCCAAGTAAAACATCATTTAATCCTTTTTGAATTAACTTATTTTCAAATATTAAAAAGTCATTTTCTTCTTTAAAACTTAGAATTTTTTCGATGTTATTTCCGTCATCAATTCCTTGAATCCACTGAAGTATGTTTTGTTTTTAGACTGTAATATTCATAATACAGAAATATTTGAAATGTAAAATTACAAAATATTTTGATTTAAAATCGGTTTTTAGCCCCGATTGCAGTGAAAATCCTTTTTTGATTCGCTTTTTCAGCGAATTAAAAAAGATTGGAACGTAAAGCGGGAAATAGCTCCAAAAAAAAACAGCCATCAATTTAATAATGGCTGTTTATATTTAAAATCTAATATCAAAAGTTTAACTTATGATCCACACATTTCGCAATCTTCTGGACCAGCATTTTTGGCTAGTTCGATCATTGCTTTGTATTCTTCGTTGGTCATTGCTGTGGTTTCAACCTCAACTTCTGCTAATATTGGTTCTTCTTTTAATTTGTTAACCGGTTCAGCTTTTTTGTCATTGTTTAATGTAAACTTAATTGCATCTACAGCAGCTTTGGTTCTCAAATAATACATTCCGGTTTTTAAACCTGATTTCCAAGCGTAAAAATGCATTGAAGTCAGTTTAGAATAATTCGCATCTTGCATAAACAAGTTCAAAGACTGCGATTGATCTACAAAATAACCACGATGACGTGACATATCGATTATATCTTTCATTGACATTTCCCAAACGGTTTTGTATAAATCTTTTAAATCTTGTGGAATATTCAGGTTTTGAACCGATCCGTTTTCACGCATTAATTCTTGTTTCAAATCTTCTGTCCAAAGTCCACGTTTTACCAAATCTTCTAGCAAATGTTTATTGACTACAATAAATTCGCCTGATAATACACGACGTGTATAAATGTTAGATGTGTATGGTTCGAATGCCTCATTGTTTCCAAGTATCTGCGAAGTCGATGCGGTTGGCATTGGTGCAACCAAAAGTGAATTTCGAATGCCGTTTTTCATTACTTCTTTGCGAAGATTTGCCCAATCCCAACGACCAGAAAGTTCTTCGTCTTTCAATCCCCAAAGGTTGTATTGGAATTCTCCTTTCGAGATTGGCGAACCTTCGAAACTTGAATATGGTCCTTCTTCGATTGCCAATTCCATTGATGCGGTTACGGCTGCAAAATACATCGTTTCGAAAATTTCTTGATTCAATGTTTTAGCTTCGTCACTAGTGAACGGCAAACGCAACATTATAAAAGCATCAGCCAAACCTTGCACACCAAGTCCAATTGGACGATGGCGTTTGTTAGAATTTTCGCCTTCGATAACTGGATAATAATTTCTATCGATAACTTTATTTAAATTTCGAGTTACTCGTTTTGTAACCGTAAAAAATAAATCGTGGTTGAATTTTCCGTTTTCGACAAACATTGGCAATGACAATGATGCCAAGTTACAAACCGCAATTTCATCTTTCGATGTATATTCCATAATCTCAGTACACAAATTCGACGAACGAATGGTTCCAAGATTTTTCTGGTTAGATTTTCTGTTGGCTGCATCTTTATACAACATATATGGTGTTCCAGTTTCGATTTGCGATTCTAGAATTTTTTCCCATAATTCGTGGGCTTTAATGGTTTTTCTACCTTTTCCAGCAGCTTCATAATCGGTGTACATTTTCTCGAATTCTTCGCCGTGAACGTCATACAAACCTGGACATTCATTTGGACACATCAAGGTCCAATTACCGTCTTCTTGCACACGTTTCATAAACAAATCCGATGTCCACATTGCAAAAAACAAATCTCTTGCGCGCATTTCTTCTTTTCCTGTATTTTTTTTCAAATCCAAGAAATCAAAAATATCGGCATGCCAAGTTTCTATATAAATTGCAAAACTTCCTTTTCGTTTTCCGCCACCTTGGTCAACATAACGAGCAGTATCGTTAAAAACTCTTAACATTGGAACAATTCCGTTTGATGTTCCGTTAGTGCCACGAATGTAACTTCCGGTTGCACGAACATTGTGAATAGAAAGTCCAATTCCGCCAGCCGATTGTGAAATTTTTGCCGTTTGTTTTAATGTATCATAAATTCCATCGATGCTATCGTCTTGCATTGCTAAAAGGAAACACGATGACATTTGTGGTTTTGGAGTTCCAGCATTGAACAATGTTGGAGTGGCGTGTGTAAAGAATTTTTTCGACATCAAGTCGTAAGTTTCTATAACCGATTTTAGATCTTCAAGGTGAATTCCAACCGAAACTCGCATCAACATATGTTGTGGACGTTCAACAATTTTCCCGTTTATTTTCAACAAATACGAACGTTCCAAAGTCTTGAAACCAAAATAATCGTAGTTGAAATCTCTTGTATATATAATGTGTGAATTTAAAAATTCAGCGTTTTCTTGGATAACATTATGTACTTCTTCTGATAAAAGGGGTGCTTCTTGACCGTTTCTTGGATTGACATAATGATACATTTCGTTCATTGTTTCCGAGAAAGATTTGTTGGTGTTCGAATGTAAATTCGAGATTGCAATTCGAGCTGCCAATTGAGCATAATCTGGATGCGCAATGGTCATCGAAGCCGCAGTTTCTGCCGCTAGATTATCCAATTCTGATGTTGAAACGCCGTCGTATAATCCTTCGATTACTCGCATTGCTACTTTTACAGCATCTACTAAATCGTTCAATCCATAACACAGTTTTTTAATTCTTTCTGTGATTTTGTCGAACATTACAGGCTCTTTGTGCCCATCTCTTTTTACTACGTACATAATTTTTGTTTTTGTGAAAAAGCAAATCCCTTTGCAATTTCGGGGTTAATTGTAATATATGCTTAACTTGTTTCAGTATCTGTTTTTTCAGGAGCTAATCCTGCTGTCATTCCAAAAAATTTCGGTCACGTTTAAAAAAAACGAGACCAAAATTGTTTTTCCCTTCCATCAGGGCTAAAAGTATTAAAAGTAAATCTCAAGGGTTTTAAAAAACTTTGTGTCTTTGTGACTTTGTGGCAAAATTTTAAAAATCAGCGTCAAACGTAATTTTTTGCGCTTCGACATCAGTATTCATAACACCAGCTTTTTGATATTCGGCTACTTTTTTCTCGAAGAAATTGGTTTTTCCTTGCAACGAAATCATATCCATAAAATCAAATGGGTTTGAAGTGTTGTATTCTCTATCGCAACCTAATTCTACCAATAATCTATCAGCAACAAATTCTAAATATTGCGTCATTAATCCAGCATTCATACCAATTAAAGAAACTGGCAATGATTCTGTAATAAATTCTCTTTCGATATTCAAAGCATCAACAATAATGCTTCTGATTCTTTCTTTTGGGACTTTGTTTATCAAATGATGGTTGTGCAAATGCACCGCAAAATCGCAATGAACACCTTCGTCACGAGAAATTAATTCGTTAGAAAATGTCAAACCTGGCATTAAACCACGTTTTTTCAACCAATAAATAGAGCAAAATGCGCCAGAAAAGAAAATTCCTTCGACAGCAGCAAAAGCAATCAATCTTTCAGCAAATGATGGTGATTCTATCCATTTCAAAGCCCAATCAGCTTTTTTCTTAATGGCTGGAAAAACTTCAAGAGCATTAAAAAGCTCAGTTTTTTCGGCTTCGTCTTTTACGTATGTATCAATTAATAATGAATAAGTTTCAGAATGAATGTTTTCCATCATAATCTGAAAACCATAGAAAAATTTCGCTTCGGCATATTGAACTTCTGAAACAAAATTTTCTGCTAGATTTTCGTTTACAATTCCGTCTGAAGCAGCGAAAAAGGCTAAAATGTGTTTTACAAAATAACGTTCGTCATTGTTTAACTTATTGTTCCAATCGTTAAGATCTTGCGATAAATCAATTTCTTCGGCAGTCCAAAAACTGGCTTCCATTTTTTTATACCATTCCCAAATGTCGTGGTGTTTGATTGGAAAAATTACAAAACGGTTTTTGTTTTCTTGTAAAATTGGTTCGATTGCTGTCATATAATTGTTTTTTTGAGTTCTATTTTTGAGGGAAATTTTTACGATTTCGCAGATTACAAAGGTTGTGAATTTTTAATCAAAAAAGTAGTCAAACTTATCCACAATTGACAATAGTTTTTAACAACAAAACCGTTCGTCGGATTTTTTTGCCCTTAGTCATTTAATTGATAATCAATAAATTAAAAACGTAAAAATCGTTAACGTATTGTGAAATAATGGAATTAAAAATTTTGAAAAAAGAAATGAGTGCATTCAAATAATTTCTATTAAGAATTATTTAATCTCAATAAAAAAAATAATTATTTAAAGAAAAAAATGATAAAAGAAAATTTATTATCCTTGCTTCAATTCCTCAGCAACTTTTTCAAGTTCGGCATACCAATTTTCGCCAAAGCGACGAATTAATGCTTCTTTTACGAATTTATAAACTGGAACTTCAAGTTCTGCTCCCAACGAACAAGCTGGGTCGCAAATGTCCCATTTGTCATAATTTACGGCAGCAAATTCGGTAAAATCTTTTACACGAATTGGGTATAAATGACAAGAAACTGGTTTTTTCCAAGAAACTTCACCTTGGTTATAGGCTTGTTCGATACCGCAAAGTGCAGTTTTTCCATCAAAAATTACATAAGCGCAATCTTTATCGTTAATTAAAGGCGTTTCAAGAGTTCCATCAGTTCCGATAACTGATGTTCCTTGTGATTCGATAGCAGCAATACCTTCTTTTCGAAGAAATGGTTTTACTTTTGGGTAAATTTCGGCAAGAATCTTAGTTTCTTCCTCGCTTAATGGTGCGCCAGCATCGCCATCGACGCAACAAGCGCCTTTGCAGGCCGATAAATTACACACAAAATCTTTTTGAAGAATATCTTCTGAAACGATGGTTTTTCCTAGTTGAAACATTTTGCAAATGTATGAAAAATAGTAGGGTTTGCTTTTAAGAGATTCAAAAAATAAAAATTATTTTGTCCTTAAAATTCTTGAAGATTCTTGTCGACAGTCAAAAACATTTGTAATATAAACAGTGTTTATGGATTCATCTACAAAATAAATAATTTTATAATTCCTTTCAATTAAATATCTGTTTTGTTCAAATCTATCCTTTAACCAATCTTCAATTTGACCAATAAATGGATTTGATTCTAAGATAAAAGTTCTTATAATCAAACTTTCTATTATTTTATCACAATAACTTTTATTTTGCCCATCATAATAAAATTCAAAAATATTTAATAATTGGTTTTCAGCAAATTCTGTCCATTCGACTTTTAACCCCATTTTTTAACTTTTTCTAAAAGGTCGTGAGCATTTATGACTTTACCATTTTTAATATCGTCTAAAGCAATATCAGATTCTAAATTCAAAATACTTGTAGTTTTTGGTTGGAAATTATCCTGAAAAAGTTCTATTTTCTGTTTCTTCAAATAATTTTCCAAACGAGTTACAACTTCTTCGTTTTGAATAGTTAAGAAATCTCTAACAAAAGTAATTTTTCGAGTTTGTAAATCCATTTTTCTATTATTTTATTCAAATTTAATGAAAATTCGAATACAATTTATTTATTTCTAAGCTTTTTTAATATCAGTTTCAACTGGATTATTTTTTTGGATTGCGTTAAAATAGGCAGCGCGACTTAGTGGTTCATATTCATCGGTTTCGCCAAGCATAACCAATTTATCCGAATCTGATTTCCTGAAACTATAATTAGCCAAATTTCCTGTTCTGGTGCAAACCGCGTGCACTTTCGTAACATATTCGGCAGTTGCCATAAGTGCTGGCATTGGACCAAATGGATTTCCTTTAAAATCCATATCCAATCCAGCGACGATTACTCGAATGCCTTGATTGGCCAAATCATTGCAAATTTTTACGATTTCATCATCAAAAAATTGCGCTTCGTCAATGCCAACTACATCGCAACCTTGAGCCAAAATTGCAATATTTGCAGCTGCAGGAACTGGCGTCGAGCGAATTTCATTACGGTTGTGCGAAACAACCATTTCTTCATCGTAACGAGTGTCGATTGATGGTTTGAAAATTTCGACTTTTTGTTTCGCAAATTGCGCACGTTTTAATCTGCGAATCAATTCTTCGGTTTTGCCAGAAAACATCGAACCGCAAATGACTTCGATCCAACCAAACTGCTCTTTGTGATTTACTGTGTTTTCTAAAAACATTTTTTGAAATTTCTTGCGCTAAAAATGAATAGTTTTTATTACTTTGTGTCGGAAACAAAAATATTAAAAAACTTACGTTTTACTCACAATAATTTCAAAAGTTATGAAGAAAAGATTAGAAGCCGAATTAATTAGCATTGCACACAGAATTTTGAAACTAAAAAATGTTTCAGAATTGAAGCAATTGCATCTTGAAACGCAAAAATTATATGAAACTTTATCTGTTTTGAAATTTGTCGAGGAAAACATTAATATTATTCAACCGAAAATTGATGTTGTTGATATTGAACAAAAATTAGAAAATTCATTTGATAAAAAAGAAGAAATTATCGCTGTAGCGAATAATGAAATTGTAGAAGAAAATATTCCTATATATAATGAAGAAATTATAGAAAATGAAATTGTGGAAGAAACACAAATTCTTATTGAAGAAAATGAAGAAACTTTAGAGGAAGAAATTGTTGTTGATTCAAATGAAGAAAAGGTTGATGAATTAATTATAGAAGAAAACGAACCTTTATTTGTTCCAGAATTCGAACCCGAAAACGAAGAAGTAAAATTCGACAAAAAGCCAGAACCAGTTCAAATTTCGTTTGAAGAATTCAAGTTTCAAGAACCTGTTTTCGAAAAAAAATCTGATATTAAAGTTGAAAAACAAGTTATTCTAAATGAAAAATTATCACAAGGCATCAATATTGGACTAAACGATAAAATTGCATTTGTAAAACATTTATTTGGCGACAGCAACGAAGATTATATTAGAGTTTTATCTCAAATTAGCACATTTGATACTTATCTAGAAACTGTAAATTTTATTAATGATTTCGTAAAACCAGATTATAATAATTGGAAAGATAAGGACGAATATGTTTTGAGATTTATGGAAGCTGTGGAAAAAAAATTCGTTTAAAACTTACAAATGGGAAAATTATTTATCGTTCCAACACCAATTGGCAATCTTGAAGATATGACTTTTCGGGCAATTCGAATTTTGAAAGAAGCTGATTTAATACTCGCAGAAGACACACGAACCAGCGGAAAATTAATGAAACATTTCGAAATTGGCACGCACATGCACAGCCATCATATGCACAACGAGCACAAAACCATCGAAAATATCATTTCAAGATTAAAAGCCGGCGAAACCATTGCATTAATTTCCGATGCTGGAACTCCAGCAATTTCAGATCCTGGATTTTTGTTAACTCGTGCTTGTGTCGAAAACAAAATTGATGTTGAATGTTTGCCAGGCGCAACAGCTTTTGTACCTGCGCTTGTAAATAGCGGTTTGCCCAATGATAAATTTGTTTTCGAAGGATTCTTGCCAGACAAAAAAGGCAAACAAACCAGATTTTTGGCTCTAGCCGAAGAAACCCGAACAATGATTTTGTATGTATCGCCACACAAATTGGTCAAAACATTAGCAGAATTTATAACCTATTTCGGCGAAGAACGCCAAATTTGTGTTTCTAGAGAATTGTCTAAGCTACACGAAGAAAATGTTCGTGGAACAGTTCGAGAAGTGTTAACTCATTTTGAAAACAAACCTCCAAAAGGGGAAATTGTAGTTGTAGTAGCTGGAAAATCCGGAAAATAGAATTTAAATTTCTATTCAATAAGCATTAAAAACCTATAAAAACGTTAACTAAAGACAACATAAAAATACTAAACTGCTGTTTGTATTTAACGGTTATTGATAATTTATGTTGTTTCTATTAAACAATTTGTACATTTGTAAAATCAAATTGTATAAAAATGGACGAATTAATTACTGAATTTCAACAAAAACTAGCTGCGACTTCGTTAAATTTCGAACGTTATTTAGTTAACGAAATTGACTTAAAAAATCAACTTATTGCAATAAAAGGAGCTAGAGGCTCAGGAAAAACTACAGTTTTGTTGCAAATCGCCAAGAAATTTTTGTTCGATAAAAATACTTTGTATGTAAGTTTAGATCATATTTACTTTTTTGATAATAAATTGTACAATCTTGCTAAAGAATTTACGAATTTTGATGGTAAATATTTGTTGTTGGACGAAGTTCATAAATATCCGAATTGGTCCCGAGAAATTAAATTGATTTATGATAATTTCCCTAATTTGAATGTGATTTTTACATCATCTTCAATGCTCGAAATCTATAAATCAGAATCAGATTTGAGCCGTCGAGCAATTTCTTATAATTTAAAAGAAATGTCTTTCAGAGAATTTATTGAATTTGAAACAGAAATAAAATTTCCTAAATCCTCATTTGAATCTATTTTAGCAAATCATAACCAAATAGCTTTGAATGTTTTAAATAAATTAAAGCCGCTGCCATTATTTGCAAAATATCTTGAAATTGGCGTTTATCCATATTATAAAGAAAATGAAAGTAACTATTCTCAAAAATTATCAAATACCATTAATTTGATAATAGAAATAGATATTAACTCAGTCGAAGATTTAAATTATGAAACATTAGTTAAACTAAAAAAATTACTAATAACAATTGCTACAAGCGCGCCATTTACTCCAAATATTACAAAACTGAGCGAAAAGGTTGGCGTTTCACGAAACACATTAGTTCAATCTATAAAAATTTTAGATCGTGCAGGTTTGGTTAATGAATTGTATAAAGATACTTCCGGAATTGGCGTTTTAACTAAACCAGAAAAGTTATTTTTGAACAATACTAATTTGATGTACACGCTAGCAAAAGAAAATATAAATATTGGAAATGTTCGCGAAACTTTTTTCTTGAATCAATTTAAAGGAATTGAGGAAATAAATCTTTCTGAACAATCTGATTTTATAATAAATAAGAAATATACTTTCGAGATTGGCGGAAAAAATAAAACCAAAAAACAGATTTTTAACATTCCAGATTCTTATATCGCAAAAGACAATATCGAAATTGGTGCAATAAACATTATTCCTGTTTGGTTGTTTGGGTTTATGTATTAATTGTATATTTTTATATTCAAAATAAAATAAAAATGTTTATTTTAAATACAAAAAGTTACAAAAGTTATTTAAATTAAAATGTTATTAAAATTCCTAGAAATTTTATTTATTGCATAATCTACTTTTCCAAACTCAAAGTTCAAGGCTTTTTTAATTTTTTCGTTAGAATACAAATCATTAGAATGCAATGAAGTAGCTAAATCTTTTGGTAATTTTCGTTTTTGAAGCAATATATTTGATGAAATCCAATCTAACCGCCAAGCAATATTTGTAATAAATTTAGAAATTTTTCGATTAGGTTTTTTTACATTTAATGAACTTGCAATGGTGTCGAGCAAGTATTTATAAGTACAATTTTCTGAAACTAATGCAAAACGTTCGCCTTGAATATCATTTTTCATTAATTGAAACATAATTTTGACAACATCATCGACAGCAACAAAACCTGTCGAACCTTCGGTGTAAAATGACAATTCGTTTTTAATTTTTGTGAAAATTTCTCCGCTACCAGATTCAAAAAAACCTGCACCAAGAATTACTCCAGGATTTACAATTACAATATTAAGTCCTTCTTGATGTGCACGAAAAACTTCGATTTCGGCTCCATATTTAGAAATCGCATAATCAGAATGCGGTTTTTCTGGATTCCATTCCGTTTCTTCAGTAATGATTTTTTCGTGTTCTAACAAATCACCAAAAGCCGCAATACTTGAAACATGACATAACTTTTTGATGTTTTTGACCAAGCAGAAATTAACAATATTGGCTGTTCCTTCAATATTAATTTTTCTGAGTTTTTCTTCGTCTTTTGGATCAAATGAAACTAAAGCTGCGCAATGATAAACATATTCTATATTTTCGAAAGCGATTTCTAAACTAGGAATATCGTTAATATCGGCTTGAATCCATTCGATTTTATCAAATAAATGAGGTTTTTTGTATAATTCGAAAAGCGATTTGGTTTTTGCAATCGAATTTTTGTTTCGATAAATCGCACGAACAATTTCATCATTTTCGAGTAAATGAATTGCCAAATGCGAACCAACCAATCCTGTTGCACCAGTTATTAAAATCATTTTGTAAAGGTAAGGCGATTTATACTTTAAAAAAAGCCAAATCTAAACTTGATAGATTTGGCTTTTTATTTGAAATATGTTTTTTAAAATTGCTATTCCTTAATAAACTTGGAATTGCTCGTTCCTTTATCAGAAACTATTTTAATGAAATAATTACCTGATTTTAATTCAGAAACATCAATCGTTTGGCTTGGTTTTGTGTTTATTTGAACCAATTGTCCCAAAGTGTTATAAATGCCAATTGATGAAACTTCGATATTTGATTTATTGTTAATATTCAAAACATTTTTAACCGGATTTGGATAAATATTCAAATAATTACTAAACTCAAAATCTTGATTTGCCAAAGCATTCGAAACTGTTGTAACCGCTGGATCAGTAACAATCGGAAAATTATAATCAAAATAAATACTAGCCGAATTGCTAAAAGTATTTCCTAAAACCAAAGTCGATTTTGTCTTGATTTTGAATGCAACATAACCATCATTATTGGCATTATCAAATGGTAAATTGATGTTTTCGAAAATAAATTCTACTTTGTTGGTTTCGGTAATTCTGGTTACAAACGAATGACTTCCTTTAACTGGAATCAATGAATTGATGTCGAATTTTGTCATGTCAATCATGTCTTTTACGACAATATTTTGAGCAGGAAATGTTCCAGTATTTTCAAAACGAATCATATAATTGACATAATCTCCAACTTTTGCAGGCAAAATCTTATTGCCTTCAAGACAAGTTTTATCGTTTGGGTCGAATGAATTGACAACAGTTTGGTTTAATGAAAAAGTATTGTCCAAAGGCGTTTCATCGGTTGTGTTGGTTATTGTTGTTGTATAATTCAAAATATTTCCAGAGTTTAAAGCTGGCGTTTCCATTGGCGAATTAAGATTGAAAACAACCGAAATTTCACGACTTTCGAATGGCAATAAATTAGTGAATCCAAAAGACAAATCATTCAAAACTTGACTTGTTGCAACAGGATTTGCAGAAACAAAATCTAAAACAGCATCGTCAAAAGTAAAGTTAACCAAACCCGTTTGCGTTTGATTGCCTTTGTTTTTGTAAATAATTTTGTAATTGGCGTCAAAACCTGGTCTTGCTGCATCGATTGTCAATATTGAAACTTCTAAATCATTGTGAACACCATTGGCAGTAATACAAAAATCTTGTATTGCGGGACTTACAGTTGCGGGAAAAGTAACAGTTGCAGTTGTTGGTGAAATATCGAAATAGCTTGGGTTTTCGAGAATTGGTGTTATTGTGTGCGTTCCTTCTTGGACTTCATAATGATAATTTCCTGAGTTGTCTGGAATTATTGCACCAGAATTAATTCCGTCAGAAAAATATAATTTTAGATTTGGAAATGCTAAATCTAGCGCATCGCAATCATTATTATTTTCATCATATTTACTATTTCCTTGAATGGTATAAAATGTACCTCCTGGTGTGAAAGAACAATAACTGTTTACGTTGCAAGTCGCTAGCATTCCATTTGTAACTATTTGGGCTTGAATTGTTGCAATTTGACTTTCGTCGGCGCAGATGTAGTTTAGGTTTGGGTTATATGTGAAATCTAAATTTGTTTCATTAGAATTATTTTTAATAAATAAACTGGTTAATAGATTGTTTTGGCAGTTTAAGTCTAATAAAAAATTACTATTAACATCTAAACTAGTTAGCTGGTTATTGAAACAAAATAATAAATCTAGTTTTGTATTATTTTCCAAATTCAAATTAGTTAGCAAATTCGAAATACAAGAAACTTTCGTTAGTTTTGTGTTAGTGGTTAAATTCAAGCTTGTTAATTGATTATTATTACAACTTAAATCAATCAAATTAATGTTGTTTGTTAAAATCAAATTTGTTAAATGATTGTTATTACAACTTAAATTTTGTAATTCAGCGTTTGCACTTAAATCTAAATTAGATAATTGGTTTCCTTCACAATACAAATCTATTAAGGAAAGGTTGTTATTCAAATTTATATTTGTCAATTGATTGAAATAACATCTTATAAATTTTAATAATATATTGTAGTTTAAATTCAAACTTTGTAATTGATTTGACTCACAAAATAAAGTTACTAATGCAGTATTACTATCTAAATTTAAACTAGTTAATTGATTAGAAGAGCACCATAAAGTAGTCAAAAATTGGCAATTGCTAACGTTTAAAGCAGTTAATTGATTTGAATAACACTTTAATACTGTTAAATCGTTCAGATTACTCACGTTCAAACTATTTAAATTATTTATTTCGCAAAATAATTGGGTTACTTGCGAATTATTATTTAAATTAAGAGAAATCAATTGATTATCTGAACAATCTAACAAAAATAATGCAAAATTATTGTTTAAGTTTAAATTAGTTAATTGATTAGAAAAGCATACTAAAGTAGTTAAAGAAGTATTGAAATTTACATTTATTTCAGTTAATTGATTCGAGGAACAATTCAAACCTCCTAATTGAACATTATTACTTACGTCAAGGCCAGATAATTGATTTTGAGAACAATCCAAACCAAGTAAAGAAATATTGTTATATAAATTCAAATTTGTTATTTGATTTGAAGAACAATCTAGGCTTACTAAAGCTAAATTGCTGCTAATGTTTAAATTAGTCAATTGATTTGAATTACAATATAAAGAATTTATGTTTAAGAAAAACGCTATACCCGTTACATCGCTAATATTTGAATAATTTAAATTTAAAGAACTAACCTGCAAAGCCTCACTTTCTTGTATTTCACCATCAGAATTCGAATCGATTTTAATAAAAACTGTTAATGAATTTTGTGCAATTTGGTTATTAACATCAGCAGCCAACAACTTCGCTTTAAAATTCGCATCAGGAATATTAACAATCTGCGCATTGGCAAAACATAAAAAACAAAAAGCAATTAGCGAGAAATAAAGTTTTTTCATTGGGAAAGTTTTAATAATTCCCTAAAGTAAGATAATTAACCATAAAGCAATGTTTTTCAAATGAAAATTATTTTTAAAATTTTAGTAAATTTAATTTAGGTAAATTTTAGATTAGTCTATCGTTCCAAATTTTTGGGTTTCTTGAAGTGTGGTAAACGCCTTTGACAACGATAATATTTGTGTTTTCTTTAATTTCAAAATGTATTCCAATCGGAAAAGTATCTATAAATGCAATTCTTGTATTCTGATATTTTATTTAAAATAACAAAGGGTTTTTTTCTATTTTTTTGAATTCAGACTTTACAGACGCTACATATTCTTTGCCTAAACCTTTCTTTCTAGACTCATAGAACAGTTTGCTTTCTTTTATATCTTCAAAAACATAAGGCAAATAATTAATTTTGTATATCATTACAAAGCATCAATTTTAGCCATAAAATCTTCGTGAGAAATTGCAATCTCAGGATTCTTTAAGTATTCATTGTACCTTCTTTCCGATTCAATTTGTTGCCATTCGGGCACATCGTTTTCTTGATTGGAAGCCAAAATAATAACTTCAACAGTTTTTGCTGTAAAATCATCTGGAAGTGTAACGCTAAATTTATGATTTTTTACCTTGACGATTTGTTTTATTGCTTGCATAATAATTTTGTTTATTCAAAAGTATAAAAAAATCAATTTGATTGTTTAGTTTTAAGATATTTAATTTTGAAGATTTCTAAAGCCAAAATATTTTAGGACAAGAATTTTTAACCCAAATATTGTAAGAATTTAATGCTTCACCCAAGTTTCAAAAACAACTTCTACGCCATTAATTTTGCCAACTTTAACATCAAGACTTCGTTTTTCCATTTTTGCCGAAAAAACCAAACTGTATTTATTGCCAGAAATTTTAGTAATGTTTTTGCCGTCTTTGCTAACTTCTAATTCGAATAAACCTGGACTTTTAATAAGCATATAAGCTTCTTGAAGACTAATATTCGGAATAAAATAACGCGCATGACCGTCGAAATCGCTTCCGTTTTCAAGAATATAAGCACCATTCATATAATAATACGAATTTGAGAACAAATAATCATCGGCTTTTTTTGGCGGCACAACTACCGATCTATCAAGTAAATATGCCTTATTGAAATATTCTCGTGTCAATTCGAAACCGTTTTTCATTCTTGATAAATAGGCATCGTAAACATAACCCGAAATTTTATCGTCTTGTGTAATAATCTTGACCCAAAATCCGGTGATTATAAAACCTGGAAAAGCGTCTATAATTGTATCTTCGCTAGGAATTGGTTCGATTTCTTGAATCGTGAAAGGCACTTTTTTTAGCTTGTCATCAAGAACAACTACTTCGTCTTTATAGCTAAGTTCTTTTTTGATTTTACTTTTCAGATCAGGCTTTTCGTATAAAGTTACGCCTTCTTTTAGTAAAACAAAAAGTATATCGCCTTTCTTGTAATTGTCTACAGCAAAAGAGTTGAAACAATAAATAGTTAATAAAATTAGTAGTTTTATTTTCATTGATTTTTTGTATTTATTCTAATTACAAGTATTTGGTTGCAAAATTAGTTAAATAATAGTTTATTTGGATTAAATTATCAATAAGATTTCTTAAAATTATGTATTTGGTCGTTTTTTAATAGCTTTTAAACGGTTTTTGTAATAAATACCAAGTGTTTTAAGAATAATAAATCTTGAATTATAGCCCCGATAGCAGTAAGTAGCTTTTTGGTCTGGTTTTTTTCGAACAAGACCAAAAACTACTGCAAATAGCGGGATAAGTGCCTGTAAGAATAGAAAATGTTTTGCTTCTAAAAATTATTGAATTATTGAATTGTCTAACAATCTAATTGATTTATATTTGCGGAAATTAATTCTAGAAATGAAAAATATTGTAGCAGAATTGCAATGGCGTGGCTTGGTTCACGACATTATGCCAGGAACCGAAGACCAACTTTTAAAAGAAATGACAACGGCCTATATTGGGTTTGACCCAACGTCTGATTCTTTGCATATCGGTAACTTAATTCCTATAATTTTGCTGGTTCATTTAGAAAAATTTGGTCACAAACCTATTGCATTGGTTGGTGGTGCAACCGGAATGATTGGCGATCCTTCTGGAAAATCGAACGAGAGAAACTTGCTTGACGAAGCCACTTTGAGCCACAATGTTGCAGGAATAAAAAAGGTTTTGTCTAAATTTTTAGATTTTAATTCTGTTGCTGCAAATGCACCAATTTTGGTCAATAATTATGATTGGATGAAAGATTTATCGTTCATAAATTTTGCTCGAGATGTCGGCAAACGAATCACTATCAATTATATGATGGCAAAAGATTCGGTTAAAAAGCGACTTTCGACCGAAGGCGATGGAATGAGTTTTACGGAATTCACGTATCAATTAATTCAAGGCTATGATTTTTATTATTTACATAAGCACAAGAATTGTTCAATGCAAATGGGTGGCAGTGACCAATGGGGAAATATTACGACTGGAATAGAATTGGTAAGAAGAATGAATGGAGAAGGTGCTAAAGCATTTGCGATGACTTGCCCACTTATAACCAAAGCCGATGGTACAAAATTTGGTAAATCGGAAGGCGGGAATGTTTGGTTAACAGCCGACAAAACTTCAGTATATAAATTCTATCAGTTTTGGTTAACTACAACTGATGTTGACGCAGAGAAATATATTAAGATTTTTACTTTTTTAAATAAAAAAACGATTGATAACCTAATTGAAGAACATGCAAAAGCACCACATTTAAGAATGTTGCAAAAACGTTTGGCAGAAGAAGTTACGAATTTTGTTCATGGAAAAGAAGAGTTAAAAAACGCGATTGAGGCGTCAAATGCATTATTCAGCAAAACATCTGATGCATTTGAAAGGCTTGATGATAAAACTTTTTTAGAGATTTTTGAAGGAGTTCCACAAACAATAATTACCAAAAGAGATTTAATAAGAGGGACAAATATAATACCTGTACTAAGTCGTTTCTTGTCTTCAAATACAGAAGCAAGGAAAGCTCTTAGAGAAAATGCTGTTTCAGTTAATAAAACCAAAGTAAAAGAAGATTACAATATATTAGGTAGAGATTTAATCAAGGGTAAATATATTCTTCTTCAAAAAGGGAAAAATTATAATTATATAGTTAGACTAAAGGAAACCAGGGATAACCCAGTAAAATTAAGAGTTAAGGCAATAACTCAAACAGATAGGAAAATTTTTAAAATAAGAAAAGGAGTTGATATTCTATTACCTCCAGCAGAGTTG
>JANNWM010000048.1:0-134828 GCA_031408435.1 Bacteroidota bacterium
ATGTTTTTTTTGTTAGGTTGTGAATTGCTTTCTAAATTGTATTTTTGTTTATAATTCCCAACTATTGTAGAATTTGATAAAGTAAAATCTAAGTTGTGAATTGCTTTCTAAATTGTATTTTTGTTTATAATTCCCAACTAATAAGATTCTATAATTTTTCGCAATGAGTTGTGAATTGCTTTCTAAATTGTATTTTTGTTTATAATTCCCAACAAGGGAACAAATACTAAACTCAACCAGTGAGTTGTGAATTGCTTTCTAAATTGTATTTTTGTTTATAATTCCCAACATTGGTCAATTCTTGAAACTTGGTTTGGTTGTTGTGAATTGCTTTCTAAATTGTATTTTTGTTTATAATTCCCAACATACCGACGGTTAACGTTTTGATATGTTGGTAGTTATAAGTAATTTAGAAATTGAAATTTTATGTTAGTTATTATTTAAATCAAACAATTCAAGATTTTTTTTAATTCTAAAAATTAAAATAATTCTAATTGCTGTGACGGTTTTTGGGTTTCAACGGGTTTTTTTCCATAAAAGAGTTCCATTAATCCAAACTGATGGTCGGTTATTTTCAAAACTCCAATTTTGCCAAACTCTGGCAAGTTGTCTTTTATTCTTTTCGAATGTACTTCGGCATTTTCTCGACTGCCACAAAATCTTGTATAAATCGAAAATTGAAACATCGAAAAACCATCGTCTAACAACGTTTTTCTAAATCCGCTAGCAATTTTTCTTTGCAATCGGGTTTCTGTTGGCAAGTCAAAAAAAGCAAATATCCACATACTTTTGTATTGATTTATTCGGTTGTAGTTTTCGTCAAGCATAAATTGGGTATAAAATTTTTCTGGAAATTCCTTCAAAACATTCGTTTAGCGAATTGGTCGTTCGGCTCATGGCAACCATCAGCGGACTATTTTTGCCATCAATAAAAACATCAATAGTTGCCACGTTTAATAATTGTTTTTTGATTTCGGTGGTTAGTTCACTAAAATCATCTTCGGTTTCCATAATATGGCAAACTATCAGGTCAACATATGGTCGATAAGGTTCCATAATATCATCTGCAAGGCAATAGGCATTGTATTTATTGCGATGAAAAATGCCTAGGGTTGGCAACATTCCCGAACTCACAATTGCTCGTGCGGTTATTGCCCGAAGAATTGCATATCCATAATTCAATAAATTATTAGGTGCAATTCCTGTCTGACCTCTGGTGAAATTTTCAATCGAAATTAGTTTTTGCCAATAAAAAACTGCGGCTCTTGATTCATGGTTCAAGGCATCGCCTGAGGTTACTTCTTTTGACCAAAGTTCCATTTTTCGGCAAGCAATTCCTTTTTCTTTTAGCAATCCTGCTTGGTTCATGATTTTGGCACTTATTGTTTGTTGCCACAAATTCTTTTTTAGCGGAACGCTTGCATTTATTTGATGTTTGAATCTTTCGGATTGTTCAGTATGTCCGTTTAACGGCATTAGCAAACCAATAGGCATGTGTTGTTGGTCGCAATTTATTAGTGCAACATTGTTATTTATTAATTTTTCGAGCAGACCATTTGTTATTGTTATTTGTTGATTTTCTAGAACAATTACGCCAATATCTTCTATTGCAGCCGTTTTATTTTCTTGTTTTTTTTCTCCCTCTCTTTCTGGGAGTGCTGGTGTGGGGCTTGGATAAGCAATAACAATTTGATTGTTTTTGGTACTCAAATAAACAGGGTTTCCGAAAAATAGTGTTCGCTTTATCATAAATATTAGTTATTGAAAATAATTTCATAAAATAAATTTCCGTATTTATCAGTAACCTTTTCGAAACTTGAAATTCTATCAGGAATAGTGGCAACTTTATTGATATTGGCAATTATATATCCATCATCATCAAAAATATTTTCTATTTTGATTATTGAATCGTTTAGAGTTGCTTCAATTTCTGAAATTGAAATATTTTTAGGAATGGTATTTTTTTTGATAACAATTCTTGACTCATTAACAACCGTTTCCATTTCTTGTCCGCTTTCGAATGAATTGTGTATTAAATCATAAACGTTATCTGTGGCACTATTATTGACTAGTGTTTCATAAAATTGTTCACCGTTTAAAATTTCGATTTCGTTTTCAAGATAAACTCTAGTGTAGGTATTGTGATTGGATTTTAGTGTGTAATATTCTGGTGATTCTAGTAAAGTATAGGGCTCGATGCTTTCTTGCTCGTTTTCAGAATTTATTTCGGTCATTGCATAAACAGCAACGTAAATACTTTCCCAATCTTGGGCTTTTGTTTCTATATGGGTTATTTCAGCTTGCAGATTTAGTAATTTTGTGTCTAACAAAACACTCAAGACTTCGTTGCTTTCCATCGGTATAAACCCAATTTTCTGATTATTAAAATACAAAGCAATGGCACAAGAATCAAATTCATTATCTGGCTCTCGCACCATTTCTAGCAAACCACTTTTATTGATTTGGTTAATGATTTTTGGACCTTCATAATATTGAAAACCCCGAACAAAACATTGCAACAAATAGACTTTTTGGTACTGTTTTACAATATCAATTGGTAAAGATGCTATGCCGTAAAATCCAATAATGTTTCTTAAAAAATTGCCTCTTGTCATTTTATTATTTTTTAATGTTCTCCAATATGAACAATTTGACCCAAATGATTTAATCTAACTTTAATGATACTTCGAAGCGGTGGTAAACTTTTTATTTGTTTATAAGTAATATTAACTAGCTCTTTATTATCAGTTACCATAGTTTCTAAATGATGTCTGAATTTAAAATCTCTAATGGTTGAATTGCCATACTGAACGATAGAAAGAGATTGCACTCTAAATAAATTTGGGCTAATTTCACTAAAATTTTTAGGATTCATTAAGTCTATTTCATCTAAGTTGAAATTGTCTTTTGGAAAAACAAAAAACTCATTCTTTTTCATTGTAAACAAAAATTTCCATCCTAAATTATGATTTTTATTTATAATTGGATAACCCAGATTTTTACGAATAACAGCATCATAAAAAGTAATAATTTCTTCTTGAAGATTTCCTTTTTCATCTTCATAAATAGCTACGTGATGGTTATTTCCTGTACTTACAAAATCAACAGGAATTGTTTTGCCTTCATTATCGAGTATTTCATTCCCGAAATGATCTTTTTTATTGTGTAAAGATTGAGCATTACTAATGCCTGTTATAGAAACTCGTTTTATTGTTATTCTTTTTTCTTTATTTAGCCAAATTGGGTTTTCATCAAGATTAGAAAATGCTTTTTTAGCATCGCCTTTAAATTCATTTAATCGATTTATTAAAATGTTTTTAATGCCAATATCAATAATTTTTTCTAGACTTTTTAAATCTTTAAAATTATCAGAACTTATATTTTTTCTAATGGTATAAAAATCTTTAAACCAAACTACTTTTACCGATTCTGGCAAAACAATAGTTCTTTCATTATCTAAATAAATTGGTTTCTTTGAAAACGCATTTTTTCCTGTAAATGCTTTTTTTGCATCATTATCATTTTCAAATAATCGTTTTAACAATGCTTCTCGATATTCTTTTGTACTTACATTTTCAATATAATCTGCTGTAAAGTTTCCAGAAATCTTCTCTAATTTAGTTTCATATTTTTTTATTTTTCCATATACGGTCTCTTCGTGCAATTGTCCACGTGGTGTGAGTTGCGTTTTTTCGAAAGTTCCACCTTTTATTTTAACAATATTTTTGTTTTTGGTTACAACTTTGTTTTTTGTTTTGTACGATATTAATATGTTTTCGAGTTGTTTTTTGGCTTCATTTCTGAAATTCGGCATTGGTGGATTAAACCTATATTTACCATTTTTGTCTTTTGTCAAATGTTTCGATTCAATTCCGAGAATATTGCTTGATAATTTATGATTTACATCACGAGCGTTTAAATGATTTAGATATTGAATATATACTGGTTTTGTAAAAGCAATAGTTATTGCATCCATTGCATGGTGTCGGTGGTCATTTCTTTTAGTCCAATCTTTTATTTTGGTTATTCGTTCGCCACCTTTTCCAGTTTCTATTTCGGTTAAGCCTAATTTGTCATATTTATCCCAATTAAGTTCTTTCATCACATCGACAAGCTGCCAATCATCTCTTAATCTATCGGTTATTGTACCAATAGTTGAGTTAACATTTCTAGTAATTTTCAATAAAATATCTTTAGCTTTCTTAGAAATATATTGTGTTTCTCTCAATTGTCGTGCTATGAAATCTTCAGGAATTTCATCATCAGCCAATAAGAGTTTTTTGTATTTTGTATATTTAATTTTCTTTTGTTTAAACAAGTCATTAACTCGATTTTCAAAATCTTTAAAGTCTTTATCAGAAAACTTTTCTTTTATGAATGACAAAGCAGTTTTGTTGCTTTTTTCGATATTTAAACTTCTTTCACAAAGTGTTTTGTTCGAAAAACTATCGTCAAACAATCTAGATTTAGGTATAATATGTTCAATATCATACTCTTTTGTAAATAAATCCGTACCTTTTATTGGATTTCCTGTGTAAATTGATGTTTTATCAGATTCTAACCAAAGTTTGTATCTAATAATATCATTTCTTGTTACTCTTGGAATTTTGAATTCGGTTCTTAATAAATGTCTAATTTTTTCGTGTTCGGCGGTTGCAATATTAATATCTGATGTTGCTTTTTTTCGTTGTTCGCCAGTTGCTTTAATTTCTCGAGCCAATTCGATCCTAATTTCGTCTGGTTGCCCCATTGTTGAATCGTTGATTATTGCATTAACAACATTAATCATTTGATTTAAAATTTTTTCTACAACAGGATTTCGCAAACTGTTTTTCTTGATTAATTCTAAAGTTGTGTCCAGTTTTCTATTATCATTATCTTCTTTTGTTAATGATGATGAATGATTGTATCCTGCCAATATACAAGCTTCGTCATATTGATGTCCGTCCATTAAATGGGGCAATATTTTCTTTATTGCTTTTGCGCTCAAACTACCATAATCTGCTTGAAGATTGATGTTTAATAAACTTGGGGTATGAATTTCTTTAAAACCAAATTTGTCAATTAAACTTTTTTTCAGAGTTTCATCCTCCTCTGTTGCATATAATAAATGCCAAAATTGATAGTATGGCTGTTTGTCGAAATCATTTCCTTGAATTGTTTCATCAAATGTTAGAATTTTAATATCAATTCCAATTTCTTCAAAAATTTTAGAAACCGATTCTAAAATTTTGAGTGGTTCCATTTTAGAAAAATCCATTTCATAACCTTCAATTTCAAGTATTTTTTCAAATGCTTTATAAATAACATTATTAGTTCTATTGCCTTCAATTTTTTTAAATTAACCGAATGGCTTCCTTTTTTTAATTCACAAAAAGTCATTAATTCTAAATCACTCAAGTTTTCTCTATATTGAAGTTTATCTGTAATTTGTTGTTTTAATTCCTCACCTAATTCAAAATTTTCTTTAGTTGTTTCGTTTTTAACAACAATATTATTCAAGTTTTGCCAAATTCTAAAATCTTGAAATAAGGGTGATGACTTAGGTATTGCTTTATGACCTTTTTCGAATTCGCATTGACTTACAAGATGTTTCTGAGATTTTAATTTTCGTTGATAGAAAATTGTAATATCTCTGACTTCGACTTTTAATTTATCTGTCAATTCGGGATAAAACTTAGATTGTGTTTCCCATATTTTTTCGAATTCATCAATATAATCTTGGCGATAAAAAACTTGATTTTTTAAAGGTTTGTGTGCGTTTTCTTTTAGTTGTTTATATTGAAATTGTCCAACTGTTTGCTTGTTAAAATATAATTCTTTACTTCGATCGCTAATAGCACCAAGATAACCACTTGATTGATTTATTTGGTTGTTAATTTCTGTAATTACAAATGCAAATATTTTTAAATCAATTTGGTTCAATAACGCATCACTTCGCCACTTATAATGTTGCACTTTGGTTTCATCTCGACTTCCTTTATTTTCTGCAAGTTCAATTTTTAAAATTTTAGAAAAATGTTGCGAAGTTTGCGTTCTAGTTTTCCCTTTAATTTCTTCTATTAACCTTTCATTGATAATTTCAGAATAAAATTGATGTTGAAAATTTATTATTTTTTCAAGTTCTTTTTGCAAATCAGAACGATAAAAATCAGGAATAAATTTCCTGCCTTTGGATAAAGAATTAAAAATCCATTGACCAGGAGTAATATTTTTCTCAAGAATTTCTGTAGCAATTTTCATTCCATCAATTTCATCGCCTTCTTCGGGAGTTTTTGCTTTTCGACTACTTTTATAACCTCGTTTTTTATTTAACATTAATAAAACTTGAACAAGTTCCTCTTTTGTTACTTTTTCAGAAGCTGACTTTGCACGTGTTTTGTATGAAGAGAATGTTGTTTCTTTTGCGTCTTCTGCATATTGAAATCTTTTTGGAACGAATTTTAAATTTTCAAAAATTTCTAAAACAGCATTTCTTCTCTGTTTAAAACGTTGTAAACCTCGTCTTGCACCACGTTTTATTGTCCTGTCAGCATTTATAGATATAGTATTTCCTTTTTTGAAGTCTGCTTCCTCATCTGTTGTTAATGGAACAATGCGAACACCAGTATTAATTATTTTAGATAATTCGTCTTCTGATTCATTTATAAAAGCCCAACCTATTGATGTTGTCCCTAAATCCAATCCTAAAATTCTTTTCATTTTCCTGATTTTTATTTTCACGAAAATTAATAATAAAAATTTATATTAAAAAATACTATAAATACTTTTTTTTAATAATTTTTTTAGTAATATTGCAATTCAATTTAGAAGCAATTCACAATAAGGATTATTCCGTTGTGAAAACATTCAAAGCGGTGCATTCATTTGTATCGCTTTTTCTATTTGTATAAAATGCAAATTCAAAATATCCCATAATCAATAATATTAAATTTTAATCCTTATTTTTCTAAAACCTCAATAGTTCAAAAAAATATTCTAAATTTGCAAAACACAACTTAACAATGAACTATACAACTCGACAAAAAGCCATACTCTTACTAAGTGACGGCACAATTTTTCACGGAAAATCAATCGGAATTTCAGGCACAACATTTGGCGAAGTTTGTTTCAATACAGGAATGACAGGCTACCAAGAAATCTTTACCGATCCAAGTTATTTCGGACAAATAATGGTTGCTACCAATCCGCACATTGGGAATTATGGCGTTAATGCTAACGAGGTAGAATCAGATTCAATAAAAATTTCAGGGTTGGTTTGCAAGAATTTTAGTTTCAATCATTCACGAACCGATTCGGAAAGTAGTTTGTATGATTATTTCGAAAAACAAAATCTAATTTGCATTTCAGATGTTGATACCAGAGCGTTAGTAAGTTACATTCGTGACAACGGCGCAATGAATGCAGTGATTTGCACCGACGAAACTTCAATCGCAGATTTAAAAATTGCTTTGGCAAATATTCCAGATATGAATGGTTTAGAATTGGCATCTAAAGTTTCAACCAAACAGCCATATTTTTACGGCAACGAATCGGCGAAATATAAAATTTCTGCTTTAGATTTAGGAATCAAAACCAATATTCTTCGCAATCTCGCCAAAAGAGATTGTTACATAAAAATCTTTCCATACAATTCCAGTTATCAAGATTTGTCTGAATTCAATCCAGATGGTTATTTTTTGTCGAACGGTCCTGGAGATCCAGATCCATTATTTTCGGCAATCGAAGTTGCAAAAAAAATTATAGAAAACAACAAACCATTGTTCGGAATTTGCCTTGGACATCAAGTTATTGCCTTGGCAAATGGCATTTCGACCTACAAAATGTTCAACGGACATCGAGGAATTAATCATCCGGTGATGAATGTTTTGACTGGCAAAGGCGAAATCACTTCTCAGAATCACGGATTTGCCGTAAATCGTGACGAATTAGAAAAAAATCAAGATATGGAAATCACTCATTTTCATCTCAACGACAATACCGTTGCTGGAATGCGAATGAAATCTAAAAACTGTTTCTCGGTGCAATATCATCCAGAAGCAAGTCCAGGACCGCACGATTCGAGTTATTTGTTCGATGAATTTATAGAAAATCTGTCTAAATAATTTTATTTTCAGGGCGTGACCCCGAAGAAAAATCGGGGTCGTGCCATACGTTCCCGCTTTTAAAAAATTGCAAAAAAATGCAATTTTTTAAAGAGCTCCACTGCTGTCACTCACGCAAAAAAGTCATTGCAAATTACAAAATTTGTTTTTTTTTCAATAACTTTGTTATCTATAGATTAAACAATGAGCCAAATAATAACCAATATCGATGATTTAGATCTAAACGGCACTTACACTTACGCAGATTATTTATTGTGGCAATTCTCAGAAAGATTAGAACTTATCAAAGGTAAAATCTTCCAGATGAGTCCAGCACCAAGTAGCACTCATCAAAGAGTTTCAATGAAATTAACAAGAGAATTAGATAAATATTTTTATAAACTTTCTTGTGAAATATTCGTTGCGCCATTTGATGTTCGTTTGATTAACTTCAAAAAAAGTACTTCCGATAATCAGATTTTGACTGTGGTTCAGCCAGATTTATGTATTATTTGTGATAAAAATAAAGTTGATGAAAAAGGTTGTCTAGGAGCTCCAAACCTAATAATCGAGATTTTATCGAAAGGAAATTCCAAAAAAGATTTAACAATAAAATTCGATTTATATGAAGAAAATGGTGTTCAAGAATATTGGATAGTCAATCCTTCAGAGAAAGATGTTCACATTTATAAATTACAAAACGGAAAATATATTGGTTCAAGACCTTTTATTATGGAAACCGAAATTCAATCACCAACATTTCCTGAATTGAAATTCGAAGTCGATAAAATTTTTGAATCTTAAACAAATTTCTTTTGAATGCAATTGCCCTAGCCCTGACAGCAGTGGAAATCCTTTTTCGTCAGTTCGAGTAATTCGCTTTTTCAGCGAATTGTATCGAGAACAAGAAAAAGATTGTAACGAATGGCAGGATTGGCTTCAAAAAAAAATAAGCTAAAACGTTATCGTTAACAATATTCAAATTTTATTGGATTTCATTTAATGAATTAATAATATATTTGTTTAAAAATATCAAATTAATAAATTTTAAATATTTATGAGTATAATAATAAAAATTCACGCAAGACAAATTTTTGATTCAAGAGGAAATCCAACCATTGAGGTCGATGTAGTAACAGATAACGGTGTTTTGGGTCGTGCAGCTGTGCCTTCGGGAGCATCGACTGGCGAACACGAAGCGGTTGAATTGCGCGATGGCGGAAAAGCATTTCTTGGTAAAGGTGTCTTGAAAGCTGTCGAAAATGTCAATACAAAAATTGCCGAAGAATTGTTGGGCACATCAATTTTCGAGCAAAACCTGATTGATAAGACGATGATCGATTTAGATGGTACGCCAAACAAATCGAATCTTGGGGCCAATGCCATTTTGGGCGTTTCGTTAGCTGTTGCCAAAGCTGCAGCAAATGAGTTAGGTTTGCCTTTATACAGATACATTGGTGGCGTTTCGGCAAACACATTGCCTGTGCCAATGATGAACATTATTAATGGTGGAAGTCATTCTGATGCGCCAATTGCGTTTCAAGAATTTATGATTATGCCTGTAAAAGCAACTTCGTTCACGCACGCAATGCAAATTGGAACAGAGATTTTTCATAACCTGAAAAAAGTATTGCATGATCGTGGATTATCAACTGCTGTTGGTGACGAAGGCGGATTTGCACCAAACCTTGCTGGTGGAACCGAAGATGCATTGGATACAATTAAACTTGCTGTTACAAACGCTGGATATAAATTCGGAGACGAAGTTATGGTGGCTTTAGATTGTGCAGCATCGGAGTTTTATGTTGACGGAAAATATGATTATTCTAAATTCGAAGGTGCTGATGGAAAAATTAGAACTAGCGAAGAACAAGCCGATTATTTAGTTGAATTGGCTACAAAATATCCAATTATTTCTATCGAAGACGGAATGTACGAAGACGATTGGAAAGGTTGGAAATATTTAACCGAAAAAATTGGACATAAAACACAATTGGTTGGAGACGATTTATTTGTAACTAACGTAGAACGTTTAGGTCGCGGAATCAGCGAAGGAATTGCCAACTCAATACTTGTAAAAGTAAACCAAATTGGAACTTTAACCGAAACTATTGCAGCCGTAAACATGGCGCACAGAGCAGGTTATACATCTGTTATGTCGCATCGTTCGGGCGAAACCGAAGACAACACGATTGCCGATTTGGCAGTTGCTTTGAATTGTGGTCAAATAAAAACAGGTTCAGCATCTCGTTCTGACCGTATGGCAAAATACAACCAATTGTTGAGAATCGAAGAAGAATTAGGCGATACGGCTTATTTTCCTGCAATGAATGCTTTTAAATAGTTTTCAGTTTTCAGTCGCAGTTTTCAGTCGCAGTTTTCAGTTATTGAATAAAATAAAAAAGCCTCAAAAATTTAGTTTTTTGAGGTTTTTTATTTTAGTCTAGTTTTAGGATTTCTTTTGTTGTGAAAACAAGATAAAACTCTTATCGTTTTAGAATTTTCGTTTAAAACAAAATAAACAGAATAAGGATATTTTTTTATTTTTAAAGAACGTACATTTTTAAATTGAACTTTAAAGAATGGATTAATTTTTAGTGTTTTGTAAACTTTTTCGAGTTGAATAATGAAATTATTTGGAGAATTTTCGAATGATGATACATAAAGCTCTGTAATTTTTTCTATTTCTTTTTGCGCACGAGGAGAAACTTTAATGCTATAATCCATATTTATTTTTAAGTTGTTTTATAGATTCGTCAGCAGAAATATAATCGCTTTCGTCTTCGGCTAATCGGTCATTTAAGATTCTTTTCATATCTTCCGAAATTTCGTAATCTTCAATTTCCTCATCAACAACTATTGTTATTGGCTTTGATTTAAATGTATTTCTGATTGATTCTAACAAATCAAAAGTTATTTCTTGTGATGATGATAAATGATATATTGCTTGCATTTTGAGATATATTTATTTTACAAATTTATTGTTTTTTTGTTTTAATTTTTAATTATTACTTTTAATGTGACTTTTTATTCTTTCTTTTGCCTCTTTATGCGGAAATAATCGACCTTCATCAAAATCTTTTTTGCCTTTTTTGATTAAATCAATATGACTTTCAGAAAATATTTCAAATTTATTTAGAATTCTTAAAATTCAAAAAATCAATATACTTATTTACATCTTCCAAAAGTGCAATTGGCAAAGCATTTATTTTTTGATTGACATCAAATGAAGTGATTGTTGACATAATTATTAAATTATAGGTTTTACAAATTTAATGAAAACTTTTTAAAAATAACAACCTTGTCAGGCTTAAAACATTTAACTGATTTCGTATCTAAAAAATATTTCCCAAATAATAACCAAATCCTACCAAATAATAATCCAAAACGATTGTCCAATAATTGACTGTTTTTTATTAAATTCTTACTATTATATTTGTGAAGAAATTAATACCTAATTATTGTGAAAAATAAATACTTTTTAGCGACACTTTTATTGATTGTTTCAATCAATGGGTTTTGTCAATCTCAAAATTCGCAAATTGATAGTTTGAAAAGGGTTTTGAAATTTTCTAAAATCGATTCGGTTAAAGCAAATATTTACAATAACATTGCCGATAAATTCAAAGAATCTAATCCTGATTCTACGAATTTTTATGCAACTAAAGCAACTGTTTTATCGCAAAAAATAAATTATACTTTTGGTCAAGCCAATGCCAACTTGAATATTGGAAACTCGAATATCATTCTTGGAAATTATAAAATTGCCATTCAAAACTTTCAAAAAGCACAAACTACTTTCGAAAAATTATTAGATACTGATTCCGAAATTGATAGTAAAAGATTAAAAAATGGTTTGGCAAAGGCTTATGCCAGTCAAGGCATTGTTTACTCGCAAGAAAGTAATTATTTCAATGCCTTGGATTTTTACCAAAAAGCATTAGCAATTTATCTCGAAATTAATCAAAAACCAAGTATTTGTAAGGCTTACAACAACATCGGAATTGTTTATAAATCCCAACTCAATTATCCAAAAGCATTAGAATATTACCAAAAAGCACTCAAAATTCAACAAGAAATTGGCGAACAATCGGCAGCTGTAACTTTGACTAATATTGGCGTAATATATAGTGAGCAAGGCAACAAAAACAAGGTTTTAGAATATTTTGACAAAGCCAAAAAACTTTTCGAGAATAATGACAATAAACGTGGTTTTGCATTATTGAATAATTACTACGGCGATTATTATCTCAAAGAAAAAAATTATCCAAAAGCCGAAATTTCATACAATCAATCGCTTAAAATGTACGAAGAATTGCAAAATAAATTTGGAGCATCATTGGCATTATACAATCTTGGAAATTTGAAGTGCGAATTAAAAAAATATGATGAAGCAATCGTATTTGCTAATAAATCATTAGCTTATGCTAAAGAAATAGGAGTTTTGGATCAAACTTTTCATTCCGAAAAATTATTAAGCGAATTGTATGGTTTCAAAAACAATACGGAATTGTCATTCTATCATTACAAGAATTATGTTGTGGCGCGTGATAGCATTAACAATCAAGAAAATTCTGAGAAAATATTGCGTTCAGAAATGGAATCAGAATTCAAATCTAAAGCTGCAATCCTAGAAAGTGAATCGAAACGCAAAACCCAATTCACGATTTTTTCATTAATCGGTGCTTTTTTATTAATTGCATTAATATTTGTAATTTATAACAGAATGCAAGTCAAAAAAAGATTGACTTTGCAGAAAGAAGTTGCCGAATATGAACAAAAAGCTTTGCATTTGCAAATGAATCCTCATTTTGTTTTTAATTGTTTGGGTTCGATTTCGAGTTTTATTGTTCAAAACGGAACTGATTCGGCTTTGAAATATTTGTCAAAATTCTCGAAATTAATGCGATTGACACTCGAATATTCCAAAGGTGCATTAATTCCGATCGATAAAGAAATCGAAAGTTTGCAGAATTATTTAGAGTTAGAACAATTGCGTTTTCATAATAAATTTCAATTTTCGATAATTTCTACAGATAAAGTTGAATTTAATATGGGTATTCCACCATTACTCATTCAACCATTTGTCGAAAACGCCATTTTGCATGGAATGGTTCCTAAAGAAGGCAATGGCAGCATTAACGTAAAGTTCGATGTCGAAAACGGACAATTTATTTGCAGCATAAAAGACGACGGAATTGGCTTTATCGAATCTAAAATAAAGAAAGAAAATTCGGTAACAGCTCACAAATCAATGGCGTTGGAAATAACCAAAAAACGATTAGAAATTATGGAATCAATAACCTCACAAAAAGCCAATATCGAAATAAAAGAATTGAAAATCAACAACCAAATTTCAGGAACAGAAGTGATTTTGAGATTACCAATACAGTATATAGAATGATTGTAGAATAGTGATTAACGATTTTAGATTTCAGATTTTTTACAACAATACAATATACAACAATACAATGATTACAGCAATATTAATAGACGACGACAAACATTTGCGAGAAGGCTTAAAAGCACTTTTAGAACGCTACGCCAATGATATTCAGGTTATTGGCGAAGCCGAAAGCGTGAAAACTGGTATAATCGCAATTGAGAAATTACAACCGCAAGTGATATTTCTGGACATTCACTTGAGTGACGGAACAGGATTTGATATTCTCGAAAAGTTGAAAAAAGCGACTGGAAAAATCGCTTCGCATATTGTTTTTATTACTGCTCACGAGCAATATGCGGTTAAAGCATTTAAGTTTTCGGCACTTGATTTTATTTTGAAACCTATTGATCCAGAGGAATTGCAAGCAACAATAATTAAGATTAAAGAAGTTGCTTCGAAAACCAATTCGTTCGATCACATAGATTTATTATTAGAAAATATCCGTAAAAAAGTAGATAATTTCAAGCGCATTGCACTTTCGACCAGCGATGGAATTCATCTTTTTGAGGTTGCAGATATTATAAGGTGCGAAGCAAAAGGCAATTATACCGAGTTTTTCATCAAGAACCATAAACCGGTTTTGATTTCAAAAACATTAAAAGAATACGAAGAAATGTTAACCGCCGAAGGTTTCGAACGCATACATCAATCGCATTTAATAAACTTGACTTACTTGAAATCTTACATAAAAACTGATGGTGGTTATGTAATTATGGCAGATAATTCGCAGATTCCTTTGGCACAAAGCAAACGAGAAAGATTGCAAGAAATGATAAAAAATTTATAAAACTATGAAATCAACAATTTTAGAATACAACAAACAAAATTATTTACAAACAATTTTAAATCCAAAACAATGAAAAAATTAATAATTTTTATGCTGCTTTTTACTGGGATAGTAAATGCACAAATCGTCAATATTCCCGATGCGAATTTTAAAGCGAAGTTGATTGCAGCGGATGTAAATAATTATATTGCAAAAGATGCAAATGGTTTTGTGAAAATTGACACAAATAATGACGGACAAATTCAAGATTCAGAGGCTGTTCTCATAATTAGTTTAGATGTAGAATTGTCATCAATAAGTGATTTAACTGGTATTTCAAGTTTTATTAATTTAGTAAATTTAAAATGTGGTGGCAATTCTTTATCAACATTTGATATAACAAATTTATTAAGCTTAAGATCACTTAACTGTCAAGGTAATCAATTACTAACAACATTAAATATTAGTATGCTTGTTAATTTACAGGAGTTAGAATTTTCAAATTGTAATGTAAATGTTTTTGATTTAAGTGCATTAATTAATTTAAAAAAATTACGTTGTTTAAATAATGGAATTTCAAATCTGAATATATCAATGTTAACAAATCTGGAAGATTTAGATTTTTTTTCTAACCTAGTAGCGACTTACGATTTTACAGGATTAAATAATTTAAAAAAACTAAATTGTGGTGCTAATCTTTTTACTAATTTGAATGTAAATTTTTTAACAGGTCTTGAGGAATTGACATATGGTAATGGCAATTTAGCTCCTGTTGACATTACAAACTTGATAAATTTGAGACATTTTGCATTCTACTCTGGCAACCAACTTCCAGCAGGTTTAGAGAATTTTCCGAATTTGCAAAGTTTAAGTGTAAACGGAACAACGATTTCTTATTTAGATGTTTCCTATTTACCGCATATAAATGATTTTTGGTGCAGTAATAATGTGTTTTTAAATTATGTAAATATAAAAAATGGCGGGCAATTGTCACAATTTGTTAATTTCAATAATAATTCTAATTTAAGATTTATTTGTGTAAACGATATTGATCTTCAAAGCGTTACTAATAATGTATTCGATAACAATACTGAGCTACAAATTAGTTCATACTGTAACTTCACTCCAGGAGGTGTTTACAACACTATAACAGGAACAACTTCTTTTGATACAAATAATAACGGATGCGACAATAATGATTTGATTTTACAGAATCAAAAAATTAACATTAATGATGGTACAAATAATGGCGCAACTTTTACTAATATTGATGGAAATTACAACTTTTATGTACAACAGCCAAATTTAGAATTATCACCATATTTTGAAAATCCGAGTTATTTTAATGTTAATCCTGTTATCGCAACAATTAATTTTCCAAATAATAGCAATAATTTACAGTATCAAAATTTTTGCATTGCTCCAAATGGCATACATAATGATTTAGAAATAGTATTAATGCCAACGAATTCAGCTAGACCAGGCTTTAATGCAAAATATAAAATTATTTATAAAAACAAAGGAAATCAAACACTTTCAGGAAATGTAAATTTAACATACGACGATGCTGTTTTGGATTTTTTCACATCTAGTTTAAATCCAAATATTTTAACAAGTGGCAATTTAACCTGGAATTATACTAATTTAACACCTTTCGAAAGTCGAAGTATTGTTCTTGAGTTTACAGCAAATGCTCCAACGGCAACGCCACCATTGAACGATGGCGATATTCTAAATTTCGCAGCAACAATAAATCCAAATGTTAATGACGATTTGCCAACAGATAATTCGTTTTCATACAACCAAACAGTTATAAATTCGTATGACCCAAATGATATAACTTGTTTAGAGGGCGATTCACTTTCGCCAACAGAAATTGGAAAATATTTACATTATGTTGTACAATTCGAGAATATAGGTACAGCCGAAGCAATAAATGTTGTTGTAAAAAATGTAATTGACGCCAATAAATATGATATAAATAGTTTGCAAATTATGAATGCTTCAGCAAATGTAAGAACAGTTATTACCAATAATACTGTAGAATTTATTTTCCAAAATATTAACCTGGCAGCTCGTTCCGGCAATCCACCAGTTGGTGGTCATGGTGATGTATTGTTTAAAATTAAAACAAATCAAACATTGACAGATGGCGCAAGTGTTTTAAATAAAGCCAATATTTATTTCGATTATAATTTTCCGATTATAACTAATGATGCAATTACAACATTCGCATCGTTAAGCAGTAAAGTTTTCAAAATAGACGAATCAGTTTCGGTTTCACCAAATCCAGCTAGTTCAAAAGTAAATTTTATTTGCAATAGCAATATAAAATCAATAGAATTGTATGACGTTCAAGGTCGAATTCTAGAAACTATTCTAAATGCAAATACGCTTGATATTTCTGGTAAAACCAACGGCATTTATTTCCTTAAAATCACAACCGAAAACGGTTCTAGAGTTGAGAAAATAGTTAAGGAATAATAAATTTAATTTTTGGTTCAACAACCCTTTCAGACTTCCGAATTCTGAAAGGGTTATTTTTTATAAAACAATAATCACTATATTTGTGTAAAAAAGTAGAAGTAATGATAACCAGCATAGACCAACTCGATTTTGATAAGACTTATTCTTATGCCGATTATTTAACTTGGCAATTTAAAGAACGATTAGAAATTTTGAAAGGCAAATTGTCTAGAATGAGTCCAGCTCCAAACACTATTCATCAACGAGCAGCCAGTAATTTGCATGGTTTTTTGTGGTCAAAATTCAAGAATCATTCTTGCAATTTATTTTCAGCACCGTTTGACGTGCGCTTACTCGATAAAAAAAAATCAACTCCTGATAAAGAAGTTTTTACGGTTGTACAACCCGATTTATGCGTTATTTGCGACGAGAATAAACTAGACCAACGCGGGGCATTTGGAGCTCCTGATTTGGTAATTGAGATTTTATCGTCAGGCAATTCAAAAAAAGAAATGAAATACAAATACGATTTGTACCAAGAGGCAAGAGTACTTGAATATTGGATAGTTAATCCAACAGATAGAACTTGTTTAATATATGTTTTGCGAGACAATATTTTCATCGGTTTACATCCATTAATAGAAGAAGATAAAATAACAAGTCCATTGTTTCCTCAACTCGATTTTATTTTAGAAGAAATATTTAATTAACATTTTTTTTATTAAACATAATCAACCGCTAATTCGCTAGTTTTTAATCTGCGAATTAGCGGTTGTTTTTATAAAAACAATTAACAAACCCTCTTTTTTTATTAAACATAATCAAACGTTCATTCGCTATTTTTTAATCCGCGAATTAGCGGTTGTTTTTATAAAAACAATTAACAAAAAACCTTTTTTTGTTAAACATAATCAACCGCTCATTCGCTAGTTTTTAATCTGCGAATTAGCGGTTGTTTTTATAAAAACAATTAACAAACCTTCTTTTTTTTATTAAACATAATCAACCGCTAATTCGCTAGTTTTTAACCTGCGAATGAGCGGTTGTTTTTTTTATAAAACAATTAACGAAATCGTTACCTTAAAAATTTTTTAATCAAAACTAAATTTGCTATGTTTGTAAGATTGTAGAATTATTAGAAAAAAAAGACAACATTAATATGTCAAAAATAGCAACATTAGAATACGACGGAAAAACATACGAATTGCCAACTTTAACAGGCAGCGAAAACGAAACTGCAATAGACATTAGCAAATTGCGTGATCAATCGGGATTAATAACAATGGATCCAGGTTACAAAAATTCAGGCGTTTGCAAATCAGAAATCACTTTTCTTGATGGCGAAGAAGGAATCTTGCGTTATAGAGGTTACTCAATCGAAGATTTGGCCGACAAAGCAGATTTTCTTGAAGTTTCTTACTTGGTAATTTTTGGAGAGTTACCAACAAAAACCCAACTAGAAGATTTCGAAACCAATATTCGCAAGTACACTTTGGTTAACGAAGAGATGAAAAACATTATCGATGGTTTTCCAAAAACAGCACATCCAATGGGCGTTTTATCTGCGTTAACAAGTGCATTAACTGCATTTAATCCAAAAACGGTAAATGTCGAAAACGAAAAAGAAATGTACGAAGCCATTTGCAAAACAATGGGAAAATTTCTAGTTCTTGCGACTTGGACATATAGAAAATCGATGGGTTTCCCATTGAATTATTACGACAATACAATTGGTTACGTAGAAAATTTCATGCAATTAATGTTCAAATTGCCTACTGGACCATATGCTACTAATCCGACTGTGGTTGCAGCATTAGATAAATTATTCATACTTCACGCTGACCACGAACAAAATTGTTCAACATCTACCGTAAGAATGGTTGGTTCGTCTCATGCAGGGTTATTCGCATCGATATCAGCAGGAGTTTCTGCACTTTGGGGACCACTTCATGGTGGAGCAAACCAAGCCGTTCTCGAAATGCTCGAAGAAATTCAAAAAAATGGTGGCGATGCAGATAAATATTTAGCCAAAGCCAAAGACAAAAACGACGAATTCCGTTTAATGGGTTTTGGACACCGAGTTTACAAAAATTTCGATCCAAGAGCCAGAATTATCAAAAAAGCAGCCGACGAAGTATTGAAAGAATTAGGCGTTAACGATCCAATTCTTCAAATCGCCAAAAAACTAGAAGAATCTGCTTTGGTAGATGAATATTTTGTATCTCGAAAATTATATCCAAATGTCGATTTCTATTCTGGCATAATTTACCGAGCATTAGGCATTCCAACCGATATGTTTACTGTACTTTTTGCTATTGGTCGTCTTCCAGGTTGGATCGCACAATGGAAAGAAATGCGAGAAAACAAAGAACCAATTGGTCGACCAAGACAAGTTTACACAGGTCATCCGCTGAGAGATTTCAAAGCTGTCGACAAAAGATAAATTAAATAAAAACTTCTCCTAATCGAGGAGTTTTTCTTTTGGGCGTGACCCCGAAGAAAAATCGGGGTCGTGCTATTCGCTCCCACTTTTTTAAAAAAGGCAAAAAAAGCCTTTTTTAAAAAGAGTTTCGCTACTATCACTCACGCAAAAACAATAATAATATAATTTTAAAAGAATCTGCGTAAATCCTTTCAATCTGCGTAATCTGCGTTCCAATTAAAAATTATAAAAAAGAATTTCCATTTCTATCCCCAACGCAAAAGCCAATTTCAATAGTCAAATTATAAAAATCTGTGCAAATCCGCTCAATCTGCGTAATCTGCGTTCAAATTAAAATTAAAATTATAAAAAAGAATTTCCATTTCTATCCCTAACGCAAAAACCAATTTCAATAGTCAAATTATAAAAATCTGTGCAAATCCGCTCAATCTGCGTAATCTGCGTTCAAATTAAAATTATAAAAAAAAATTTCCATTTCTATCCCTAACGCAAAAACCAATTTCAATAGTCAAATTATAAAAATCTGTGCAAATCCGCTCAATCTGCGTCATCTGCGTTCAAATTAAAATTATAAAATATGAATCCAGCCAAAGAAATATTCAATCTTCATCTTTCAAAAGTTGAAATATTAATAAATGAATCTAAAAACCAACAAAATCCGGCACTTTGGTTATTCGAAAACGGTCTGCGAACACCAATGTTTATGCTTGAGGCAACAGCAAGAGTTTATGAGAAAATTTACGACAACAAAGATTTAGAAAAACGAAAAGAACAGATCAAAACCGTCGAAGATGCAATCGGTGCTGTTGACCATTACAACGCTTATGCAAAAGAATTAGCATTAAATCCAAACATAAAACACGAAATAATTACCTATTTAAACCAACAAACCGAAATAAAACTTGTTGAATTAAACAAAATTCTAGAGCAAGAAAATTGGTTAAACGGAAAAAAAATCGAAAAAATAAAAGAAACTTTAAGCGAAATAGATTGGCTTTCAGAATCAGATGAATTTGTAGAAATATCAAAGTTTTATACAAAAGCTATTACAAAAATCGACGAATTCATAAAAACAACAACTTTCAATTTTGACCATCTTGAAGACGATGTTCACGAGTTGCGTCGTCGTTTGCGATGGTTGTCCATTTATCCTCAAGCACTATCTGGTGCTTTTAAATATACATTACCAGACGAGAAACCAGAGTATCATTTGAATAAATATTTAACCCAAGAAGTTTTGAATTCGAAGTTCAATATTATGCCAACAACATTGTCATTTGAAAAACCAATCCAAATAAACAAAAATTATTTTTGCACTTTAAGTTGGATTATAGCCGAACTCGGAAAATTGAAAGACGAAGGTTTACGCGTTTTAGTGCTAAAAGAAGCCATCGAAAATACCGATGATTCAAATCAAGAAATCAACGAATCAGAGGTCTATAAAATTCTAAATCAAAAACAAAAATCGCTTGAAGAACTTTTATCAGAAGCCGAAAAAATTGTAAAAACTTTTTTTGACGATAAAGTTTTGGATAATATTTTAGTTTAAAAAAATCTTTAAACTAAAATCAACTCCTTAACAGTAAGTTTTTTTATATTTGCCTAAACAACAATTTTTTTATGTTACAACTCAACGTTAAAAACGAAACTTCAAGATTAAGAGCCGTAGTTCTTGGATCTGCAATAAATAATGGACCAACGCCAAGTGCTGACGAAGCTTACGATCCAAAATCATTAGAACACATTTTGGCAGGAACTTATCCTATCCAAGCCGATATGGTCTTGGAAATGGAAGCATTTAATCAAGTTTTTCAAAAATATGATGTCAAAGTTTTTCGTCCTGAAATGATAGAAAACTACAACCAAATTTTTGCCAGAGATATTGGTTTTGTTATTGACGATACTTTTATAAAAGCCAATATTTTGCCAGATCGTGAGCGCGAACTCAATGCTATTCAATATGTTATCGATCAAATAAATCCAGCAAAAGTTGTGCGTCCGCCAGAAGAAGTTCACATTGAAGGTGGCGATGTCATGTTGCACAACGACTATATATTTATAGGAACCTACAAAGGATCTGATTACAAAGATTATATTACAGCAAGAACCAATATGGCTGGTGTCGAGTATATTAGAAATTTATTTCCAAATAAAATCGTCAAAGAATTCGACTTGGTCAAATCTAAAATCGAAGCACGAGACAACGCACTTCATTTGGATTGTTGTTTTCAACCTGTAGGCAAAAACAAAGGAATTATTTATAAATCTGGTTTCCGTGAAGAAGCCGATTATATGTTTTTGGTCAATCTTTTCGGCAAAGAAAACCTGTTTCACATCAATAGAGACGAAATGTACAATATGAATTCGAACGTTTTTTCAATAGATGATAATGTAGTAGTTTCTGAGAAAAACTTCACAAGATTGAACAATTGGCTTCGCGAAAACAATTTTATTGTCGAAGAAATTCCATACGCCGAAATTGCAAAACAAGAAGGATTACTAAGATGCTCAACATTGCCTTTAATTAGGGTGTAAGTTATGAGTTTCTAATTTTGAAAGTTAAACGTTTGATAGCAATTTAATTTGTACAATTAAAAATTTGAAATCGATTTTTTTTCATAAATTTGTTTTGTAAAATATTTAAATATGGAAACCACCACACCAACTCAAGAACTTATAGAATGGATTACAACACTAAAAGACAAAGAAGTTTTGGATAATTTATTAGAAATGAAACGAAAAGGTACTTTTAATTTTGACCAAGCTTTCAAAAAAGCAATTCCTTTGGCAGAAGCACGAAAACGTTCCATAGAAAAAATAAGACAATATCAAACGAAATGAATGTTTATGTTGTTGACGAAGCTGCACTTTCTCTTGATAATTTAATCGACATTTTATACCACAATGAATATTTTGGATTTACGGATTCTGCTGAAAATTATGTAAACAGAATTTACGATTTTATTTATCTTAATATACACAGTTTTCCAAATAAAATATCTCCAAAAGCACTTGCTGGATTAGGAACAAATTATATTTTTTATAAAATAAACCCAAGAACAACTTGGTATATTTTTTTTGAAAAAAATCAAGAAAATTATCTAGTTACCCAAATAATTAACAATCATTGTGAAGAAGCAAAATGGTTGTAATCCAAAACCCACAACAAAAAAAATGAACCAAACAACAAACTCCATATTAATGATTCGCCCAGTTGCGTTTCGAATGAACGAGCAAACAGCCGTAAACAACTATTATCAAAAAGTTCTTGACGGACTTTCGCCAGAAACTGTCAATGCCAAAGCTCAAGAAGAGTTTGATACTTTCGTGAATAAACTTCGTGTTGTCGGCATAGATGTTACAGTTATAGATGATACTTTAGAACCAAGCACGCCCGATTCTATTTTTCCGAACAATTGGATTTCTTTTCACGATAATGGTGATGTGGTTTTGTACCCAATGTTTGCCGAAAATCGTCGATTGGAGCGTCGAGAAGATATTCTGGATATTCTAGAAGCTAAAGGTTTCGAGGTCAACGAAGAAATTATGGATTATTCGTCTGCCGAAGAAGATGGATTTTATCTCGAAGGAACTGGAAGTATTGTTTTGGATCGTGAAAACGGAAAAGCCTATTGTGCACTTTCGCCTCGCGCTGATGAAGAATTGTTTATAGAATTTTGTGAAGATTTTGATATGTCTCCAATTATTTTCGAAGCTTTTCAAACCGTTGATGGCGAACGAAAATTAATATATCATACCAACGTAATGATGTGTATTGCCGATACATTTGCAGTAATTTGTGCTGATTGTATCGATGATAAAAAAGAACGAAAAATGGTTTTGGATAGCCTAAAAGCCGATGGAAAAGAAATTATTCTGATTACAGAAGATCAAATGAACAATTTTGCAGGAAATATGTTAGAATTGCAAGGCTCTGATGATAGACGTTATTTGATAATGAGTAATTCTGCACATAAGTGTTTAAATAAAAAACAAATTGCACAACTCGAAGAACACATCACAATTCTTAGTTCAAGTTTAGATACAATCGAAGCTTGTGGTGGCGGAAGCGCTCGTTGTATGATGGCAGAAATTTTCTTGCCTAGAAAATAATTTGTTTAATTAAAATAAGTTTTTAAAAACTTGTTAGTTGGATTGAAATGTAACCATGTAATTTTAAAAAAAAATGTTAGGTCTAATACCAACAATAAAAAAGATTTTTTTAATCAAAAATATTATCAATTGACAACTAGTCTTTTAATAGCATGTAAATTGATTTTTTGACATTTTACAAACACAGTTAAATGAGCAACATTCTAATAACATCAGCAGGAAAACGAGTTTCGTTAGTAAAATTTTTCAAAACCGAATTAACTAAAGTATTTGCAAGTTCAAAAGTTTTTACAACCGATTTAAATCCTGAATTTTCTTCGGCTTGTCGTGTTTCCGATGGTTTTTTTAAAATTTGTCATGTTACAGATGATAATTATATTTCAGAATTATTGCGAATTGCTTTGGGTAATAATATCAAACTAATTATTCCAACAATTGATACCGAATTGATAGTTTTATCTGAAAACATTTCGTTATTCAAAGAAAACAATATTCATGTTTTAATTTCCGATTTAAATTTGGTTTCTATATTTAGAGATAAACGAAAAACGAATAATTTTTTTGAAAATTTGAATATAAATTGCGCTAAAGAATTTGATAAAATTAATTACCAACTACCAATTTTTATAAAACCAATCGATGGAAGTCGTAGTGTAGATAATTTTGTAATTCTAAATAAAGACCAATTAACAGATTATCATTTCGAAAACCAAAAATTGCTGTTTTTTGAATTTTTAGATCATAAAAAGCACACCGAATATACAATTGATTTGTATTATGACAAACAAAGTCAATTAAAATGCCTAGTGCCACGACAAAGAATCGAAGTTCGTGATGGCGAAGTTAACAAATCTATTACAAGAAAATTAAGTTTTAACAATGATATTTGGCAAAAAATGAAATTTGTCAATGGTTTTCGAGGTTGTATAACTTTGCAAATTTTTGTCAATAATCAAACCAATTCCATTTACGGAATAGAAATTAACCCAAGATTTGGTGGTGGTTTTCCGTTGACTTATTTGGCTGGAGCCAATTTTGTAAAATGGATTATTGATGAATATTTGCTCGACAAACAAATAGAAATTTGCAATAATTGGGAAAATAATTTATTGATGTTGCGTTATGACGATGAGATTTTAATACATAATTTCGAGAATTAATGTCAAACAAAAAAACAATAGTTTTTGATCTTGACGATACTTTAATCAAAGAAATCGATTATTTGAAATCGGCTTTTCATGAAATTGCAAATTTTGTTGATTGTAACGATATAAATTTATTTGACCAAATGCTAAATTGGTATTTAGTCAAACAAAATGTCTTCGAGAACATTCAAGATAGATTTTCGAAAATCAATATTCAAGATTTGAAAAATATTTACAGAAATCATTTTCCCGATTTTGATTCTAATTCTAAAAACCGTCAATTACTTATCGATTTAAAACAAAAAAAAATTAAATTGGGATTGATTTCTGATGGTTTTTCTAAAACACAACGCAACAAATTAAAAGCTCTAGCGATAGAAGATTTGTTCGATTTAATAATTATTTCTGAAGAATTTGGATCAGAAAAACCTAATATCAATAATTTCGAAATTTTTCATCAATTCGAAACCCAAGAATATTTTTATGTTGCGGATAATATTGGCAAAGATTTTGTCACGCCAAATAAATTGGGTTGGCAAACAATTTGTTTGTTAGACAACGGGCAAAATATACACCAACAAAATTTTGATTTAGAATTGTCATATTTACCAACAATTAAAATTGCTGATTTAAATGAAATTCTTATTTTTATTTCGTAAATAACTTGAAATTTTTAAAATGACAAAACGACTTTTTGATTTTTTCTTTTCGCTTCTAGCCTTACTTTTTTTTGGAATAATGATACTTTTATTTTGGATATTAGCAACAATAGATACAAAATCTAACGGTTTTTTTATTCAAGATAGAATTGGTCAATTTGGTAAAACATTTAAAATTTTTAAGTTAAAATCTTTTCAAAATAATACTGATGGTATTTCTAAATTCGGAAAATTTATCCGTAAGCACAAAATTGACGAATTGCCACAATTTTTAAATATTTTAGTTGGCGACATGAGTTTTGTTGGGCCTAGACCAGACATTGCTGGTTATTACGACAAATTAGAAGGCGAAAACAAAAAAATATTAAATCTGAAACCAGGTTTAACATCATTGGCATCGATAAAATATGCTAATGAAGACGAAATTTTGTCAAAACAAGAAAATCAATTGCAATATAATGACAGTTTTATTTTTCCAGATAAAGTAAAAATGAATCTTGAATACTTTTACAATCAGTCGTTTGGCTTAGATTTAAAAATTATTTTTAAAACTATTTTCAGAAAATGAACAATCAAAAAATTTGGCTTTCATCGCCACACATGGGCGGAAACGAGCAACAATTTGTAAATGAAGCATTTGATACTAATTGGGTAGCGCCACTCGGACCAAACTTAGCGGGTTTTGAACAAGATTTAGAATTTTTTCTTGAAGAAAATTGTCATGTTGCAGCATTAAGTTCTGGAACAGCAGCAATTCATTTAGGATTAATTTTGTTAAATGTCAAGGCTGGCGATGAGGTTTTGTGTCAAAGTTTCACTTTTTCGGCATCGGCAAATCCGATTATTTATCAAGGTGCGACTCCAGTTTTTATTGATAGTGAGCCAGAAACTTGGAATATTTGTCCAATCGCACTAGAAAATGCAATACTTGATAGAATTGCAAATGGCAAAAAACCAAAAGCAATAATTGCTGTTCATTTATATGGAATGCCGTTTAAAGTTGACAAAATTTTAGACATTTCTAGAAAATATAAAATTCCAGTTTTAGAGGACAGCGCCGAAGCTTTGGGCAGTTTATATAAAGGAAGAAAATGTGGAACATTTGGCGAAATTGGCATTTTGTCTTTCAACGGAAATAAAATTATTACAACATCAAGTGGCGGTGCAATTGTAACCAAAACCAAAGATTTGAAAGATAAAGCAGTTTTTTTAGCAACTCAAGCTCGGGACAATGCACCACATTTTCAACATTCAGAAATTGGGTATAATTATAGATTGAGTAATATTTGTGCAGGAATTGGTCGCGGACAAATGCAAGTAATTGAAAATAGAGTAGCGGCAAGAAGAAAAATGCACCAATTTTATGTAGATTATTTTAAAGAAATTAATGGTATTGATGTCTTTTGCGAACCAAATACAGATTATTTTTCTAATCATTGGTTGTCGGCAATTATTGTAAATCCTGATAAATTGAATGGTAAATCACGAGAAGATTTACGATTGGCACTCGATAATGAAAATATTGAATCTCGACCACTCTGGAAACCCATGCACATGCAACCTGTTTTCGAGAAATATCCTTATTACGGCACCAATGTTTGCGAAAATTTATTCGAAAACGGATTGTGTTTGCCATCGGGCTCGAACTTAACAGAACATGATATTATAAGAATAATTAGCGTTTTTGATGCTTTTTTCTAAGAAAAATTCAAACAAATAAATTTTAAATCAAGCCATTTAACATTTAAAAAAAAATAAAACTTACATTTGTTTAATACACTATTAAATGCAAAATAAAATTTTACAGTTTTTGATTAATAATTTTTTAACTAAAAAAATTATTAATCTAGGATATCTGCCTAGATGGATTATTTTTTTGATGGACTTGATTATTGTCTTGTTTGCCAGCACGATTACTTTTTTTATCATAAATGGTTTAACTGTAACGTTTTACAATCAATTAAATATTGGTGCTAGAGTAATAATTATTTTATTGGTAAATGCATTGTTCTTTATTTTATTCAAAACCTATTCTGGCATAATTAGGCATTCTACTTTTATAGATGGTGTTAAATTATTATTTGCAACATCATGTTCGTTTATTTTTTTATTAATTTTTAATTATGTCTATTTTTTTTATTTTAACCAGAAAATATATTTATCCACTAGTTTATTTCTGTGTTATGTAATTTCGTTTTTGTTGCTGTTTTTGTTTAGAATTTTAGTAAAATACTTATTCGAAATTTATGCATTAAATTTAAACAATCTCGAATTACTCAATACTATGATTTATGGGTCAGATGCCAACGCAATATCTGTTGCCAATGCATTGAAAACCGAAAATCCTGCAAGATTCAAATTGGTTGGATTTATAAACAAGCAAAAAACCGAAAATTCCTCAAAAAGAATTTTAAATCTGCCCATTATCAATCACAATAAATCTTTGGCAACGATACTTAAATCGTTCAATTCTAATGTTTTGATAATTGCCGAAAAAGAAATCACCAAGTCAGAAACTATTGCAATTGTCGAAGAATGTTTAGAAAACGATATTAAAGTTTTTACAATTCCGGTAATAACCAATTGGGCCGATAGCAAACAAATTTCTAAAAAAGTAACCAATTTTAAAATAGAGGATTTATTAAATAGAAAACCAATTGTTTTAGATATCAATAAAATATCAAACCAATTAAACAACAAAACAATTTTAATTACTGGTGCCGCTGGTTCGATTGGAAGCGAAATTACACGACAAATTTTTTTGTTTCAACCCAAAAAAATCATTATTTTGGATCAGGCCGAAACGCCACTTCATAATTTAAGACTTGAATTAAAAAATGCCAATTCTGATATTTTAATCCAAAATGTTTTGGCAGATATTAGAGATATTGATTCGTTAGAAAATATTTTTAAAACCTACAAACCAGATATTGTCTATCATGCAGCAGCCTATAAACATGTCCCGATTATTGAAGATAATCCTGTGCAAGCCGTTTATACCAATATAGTTGGCACCAAAAATCTGGCAGATTTATCTCAGAAATATCATGTAGAAAGGTTTGTATTAATTTCGACCGACAAAGCCGTCAATCCAAGCAATGTAATGGGGGCAAGCAAGCGAATTGCTGAAAAATATATTCAATCTTTGAATTTTAAAATCAAGAATGAACAGTTTGATAATGCTACAAAATTTATAATAACAAGGTTCGGAAACGTACTGGGTTCTAACGGCTCGATTGTGCCACTTTTTACTAAACAGATAAATGAAGGCGGACCAATAACAATAACCCATCACGAGATTATTAGATATTTTATGACCATTCCCGAGGCTTGTCAATTGGTTTTAGAGGCCGGAACTATGGGCAATGGTGGCGAAATTTTTATATTTGATATGGGCGAACCAGTTAAGATTTTAGATTTAGCAAATAAAATGATTAAATTGGCTGGCAAAATTCCTGAGAAAGACATTAAAATTCAAATTATTGGTTTGCGTCCAGGCGAAAAACTTTTTGAAGAGTTATTAACAGACACTTCAAAAACATTGTCAACACACAACGAAAAAATTCTTATTGCCGAAGAATTATTCGAAGATTATAACATCATTAACGATGCAATTTTGTATTTGAATATTAACTCAAAAAAAATATCGAATACAGCTATTGTTTCTAAAATGAAAACTATTGTGCCAGAGTTTATTAGTATGAATTCGGTTTATCAAAATCTAGATTTTTCAAAATAAATGGCTCTGGTCTAAAAAGTATATTCATATAAAAACTTTTTGCCACAGATTTAAAAGATTTTTAATATTCGATAAAAAAAAATCTGTGATAATCTGTTATATCTGTGGCTAGAATAAAAAGCATATATTAACTAGACTACAGTCAAAGACATTAATAAATAATGTTGCAATTTTAGGTTTTGAAATTAACAATTAATTGTACATTTGCAACAAAAATAATTTAAAATTTATTTAATATAAAACACTATTTTACAAATTATTAGGTATAATTCTAAAAAAATATTAAATCAAAAAAAAGTAGATGAAGTTTAATTTTACAAAAATAACATTTTTTTTTCTTATTATAATTTTAATGTCTTCATGCGTTGCAAGAAAAAAAATTGTCTATTTTACAGATATAGATTCTAAACAACCCAATAGGTTTTTAAGTTTCGAACCTGTTTTAGAGACCAATGATTTACTTTCAATTACAGTTACTTCAAAAAATCCCGAATTATCCGTGCCTTTTAACTTGCAAACAGTTCAAAATGAAAACTCTCAAAACACATTAAAAACTTATTTGATAGATGCAGCTGGTTTTATAGATTTTCCGGTTTTAGGAAAAGTCAAAATTGGTGGATTGACCAAAACATCGGCAAACAAAATTCTTGTTGATGGCATTTCAGAATACATAAAAGAACCCACCGTAAACCTTAATATTGTTAATTTTAAAGTTACATTGTTGGGCGATATTAACAAACCTGGAACCCTTTTGGTTCCTAGCGAACGCATTACAATTCTTGAAGCCATAAGCCAATCGGGCGATCTTTTGTTGACTGGAAAAAGAGATAATGTGCTTTTAATTAGAGAAATAAACGGTAAAAAATCTTACAATCGAATTGATCTTTCTACTGCCGATTTTATAAATTCTGATTTTTATTATTTGAAACAAAACGACTTAATTTATATAGAACCAAACAAAACTAAAATAAATGGGTCAAGATTAGGTGCTAATACAGGCATAATAGTTTCGATTGTAACGTTTATTGTATCAGTATCATTAGCCTTTATCATAAAGAAATAATGGAAAATTATCAGCCTTTATCTTCAGAGACAAGCAATGAACCTTTTAATTTTCAAGAAAAATTAGATAGTTTTTTAATACACTGGAAATGGATTTTGTTAAGTGTATTTGTTTGTTTGTTTGTTTGTTTTATTTATTTGCGATATGCAACACCACAATACAATGCGACAACAACAATAATTGTTCGCGATGATAGAAAAGGAGGAATTCAATCAGAATTATCTGCTTTTTCTGATTTGAATATCGGTTATTCGAAAAGTAATCTTGAAAATGAAATAGAAATTTTAAAATCGAGAAATATTGTTCAAAAAGTAATCAAAAAGCTTGGTTTCAACGTGTCTTATTTTACCGAAGGCCGCGTAAACACAATAGAAAGTTATACAAATGCTCCAGTTAATTGTTTGTTTTTTGATTCAAATGAACAATTTTATAATAATTATGATTCATTTAAAATAAATGGTAAGAATAAATTAAATTTTGAATTATTTGATGGTTCGAAAAAAAAAATAGGAGATTTTAAATACGAAGAGATAATTATTTTAAGAAACACTAAATTAATTGTAAGTAAAAATTCATTAAGCGAAACAGATGATTTTTCTTTATTAGTAAATATTAGCAAAGTATTGGACGTTGCAAGTAGCTATAAAAGCAAAATAAATATTGTACCACAAGGCAAGAATACAACAATTGTCGAATTGACTATAAGCGATCCGATAAAAGAAAAAGCACAAGATTTTTTAAACGAGATTGTAGCCGTTTATAATAACGATGCCATCGATGATAAAAATTACATCTCAAAAAAAACTATAACTTTTATAGAAAACAGAATCAAATTAATCGCTACCGAACTGAACGAAGTTGAAAAAGGCGAAGAAGGTTACAAAAAAAGCAATAAACTAATAGATATTAAAAGAGAAGGCGATTTATACATAACTAAATCATCAGAAATTGATAAAGAAATTATTCAATTAGAAACCGATTTGCGAATAAATAGTACGTTTACAGAATATATAAAAACAATGAATTCCGGCGATTTGTTGCCTAACAATGTTGTTAATAACGATTTAAACGCAAGTGCGCTAATCGCAGAATACAACGCTGCTATTCTTTATAGAAATAGACTTTTGAAAGAAAGTACCAACAAAAATATTGTTTTAGAAAATATTGATCAAAAAGTAAATGACTTGTTAGAAGCTGTAAACCAGAGTCTTAATCGTTCAAGAATTAATACAAAAATTACAAAAAACGATTTAGAAAAACAATTGTTGCTTAACGATGGACAGATCTCTGAAATTCCAATGCAATCTAGAGAGCTAAGAATAATCGAGAGACAACAAAAAATAAAAGAAGCCTTGTACTTGTATTTGCTTCAAAAACGAGAAGAAACCGCTATTTCTCTTGCGGTAACTGCACCAAACGCCAAGGTTATCGACGAAGCAATTTTTTCGAACAGTCCAGTATCGCCACAAAAAAGTAAAATTTATTTAATGGCTGTTTTATTAGGTCTAATTATTCCGATTTCGTTAATATTTGTTCTTGATTTACTTGACACCAAAGTTAAAATTAAAAGTGATGTTCAGGCACTAACAACAATTCCGTTTTTGGGCGACATACCTAAATCGAAAAATTCTAACATTATTGTCAATTCAAAAGACCGTTCGAGTGCTGCCGAAGCAATTCGAATAATTAGAACCAATTTAGAGTTTTTGTTGGGCGAAGTAAATTTGAAAAAAGCCAAGACAATATTTGTTACGTCAACGATTCCTAAAGAAGGAAAAACATTCGTATCGGTCAATTTGGCGAGTACAATTGCATCGTCTAGCTCAAAAGTGTTGTTAATAGGTTTGGATATTAGAAACCCGCAAATCGAAAAATATTTAGATTTACCAGAAGTAGGAATTTCGAATTTTTTAGCTAAAAACAGCGATAATATTGATCAATACATTGTCAAAATAAAAAATTACGAAAATTTTTATGTATTGCCAGCAGGAACAATTCCGCCAAATCCTGTCGAATTATTAATGAACAATAAAATTGACATTTTATTCGACGAACTAAAAGCCCAATTTGATTATATTGTTGTCGATACTGCACCGGTTAGCCTGGTTACAGACACAATTTTAATTGCCAAAAACGCAGATGCATTTATTTATGTTGCAAGAGCCAATTATTTAGACAAACGTTTATTAAAAATTGCCGATACATTTTATAAAGAAAAAAAATTGCCAAATATGTCAATTTTATTAAACGACACCATCTGGAAAAAACGCTACGGATATGGTTATACTTACGGATATGCCAATAGTTCAGAAGGCGATAAAAAAACTTTATTAAGCCGAATAAAAGATAAAATTTCTAAATCCTGAAAAAAATATTTTTACTAATACAATCTTTCAAGTTATCAGTATTTTTAATTTTTAAAATATTTTGAAAACTATTTAAATGATTGTAATGATGAATATCCGAACCTACAAAATCGATTAAATTGTTTTTTAATAAATAATCGGCTGTTTTTAAGGCGTCTTTGCCGTAATAACCAACTGTCGACAACAAGTTTAACTGAAACAAACAACCAGCTTTTTTAAGTCTGTGGTACTCGATTGTTTTGTTGGCGTAAAACGAATAGCGTTCAGGATGCGCCAAAACAGGCTTGTAGCCAGCAATTTGCAAATCAAAAATAATTTGATACAATTGAATCGGAGCATTGATGTATGACATTTCGACCAAAACCAAATTGTCTTTTAAAGTTAGTAGCGGTTCTGTTTTGAATAAATTTTCAAAATCAATGTCCATCATATATTCGGCAGCAGCTTTAAATTTAATTTTGCAATTACTGTTTTTTAAATCTAAAATGGTTTTTTGTTCTGCATTTTGAATATCCAATTTAGTGTTATTCCAAATATTTTTAATTACATGTGGTGTTGTCGTTATTTCGCTAAAACCAATATTTTTCATACTGTTTATTAGCGACAATGTAGTTTCAAAATCAGGACAACCATCGTCAATATTAGGTAGCAAATGACTATGAATATCAAAATATTCGTTGGTTATCAAATCTTGGAGTCGTTTTTTAGGTTTAAAAATCGAAAACATACAAATTAATAAGATTATTTTGCAAATTTAGTTAATATTTAGATAATATAAATCTTTTTTAAATTGTTATATTTGTCGAAATAATTTTTTTATCAAACAAATAATGAATAATTCAATTCAACCCAATGCAGATTGGGATTTAATAATCGAAGAACACACCTCATTATTTGATTTAAAATTTCGAGATTTATGGCATTATCGAGATTTATTGTTTTTATTTGTAAAACGCGACTTTGTTAGTTTTTATAAGCAAACAATACTTGGACCACTTTGGTTTTTTATCCAACCTATATTTACAACTTTAGTATTCACATTTGTTTTTGGAAAACTAGCAGGCATAAGCACAGATGGTTTACCACAACAACTTTTTTATTTAACTGGCATAACTTCTTGGAATTATTTCTCGGATTGCTTGACCAAAACAAGCACCGTTTTTAAAGACAATGCCAATATTTTTGGCAAAGTATATTTTCCTAGATTAATCATGCCGCTAAGCATTGTGGTTAGCAACTTGGTGCGGTTTGGCGTACAAATGTTGCTTTTGATAATCATGATGGTTTATTATAGTTTTTTTCCAGTCCAAAATGCAAGTTTTCAAATAACAACCGCCATTTTTATTTTTCCGGTTTTAGTAATTTTAATGGCGTTTTTAGGTTTAGGAACTGGGCTAATAATTACAGCCGTGACAACCAAATACAAAGATTTAACTTTTTTGGTTACGTTTGGAGTACAATTATTAATGTATGGCACAACAGTAATCTATCCGTTAAGCGAAGCCAAACTAAAATTTCCTGCAATGGCAAGATTCATCGAATTGAACCCAATGACTGGAATTATAGAAGCGTTTAGATATTCATTTCTGGGCAAAGGCGAATTTACATTTTCGAGTATAGGATATTCAACAATTATTACTATTATTGTACTTTTTGCAGGAATATTGATATTCAACAAAACCGAAAAAAATTTCGTAGATACCATCTAATGAGTCAAACAGTTATCAAAGTCGAAAATTTATCGAAAGCCTACCAAATCGGACAAATTGGTACTGGAACAATTTCGCATGATTTAGAACGTTTTTTTGTAACCAAAATTCTCGGTAAACCAGATCCATTCCTGAAAATTGGCGAAACCAACGATAGGTCTTCCAAGGGCAGCAGCAATATTGTTTGGTCATTAAAAGACATTAATTTCGATATTAATCAAGGCGATGCTGTCGGAATAATTGGCAAAAACGGAGCAGGAAAAAGCACCTTATTAAAACTTTTGTCAAGAGTAACCAGTCCAACATCAGGTTCTATAAAAGTCAAGGGACGAATTGCCAGTTTGCTAGAAGTCGGCACGGGTTTTCATCCAGAATTATCGGGGCGAGAAAATATTTTTTTGAACGGAGCAATACTTGGCATGCGTAAAGCAGAAATTAAAAGAAAGCTAGACGAGATTATAGATTTTTCGGGCGTAGAACGTTATATTGACACACCTGTAAAACGTTATTCGTCAGGAATGTACGTCAGGTTAGCATTTGCAGTAGCGGCACATTTAGAGTCAGAAATCTTGATAGTCGATGAGGTTCTAGCCGTTGGCGATGCCGAATTTCAGAAAAAATGCCTTGGCAAAATGGGCGATATTTCCAAAGGCGAAGGTCGAACGGTACTCTTTGTAAGTCATAATATGGCTGCGGTTAAAAGTTTGTGTACTAATGGAATTCTACTTGTAAACGGACAAATAGTAGAAAACAATAACATTGATGTTGTAGTCCAAAAATATTATAATTATTCAAAAAATTTTTCAAATTCAAATAAAATAGGAACATTTGATTTAACTAATATTCTTGATAAAAAAAATAAAGAATACGGTATTTTAAAAGTTGACCTATTTTGTAATGGAATTTTGACTAACGAAATAATAAGTGGAAGTACAGTTGAATTTGTAGTACACTACAACGCATACAGAGATTATTTTAATGCTGAATTGGGTTTTGTATTTAAAGATTATAACGATTTAAATTTTATAGGACTTAACAATAAACATATTGGTAATTCTATTTTAATTAAAAAAGGTAATGGAGTTATAAGCATAATTATTAATTCTTTTCCAATATATTCTAATGGTGAAATAATAGTTAATTGGTATTTTGGTGACGATGGTCCAAATTATGAAATACTTGAAAATGCTATGAAAATTCAAATGGTAGACGAAGATGTTTTTGGTTCAGGTCAAAAACTTGATTTAAGATATAATTCAATAATTCATAAGGAAATAAATTACATAAAAAGAGCATAATGATTTTACTAATTAATAATTTCAAATTTTTTCATAACAGAATAATTAATAAAATTATTCATTTTTTTAGTCACTTTCTAGTAATATTTGAAGTTAAAACAATTTTAGAAAAGAACTTTAAAATAGATAAACCTTTTGTATTTGTTCAAGTCGGTGCTAATGATGGTGTAAGTTTTGACTTTTTATATGATTTTGTTGTTCAACGAAAATCAAGTGGAATAGTGATAGAGCCTATCAAAGAATATTATGATGAGTTAGTTTTGAATTACAGTAAATTTGATGATATTATTAAAGTAAATAAAGCAATTCATCCGCTAGAGAAACAATTATCAATCTACAAAATAAATCCTTCTAGCAAGTCGAAATATCCAGATTGGGTAAAAGGTATTGCATCATTTAATCCCAATCATCATAAAAATGTAAATATTGACACTAAAGATATCATTACCGAAACTGTTAACTGCGATACATTAATGAATATTGTCAACAAAAAAAATATTGATTATTTCCAAATCGATACAGAAGGTTTTGATTATGAAGTTTTAAAAATGATAAATTTTGAAATAATAAATCCAAAAATCATTAAATATGAACATGCAAGTTTGTGTAACGATGATAAAAACAAAGCTAAAGAATTACTTATAAAAAATGGTTATTATATTTTCAGCGAACAAAATGATACAATTGCTTTAAAAAGTAGAATAGTAAAAATATAATGATACCAAAAATAATTCATTATTGTTGGTTTGGTAAAAATAAAAAATCAAAAGAAATAATTGATTGTATTAACAGTTGGAAAAAATTTCTTCCCGATTATGAATTTATCGAATGGAACGAAATAAATTCGGACCTTAATCATAATTTTGTTAAATATTTTTATCAAAAAAAAAAGTGGGCTTTTGTTGCCGATTATGTTCGATTAAAAGTGCTTTCTGATTATGGTGGAATTTATTTGGATACAGACATGTTGCTTGTAAAAAACTTGGATCCTTTATTAGATTGTGAATTTTTTTTTGGTGCCGAAAATGATGATTATATTTCTGCGGGAGTTATTGGTGCACAAAAAAACAACATTTTTATTAATAATTGTTTGCAAATGTACAATGACATAAATTACACAAAAGAAATTACAGACATTACTATTCCAAAAATTATCACAGCTTTATTCACAAAGAAATACAATTTAAAATCTTTTAATAAAGTAATTAGAATTGATAATATTGTCATTTATAATAAAGATTATTTTTATCCATTCCCAATGAGTGAAAAACGTGAACCTAATAAAATTAATGATTATATCACTTCCGAAACTTATGCTGTTCATTTATGGTTAGGTTCTTGGGTCGAAAATCAAGAGTTTTATTACATAAAAAAAAGAAAATATTGGACAGGCTTAAAGATAATTTTTGCTCGTAACAACAAAAAATTAGAATATCAATATATAAAAAAAATATTATCGTCAATAAAAGAATCAATTTTAATAAAGTAATTATCAAATTTTTCTTTTATTGCTCTTGTTTTATTATTTCAAGTGCTTTCAATTCAATTTAGTAAAAACTTACTTTTGTAACAGAAATAGTTATGGACCAATTATATATTTTCATTATTCTAAAATTAAAAATAATCTTGATATAAAATTAAATTTAGTTCAAGAATTAAAACTTATAATTAAATGTTTAATCTTTTATAAAGTTTAATTAATGAAAATTATTCAAATAGTAATTCCTTAATACTATCAATATCTTGTAGATTGTAAAGAATTGTTTTCGCTATCTAAAAACAAAAGAATTACAAATGCTTTTAGCTAGTTTTAAAATACATGGTTATGTTTTAGAAAGTTATAGATTTTCATAATTTGGTTACTACTTTGTCATTTCGACGATAGGAGAAATCTCATTATTTGTTCGATTTATGTGATTTCTCCTATCGTCGAAATGACAAATAAAAGTTTTATTTCATTAAAATAAAGAGTTTGAAATACCAACATTATTATAAAACATAACTAAAAACTATTAATTTAAATGTATTTACAACAACACAACATTTTACAAAAAGTTATAAGCGTGTCTATAATATTTTGTATTTTTGCTTTTTATTATAAACATAGCTAGAATGACTTTTGTTCCATCGCAAATAGAACCTCGTAATACTTATTTAAATAGGGTGAAACCATTTATAGGTAAAAACATCATAAAAGTATTTACTGGGTAACGTCGTGTGGGGAAAAGTTATTTGTTGTACCAGATTATAGATTTAATAAAAAATCAATATTCAGCAAGCACTATTCTTTATATTAACAAAGAAGATTTAAAGTTTTCGGCGATTCAAACGGCACAAGACCTTCATGATTACATCATTGATAATCAAGGTAAAACAGGTCGGACTTTTGTGTTTATAGACGAAATTCAAGATATTGTCGACTTTCAAGTTGCACTTCGATCCTTGGTACTTCACGAAAATTTAGACTTGTATTGCACGGGCAGCAATGCCAATTTGTTATCGGGCGATATTGCAGGACATTTAAGTGGTCGATTTATCGAAATAACAGTATATAGTTTGTCTTATGTCGAATTTTTGCAATTTCATAAACTTACCGACAGCAATGACAGCCTAATGTTGTTTTTAAAATACGGCGGTTTGCCTTATCTTAAACATTTGCCGTTAGAAGATAATATTGTTTTCGAATATTTAAAAAATATTTATAACACTATTGTTTATCGTGACATTATTAACAGATATTCGGTAAGAAATGTTGTTTTTTTAGAACAATTAGTACAATTTTTGGCAGCACAAACGGGTAGTCTTTTTTCTGCCAAAAAAATAAGCGATTTTTTAAAATCGACACGAATTAATATGGCTCCGAATCAGGTGCAAGTATATGTGCAACATTTGGTTAATGCTTTTTTGGTACACAAAGTGGCACGATATGACATTATTGGAAAGCGATTATTTGAAATTGGCGACAAGTATTATTTCGAAAATTTAGGTATCCGTAACGGTATTTGGGGTTATCGATTGGAAGATATGGGCAAAATCATAGAAAATGTAGTACATAACCATCTTGTTTTTTTAGAATATACAGTTGCAATAGGTGTTTTAGGCGACAAAGAAATCGATTTTATTGCAACCAAAAATGGCGAAAAAATGTATGTACAAGTAGCCTTGTCTTTGTTAGACGAAAAAACTATAGCACTCGAATTTGGTAATTTAATGCAAATAGCAGACCATTATCCAAAAATGGTGGTTACTTTAGATGTTTTTAAAGGAGCGAGTTATAACGGAATTACAAGTATTGATTTGCGTAGTTTTTTACTTAAAAATTTTTAAATAATGGAACCTAAAATCTCAATAATAGTGCCTTGCTATAACCAAGCACAATATCTTGACGAATGTCTAGAATCGGTTTTGGAACAAACTTTTCATGATTGGGAATGTATTATTATTAACGATGGAAGTCCAGACGACACTGCTGAAGTATCAAAAAAATGGATCGAAAAAGACCTGAGATTCAAATATATTTATCAAGTAAATGCTGGATTATCAGCAACTAGAAACAAAGGAATCGAAAATTCAATTGGCGAATTTATTCTACCACTCGATGCAGATGATAAAATTTCGAAAGATTATTTAGCTGTATGTATAAACGAATTTTTGAACGACAAAGATTTGAATGTGGTTTATGGCAAAGCAGTAAAATTTGGAGCAATTAACAGTGTTTGGATACTTGCAGATTATAATTTTAATAATCTTTTGCAAAGCAACATGATTTTTTGTTCGGCAATGTTCAAAAAAACCGATTGGCAAAAAGTAAATGGTTACGACCAAAACATGACTTTTGGCTACGAAGATTGGGAGTTTTGGATAAATATTCTCAAAGATTCTGGCAAAGTAAAAAGAAATTTAGATTGTACATTTTATTATCGCATTCAAAACAATAATTCTATGATAGATTTATTGAATAAAGATGCCGATAAAAAATTCATGATGCAAAAATATATTTTTGATAAACACAAATCATTGTTTACTACCCAAACCGATTTTGATTTGTTTGTTGAAAACAAATTAGCCAACAAGAAACTAAACAGCTTGCATCATTATTTGAGTCTTTCGCAATTATCATTACTAATTTTCAAGAGGTTTAGGTATTTGGTGTATCTATTTTTGAAATCAAAAGCATAATAAAACACTAATAAACCTTGCAAATTGAAAATTAAATTTACAATTTGCATGATTTTACAAACATTTGCATATAAATTATTGAAAATAAGTAGTTTAACGTTATGAATTTTTAGTTATTTTATTAATTATTGATATTATAAGCACATAAATCATCTAAAAATACTATTTTATTTATTTATTTTACATATTTTTACTGCAAATTGAAAATTAAATTTACATTATGCATGATTTTATTCAAAGAGAACTTTTAAAACACCTCAAGAAATACTTAAAAATATTTCCTGCAATCGCTATTTTGGGTCCAAGACAATGCGGCAAGTCGACTTTGGTCAAAAGTTTAGACAAATTTTTTGTTGGTATTATTTATCTAGACATGCAAAAAGAATCTGATTTAAATAAATTATTAGATCCTGAACTTTTTTTTGAATCCAATGCTAATAAAATTATTTGTTTAGATGAAATTCAATTGGTTCCGCAGCTTTTTTCGGTTTTGCGAAGTGTTATTGACAGCAACCGACTTAACGGAAAATTTATTTTATTAGGTTCTGCATCGCAAGAATTAATACAACAAACATCAGAGAGTTTGGCTGGTAGGATAGGCATGTTGCATTTATCTCCATTTTTGATTAACGAACTGGATTTTTTAGATAAATTTAGTTTACAAAAATTTTGGCTTCGAGGTGGTTTTCCGGAAAGTTTTTTGGCAGAAAATGACGAGAATAGCGCTATTTGGCTGCAAAATTATATTAGAACTTATATCGAACGCGATATTCCACAACTTGGTATCCGGATTCCAGCTTTGCAATTGCGGCGATTGTTAACCATGTGCTCCCATAACCAAGGGCAACAATTAAATTTGTCTAAACTAGGCGAATCTATGGGTTTAACGCACCCAACAATAAAACGTTATATAGATTTGTTAGAGCAAACATTTATTGTTAGGACCATCCAACCATTCGAAATTAATATTAAAAAAAGATTAGTAAAAGCACCAAAAGTATTTGTTCGCGATTCTGGAATTTTGCACCAATTGTTAGCTATTACCGATTTTAATGCCCTATTGGGCAACCCAATTTTTGGGTCATCATGGGAAGGCATTGTTCTAGAAAACGTTATTGTAAACATGCCAAGCTGGAATTATTTTTTTTATAGAACAGCATCAGGCGACGAAATTGATTTAATTTTGCAAAAAGGCGACCAAACAATAGCCATAGAATGCAAAGCATCGACAGCGCCGAAAGTTGCCAAAGGATTTTATAGAAGTTTAGAGGTCGTAAAACCAAATAAAACATTTATTATTGCACCCATAAACAATGCCTATAACATTGCCGAAAACATAACCGTAATAGGTCTTGAAAATTTTATAAAATTAAAATTATAAACACAAACCTTTGTTCACCATCCAAACCGATTTTGATTTGTATGTTGAAAACAAATTAGCCAACAAGAAACTAAACAGCTTGCATCATTATTTGAGTCTTTCGTAATTATCATTACTATTTTTCAAGAGGTTTAGGTATTTGGTGTATCTATTTTTGAAAGCAAAAGCATAATAAAACACTAATAAACCTTGCAAATTGAAAATTAAATATACAATTTGCTCGATTTTGAACTATTTTTGTTCTCAAAAACCATGTCGAAGTAAGTTAATTTTAAAACAAATGAAATTAAATTTTATAGAAATAGCATTCAAGGTTTTGACTGTATCTTTTTTATGTAATGGATGAAAAAGAATACTTGTGATTGCGATTTACTCTCTAATAAAATTATTTTAATTTTTATTTACCATGCTTTTTTAATCTAAAAGAACCAAATCATGAAAGTATCAGCATGCATAATAACATATAATCAAGAAAATTTCATTGTCGATTGTATTGAAGGTGCACTAATGCAACTAGTAAATTTTGATTATGAAATTATTATTGGCGATGATTGTTCTACAGATAAAACATCAGAAATTTGCTTAGGTTATGCCGAAAAATATCCCAATCTAATAAAGTATTACAGAAGAGAATCTAATCTTGGCTTATCTGGAAATTGGGTTGCTACACTAAAAAATTGCAATTGATTTTTTTTGTAAAACTTTTTTTAAATTTACAATTTTTGGAACTTTAAATAAAAATTAATGTTAGTAAAAATTTCTATAATAGTACCATGTTTCAATCATGCACAATATCTTGATGAATGTCTAGAATCTGTGCTTGGGCAAACCTTTCAAGATTGGGAATGTATTATTGTTAATGATGGCAGCTCGGATAACACCGAAGAAGGTGCGAAAGTTTGGCTCGAAAAAGACAACCGATTTAAATACGTTAAAAAAGAAAACGGTGGACTAAGTAGTGCAAGAAATGCTGGAATTATTTTGGCTAAGGGAGAATTTATTTTGCCACTAGATGCCGATGACAAAATATCTATTAATTTTTTAGAAGAATGTTATAAAGTAATACAAAAGGATGCTAGTATTAATTTAATACATGGTAAACTAACAAAATTTGGTGCAGTAAATAGGGTTTATAAAAATGAACCTTTCGTTTATGAAAACTTATTGAACAACAATTTATTTTCTTGTACCTCACTTTTCAGGAAAACAGAAGCCCAAAACATTAACTTATATGACGAAAACTTAAAATTGGGACTTGAAGATTGGGATTTTTGGATTCGACTTTTGGACCATTCTAGCAATGTAGTTTACATAGATAGATGTAGTTTTTTTTATCGAATAAAGGCAAATTCGATGTATGACTTAATAAAGAAAAATTCGACAGAATTTCTTAAAATTAAAGAATATATCTTTTATAAAAATTTGCAAAAATATAATTCAAAATCACAATTTGAACTTTATTTTGAAAACGAATTATTGACTAAAAAGTGCAATCAATCTGAAATTTATTGGTCATATAAAACATTGGTACAAGTTTTTATAAAAAAAATAAAGAGAACCCTAAAAAAGAAATTATCCAAATGAGTAAAAATATTATAATTGTTACCTCTTCAGACAATATTAAGTATGGTGGCGGAATGGACAAAGTAATTTATCATGCTCAAAGTGAATTAAAAAATCACTTTAAAACAGTAACTATCGTTTCGGCTAAATCATTTATCAATATCATAAAAGGTTTTTTTAAAATTCTAATTAACAATCCTTTTTCGTATGATTTTATAATTTTCAATTCTTTGGCTAGTTTTAGCAAGAAATACAACAAACATTGGAAGTTTTTTTATTATTTTGCAAAAATTTGCAAAACCAAACAAGTTGTTTATTGGCATGAAATGCCAGATTATTATTTAAGATTTAAAAATAATTTGACTACCAAAAATGAATCTATTTCAATAGAAAATAAATTTAAAAATAAAAATATTTTACAGCTATGTTGTTCTATTGAAAATTCAAGAATTGCCTATTTATTTGATAAAAACCCAAATCTTAAAGTAATTAATAATTGTATTCAGATAAATCAAATTTTTAATTTGGAATACAAAAATTTTACAGTGATTAGTGTTGGTTCTATTCAGAAAAGAAAAGGAACAGATTTATGGATTAATGTGGCAATAAAGACCTGTAAAGTAAATAAAAACATTAAATTTATTTGGTGCGGTAGCGTTTTTGAAAAAAATATTTATGACAGATGTATGCGAAAAATCAAAGAAAATAATTTAGAAAATCAAATATACTTTTTAGGGCAAGTTGAAGATGCAAAATTTTTGGTTGCATCAGCGCATTTATTTTTCTTAAGCAGTAGAGAAGACACCTTTGCATTATCTGTTTTGGAAGCTATGAGTTATGGTAAAAATATAGTACATTTTGAATCAGGAGGAGTGGAAGAACAAGTTGGTCAGTTTGGCTTGAGTGTTAAATATTATGACATAAACCAAACAGTTGAAATAATTTTAAAGCAGTATGAGAAATTTGAAATAGATCCAGCTTCAATATATAACCAGAATTTGTATCAGAGATTTTGGAATAATTATACACCAAATATTTTTGTCGAAAAATTTATTAATGCACTATATAAATGAGAACTGATTACATCGCGTTTATAAATACACTCCATAATTCGATGGGAGAATATACTGTTAGAGAAACTGAAAAACCCTCTAATAAAAACAAAACACCTTTCAAATCGGTTTACTATTCCTTGTTATCGGTAATGGATATGTTATTGCTGTGCTACAGATTACCAAAAATTAAGAACAAAAAAACGACTATTCTATATATTCACACAAGTTTTATAAAATATGTTACAATTAAAACGTCAGAAAAATTTTATGATAATATTAAACCCAAGGAAAATTATATTTATATTTCTTATGACAAATATTTTCACATAAAAAATATTGGCGGTGTAAAGGTTTATAATATAGGAATATTTGTAAAATTACTTTCTAAATTGAAATTATATAAAAAATTAACATGGCAAAATGAATTTAATATTTGGTATCCTGTTCAAAATTTTTTGTGCAAAAAATTAGCCAGTAATGTTATTTACATTCCTGTTTATTCTAATGGAGCAGGACTCTCATTAGTTTTTAATAAATATCGAAATAATTATAAGCTCATTGAGGTACAACACGGGAGTGTGATTAATTATCCGCCATACAGTTTTGTATCAAATATTGCTTTGGTTAATACATTTTATTACAGAACAGAAGAGGACAAACATTTTTTAAAACAAAAATTATTTGCAAAACAAGATGTCGAGTTATTGCAAATTAATAAACAACAAATTTCTTTTTTACCTGAAACTAATAGAATTGAAATTTTATATATAAATTCATTTGAATTTAACGAATTTCATCCAGTGTTTAAACAATTTATAAATAACTTGCCGACTAATGTTTTTATTAAAGTTCGATTACACCCCAGACAATTATTTCTGGAGGAGTCCTTCTCAAAACAATTAGAGGACAAAAATGTAAATTTTGAAATACATAAATATTCCAATTGGTATGAAAATTTAGCTTCAAATACTTGTATTATTTCGCCAATAAGTTCTGTTATTGAAGAGGCTGTCCATCTTGGTTTAAAAGTCATTATTATTGATGATTTAGGTGCAAAAAGATTTAAATATCTTTTGAACAAAGAAAATTGTATTTTTACAAACAACCTTTTTGATTCATATCCAAAAAAATGAAATATTCAGTAGTAGTTTGCACTTATATGCGACCTAACGACATTATAAAAATGTTGGATAGTATAGTTTTACAATCCATATATCCTGACGAAATTATCATAGTTGATGCGTCAAATAATGAATTGACAAAAAACCTCAATTTAGATCTCAAATATAAAAACCTTCAATATTATTATGTAGATGCAAATACTAGAGGATCGGCTAAACAGAGAAATTTTGGAATAACAAAAGTTGCAGATTCGATAGATATTATCTGCTTTTTAGATGATGATGTTGTTTTACTAGAAAATTATTTTGAAGAATTGTTAAACACCTACAATACTTATCCAGATGCTTTAGGTACAGGCGGCTATATTATAAATAGCGGTATAAATTGGATAAAAAAACATAAAACCTATAAATCAACATTTATTGAAAATCAATTTGATGGCTGGATAACAAAAGAAAATCCAAGGAATTTATTTAGAAAAATACTAGGTTTGCAATCAAATGTACCACCCGGATTTATGCCTCTTTTTTCTCACGGTCAAAATGCATTGCCTCCATCAGGAAAAATTTACAATGCAGAACTTATAATGTCTGTAGTTTGTAGTTATCGAAAAAATGTTTTAGACAATCAAAAATTCGATAACTATTTTGTAGGATATAGTTTGTACGAAGATATTGCCTTAAGTCTAAAGATTGCAAAAAAAGGAAAATTATATATTAATACAAACGCAAAATTATATCATTACCATTCATCCTTTGGTCGTCCAAATAAATTTGTTTATGGTAAAATGGTGGTTCGTAACGGTTGGTATGTTTGGCGAATTAAAAACCCAAGTCCAAAATTAAAAGATAGATTTAAATGGAATGCAATAACAATATTATTAATAGTAATACGATTATCAAATATAATTAACAGTAACCAGAAAACAGAAGCACTAACTGAATCATTAGGGAGAATAATTGGCTGGCTTAGTTTAATAATTAGTAAACCCAAAATTGAAAATGAATGAAAACAATATTCTCATTAAGTTGTAGAATTATTCAAATAGAATTGATATGTTAGATTTGAATTAATTATTTGCAATCTAAATCTAATTAGTTTACAAAAAATTTAATTAGCAAAATAAATTATTTTGCATTGTAAAAAAAATAGATAAATATATCAAACAAATTTTCAAACCATCAAATAAATCATTAAATATCAATCAGTGAAGTTCCTAATTATAACAAATGTTACTCACATACTTAATAACAATAAGTATTATGGTTATTCGCCTTACATTCGTGAAATGAATGTTTGGTTAAAATATTTAGATAACGTGTCAATAGTTGCTCCTTTAGAAATCGGAAATGTAAATCAAATTCAAACTGCTTACCAACACAATAATCTGCAATTTATTCAAATTGATAGTTTTGATATAAAAAAAATAAAATCATTTATAAATGCACTTTCAAAGTTACCCAAAATTTTATGGGTAATTTTCAAAGCAATAAAATCTGCCAATCACATTCACATTCGATGCCCTGGAAATGTAGGTTTGCTGGCTTGTATCGTTCAGATATTTTTTCCAAGTAAAACAAAAACTGCAAAATATGCTGGCAATTGGGATCCAAACGCAAAAAGCCCAATTAGTTACAAACTACAAAAATGGATTTTGAGCAACACTTTTTTAACCAAAAACATGCAAGTTTTGGTTTATGGCGAATGGCAAAATCAAACCAAAAACATCAAACCATTTTTTACTGCAACTTACCAAGAATCTGATAAAACAGAAATAATTGCAAGAAATTTTGATAATAAAATTGAATTTTTGTTTGCCGGAATGCTTACAAAAGGTAAGAATCCAGTTTATGCAATTCAAATAATCGAAAAATTAAAACTTAAATTCCATAATGTTTATTTGTCGATTTACGGAGATGGAATTGAAAGAGAATTGTTAGAAAATTATATTAAAATCAACAATTTACAAGAATTAGTAATATTAAAAGGTAATCAAAACCTTGAAACCTTAAAAAAAGCCTACCAAGAAAGTCATTTCATGATTTTGCCATCAAAAAGCGAAGGTTGGCCAAAAGCAGTTGCCGAAGCAATGTTTTGGGGTTGTTTGCCAATATCGACACCAGTTTCGTGCGTTGCCAACATGCTCGATAACGGAAATCGAGGCGTTTTATTATCTAAAGAATTGGATATTGACGTTCAAAAAATCGAAAAATTATTAATCAACCAAGTTTTGTACCAACAAAAAGTTCAAAACGCATTAATTTGGTCAAGAAAATACACTTTGGATTATTTTGAACAAGAAATAAAACTACTTTTGTTTAAAAAATAAAATTCTAAAATATCCGTAACATAAAACTATCTTATTTGCCTTATTTGACTATGAAATTAGAAATTAATATTTGGACACATCACTTAAATCAACTCATTTATTCTTATCTTTATTTTTGCGAAAAGAACAAATTAAAGATAGAGATTTTTTGCAACAAAGAAGTTACCAAATACGGAGCTGTTTTGAATGTTAATAGTCAAACGATTTTCTTTGATTATTCCGATGATCCAATATTTATAGACAAACCCGAAAAATACAATTATTATTTTAAAAGGTCGCTTTTAATTAAAGACAAAAAAAACAATGTGTTTCCTTTGAATTTTAATTTGCCTTTGACCTACAAGTCAATGCTTTTAATTAAAAAACTAAAACTAAATTTATTGTTAGACAAGTCCAGCAGATATGAAGTTATTCGGGCTTTTGACTATTTTTCTTTTTTTACAAATTCCTCTCATAGTGTTTTGGATATTCGTAATTATCAAAAAAAAATAATCGATTCTGGCGGAAAAATTATTTTTAATACAAGACTGTGGAATCCCGACAACAATGCCGATCCTGAAGAAAAAGAAAGAAGAAGGTTGCAAAATGATTTTAGAATTAATGCTTGTAGAATCATCAAAAAAAATTACAAAACAGCATCAGCTGGATTGTTTTCGGATGATTTTGCAAAACTAAAAGCACCAGATTTGTTGCTAGACAACAAACTTTCAAATAAAAATTATTATCTAAATTCTTTAAAAAATCACAATATTGGTATTGCCGACGATGGGTTAAAAGATACACCTGGTTGGAAAATTGGCGAGTATTTATTGTCAGGAATGGCTGTTGTTACAACACCGTTAAATCTTGTTTTGGATAATTTTAATGAAAGTGAAAATTATTTAAAATTAACAGATAGAAATTCATATCAAGAAATTCCTGATAAAATAGAAACGCTTTTAAAAAATAAAAAATACTTAGATATTGCTCAAAATAATCTTGATTGGGCAAATGAATTTTTGCATCCCGAAAATTATATAAATCGAATTTTATCAATTGTAGATTTGAAATCTAAAAATTCAATTGAAATAAATTAATTCTAGATAATACAATTTAGATTTTTTTGAACAAGAAATTAAGTTACTTTTGTATTTATGAGAATAATTCAATTAATAGATTCTTTAGAAGCGGGTGGTGCAGAAAGAATGGCTGTTAATTATGCTAATGAATTATCCTATAAAATTGATTTTTCGGGCTTGGTAGTTTCTAGAAGTGAAGGGCAATTATTTAATCAGTTACATGAAAAAGTCGATTATTTGTTTCTAAATAAAAAAAGAATAATTGACATTAAATCAATAAAAAAATTTCTTACTTATGTCAAAAAAAGCAACATCGATGTGATTCATGCGCATAGCACATCATTTTTTTTAGCTTTTTTGATTAAAATATTCCACCCATCAATAAAATTAATTTGGCACGATCATTATGGGGATAGCGAGTTTTTAAACAAACGCCCAACTTTTGTTTTGAAAGTTGTTATACCATTTTTTTACGGTGTTATTTCGGTTAACAACAAACTAAAAAAATGGGCACACGATAAATTAAAAATTAAAAATGTAGTTTATTTGCCCAATTTTCCTGTCGATGAAATTGAAAATAATTATAAAACAATCCTAAAGGGAATTTATGGTAAAAGAATAGTATGTCTTGCAAATTTAAGACCGCAAAAAAATCATTTTTTGTTAGTGAAAATTGCACAAAAATTAAAAATTTCTAATCCAGATTGGACTTTTCATTTAGTTGGAAAAGATTTTGAAGACCAATATTCACAAGAAATAAAAAACCTTATTGTTTCTTTTGAATTAAATGAAAATGTATTTATTTATAACTCCAAACAAGATATAAAAAATATTTTGTCTCAATCTGAAATTGCAATTTTAACTTCAAGTTCAGAAGGTTTGCCATTGGCACTTTTAGAATATGGGTTGAACAATAAACCAGTTGTTGTGACTAATGTAGGCGAAATTTCTGCGATTATTACCAACAATATTAATGGATTTATCGTAGCCTCTAATGATGAAATTAGTTTTTATGAAAATATTTTAAAACTAATAAATAATGAGAGTTTGAGAAAAAATATGGGCGATAATCTTTTTGAATTAATACAATCAACTTATTCTGAAAAATCAATTATAAATCAATATTTAAATTGGATTATCAACTCAAAAAATAATTCAGTTTTAAAAAATTAATAAAATGGATATTGCAGAATTAAATAATTCTAACAAAGTTATTTTTGAACATCTTGTTCAAAAAATAGCTAATGACAAATTATTGAAATATATAGTTTTAGCAATGATTTTTTCTTATTTTTATAACTTACCTTTTATAAAATATAGTTTAAAAGGCGACAATGAGTTTAGAATATATGATGTTTTTGGATTTTTTGTTTTGTATCATTTTTTTGTTTACCACAAATTTTTAAAATTTATTATCAAAATAATAAAACCTTTCCGATGGTTGTGGATGTTTTTACTTTACGCCTCTTTTATGTGTATTGTGACATTAATATTCTTTGCTTATTTCGATGTTTTAATAGCTTTTTTACAAACACTTTTATATTTGTATCATTTTTATATTTTTTTTATTACCTCGCTATTTTTGTATCTTTTGTGTTTTAAAAAATCAAATTTGGTGTTTTTTTTAAACGTAATGCTATTATTTTCAATATTGTGTTGTCTTGTCGTTGTTCTTCAAAATTTCAATATTATTCCTTTTTTATGGAATGCCTCTTATTTAAAAAGTTATCAGGGTTTTTTGTCAGGAACTTTAGGTCCAAATAAAATTGTTTTGGGCATAACGTCTTTAATAATGTTTACTTTATCGGTTGGACTTATTATAGAAAAATCTATAAATGTAAATAGAATATTAATACTATTGTCTTTGTTTTTTAATGCTTATGTAATATTAATTTCAGGTTCTAGGACTACCTATGTTGGGGCGATAATCTTTTTGTTGGTATTTGCAGTTTTAAAAACCTCTAAATTTGTTATGTATGGTTTTATGTTTTTAGTCATATCTTTGCCAGTTGGTGTTATGAATAACGATATTTATGATAAAATAGAAAAAGTAGTTGACCAAAGAGTTACCAATAAAATTAGAAATAAAAACAACATTACTGACCAAAAAGTTGGCGATCTTTATGAAGATCTTGGTGCCGGTAGAGACAAATTATTAACTAGCAATTTATTTTTTTTATTAGAAAATCCGTACATAATTCCGTTTGGTGTTGGTTTTACTAATTTTACGGTTCGTGGTCTCGGGTTGTCAGCTCACAACATGTACCTTCAAGTAATTAAAGAGCTTGGTTTGGTTGGTTTTGTGTTATATTTTGGTTGGTTAATTCAATATTTATTAATAGATTTCAAAAAATACAGTGGTTTTTCGGTTGCTCTTAAAGGTTTGGTTATTTCTATGCTAGTTACTTTGTTTTTTGGAGAACATCTTTATATATTTCGACCTTTGTTTGCAATTTTAGGTTTATTTTTGGCAGTAACTGTACTAATGATTTCCATATTACATAAAAATGAAAACAACAATTAGTCCTATTAAATATTCTAAAACTAAAATTGCAATTATAATTTCGTTTTACAACGTCGCAAATCAATATTTCAGTATTTTTGGGCTGTTCTAAAATTTATTTATTTTGTAATTATTGTCAACGATTACTTTAAAGGGTCATTGACAATCCTTGAAATTAAATCTAATATTTAAGAAATAATTTAATAGGTTATATTCTAATAAATATATGATATTTAAAGTCTGTTGCACAAAATTTACATTGGAATATACTTTTTGGATTAAAGCCGTATAATATTATTAAAATTCGAAATTTTTTTTTGAGTTGCTATAAAATTAAGTTTATAAAAAAGTCTATATTTGTTCTAGTTGCGGGTTTAATTGCACATAATATGTATTTGCAAATAATTAAACAAATTGGATTTACAAGTTTGGTGCTATATTTCGAAAGGCTTTTTTAATATTTAAGAGTCCAATTTAATTTTTTTTTGGTTTGTTAATCGAACTTAAAGTACTAGTTATTTGTTTTTTGGTATTTTTTTTAAGAGTCAATTATATTTATACACGCAATTGTTTAAATTTATGAAAATATTTTATGTAGTAACTTTTTATTTGTCGATTGTTAAAATAATGATGGTTAAGCCAGCAATTTTAAAATAAATTACATTTTAATGAAAAAAAATATCTGGTATTTAATTTTAGTTTTTACACTTTTTCCTTTTATTACATTGGCTTTTTTTAATTTACCAATGGGAGACGATTTTTATTTTGGAGATATTGGCAGAAACAATTCTTTAGTTTCGTCTATTATATATTGGTACCATAATTGGAGCGGTAGATATACTCAAGCTGTTTTATTAACAATTTTTAATCCGCTATCCTTTAATTCTGTACGATTTTTTTGGGTGCCACCATTAGTTATTATTTTAGGTATTTGTATTGGTATGTTGACATTAATAACGATTATTAGTAAAAACACACTTACAAGAAATGAAACATTTGGTATTCTTTCTGCTATATTATTCTTATTATTTAATTTGATGCCAGAAATGGGAGAGACATTGTATTGGATTTCTGGGTCTTATACATTTCAAACAGGTAATATTTTTTTTATAATGTTTATTTCAGTAGTATGTAAAATATGTCAGGTAGAAAATAAATTTACAAAATTTTCATATACAACACTCGCCATTATTTTATCAGGATTATGTATTGGGAGTAACGAAATCTCTATGCTTTATATTTTTGGAATTTCAATTTTATTTTCAATTCATCAAGTATGGTTTAAAAAAAAGGATTTGCTGATAGTAGTAATATTATTTATTTCAATATCGTTATTTTCTTACATTTCCATTTTTGCGCCAGGGAATTTGGTTAGAGCATCAGCAACTGGCGGTTTGATACAAAAAGTTCCTTTTGCAATTTTAGAATCTATTTTCAGAGGATGTTTTTATTTGATTTTTTGGTTGCCAAGTACAATAATTGTCACATTACTAATTTGGGAATATTTAAGAAAAATTTCTAAAAAATATATTTTGAATAGAATAACTAATTTAAAAGAGTTGTTATTAATTGTTTTGTTATTTTTCGCAGTCATATGTGTTGGTTTTTTCCCAAGTTTAGTTTCAACAGGTTGGAATCCGCCAAGAACGGTTGCTCCAGTTTTAATTGTTTTTCTTATGTTTTATTTTGGGATAATTATATATTATTTTGATTTTTTTGATAAATATATTTCAAAAATCAATATTCAAATATTTCAAAATTCCTATTTATTTATTTTTCTAATTATTTTAAGTTTTAGCAATAAACATAACGTTATGAATGCCTATGTAGACTTAATTTCTTTAAAAGCTTTAAAATATTACAATGAAGTTGATACATTTTACACGTTATTATCTCAAAGCCAAAAAAAAATCGTTTACACCTATCCTATAAATGCAAAACCATTAATTTTACCAGTACGTTGGCCAGATAATTACAATTTATTAGTCAATAATGAATTAGAAATGTATTTTGATAAAAAAGTTTTAATGTATCCTAATAAAAAATAGCATAATGAAATTAACCATAGTTATTCCTTGTTATAACGAAAATAACGTAGTTAGAGAATGTAATTCTCAAATACAAACAATTCTCAATAAATTGATTAGTGAACAAATAATCGATGATAATTCGGGTATATTATTTGTTGATGATGGTAGTAAAGATGACACTTGGCAAATTATTTTGGATACAAAAAAGCAATTTTCAAACGTTAGTGGACTAAAATTAGCAAAAAATGCTGGACACCAAAATGCATTATTAGCAGGATTAGTTACCGCACACAAAAATAGCGATGTCGTGATTTCAATAGATGCTGATTTACAAGATGACGTTCAAGTGATTTTTGAAATGATAAACAAATATAACCAAGGTTTCGAAATTGTTTATGGCGTTCGTAAAGCCAGAGAATATGATAGTTTTTTTAAAAAATATTCAGCCCTTTTATTTTATAAAATAATGTTTTTTTTAGGTGTCGAAACAATTTATAATCACGCAGATTATAGATTAATGGGTAAAAAAGCGTTAATTGAATTTTCAAAATTCAAAGAGCGCAATTTGTTTTTACGTGGTTTAATTCCTTTGTTGGGGTTTTCTTCTACAACAGTTTACTATAACAGGTTTCCACGATATGCTGGTGAAACAAAATATCCGTTTATAAAAATGATGAATTTTGCTTTGAACGGTATTACTTCTATGAGTATCAAACCACTAAGATTAATATTTCTTACTGGATTCTCTATTTTGTTAATATCATTTGCTGCTTTATTTTACGTATTATATTCTTATTATTCAGGAAAAGCAATTGTAGGTTGGACTTCTATTATTCTATCTGTTTGGTTTTTGGGTTCGTTAATATTGATTGCTATTGGTATTTTAGGTGAGTACATAGGTAAAATTTATATCGAAACAAAAAAGAGACCTCGATATTTAATTGAAGAATATCTTAAATAATAATTTAAAATTTATTATTTTCCATTTACATTGATCAAAGTATTTTCTGCAACCAAAAAATAATTTATTTTTAGATTTAATGACAAATTTCAAAAAAATTCATTTCGAAATCTCAGAACGAAAGCTTTTATTGCGGCTTTTCGATGTTTTTTTTGTGTTATTGGTTTTAAATGTTTTTAGTAATTTTTTTAGCTTTGATTATTTTAATATATCTCAATCTAATTATTATTGGATTGTTTTTCTAGCACTTTACATCAATGTTTTTGGTTCTGTTTTCGAGATGTATAATTTGCAAGTCGCTAGTAATCAGTTGCAAATAATAAAAAGTATTGTTCTTACTACATCTGTCACGGTTTTGTTTTATTTATTAACGCCAATATTTGCACCAATATTACCCAAAAACAGGTTACAAATTATTTATTTTTATGTTGCAATTTTTCTTGCTTTATTTTCTTGGCGAATGTTTTATGCTGTTTTTTTAGCATCGCATAGGTTTTCAAAAAAAGTAATTTTAATTTGCGATATTAATCAAGTAGAAGAATTGGTCGTTGGACTCGAAAAAATCGACTTGCATTACAAAATTGTCGGTTATATTAACACAGATAGTATTCAAGATAAAGACTATTGTTTTAATTATGTTAAAAATATTGAAATAGATAACTTAAATGATTTTGTTAAAATAAACGGAATTTCTGAAATTGTAATCGCATCTCAAAAAACCGACGGAATTACTGTAAAATTATACAATCAATTGATTTATTTGCTAGAAAATGGATTAGTAATAAGAGAATATACACAAGTTTATGAAAGCCTAACTTACAGAATACCAGTTCAATACATTGAAAGAGATTTTTATAGATTTTTTCCGTTTTCAAGAAACAATCAAAATAAATTTTACTTAGGTTTTGTTAAAATTACAGAAATTATTATATCGATATTCGGATTAATTTTGGCTTTTGTTTTTATTCCATTTATATTAATTATTAATTTTTTTGCCAACAAAGGTTCATTGTTTTATGGTCAAGATCGAGTTGGTCAAAACGGAAAAATATTCAAAATATTAAAATTCAGAACAATGGTGCAAAATGCCGAAAACGGAACACCAATTTTTGCAAAAACCAACGATTCGAGAATTACACCATTCGGTAAATTTCTTAGAAAATCAAGAATAGACGAGTTTCCACAATTTCTAAATATACTAAAAGGCGACATGGCTGTAATCGGACCAAGACCCGAAAGACCAATTTTTGTTAAAGAAATTGCCGTTAAAATGCCGTTTTATGAAACCCGCCATGTTGTAAAACCAGGGTTAACAGGTTGGGCACAAGTTAATTATTCTTATGGAGAATCTATTGATGATAGTTTAATTAAACTCCAATACGACTTGTATTACATTAAACACCGAAGTTTGTTTCTTGATATTAATATTATTTTCAAAACAATTAGTACAGTTTTATTTTATCGTGGGCAATAATGATTTATTCGATAAATTGATTCTAAATAAAATTATTCCAGAACATATAATCATTGGCAACATTATTATTAAATGAGCTTTGTTTATTAATAAAATCGTGTAAATCAACAAGCAAATTAAATTAAAATAACTTAAATTTCTAATCCACTTTTGATTGTTTTTCATCATCAAATAAACCAAAATCAATATGCTTGGATTGAATAAAAGTATGTTATAATTCCAATAAATTTCTTGGTGCTGCGAATAAATAAAAACCGTAGAAAAGAATATTCCCAAAAATCCTAGTATTACAAAATAAATAAAATTAATTGTTTTTTTATTTAATAATACAATCAAAATCATACAAATACAATAAGGATATATCGAATTCCAAAACGAAAAAACATCGTTTGTTTCATTTTTTTTATTCAAAACAATAGGTTTTTCTGCAATAGTTTTATTTTTAAATTTAGAAGTTTCTAAATTAGCCATTAATTCTTGTGGCAAGAAAAGTTTTGTAGCTGGATTGTCAACTTTTGCTCCAAAAATGATGTTTATTCCAAAATTTTCCCAGAAATGATTGTCTAAAAACGAATAAAGAACTGTTCGATAACTAACATCGATTCCTTTTTTTTTGGTAACTACTATTTCTCCAAAAATTTTATTTACTTTATCAAGAACCATTGTAGTGCAGTTTTTATCGATAAATTTGTAAGTATAAAATTTTTCGTCCGAAAAAAGAGACTTATTTATTTCTTCATATAAATTTTGCTTCTGAATATCCGAAATCAATAAATTTTGTTCCCAAACCTGTCGATTTGTAACTTGATATTCATACATAAAATCATTGAACGAAGAGACCGAAACAAAATATTGTAAATCTCCTTTTACAAATTTTAAATAAAAATTTTCGGTTCTAAAATCAAAATTACCATAATTAAAAACAATATCTAGATTGTTGTCAATATCTTGAACTCTAATGCCAGTGTGCCCATAAATCGAATACAATTCGTTACCCGAACCGCAAGTTAAAACACTTACTCGGGCATTTTTGGTTAGTTTGTAATATTGAGAAAATCCATTTATTGTAAATATAAAAAAAGCAAGAATCAAGATTTTTTTAAGTAAAATTTCTTTCATTTTTTTTTAAAATAAAATTTATTTAAAAATCGATAAATCAATTTTTGCAGAGAAAACATTAGAATACAAAGCCTGACTTTTATTTGCAATATTGGTCAATGCATAATCAATTTCGATGCCTTTGTATTTAAACCCAACACCAATATTTGGCTGATAGCTCAATGCTTTTGTATTGTCAATTTGCGTTATTTTCTGAAAATTTCCAACACCAGCTCTTAAAAATGCTATGTCCGCATAACTACCTTCGAGTCCCAAAGCTGGGTCAATACTTAAAGATTTGCCTGAAACAATGTCATTGGTTCGTGTAAATTGCATGTTCAGATTTGTATTAACAAGTAAAGAATATTTTTGTTTGAATTCGATTTTTCTAGAAAATCCTAATTGTGCTTTTGGAGCAGTAATTTCGCTTGTTTCTGGCAACTCTTGATTTTGCCCGGGTATTGCATTTTTGATTGTAGCAAATTCTGCCTCGTCAATATTCCATATATTATAGGTGTTAGTTGCATCTCGTAACATCAAACCCATTTTTATTTTGCGAATTTCATATTGAATTCCAATATCAAAACCTACGCCCCAAGAGTTGGCAAAGTTTCCAATAACTCTTCTTATAACTTTGGCATTGGCACCATAATTCAAGTTTTTTATACCAGAATTTCTAGCATAAGAAAAAGTAAATGCGTAATCGGCTACCGAAAATAAACTTATTCTATTGTAATTTATAACACCTTGATTGTCTATTAATTGAGTTGTGTTTGATATATTATCTACCCCAAATCGAATTGCCGAAATTGCCCAGGCACTTTTCTCATCGATTGGTGCAGCATAACCAGCATAGTCGTATTGAGCAATATTTGCGAAATAACTAGCGTGCATCAAACCAACTTGCTGTGTTTTTAATTGCATTAGACCAGCCGGATTCCAGTAACTAGCATTTACATCGTTGGTGGTTGCTGTTACAGCATTCGACATTCCAAAAGCTGCTGCATCGACGCCAATGTTTAAAAAATCATTTGAATATTTTCTAACTAATTGACCATGAGACAATAAGAAAGAAAATAATAAAGTTAAAACAAATTTTATTTTCAAAATCAGGTTTTTTTATTTGTTATTGATTCTAATCATCAAAAATAGAATAATTTTGATGAGTTTTTTTATTCTAATTTGAATTTTGTGATTTTTTTTAATCAATTTCACAAATCTATAACAAAACGCTTTTTACTCTTACTTATTGTATTAAATTTGTTTTTTTTAACCGAAATAAATAAATCATGAACATCAAAAAACACATTCCAAATATTATTACTCTTTTAAATCTTTTTTGTGGTTGTATTGCTGTTGTTTATGTGTCTGAATCTGATTTTAAAAAAGCATTTTTGTTTGTAGCTTTAGGTATTTTTCTTGATTTTTTCGATGGTTTTTTTGCTAGATTGTTCAAAGTTTCTTCGCCATTGGGCTTGCAACTCGACTCGTTGGCAGATATGATCACAAGTGGTCTAGTACCTGGTTATGTTATGTTTCAAATGTTTCAAGGCTTAGAATACGACCCGAATTTATTTTCGATTTATGCTACTTTTGGATTTGTAATTACACTTGGAGCTTGTTATCGATTGGCAAATTTTAATATTGACACACGTCAAACCAATTCGTTTATCGGTTTGCCAACTCCTGCAAACGCTTTGTTTATTTTGAGTTTGCCATTAATTAGTCAATCTTTTCACGACGATAATTTTTCTGGATTAATCTATAACCATTGGGTTTTAGTAGCAATAACTTTATTGAGTGCTTATGTTATGAATGCCGAAATTCCGTTATTTTCATTAAAAATTAAATCTTTTAACTTGAAAGATAATTTATTGCAAATAGTTTTCTTGACTGTTTCTGTTGTATTAATAGCATTTTTTCAGTTTCTTGGGGTTGCAATTGTAATTTTGTTCTATGTTTTGCTTTCGGTTTTTATGAAGGTATTTAAGAAAAAATAATTTTTTTAAAACATATAAGTCCTATAAGTTAACTTTAATCGAAATTTTAAAATGTTTTAGAATTGTACTTATTTGATTTATATGTTTAAAATTAACTTTATGGTTAAAATAAATAATCTCAGATTTTAATAAATTGGCAACAAGAAAAAAAAACACATCAAAATCTACTTCTATTTTTCAATCTAAATTATTTTGGATTGTTTTGATATTTTTAAGTTTTTTGATACTAATTTTCAAGTTTAGAAATGCTTTATTGTATTATTTCAGTTTCAAATCTGATAAGGTTTTAAGAACCGAAATGTCTTACGAAGCCAGAAATAAAGAGGTTTTATTTGCAAATAGTAGCAAAGTAGTCGGCATTGATGTGTCGCATTATCAAGGAAAAATAAATTGGTCAAAAGTCGAGTTTGTAAATGATAAATATCCAATAGAATTTGTCTTTATTCGAGCAACACAAGGCAATGACGACAACGACAGTCAATTCGAAAACAATTGGTTAGAGTGCAAACGAAATAATATCATTCGTGGCGCCTATCATTATTATCGTCCAAACGAAAATTCTCTTGAACAAGCCAAAAATTTTATTAAAACCGTAAAACTTTCTAAAGGCGATTTGCCGCCTGTTCTCGACATCGAAAAATTGCCAAAAGAACAGTCAATCGAAAATTTAAAAATTGGATTAAAACGTTTTTTAGATAAAATAGAACAGCATTATGAGGTGCAACCCATTATTTATACTGGCGAACGGTATTACGAAGATTTCTTGAAAGACGAATTCTCAGAATATACATTTTGGATTGCAAACTATAATTTTATCGATGCCGAAGTTAACAACGATTATTTGATTTGGCAATTTACCGAACAAGCCAAAATAAAAGGGATACGTGAAAAAGTAGACGTTAATATTTTTAATGGCAGTTACGAAGATTTGCGAGATTTAAGGATTAATTGATTTTTAATGACTTGGCAATAAATAAATCAATAAACTAACAAACAAAAACATTACAACCGTCCAAAACCAAGCCATATTGTGTGCATAATTTAAAGTTATTCCTGCCCATTTACTTCGTTTGTCAACAATCAATCTCGAATCTTTTGGATTGTAATAAAAAAATATAAATTTCCAATTTTTGGAATCTTTGTGCCAATTCATTTCAATGTCTTTATCCATTTTATTTATAATATTCTTGACCTACAACTTACAACTTTTGGACTTAAAACTCAAGTTTTTTCTTACGCAACTCAAAATTTTGACCCAAATAAACCCGTCTAACCATTTCGTCTTCAACTAATTCCTCGGGGCTTCCGGCTTTTAAAATGCCACCTTCGAACATTAAGTAAGTTTTATCGGTTATTGCCAAAGTTTCTTGCACGTTATGATCGGTTATCAAAATCCCGATGTTTTTATTTTTTAGTTGCGCAACAATTCTCTGAATATCTTCTACAGCAACAGGGTCAACACCTGCGAACGGTTCATCGAGTAAAATAAATTTAGGATCGGTTGCCAAACAACGTGCAATTTCTGTACGTCGGCGTTCGCCACCAGATAATAAATCGCCACGATTGGTGCGAATGTGTTGCAAACTAAACTCGTCCAAAAGACTTTCCATTTTGGCAATTTGAACCTCTTTTGAATGTTTAGTCAATTGCAAAACGCTCAAAATATTGTCCTCGACACTGAGTTTTCTAAAAACCGATGCTTCTTGTGCCAAATATCCAATGCCTTGCTGGGCGCGTTTATACATTGGGTAATCGGTAATATTCATATCATCTAGATAAATATTGCCAGAATTTGGTTTAACTAATCCAACAATCATATAAAAAGATGTTGTTTTTCCTGCGCCATTCGGACCCAATAAACCAATGATTTCTCCCTGATTTACTTCGACCGAAATGCCTTTTACAACACTACGACCTTTATATGTTTTAACTAAATTTTCTGCTCTTAATTTCATAAATTTTTCAATATCAATGACAATGGCAATAACAATTTCAATAATTCAATTTTTTTCTAGTTTCAAATAAACAAATTTCTAAATTAGAAATGGCTGAATTTAACAAATTCTTATTTTTTAAACAATCTTAAACAACTTTAAACTTTCAAACAATTTTAAACCCTAAACTTTTAAACCTTTTTCTAAACTTTTCTCTTTCCTATTCACAAAAACCGCAATCCAAATACTCGCTTCATATAAAATCATCAACGGAATAGATACAATTATTTGACTTAAAACATCTGGCGGAGAAATTATTGCCCCAATAATAAGTATGATAACAATTGCATACCTGCGATAAATTCTTAATGTTTCGGCAGTAACCAAACCTAATTTTGTCAAAAAATAAATGATTATTGGCAATTGAAAAGTTACACCACAACCAATAACTGATGTTTTTACCATTCCGATATAATTATCAATATTAAATTCATTTTTTACCATTGTACTCACATTAAAACCTCCAAAAAAGTTAATTGACAATGGCAAAATCAAATAAAATCCGAAGAGTACACCCAAAAAAAACAATATTGATGCTGATAAAATAAATCCAACGGCACTTTTTTTCTCTTTTTGATACAATGCAGGACTTATAAATTTCCAAATTTCCCATAAAATATAAGGAAAACCTAAAATAAATCCAGAAGTAATGCAAGTCCAAACAAAAATTGAAAATTGTCCACCTAGTTGTGTACTCTGAATTACAAAAGGCATTTTGTCAACACACATTCCGCCATCATTGGTGTTCAAGTAATGTGTTAATTGGCAAAAAGCTTTGTAGGTTACAAAATTTGGGTCTAGTGGTCCAAATATTACTTTTTCGAAAATAAAATCGATAATAAAATACGACAATCCCGATGCCACCAAAATTGCAATCGTAATTCTAATCAACAACCATCTTAAATCTTCAAGATGGTCAAGAAATGACATTTCTTTCAATTCTTTTTCAGCCATTATATTATCCCTTCTTTTAAAATATCGTGCAAATGCAGTACTCCTATATATGTATTATTTTCTACAACAACCAATTGAGTGATTTTAAAATCTTCAAGAACCTGAAAAGCATCAATAACCATTTCAGTTGATTGAATTAATTTCGGGTTTTTGGTCATAATATCTTTTGCTGTCAAATGAGAAAATGTATCGTTTTCGTTCAACATTCGTCGAATATCGCCATCGGTAATTATGCCAATAACTTTATCGTTTTCGATAACTGCCGTTACACCAAGTCTTTTTTCAGAGATTTCGAAAATTACTTTTTTGATATTTGCCTCGGGCGAAACTTTTGGTTTTAGAGAGTTTTCGACCATATCAGAAACTTTCAACAATAATTTTTTTCCCAATGCACCACCTGGATGAAATTTCGCAAAATCTTCAGGTTGAAAATTTCGCATTTCTATCAAACAAACCGTCAAGGCATCGCCCATAACAAGTTGTGCAGTTGTACTATCGGTCGGAGCCAAATTGTTCGGACACGACTCTGAAGCAACTGTTGTATCAAGAACCAAATGAGAATTTTTCGCTAAAAACGAATTCATATTTCCAGTAATAGCAATTAATTTATTTCCGAAACGGGTCAATAGCGGAACCAAAGTTTTTATTTCTGGACTGTTGCCACTTTTCGATATGCAAATAATGACATCGTTATCTTGAACCATTCCTAAATCGCCATGAATTGCTTCTGAGGCGTGAAGAAATAGGGCTGGAGTACCAGTAGAATTCATCGAAGCGACAATTTTTTGGGCAATTATTGCGCTTTTACCTATTCCGGTAACGATTAATCTTGTTTTGCAATCATAAATTAATTGTGTCGCTTCTGCAAATGAATTATCCAGTAAATCAGCTAGTTTAGCGATAGATTTACTTTCGGATAAAATAGTATTTCTTGCTGACTCTAAAATTTTTTCGTTACTAATCAAAATAGATTTAATATAAAATTTGTAATTGTAAAAGAAATTTATATCTTTATATTATGCAAATTTATGTAAAATACCATTAATAAAGTATGAATTCTACCGAAATCGATATACATAAGGAGTTAAAAAAATATTTTGGCTTTTCTCAGTTTAAAGGTTTGCAAGAACCAGTCATCCGCAGCCTATTGGCCCGAAACAACACATTTGTAATAATGCCAACTGGTGGTGGAAAATCGTTGTGTTATCAATTGCCAGCGTTAATGCTACCTGGTACTGCAATTGTGGTTTCGCCATTAATAGCTTTAATGAAAAATCAGGTTGATGCAATCAGGAGTTTGTCATCAGAAAATGGTATTGCCCATGTTTTGAATTCGTCTTTGACAAAAACCGAAATTGCTCAAGTTAAAGCTGATATTTTGGCTGGAATTACAAAAATGTTATATGTTGCACCAGAATCATTAACAAAACAAGAATATACCGAGTTTTTGCAAACTGTTCCTTTATCATTTGTTGCTATTGACGAAGCACATTGTATTTCAGAATGGGGACACGATTTTAGACCAGAATATCGAAATCTTAAACACATTATCAAGAATTTAGGCGATGTTCCTATCATTGGCTTGACCGCAACTGCAACGCCAAAAGTTCAAGAAGATATCTTGAAAAACCTTGATATGTCTGATGCGACAACATTTAAAGCATCGTTTAATCGACCGAATTTGTATTACGAAGTTCGCACGAAAACTAAAAATGTCGAAACAGATATTATTAGATTCATAAAAACACACAAAGGAAAATCTGGAATTATTTATTGCTTAAGCCGTAAGAAAGTAGAAGCAATTGCCGAAGTTTTGCAAGTAAATGGCATTTCGGCAGTGCCATATCATGCAGGTTTAGACGCCAAAACCAGAGCAAAACACCAAGATATGTTCCTTATGGAAGATGTAGATGTGGTTGTAGCAACAATAGCATTTGGTATGGGAATAGATAAACCCGATGTTCGTTTTGTAATTCATCACGATATTCCGAAATCGCTCGAAAGTTATTATCAAGAAACAGGTCGTGGTGGTCGTGATGGTGGCGAAGGCCATTGTATGGCATATTATTCGTATAAAGATGTAGAAAAACTCGAAAAATTTATGTCAGGAAAACCAGTTGCCGAACAAGAAATTGGTTTTGCATTGCTGCAAGAAGTAGTTGGTTATGCCGAAACATCAATTTCTAGACGCAAGTTTTTATTGCATTATTTTGGTGAAGAATTCGATTCAGAAACGGGCGATGGCGCTGATATGGATGATAATGTTCGCAACCCGAAAACCAAAATAGAAGCACAAAATCAAGTTACAAAATTGCTTGAGGTTGTTCGAGATACTAAACATTTATACAAATCTAAAGAAATAATTTACACGCTAATTGGTCGTATAAACGCAATGATTAAAGCACACAGAACCGATTCGCAGAAGTTTTTTGGTTGCGGAACAGCATTCGAAGAAAAATATTGGATGGCATTGATTCGTCAAGTTCTAGTCGATGGTTTTTTATCGAAAGATATCGAAACCTATGGCATTTTGAAAATTACAGAAAAAGGATTGAATTTTATCAAAAATCCAGTTTCGTTTATGATGTCCGAAGATCACGAATACAACGAATCTGAAGACGAAGCAATAGAAACCGCAGCAAAATCGTCTGGAACAGCCGACGAAGTTTTGATGGGAATGTTGCGGGACTTGCGTAAAAAAGTTGCCAAAAAACTAAATGTGCCACCATTTGTAGTTTTTCAAGATCCATCGATGGAAGATATGGCTTTGAAATATCCGATTTCAATCGACGAAATGAGCAACATTCATGGAGTAGGCGAGGGGAAAGCCAAGAAATATGGTAAAGAATTCATTGAATTAATCGCAAGATACGTTAACGATAATGACATAGAACGTCCTGACGATTTGGTTGTAAAATCGACTGGAGCCAATTCGGTTAATAAATTATACATCATTCAAAATATTGACAGAAAACTTTCGCTTGACGATATTGCCAAAGCAAAAGGTCTAAAAATGGATGATTTAATTAAAGAAATGGAACAGATTGTATATTCTGGAACCAAACTCAACATAAAGTATTGGATAGACGAAATGCTCGACGACGACCAACAAGACGAAATTCATACTTATTTTATGGAGTCAGAATCGGATAATATAGAAAATGCTTTGAAAGAATTTGATGGCGATTATGACATTGATGAATTGCGATTAATGAGAATAAAGTTTATCAGCGAAGTGGCGAATTAATATTTTATCGTAGTTTTTAGCAGCAGTTTTCAGAAAAAAAAATCCAATTTCGTTTATGAAATTGGATTTTTTTGGAAATCTGAAATTGAGTTATCTTTTTAATCTGTCTTTAAAAACTTTCTCGAATTTTTCTATTTTGGGTTGAATAACCATTTTGCAATAACCTTCATTTTTGTTATTGTTGTAATAATCTTGGTGGTAATCTTCGGCTTTATAAAAAATTGTCAATGGTTCTAAAGTTGTTACAATCGGATTAGAATAAACTTTCTCGTCATTTAATTGATTGATAATCGATTGTGCTGCTTTCTTTTGCTGGTCATTGGCATAAAAAATCGAAGAGCGATATTGTGTTCCAATATCTCCACCTTGACGGTTCAAGGTTGTTGGATCATGAACTGTGAAAAATACTTTAAAAATTTCGTCAAGATTGGTTACAGTTTTGTCATAAACAATCTTTACAACTTCGGCGTGACCAGTCTCGCCAGTGCAAACCTCTTTGTAAGTTGGATTGGCATTTTTGCCACCAGCAAAACCTGATTCTACCGTTTTTACACCTTGCAAGTTTTCATAAACTGCTTCTACACACCAATAACAGCCACCACCGACGGTTATTGTTTCTAAATTTTCTGTCATATTATTATTTGCTATTATTTTTTCTGGAACAAATTCTAGTGAAACATCATTCATGCAATACCTTTTGCCAGTTGGTGCTGGACCATCATCAAACAAATGTCCTAAATGGGCATCGCAACGACCACACAACGCTTCGGTTCTTCTCATTCCATACGAGTTATCGTCTTTAAAAACGACACTATTTTTATTTTGGTGTTCAAAAAAACTTGGCCATCCGCAAGAGCTCGAAAATTTTTGATCAGATTTGAATAAATTATTGCCACAAGCTGCACAATAATAAGTTCCTTTAGCATCAGAATTGTATATTTTGCCAGTAAATGCTCTTTCGGTATCGCCTTTTCTTGCAGTTGCATAAAGGTTTTCTGGCAATACTTTTTTCCATTCGGCATCAGAAACATTCAGTTTTTCGGTCGATGTTCTTGAGTAATAAGGATTGTTTGGTTTAAGATTTTCGTTTTCCATTGCAATTTTGGTTTCAGTGTTTTTTTGTTTATTTTTTTGTCCGCATGCTGATAAAATAAACAATATTAGCATTAAAAAAGAACTAAAAATTCGGTTTTGCTTTTTCATATTTTAATTTTTTTATACAAATGTAAGTCGAATTATCAAAAAGTTTGTCGGCTAGTTTACAAATTAACATTCATTTATAATTGGTTTATAATTTTAGATTAAAATACGAAAATCGAAAAGATTTGGTTTTATTTTAACCTGATTCTCATATTGACCATATCTTTCTTGAATCCTGACTTTTCATAAGATTTAATTGCCGAAATATTTGTGTCATAGACATCTAATCTTAATTCGGTTATGTTTTTAAAAATGCACCAATTTTTTAAATAATCAATAATATTAGCATTTATTCCCATTCCTCGAAAATCAATTTCGGTAAACATAAAACCCAAATATGCATATTTTTCGAAGTCATAATAGTTTTTTGCTTGAATGATTTTGGCATAACCAGATCCAACAATTTTATTGTCAATTTCTGCAACTGCGACTTCGGTATCAGATTCTAAAATCATTTGACGCAAGTCGTAATAAGATATTTGTCCGGATTTTAGCGTATCGTCTAGCGGTCGTTCGGCTTTGATTATGCCTTGTTCAAAACTTAATAATATCTCTAAATCTGATAAATTGGCTGGTCTAATTTTGATTGGGTTCATTTAACAAAAATACATAAATTAATTCCTAATTTAATTAATCAAACTTAGCAAGTAAAAAAACTTTTAACTACTTTTACTTTTTTACAAATCATTCAATACAATATATGTCAACGACAATTTCTTTTTTATTAATTTTTATAGTAGCAATTTCAATAGGTTTTTTTGTTGGCAAAATATTGTTTTCGTCTAAATCAAACGCCGAAAAGTTAATTTCAGATGAGAAAAATTTTGGTTTATTAGCCACAATTAATGTTTTAAAAGTACAAATTGGTAATCAAAAATTAGATTTTGATAAAAAACTGACTGATTCTAATTTTGAGAAAGAAACAATTCGTAAGGAAATAAATATTATTCGAAATGAAAAAGAAGCCATCAATATTCAGTTGACCAAAAAAGAAGTAGATTTTGATAATTTATTCGAGCGAAATCGTGAGCAAAAGCAAGAAGTAGAGCAATTACAAGAAAAATTCACAAAAGAATTCGAAAATCTAGCGAATAAAATATTAGACGAAAAATCTAATAAATTTACTGAACAGAATAAAGAAAACATGAAAAATATCTTGTCGCCTTTGCAAGATAAAATTCAATTATTCGAAAAAAAAGTCGAAGATACCCACAAAGAGTCAATAGATTATCACGCTGCTTTGCGACAACAAATTTTAGGTTTAAGCGAAATGAATGCTCAAATGAGCAAAGAAACAATTAATTTGACAAAAGCATTAAAAGGCGATTCGAAAATGCAAGGCAATTGGGGCGAACTGGTTTTAGAAAGAGTTTTAGAAAAATCAGGACTCGAAAAAGACCGAGAATATTTTGTGCAACAAAGCCATATTACCGATGATGGAAATCGAGTTTTTCCTGATGTTGTGATCAATCTTCCTGACGGAAAAAAGATGATTGTCGATGCCAAAGTTACACTCACAGCCTATGAACGTTTTATAAATGAAGATGATGAAAATCTGAAATCTCAATATTTAAAAGAACATGTTTCTGCAATTAAACGGCATGTCGAAGATTTAGGAAACAAGAATTATCAAGATTTGTATCATATAGAAAGTCCAGATTTTGTGTTACTATTTATTCCAATCGAGCCAGCTTTTGCATTAGCACTTAACGAAGATACGACTTTGTATAATCGAGCTTTCGAGAAAAATATTGTTATTGTTACACCATCAACATTATTGGCTACATTGCGAACTATTGACAGCATGTGGGCCAATCAAAAACAACAAGACAATGCACTTGAAATTGCCAGACAAGCCGGAGCTTTATATGACAAATTCGAAGGGTTTTTATCAGATTTAATTAAAATAGGAAAAAAAATCGATGAATCGAAAGTCGAATATTCAGGAGCAATGAACAAATTGGTCGAAGGCAATGGCAACATAATAATTAGCATTGAAAAATTAAAAAAAATGGGAGCAAAGGCCAAAAAATCCCTTCCTGAAAGTATCATACACAGGGCAGAAAAAAACGAAAATAAATTATTAAATTTAGAATAAAATGAGAAAAATTATCGGAATTGTACTAGGAGTTTTAGTTTCTGGAATTGCATTGTATTTTGCAGTAATGTATTATGCGACTTTTAGCGAAGGAATTCGTTCGGGCGAATTAATTAAAATTAGTAATAAAGGAATGATTTTTAAAACTTGGGAAGGCGAGTTGAGTCAAGGAATTGCTGGTGCCCAAATTTTTAAATTTTCGATTTTAGACAGTGACCAAAAAATAATACAGCAAATGAAAGACATGCAAGGCGAATATGTAAAAGTCAATTATATAGAACGTTACAGAACTTTTCCTTGGTGGGGCGATACGCAATATTATATTACAGATGTCGAAAAAGAAGACTCACCGTTTAAAGTTAAATTAGACCAATAAAAATGGAATTTAAAACTGTAAAGGCATCAAAAATAACTATTTCTGAATTGATGCTGCCTTCGCATTCTAATTTTTCAGGAAAAATTCATGGTGGCTATATTTTATCTTTACTAGACCAGATTGCTTTTGCCGTAGCATCTAAATTTTCTGGAAATTATTGTGTTACAGCCTCTGTGGATACTGTCGATTTCTTGAATCCTATCGAAGTTGGCGAATTAGTAACCATGAAAGCATGCGTGAATTATGTTGGCAATTCGTCAATGATTATTGGCATTCGTGTTGAAGCAGAAAATATCCGAACGGGCAAATCCAAACATTGCAACTCATCTTATTTTACGATGGTAGCCAAAGATGATTTTGGTAAAAGCGTTCAAGTTCCTGGATTAATTTTGTCTAGTCTTGACGAAGTAAGAAGGTTTTATAATTGTGTTAAAATTATTGATACCAGAAAAGATAAACAACTTCACGAAGCCAAATTTGATTACAAATCTGAACAAGCAATATCTAATTTAATTAATTTTAATGTTAAATTAGATATGTAAATTTATACTACATAATTATTTTATTTAAAACTTTTCCTATAAAAGCTTTTTATCGATTTATTTGGCGATTACATCGAATAATCAGAAAAATTGATGTTTTTTTGCTGTTTTTTATTTTAATTTTTTTGATATTTGTATTCATGAATATTAATTTTGAGATATAAATTCTCATTAAAAACTTTTCAAAATGAAAAATAAATTATTTGTTTTATTGTTATTTATTATTTTTTCGATTTCTAATTTATTTTCTCAAAGTAACATTGTTGTTGATGATATTATAGTACCAAGAACGGTTAAGTTTTCTGATAAAGAAATCACATTAAACGGTATAGGAAGCAGAACCAAGTTGTGGTTTGATGTTTACACAATAGGGTTGTATTTGACAAAACTGTCAAAAGATCCAAAAGAAATATTAGAGAGTAACTCCACAATGGGAATGATATTCTACATTACATCAGGTTTAATAAATTCTAAAAATTTCACCAAAAACGTTAGCAAAGGCTTAAAAGAATCGGCAGGAGAAGAAATTTGGCTTAAATTTCAGCCAGAATTAGCATTGTTAGAAGAATTTGTAAGCAAAGAAGGCATTACGAAAAATGATGTTTTCAATCTAGTATATAATGATAGCGACGGTAATATTTGGGTGCTAAGAAATGGAGTTCTTACTGGAAAAATACCAGGTTTTGAATTCAAAAAAGCACTCTTTGGAATTTGGCTGTCTGACAAACCAATCAAAGAGTCTTTGAAAAAAGAATTACTAGGTATAAATTAAATTAATAAAACAAACATAATTACTTTTTTTAAAAATGAAAAAAATAATACAATTAATAATTTTCGGATTAATAACAAATTTTACATTCTCTCAAACTCAACAAGACTTTTTCAATCAATCTGACGAATTTTTTAAAAATAATGTATCACTTGATGGTAAAATAAAATACTCAGGATTAAAGAAAAGTCCGGGTGAATTGTTGTACATAATAAACAATGTTTCGAAACTTGACATACAGCCTCTTGCAAATGACACTAAAATAGCTTTTTGGATAAATGCATATAACTTATTGGTAATCAGAAATGTTTTAGATAATTATCCTGTAAGATCGGTTAATTTTATAACTGATTTTTTTGATAAAAAATTCCAAATTGCAAATGGAGAATTCACATTGAACGAAATAGAAAACATTTTACATGATTTAATAAAAGATCCTGCATCACATTTTATCTTGTGTAATGGTGCTAACGGCAGTTCAAAATTATTAAACTCTGCATATTTACCAGAAACTGTTAGGTATCAAATATCTTACCAGATGAAGTCTACTATTAATAAGTTAGGCTTTATAAAAGTCAATAAAGATAATAAATCTGTAGAACTTCCTTTGGTATTCGAAATTCATAAGAAAGATTTTATTACTCAATATTACAATCAATTAGATTTTTTGAATGTTTTTCTAGAAAAGAAATTGGATAATAAATTGCAAATTACTTTTGCTAAATTTGATTTGTCTTTGAATGAAATCTAGAATTTAGTAAGTTTATGTACAAAAAAACCATATCAGTCAATATGGTTTTTTTTGTAAATTTTATTTATAATCTAAGATTTTTTCAAATATGCCCATGGCACCATTAACATTCCAAAGTTAACACCTTTTTCTTTTCCTTGTACTTTGTGATGCAATTTGTGTGTTCTTCTTACCGCTTTTGCATATCGATTATGGGCGTTTCTAAATAACTTAAAACGTTGATGAATAAAAATATCGTGAACTATAAAGTAAGCCCATCCGTAAGCAAAAATGCCTAAACCGATTGATAATCCTAAATCAAAAATGCCGTTTTTCCATAAATAGAAAAATGTCATACTGATTACTGCATAAACAATAAAAAAGGCATCGTTTCGCTCAAACCAAGAATCGTGATCTTTCTTGTGATGGTCTTCGTGTAAAACCCACAAAAAACCATGCATTATGTACTTATGACTAAACCAAGCCATAAATTCCATAAAAAAGAATGTTGCGAAAAAAACTAATATATATAACCACATAATTTATTAATTTTAAATAATATTTAATTTATAACTAAAATAACATTTTGCAAAAAGTCCATATTTTTGATAATCTGGAACTCTAATTCTGGTGTTTTTTATTTCTGCTGATGGTGTTTTGCTTAAACGATACAACAATTTTTTGTAATAAGAATAGGCTGTGTAAACACCAAGTTTGGCCTCAAGAGGCAATTTCACAATTCCAGCATAACCAGCCATAAAATCATCATTTATTTCATTGATTATTTTTTGTTTAGACACTTCGTCTAACTGGTTCAAGTCTGTATCAGGAAAATAGGTTCTGTCCAAACCTTCGAAATCGGCTTTTAAATCTCTCAAGAAATTAACTTTTTGAAAAGCAGAACCCAATCGCATTGCTGAGGCTTTTAACTCTTCAAATTGTTGATCATTGCCTTTCACAAAAACTTTTAAACACATTAACCCTACAACATCTGCAGAACCAAAAATATATTCGTCGTACTCTTCTTTTGTTTTATATTCTTTTTTGGTTAAATCGAGTTTCATACTTTTCATGAAGGCATCGATTAAATCTTGTGGAATTTTATATTTAATAACCGTGTGTTGAAAAGAATTCAAAATCGGATTCAAACTAATCTTGTTTTTTAATGCATTTGCTAAATCAACCTCAAAAATATCAAAAAGTTCTACTTTATCATAATCGTGAAAACTATCTACAATCTCGTCGGCAAAGCGAACAAAACCATAAATATTATAAATATCTTGTTGAATACTCGAGCCTAACATTCTGACAGCCGACGAAAACGAAGTGCTGTATGTTTTGGTTACATTCTTGCTACAAGCATAAGAAACATCGTCAAAAATAGATTTCATAAATAAACTTAAATATGTTTTTCAATTAATTCAGAAACCAGTTTTCCAGAGATTAATGCTGGCGGAACTCCTGGTCCTGGAACTGTCAATTGTCCAGTGAAATATAGGTTATTGACCTTTTTACTTTTCAATTTGGGTCTTAAAAATGCAGTTTGTAACAGCGTGTTTGCCATTCCATAGGCATTACCTTTGTAACTGTTGTAATCTTCAATAAATTCATTCTTACAAAACGACTTGGTAAAGATAATATTTTTTCTTACATTTTGTTGTGTCAAAGCTTCAAATCTGTCAATAATTTTATCGAAATATTGTACCCTTAACTCTTCTGTATCTTCAATTCCAATTGCCAAAGGTATTAAAAAGAAACCAGATTCCATTCCGTCAGGTGCACAAGTTTTATCTGTCAATGATGGAAAATTTGCATAAAACAAAGGTTCGTCAGGCCATTTTGGTTCATCGTAAATATCACGAGCGTGTTGGTTAAAATCGACATCAAAAAACAGAGCGTGGTGCGAAAGATTGTCTAATTTTCTGTCAAAACCAACATAAAACAACAATGATGACGGTGCAAAAACTCGACTTTCCCAATATTTTTCTGTATATTGTTTGTATTTTTCTTCTAGTAAAGTTTCGGTGTGTGCATAATCGGCTCCACTTAAAACTGCATCAGAGGTTATTGTTTTTCCGTTTATTACAACTGACTTGGCTTTATTATTTTCTACATTTATTTTTTCTACATTTGCATTTGTATGAAAAATAACACCTAGTTCTTTAGCTAAAGTTTCCATTGCATGAACAACATCGAACATGCCAGTTTTGGGATGCCAGGTTCCTAATCCGAAATCGGCATAATTCATAAAACTATAAAATGATGGTGTGTCTGATGGTTTTGCTCCAAGAAACAGAACCGGAAATTCAAGTATCTGTATCAGTTTTTGGTTTTTAAATTTCTTGCGAACATCTTTACTTATGTTACTAAAAAATTGACCAACTTTTTTAGCAGTTTCGATAGTAATTAATTCTAATGGTGAAACACCAGGACGATAAACCAAATCTAAAATTGCTATATCATAATTTTTTTTGGCATCGGCTATAAATTCTTGTAAAACTGTGCCCGAACCTTTTTCGATTGACTCGAAAGTAGCCACAATTTCGGGCAAATTGTCTGCTATTGTTATAAAATCATTTACTCCGTAATAAACTCTGTATGCTGGCGAAAGTTTTATTAAATCATAATAATCGCTAGTTTTTTTGCCGAAATCCGCAAAAAATCTATCAAAAACATCTGGCATCCAATACCAACTTGGTCCCATATCGAACGTGAAACCGTCTTTTTTGAATTGTCTTGCACGTCCGCCAATCGTTTCGTTTTTTTCATAAACCGAAACCTTGTTTCCAGCTTTTGCCAAGTAACATGCAGCCGAAAGAGATGAAAACCCAGAGCCAATAATTGTAATTTCTTTATTCATTGTGTTTTATAAAATCTTCTTTTATAATTCGTTAACCAATTCTAAAATCGAAGGAAAAACTTTAGAATTATCTTTAATATTAGACTCACAAATATGTTCGGTCATTTTGCCAATGTACCAAATTTGCGAATTGTCATCAAGAATTTCTTTGTTTATTGTTTGCACATAATTGTTGACTTCATCTTTGTTTGGTTCAACTGTTATGTATGAAATGTAAACAATATTATTGAAATATCTTTTTAAATCTTTTAAACTTTCTGTCGGAACACTTTCTCCTAGATAGATAGATTGATAGCCGTTGGATAATATTTCGTAATTCAAATACATTAACCCTAATTCATGAATTTCGTTGTACGGCAAATATAGAACAAAAACTTTATCTGATCTAGTTGGTTCTAAAATTTGAACTTTTTCAGTGTTGATTAATAATTTTTGTTTTATTAAATAAGTTATAAAATGTTCGTGTGCTGGTGTGATTGTATCTGCTTGCCACAACAAACCAATTTCGGTCATTAACGGAACGAAAACTTCATAAAAAACTTCTTTGAAATTTTTTTTGGACAATAAATCATCATAGGTTTTAATGAATTTTCCTTGGTCAAAATTCATCATTGCCATTTTAAATTCGCTTATTGCATGGCTTTTTGCACTTTTAGAAGACACAATTTCGCGAACCATTTCTGGTATTTTATCAACAGGATATTCAGCAATTTTGGATATTTTGTAACCATAATTGTGAAGCAAAGTAATGTTTAACAGTTTTTGCAAACTTGCTAAATCATAGGTTCTTATGTTGGTATCTGTTCGCATGGGTTGCAAAACATCGTAACGTTTTTCCCAAATGCGAATTGTATGTGCCTTGATTCCTGAAAGATTTTCGAGATCTTTGATGCTAAAAACATTTTTTACATTGTTCATCTTTTCTTCAAATAAGTTAAACAAAAGTAAGTATTATATTTTGTTTAATCATCAAAAAAACAAAAAACATCTAATCTAGAACCATTCTATCGAACTTGTTAATTTTATCTAATTCAAGAATTGTTTTTGTATTGTCGCTATTTGTATGGAACATTAATTGAAATTTGGCTCCATAAATTATTTCATTAAATGAATATGATGATCTAATAGAAACCTGACTGCTAAACATTTCGTCGAATGCTTTTATGTAAACTATAATTTCGCCTCTAGCGTTTGTGAAATCTTCTTCGCTAAATTTAAAAAGTGGACTTTCAGAATCAATTGGGTGCACTAAAGTCCAACTAATTGCCAATGCTGCTATTTTTTCGAATTCGAGTTTTAGAGGAAAAAATTGATTTTTTTGGGTTCCGTTTTCATCAACTACTAGTGCCAAAGTTATTTTTGCTTCCGCATCTAGTAAATTTGTGTTTTTGTATGGTGCCATTCTCAACATCAAGGCTTTTCCGTTTTGATAATTAGAGATTATGGCATTTTCAGAGAATTTAATGTGTGCAGTTGGTTTGCTAAATCGTCCATATAGTAATCCTGTTGCTAATGCAAATGCCAAAAGTCCAAACAATGCTTCTGTTGCTGCAATTGTGCTGGTTAAAAATCCGCTTGGGCTTATATGTCCATAGCCAACTGTTGTAAAAGTTTGTGCACTAAAGAAATAGGCTTGTCCAAATTTTTCGAGTTCGGTAGTTCCGGTGATGCCATTCAAATATTGGACACCTATTGTATAATAAATGAAAGCGAAAAATAAATTAGCTATTATAAAGAATAAAATTATTACAAATATAAATTTCCATCTTGATAAAGACAACATGGTATGAAACCAACTGATTTTGTCGAGCCACGAAACGCCATGTTTTTCGAGATTTGAACTTCCGTCTTTATTTATTAATCGTCCACCATTGTTAGATGCATTGGTTCCAAATCCCGTATTTGCATCTGTTTTAAGTTTCTGATTAATTTTATCTTTTAATGACATTTTAATTTTTTTTTGTAAAAATAAACAACTTTAAATTTGAAACAAACTTAAATTTATTCAAAAAAAAATTATTTTAAAATATCCTTCATTGCTGAATCAATATCAGGAAATTTGAATCGAAAACCCTGATCGATTGCTTTTTTAGAGGAAATATTTTTATTAGTAAACAGTAATTCACTCATGTCTCCAAGAATCAATTTCATTATAAATCTTGGAATATTGGGCATAAACAAGGGTTTTTTTAGAATTCTTGCAATTGTTTTTGTCAATTTTTGATCAGAAACTGTTTCTGGTGCAACGGCATTATATATGCCTTCGGAATTGTTTTTGAGTAAAAAAAGATATAAATGTGTTACATCATATATATGTATCCAAGATTGAATTTGTTTTCCTGAGCCAAAACTTGACCCAAACCCAAGTTTTATTGGTTTTAAAATTTCGGCCAATGCGCCACCGTCTTTGTCATAAACAATTCCAGTTCGAACTTTGCAAACTTTAATAGTTAATAATTTAAACTGATCTATAGACTCTTCCCATTTTACAACTACATTACTCAAAAAGCCATCTGCGATTTCGGTTTCGGTTTCTGAATATATTTTATGAGAACTATCTGGATAAATTGCTGTTCCTGACGCCGAAACAATTTGTTTTACTTGATGTGGATTTTTTTTTAGCGTATTAAATAAAAGGTTCGATGACAAAACCCGACTTTCGATAATTTCTTGTTTATAGGAGTTTGTCCAGCGTTTAGCAATATTGGCTCCAGCCAAATGAATAATTGCATCGACACCAATAAAACAATTTTCATCAATTTTGCCTTCTTGTGGGTTCCAATAAAAACCTTGATAATTTGGTTTGGTTTCGATTTTGGTTTTAGAAGTCGAAAGATAATTAACTGATATGTTGTTTTCAATCAATAATTTAGACAATTGACTTCCGAGTAATCCAGTTGCACCAGTAATTAAGATTTTCATTGTTTTGTTGTTGTAGGTTGTAAGTTACAATTTATAGATTTGCTATATTTCTGTATAAAATTAATACATATTGCAAGCAAAAAACAAAAATTAAGATTTATTTATTAGTTGCTGAACTATACTCACACCATGCAACTTAGAACTTCACCCGAACGCTCCATTCGAAATCGAATTCAGATACTTGATCGCCTTTTTGGTCAATTCCTATAGATTTCATCCAAATTGTTTGACCTTCATTAGTTGCAATTGCTTGTTTTATGGCGTTTTCTATCAATAAACCATCGTTGCAAGTAAATGTGATTCTGCCAACGGCTTTTTTGGTGAAATTAGATTTTGAATTGGCAACTAACATTGAAATATTTTTTTTAGAATCTCGAATTTGAGATAAAACCAACGCTCCAGTAGCCAATTCGGCAGCCATTGCTTGAACTGCAAAATACATCGAATTGAACGGATTTTGGTTTATCCAACGGTGTTTTACAGAAACTTCGCATTTAACATTATCAATAAATTTAGCTCGAACACCACATAAATAGGCAGATGGTAATTTGAACATTACAAAAAGATTAATTTTAGATTTGGGTACAGACATTTTAAATTTTTTTACAAATGTAAGGTTTTTGTTTAAAATACAGAAGTTAGATTTTGAGATGAGAAACTAAAAGATGAGAGATTTTAGACTTTGAGATAAGAGTCTTAAGACTTCAGTAAAATAGACTTTGAGCAAAGAAACATTAATATGAATGATTAATGTTGAGAGCTTTTTTGATGAGAGACTGAAAGTCCAATGTCTAAAACTCCAATGTCTAAAAGTCTCAATAAAAACCATCTATTTGTTAAATAAAAGTTAATTATTAGTACTATGCGAAACAAGATACTGTTTTTTAACATTATCTTTGTATAAGAAATTAATAGCTATTAGATAGTATTATTTCAAAGTGAGTTTCAATCATATAAAATCAATTCGCTAAAAAGCGGAACACTTCAAAAAATGAAAAATTTAATCACCCAAAAAATCCAAATCACAAAATTATGAACATAGAAAACACAAAAGCCCAAATGCGAAAAGGTGTTCTCGAGTTTTGCATCTTGTCAGTTTTAAAAGACAAAGAAGCCTACACCTCTGAAATTTTAGATACGCTAAAAAACGCAAAATTACTGGTCGTCGAAGGCACCGTTTATCCACTTTTGACAAGACTAAAAAACGACGGATTACTCAACTATCGTTGGGAAGAATCAACATCAGGACCACCAAGAAAATATTATGAATTGACCGAACTTGGAAAAACTTTTTTAAACGAATTAAACAGTACTTGGACCGAATTATCAGACGCAGTACAACTAATAACAATCAAAAACTAACAAGATGAACAAGACAGTAAACATAAATTTAGGAGGTATTTTATTTCATATTGATGAAGATGCATACCAAAAATTAAACCGCTATTTTGAAGCAATCAAGCGTTCTTTGACCAATTCAACTGGTCAAGACGAAATCATCAAAGACATCGAAATTCGTGTTTCGGAACTTTTGACCGAGAAACAAAAATCAGAAAAACACGTTGTCGGAATGAAAGATGTAGACGAAGTAGTAGCCGTTATGGGGCAACCTGAAGATTACCGAATTGATGATGAGGGAACATCAAACTCAACTTCGACAAGTTTTGCAGCAACTTCTGGGAAATCTAAAAAATTGTACCGTGATAGAGATGGAGCAATTGTTGGAGGTGTACTTTCTGGACTTGGATATTATTTTGGAATAGATAAAACTTGGTTGCGAATTTTGTTAGTTGCATTGGTTTGGGCGGCAGGAACAGGTGTTTTATTATACATCATTCTTTGGATTGCAATGCCAGAAGCCGTAACAACTTCTGAAAAACTAGAAATGAAAGGCGAACCTGTAAATCTTGAAAATATCGAGAAAAAAGTACGAGCAGAATTTGAAAATGTATCAGAAAAACTTAAAAATTCTAGTGAAAAAATATCTGATGATGCTAAAAATTTCAATGCTAAATATGGCGATAAAATAAATTATCAAGCACGAAATTTAGGCAGTTCATTAGGAGATTTTATCATTGTAATGCTGGGTATTTTTGCTAAATTTATTGGAGGTATAATTGTTTTTACCGCAGCAATAATGTTAATAGCTTTGTTTATTTCGTTGTTTACATTTGGTTCTACAGAATTTATTCATGTGCCTTGGTTAGATTATTTCAATAGTTTTAATTACGGAAATGTATCTATGTTTTTAATTGGTTTGTTGTTCTTTTTTGCAATTGGAATTCCGTTTTTTTTCTTATTAATTTTAGGGTTAAAAATAATTATAACCAATATGAAATCTATCGGAAATGTTGCAAAATATACTTTGCTAGCAGTTTGGTTAATTGCAATTTCAATTTTGGTTTCGCTCGGAATTAATCAAGCATCTGAATTAGCATTTGAAAATAAAGTGATTCAAAAACAGCAAATTAATATATTGCCAACTGATACTCTAAAAATATCTTTCAAGCCAAATACTTATTATTCAAATCATATTACTTCAAAAGGAAATATGTCAATTGTTGAAGATTCATTGTCTCAGAAAATGATTTATTCTGACGATATTTCTTTCGAAATTTTACCAACAGATTCTCGATTGCCTTACATTCAAATCGAAAAACGTGCTAACGGAAAATCGTCTATCGATGCCAAACAAAAAGCCGAAAAAATTAATTATAATTTTAGAATTGATGGTAACAAATTAATTCTTGACGATTATTTCTTGACAAAATTAGAAAATAAATTCAGAGACCAAGAAGTTCAGATTTTCTTATACTTACCAAAAGGAACAATTTTTAAAACCGATGATAATATGAAAGAATTTGACGAATCTGATAACGATTTTTTCAACTTGCAACACAGTTCTGATTCTTACATATATAAGGTAGAAGAAAATAAAGTAAAATGTTTGAATTGTCCAAAAGACGAAACCGACGAATATGATGATAGCGATGAAGATATTAATATTGACATTTCGAACGATGACGAAGAAAATATTAACATTAAATCGCCAAATATAAAAATCAACAAAGACGGAATTTCAATAACTGCCGATTCGACTTCGAATGATTATGAAAATAATAAAAACAACAAAGAATTTAAGGAATTGAAAATCAATAAAGACGGAATAATTATTAAAACTAAATGATCATGATAAAAATTATAATATTAATCACAAAATTTATAATTGCCATAACGATTGCTTTATTTTTGAATTCTTGCAACATCAAAACCGATTTTGGTAATGGAAAAAAAGGCAATGGAAAAATTACTACCGAAGTTCGAAATATAAAAAATAATTTTACAAGCATTGATGTAGAATGTGGAATCGAGGTTATTTTAGAACAATCCAACGCTATTTTTGTATCGGTCGAGGCCGAAAGCAATTTGCAGAAATTAATAGGTATCAAAGTCGAAAATGGTGTCTTGATGATCGAACCAAACGAATCAATCAACGCCACAAAACCAATAAAAGTTACTGTTAGAATGCCCAAAATCGATGGTCTAGAATCGTCTAGCAGTTCGTCGATAAAAGGTATTGGTATGTTTTCTGGCGATTCGATTTCGGTAGATGTTTCAAGTTCTGGCGATGTTGATGTAAAATTAGAATATGATAATGTAACACTAGACGCATCAAGTTCTGGCAACATAAAAGCCAAAGGAATTGCCCTAAAACTAGAAACTTCGGCATCGAGCAGTGGAGAAATCGAAGCTTTTGATTTGCTCGTAAACGATGTAGTTGCCGATGTTTCAAGTGGTGCCAACATAAAAATTCATCCAATAGTCAATCTTAACGGAAATGCTTCTAGTGGCGGAAATATTAGTTATAACATCGAACCAAAATCAATAACGATTGATGAAAGTTCTGGCGGAAATGTTGGGAGAGAATAAATAAATTTGGCTCTGGTTTAAAAAGTATATTCATATAAAAACTTTTTGCTACAGATTTAAAGGATTTTTAATATTCGATAATAAAAAAATCTGTGATAATCTGTGAAATCTGTGGTTAGAATAAAAATCATATATTAATTAGACTACAGCCATAAATTTTTGAATTTTGATGTTTTTAACCCAGATTTCAATTGCGTAATTTGGGTTTAAATAGTTGCGTTGATTTTAAACCAAAAAAACCATTCATTTCTGAATGGTTTTTAATCTTAAAAGAGCCGGCGGAGGGACTCGAACCCACGACCTGCTGATTACAAATCAGCTGCTCTAGCCAACTGAGCTACGCTGGCGGCATTTCGAGTGCAAATATAAGATTGAATTTTAAAATTCCAAATTATTTTAGCACTTTTTTTTAATATTATTATGCTAATTCGTTGATTTTTGCAACCAATTGGTTTGCAGCAGTTTCTAAATCATTTCCAATTGCTTTGAAATGAGATTTTTTATTTTCAACGTTTTTTTCGTTTACTCTAACAATTAAACTATCAAATGTAGCAATCGCTTCATCGATTAATCCGTTAGATTTTTCAGTAGGTTTTCCTGTTGTAGCCATTTCCCATAGGTAAACTGCTTCAATAATATCTCCTAAAACGTAATTGATGTCTTTTTTTAAATTTTTAATGTTAGCCATTTTGATTCTATTTTATTTTTAATTTTACATTTTGATTGCCTTGATAAGACAAACTAATAACGTATTTTTTAATTCGAGTGCAAAAGTACAACTAATAAATATATAAATTGCTACAAAATGTAAATTTCTAGCAATGATGCTTTTCCAGATAATTCAAAATCATTCATTTGTGCTGGAATTAATATTGTGTCGCCTTTTTTGTAATAAAATTGCACTTTATTATGTGTTAATTCGAAACCGCCATCTACACACATATAAACTGTGAAAGATAGTTTTGTTTTTTTTACTTCAATTTTGCCTTCAAGCGGTATAAAATTGGTTGTAAAATAAGGACAATTTACAGTTTCGTTACTTTGATTTATAATTTTAGAATACTGTTTTTGAGTATTAACTTTGTTATAATTTATAGCATCTAAAGCCAAATCGGTGTGCAATTCTCTTTCGTTTCCGTTGGCATCTTTGCGATTAAAATCATAAATTCTGTATGTAATATCAGATGTTTGTTGAATTTCTGCAACAACCATCCCTGCACCAATTGCATGAATTGTGCCTGTTTCCAAAAAGAAAATATCTCCTTGATGTACTTTTTTTGAATCTAGAATATCTAGAATTGTCCTGTTTTCAAGATTTTTAATATAAGCATCTTTCGATGAGTTTTCTTTGAAACCAACTATTATTCTAGCATTTTCATCGGCTTGCATAACGTACCACATTTCGGTTTTGCCAAAAGAATTGTGTCTTTTTTTTGCCAACGCATCATTTGGGTGCACTTGAATCGATAAATCTTGTTTGGCATCGAGATATTTAAAAAGCAAAGGGAAATCTAATCCAAATTTTTCATGAACTTTGTCACCCAAGATTTGATCTGGAAAAAGGTTAATAATTTCGTTAAGTGATTTTCCTTTATACTCGCCGTTTGCAACAACGCTTACATCATTTTCTACAGTCGAAATTTCCCAACTTTCGCCTGTAATTTCAGATACAATTGGTTTGCCTAGCAGTGATTTTAGTTTTGTTCCGCCCCAAATTCTCTCTTTTAGAATTGGGTCAAATTGAATAGGGTAGGGTTGAAAATGCATTTTTTTAATATTATAATTTATCTAATCAAAAAAGTTTTATTTAAGTTGATATTTATATCATAAATTTGTAAAATACTTAAAATAAATTCCTGAATATGATTTTACAAATAGAAACTCCGGCATTGTTATTCTCGGCGACTTCGTTGATACTTTTGGCATATACAAACCGATTTTTAACGATAGCTCAAATAATCAGAAATTTAAAAAAAACCTATGACGAAGTACACAATAAATCAATTTTACTAGAAATAAAAAACCTAAATTTAAGACTAACCTTAATTCGTTACATGCAAATGTTTGGTGTTTTATGTTTGTTTTTATCAGTTTTTGCTATGTTATTCTTGTTTTTTGAATTGCAAATTTACGGAATTTATTTATTTGGAACAAGTATGCTTTGTTTATTGATTTCACTAGGCATTTCGTTTTGGGAAATATCTATTTCTGTTAATGCATTGCGATTGCATTTAAGCGATTTAATTGACCAAGAAAATTAAATCAATCAATAATCCATAACAAAACGGGTTTATTAGTCGCTTGAAGTTTTATATCTAAAATTGCCATAAATTCATCAGAAATTGCTGGACAACCCCAACTAAGTGGCGCATATTTTGGATAAATTTCTTTATCAGAAACCGCTTCCCAACTATGCAAAACCGTTACTCGTTCTAAGGCGTTAGAATTTGTTTTCTCTAGTCCGTTAAGCCAATATTTTATATTAATTCCCCATTTACTATAACTTCGCTCTCCAATAGAAAATTTGCCTTTCGACGAACAATGGCTGTCAATTTTATTACTAAATTTTGCTTTTTCCCATTTGGTTTTGTTTACTTCAAACTTATCGCAACTGCCATGAGTTACGCATTTTTCATAATCATTTTTCTTGGTTTTAAAATCATATACAAAAAAACGGTTGCGTCCAGAATGTATGCTCATATCAATTAGAATGTAATAATCAGTATTCAGATTATTAGTTTTACAATAACTTTCGGCTTCAATATTATGTTTAGAATAATTTTTCTTAACAAAAGGTTTTTGGGGTTTACAGCCAAAAATAGTAAAAAAAATAAGTAAGATTTTGATATACATTTTCAAGAAATTTTAATATCATAACAAAAAAAAAATCATTTTATTATTAAACCTTTTGTAAATATGTTTGTCTTACTTTCAAATACTTTTAAAATGAATAATAATACACTTTGGTCTTTGCGTTTGGGTTTTTCGAACAAACAATCAAAATCTATCGAACAATTAGGTTTAAATTCTTTTTTAAATCAATCTTTTAATGTAAAATTTGATAATTCTATTCCTGAGTTTTTATCAGAAAGTCCAAAATCTATTGAAGATTTTAAAGCATTAAAAGCAGAAAGAAAACTTCAAAGTCAAGAAGATAAAACTAAATTGCTTAAAAAAGAAATTCAAACTTCATTTGAAATGAAAGCTTGGTGGATTGATAAAATTCAAGAAGCCGAATTTCCATTATCCGAAAAAATGACTTGTTTTTGGCACAATCATTTTGTGTCAACTTTTCAGAAAGTAAAAGTCAATTATTGGATTTTTAATCACAATCAAATTCTTAGAGAAAATGCTTTTGGTAATTTTAAAGATTTGACCAAACTAATGCTAAATTCCAATGCAATTGTCAAATATTTAGACAATGTTGATAACAAAAAAGGTAAACTCAACGAAAATCTGAGTCGTGAATTGCTAGAATTATTTACTTTAGGAATTGGAAATTATACTGAACAAGACATCAAAAACGGTGCAAAAGGCTTGGCTGGTTTAGCTATTGGTCCAGAAAATGCTGTTTACAGACCAAGATTCGAAGACAACGAAAGCTTTGAATATTTTGGAGAAAAAGGCAATTTCAAAATAGACCAAATGATTGATATTATTTTCGAACAACCGAATATTCAATATCATATTACTCGAAAAATTTTGCAATGGTTTATTTATGATAATCCAAAAGAAGATTTAGTCAAATATTATGGAGACTATTTCAAACTGCAAAATTTTGAAATTAAATCATTATTAACCAAAATTTTCACTGAAGAATTTGATAAAAAAAAGGCAGGTTCCAAAATTAAAAACCCATTAGAATATGTATTGCAAATTTCAAATGAATTGCAAATAGAAAAACCAAATTCTAAATTAATTGCTTTTTTCTTAAAACAACAGAACATGGATTTGTTCAATCAACCTAACGTAAAAGGTTGGATTGGAGGCAATTCTTGGTTGACGTCGCAAACTTATTTACAAAGAAATAATACAGCAGATTTTTTGTGTAGTGGTAAAAACTTTCCTAAAAGAAAACAAGCCGACGATGGCGATAAAATAATGAATGACAATCAAAACAAATTAATAAAAGTAAATTTAGATTTCGATAAATCAGGAAATAACAAACAAATTATTGCTGATTTAAAGGAAAAATTATTATTCGAAACCGAAGATAACACTCAAAAAGATTTCGAAAAAATATTGAAATACGATTTTAATCCAAATACAGAAGGTTCGCAAAATGCAGTTTTAAGATTGTTTAATGCAATGGTTAAAACGCCTGAATTTCAAATAATATAGTCTTCAGTCACAGTTTTCAGTCGCAGTTAGCAACTGAAAACTGAGACTGAGACTGAAAACTTTCTAAATTATGAACAGAAGAAATTTTTTATCACTCACAGGCACATTTACAGGCGGAAGCCTATTGTTACCTAGTTTTTTGAATACATTTGCAATGCAAAAAAACTTGATTGTTGGCGAACAATGTTTGGTTTTTGTGCAACTAAATGGTGGCAATGATGGTTTGAATACTTTTATTCCGTTTCAAGATGATTTGTATTATCAATTGCGACCAAATATTGCAATTTCTAAAATCGATGCAATTTCTGCAACTTCTGGTATGGCTTTTCATCCAGCTTTAAAAGGTTTTGCATCAATGCAACAAGCTGGCGATTTATCTGTAATTCAGAATGTTGGTTATCAAAACCCAGTACGTTCGCATTTCAGAAGTCAAGAAATTTGGCAAACTGCTCCAACAAATCAAGAATATTTAAACGATGGTTGGTTGGGTCGTTATTTAGATTCAAATTATAGAGAACAAAATCCAACTGGTGGCATAAACCTCGATTCTATTGATAATTTGGCTTTGAAAGGTCAAGAACCAAATGCAATTACTGTCAAAGATCCGAGTAGATTTTCTTCGAATAAAAACATAGAATCCGAGATAAAATTATCAGACAATCCGCAATTAGATTTTGTTCGAAAAATTGCCAATTCGATTGATGAAGGTTCAGATGATATTCAAAAAGCATTAAAAAATTCTTCAAGTTCTGATGTTGTTTATCAGAAAACAGGTTTGTCTAAAAATTTAGAATGGATTGCCAAATTAATAAAAGGCAACTTGAATTCGAAAGTTTATTACACCACTTTAGGTAGTTTTGACACGCACGACAATCAATTGGTTTTGCATAAAAATAAATTAACCGAACTTAACGATGCGGTTTTTAGTTTTTATCAAGATTTAAAAAAATCCAATCAATTGCAGAATGTAACAATCGTTGTTTTCTCTGAATTTGGTCGCCGTGTGAAAGACAATGGCAAAGGAACCGATCATGGCACGGCCGCACCAATGTTCGTTATTGGTGGCAATAATCTTGGAAAAGTGATTGGTAATAATCCAAATTTAGCCGATTTGGACAATGGCGATTTAAAACATCAAATTGATTTTAGAAGTGTTTATGCAAGTTTATTAAAAAACAAAATGAATTTTGAATTCTCGAAAATAGGAATTAAAAATAAGGTTTTAGAGGGTTTGTTTTAAAATATTTGTTAGGTAAAAAAAAGTCCTTAAAAAATAATTTTTAAGGACTTTTTGTTTTTATTTAATATGGATCTGGTTTAAAAAGTATATTTAAGTAAAAATTTCTGGCACAGATATAAAAGATTAAAGGATATTTACTATTCAAAAATAAAAAACCTGTGATAATCTGTGTAATCTGTAGCAAAAAATATGATATATTAATCAGTTAGTGGCCTTTAAAATCTATTTTACCATTTAATAATCGCACTTGCCCAAGTAAAACCAGAACCAAAAGCTGCTAAAACAACTGTATCGCCAGATTTTATTTTGCCCAATTCCCAAGCTTCGGTCAATGCAATTGGTATTGATGCTGCCGTTGTATTGCCATATTTCTGAATATTATTAAAAACTTGGTCATCATTTAATTCGAATTTTTTCTGAATGTATTGTGAAATTCTCAAATTTGCTTGATGCGGAATCAACATATCAATATCAGAAACTTGCAAATTATTGGCTTCTAAACCCTCGTTGATTACTTCTGCAAAACGCACAACAGCATTTTTAAACACAAATTGTCCGTTCATGTGTGGCATGTAACTTTCGTCATCGGGATCGTTATCTTTTAAAATATCGGTAATCCATCGACCACCCATTCCTGGTGCTGCGACAGATAACTCCAGTGCATGTTCGCCTTCTGAATGCAAATGTGTAGACAATATGCCTTTGGTTAAATCTTCTTCACGAGATAGAATTGCTGCTCCAGCACCGTCTCCAAAAATAACCGAAACATTTCGCCCACGTGTTGTCATGTCCAATCCAACAGATTGTAATTCGGCTCCGATTACAAGAATGTTTTTGTACATTCCGGTTTTAATATATTGATCTGCAACCGATAAAGCATAAATAAAACCAGAACATTGGTTGCGAATATCGAGTGCGCCAATTGTTTTTATCCCTAAATCCTTTTGTAAAGTAACTCCTGGGCCCGGAAAATAGTAGTCTGGCGTAATAGTTGCAAAAACTATAAAATCGATGTCGTCTTTTGCTATTGCTGAACGTTCAATAGCAATTTTTGCAGCTTTCAAAGCCATTGATGAAGTCGTTTCGCCACTTCCTTTTATTATATGTCGGCGTTCTTGAATTCCGGTTCGTTCTTGAATCCAATCGTCATTGGTATCAATAATTTTTGATAAATCGTCGTTGGTAACAATGTTTTCTGGAACAAAATAACCAAGTCCAGATATTTTTGAGTTGTACATTTTAAATTATTTTTTGAGGAATATTTTTTAATCTAGTTCAATTTTAAATATGCCGTAAAAATAGCACTATTTTTTTAAGAATAATTTAAAATAAACAAAATTAATAACCTAAAAAAACTTCTGAATTTAGCGATAAAGCAATTTTCGATTCAAAAAACAATGTTTTGTCATTCCAAAAAGCTTCAACCAAATAATAATTCCCTCTAAAATAATTATTTTTTATGATGACTTTCAAATTTGAATTTTCGATAGTTTTTAATTGGTGTGAATAAATCAATTTGACTTTACCGTCAATTTCGATTTCGTTTATTTCGCCAAAAAGAGCACCAATATATTTGTTTTGAGGATTTTCAAAAAGTGTTTTAGGATTGTTTTTTGCAACAATTTCTCCGTTTCGTATAACAATAGTTTCATCAGAAAAAGACAATGCATCATTGCAATCGTGCGTTGCAATAATACAAGTTATATTGTTGCGTTTTAAATAATGGAATAAATTTCTGCGTAAATTGTTTTTTCTAAAACTATCAATTTGACTAAATGGTTCGTCAAGTAACAAAACTTTTGGTTTGTTTGCAATAACCATTGCCAAAGCTACTCTTTGTTGTTGGCCGCCACTCAAAAATTGTACTTTTGTATTTGAAAACTCGCTCATTTCGACAATTTCGAGCAATTCATCAATTCGAATTTTCTTTTTGTTCAAATCAACATTCGACAAAAATTTGCCTATGTTTTCGGCAACTGTTGTAAATGGCATCAGTCCAAAATCTTGAGCTAAATATTTTATATAATCCATTCCGGGAATTAAATTATATTTTGGTCCAAAAATCGGTTTTTGTTCAAATAATATTTCTCCTTGATTTAAGTCATATAAACCATAAATAAGTTTTAATAAAGTACTTTTTCCGCAACCACTTTCTCCGATAATTGCAATATTTTTTCCGTTTTCTATATTAAAACTAATGTTTTTTAAAGTTGGTATTTGATTATACGAAAATGAAATGTTTTTTATTGATAGCATATTTATTTAAATATTTAACAAATTTACTCATTAACTACATAAAAAAAAGCTGCATCTTTCGAAACAGCTTTATATTTTTATTTTCAAATGATATTAATTACCCTCTTTTTTAGCATCTTCAATCATTTTTGCATTTGCAGTAATTGCAAATTCTACTCTACGATTTTGTGCTTTTCCTTCTGGTGTTTCGTTACTTGCAATTGGGTCAGCAATTCCTAAACCATTTGAAACAAAACGTGAAATATTTAAACCTTTAGCCGCAAGATAAGCTTTTACAGAAGCAGCTCTTTTTTCTGATAATGTTTTATTGTATTCGACTGCTCCAGAACTGTCAGTAAAACCATAAATTACCATATCTGTATCTGCATAACTTTGAAAAACAGGAATTAATTTATCTAGATTAGCTTTTGCATTTGTTGTCAATGTTGCTTTATTAGTATCAAAACGAATTGCATTTTCACCTAAAACTAATCTAATTCCGTCTCCAACTCTTTCTACTTGTGCACCTGGAATAGCAGTTTGAATTTCACGAGCTTGCTTGTCCATTTTGTTTCCAATAACGCCACCAGCAACACCGCCAATTACACCGCCAAGTACAGCACCAATTGCACCGTTACCGCCGCCGCCAACATTGTTTCCAATGACTGCACCAAGTACGCCACCAAGTACAGCCCCAATTCCTGCACCACGTTGTGTTTTATTTGTGTTTTTTACTGCCTCGCAACCAGTTAAAATTGTACTTAAACTAATAATAACTGCCAATAAATAAATTGAAAATTTCTTCATTTTTATATTTTTTTAAAATTAAATTGCTTTTTGAAATGTGTAAATAATTTCTATTGATTTTCCACCAATATTATCTCTATCTGTTAACTCGAAAGAATTTTCTGACTGGTTCGATACTGTCAAAATATATCCTTCTTTGGTTTTTCTTGCCTTTGTACCTTCTTCAATAAATTTCATCACAAATTGTCCTTCTTTGTTAATGTACCAAGTAATATCCGATGCAAATGCTGTACAATCCGATTTTGTTAACGCCATGTTTCCTTTGTTGTTATTTGAAATAAATTTCCAAGTACTTCCAACAAAACATTTAGAATCTGCTATTCCAAAAGAATTTATTTTGATGTATTCTGAGCCTGGATAGGTTACCGAACTTACTGTCCAATTGCCTTTAATGGCAACCTCTGATTTTTTGTCAAGTTTTGTACTAACTGGCGATTGTGTTTTACAACCAATGCTAAATATTATTATAGCAAGTAATAAAATGATTTTTTTCATAAGAATAAAAAATTTAGATGTTATGCAAATATACAATTGTTAAATTCTATTGACTATAAAAAATATAATTTTTTTGTAAAATTATTAGTATCCGACAATTTGTCATTCAATTAATTTTTGGTATTCTATTTGAATTGTTTTTAATAAATTATAAAACACCAATATTATGACAACAGGAAAAATTAATGTTTCGGTAGAAAACATATTTCCCTTAATCAAGAAATTTTTATACAGTGATCACGAAATTTTCTTGAGAGAGTTAATTTCTAACGGAACCGATGCAACTTTAAAGTTAAAACATTTAACTAGCATTGGCGAAGCAAAAACCGAATATGGCAACCCAATTATCGAAGTAAAAATCGATAAAGAAGCAAAAAAAATCCATATTATTGACCAAGGTTTAGGAATGACATCTGATGAGGTTGAAAAATACATCAACCAATTGGCATTTTCAGGTGCCGAAGAATTTTTGAATAAATACCAAGATTCTGCCAAAGATTCAGGAATTATTGGACATTTTGGTCTTGGTTTTTATTCGGCGTTTATGGTTGCTTCGAAAGTCGAAATCATAACTAAATCGTTCAAAGATGAGCCAGCAGCACATTGGACTTGCGATGGAAGCCCAGAATTTACTCTTGAGCCACATTCAAAAAACGATCGTGGAACCGAAATTATTCTCCACATTGCTGAAGATTCTTTAGAGTTTCTTGAAGATTCTAAAATTTCAGGGTTATTAAATAAGTACAATAAGTTCATGCCTATTCCAATTAAATTTGGAACAAAAACGGAACGTTTACCATTGCCAGAAGGTGCTGCTGAAGATGCGAAAGCTGAAGAGGTTGAGGTTGACAACATTATTAACAATCCAAATCCGGCTTGGACAAAACAACCAACTGATTTATCTGACGAAGATTATAAAACTTTTTATCATGAATTGTATCCTATGCAATTCGAAGAGCCATTGTTTAATATTCATTTGAATGTTGATTATCCTTTTAATTTGACTGGAATTTTGTATTTCCCTAAAATGAGTACAGACATGCAAATTCAAAAGGACAAAATTCAAATGTATCAAAATCAGGTTTATGTTACTGATAATGTAGAAGGAATTGTTCCAGAATTTTTGATGATGCTAAAAGGTGTTGTCGATTCGCCGGATATTCCTTTGAATGTTTCTCGTTCAGGGCTCCAAGCTGATAGCAATGTGAAAAAAATCTCGAATTACATTACCCGAAAAGTTGCCGATAAACTCAAATCATTGTTCACAGAAAACCGTGAGGATTTTGAGAAAAAATGGAATGATATTAAAATTGTTCTAGAATATGGAATGCTTTCTGAACCAAAATTTTACGAAAAAGCGGGTTCATTTGTATTATATCCAACGGTTGATGATAAATTTTTGACATTAGAAGAAATCAAAGAAAACCTAAAAGCCAATCAAACTGACAAAGACGGAAAATTAGTTGTTTTGTATGCAGGAAACAAAGATGCACAACACTCATATATAGAATCTGCAAAAGAAAAAGGATATGAAGTTTTGCTTTTGGACAGTCCAATTATCTCACATTTGATTCAAAAAATAGAAGCAGATAACGAGAATGTAACTTTTGTTCGTGTCGATTCAGATTTTATTGATAATTTAATCAAAAAAGATGAAACTACGATTTCTAAATTGTCTGACGACGAAAAAGAAAGCCTGAAAACATCGTTAGAATTATATATTCCAAAAGCTTATTCTGTACAACTTGAATCTCTTGATAGTAAATCATCGCCATTCATAATTACGCAACCAGAATTTATGCGTCGAATGAAAGAAATGAGTCAATCTGGCGGTGGCGGAATGTTTGGAATGGGCAATATGCCAGATATGTACAATTTGATTGTCAACACAAATTCTGAATTAGCAACATCAATTTTAAACAATAAAGACAAATCTGCTCAAGAAAACTTGGTGAAACAAGCCTTAGATTTAGCAAAATTATCTCAAAATTTATTAAAAGGCGAGGAGCTAACAGCTTTTGTAAAGCGTAGTTTTGAGTTGATAAAATAATTTTGATAAATTAAAATTTATAACCTGCAAGTCATCCTTGCAGGTTTTTTTGTTTAATTATTTTAAAAATTTGTTAAACAGAATAAATAATTCACTACATTTATAAAAAATTAAATCTAAAAAGAATTATCATGTTTGACAAATTTAAAAAATCCGAATTATTTACTTTATTTATTGTAATCGTTTTGATATTCATATCAGAATATTTTTATGTCGTACTTGGCGATTGGCAACGAGCTATTTTTATAGGATTATGGCCACCAACAATCGTTGGATTATTAATTTTCTTTAACCTGAAATTAAAAAAATAATATGAAAAATTTAGATATAATAATCCTGAATATAATAGTAGTTTTTTGTTTCATTACTTTCTTTATCTCTACTTTTAGAGCTTTTGAAAGTGTAGCAAAACAAGAAAATCCAAAATTACAAAAAAGAGGAATAATTTCAAGGTTCCTGTCTTATCTGCAAAGTTTAGTTAACGATTAATTTAAATTTTTAATTTATAAAATGAATCCAATTCCAGAAAAATATCAAATTACAAAACCGACAATTCAAGATACCTATCTTATTAATGGCGAATTAAAGAATTGGTCTGGAGCAACTACATCGGTTTTTTCAACAATATCTTCTACCAAAAATTACGAGCCAACATTTCTAGGAACGACTCCTTCAATGGGCGAAAAAGAAGCCTTGGAAGCCTTGGATTCTTGTGTTGCAGCATACAATAACGGACAAGGTTTTTGGCCAACAACCAAAGTTATTGATAGAATTAAATGCATGCAAAATTTTGTTGTTGAAATGAAAAAAACACGAGACGAAGTCGTAAAACTTTTGATGTGGGAAATTGGAAAATCATTATCAGATTCACAAAAAGAATTTGATAGAACTGTCGATTATATTAACGATACGATAGAAGAATACAAAATTCTTGATAGAAATTCAGCAAAATTCACCAAAAACCAAGGCATAAATGCTATGGTTCGCCGTGGTCCTTTAGGAGTTGTATTGTGTTTAGGACCCTATAATTATCCGTTGAATGAAACATTTACTTTGTTAATTCCAGCAATAATAATGGGTAATACCGTGGTTTTTAAACCAGCAAAATTAGGTGTATTGTTGCTTTCTCCTTTATTAGAAGCATTCCAGAAAAGTTTTCCGAGTGGAGTAATCAATATTGTTTATGGGCGAGGTCGCGAAGTTGCTACACCTATTATGCAGTCAGGAAAAATTTCAATTTTGGCATTAATTGGCAATAGCAAAGCTGCAATTGCACTTCAAGATCAAAGTCCAAATAAAAATAGATTGCGTTTAATTTTGGGGCTCGAAGCAAAAAATCCAGCTATTATTCTCGGAGACGCCAACTTAGATTTAGCTATTCAAGAATGTATTTCTGGCAGTTTATCTTTTAACGGCCAACGTTGCACTGCTTTAAAAATATTGTATGTTCATGAATCGATAGTTGATGAGTTTAATAAACGTTTTGCTGCCAAAGTTGACGAATTGAAATACGGAAATCCTTGGGACGAAAATGTTTTCTTGACACCATTGCCAGAAAAAGAAAAACCGGAATATTTGCAAGAATTAATTAATGATGCAATTAGTTTTGGTGCAAAAGTAATTAATAAAAAAGGTGGCGAGCGTTCAGAAAACTATGTTTATCCTGCAGTTTTATATCCAATAAATAAAAAAATGAGAGTTTATCATGAAGAGCAATTTGGACCAATTGTGCCCATTATTACTTTCAAAGATATTCAAGAACCTCTTGATGATATGGCAGAATCAAATTATGGTCAGCAAGTGAGTTTGTTTGGAAAAGATATTAAAACCATTGCACCACTAATTGATACTTTGGTCAATTTAGTAACTCGTGTGAACCTAAATAGTTCTTGCCAACGTGGTCCAGATATTTATCCGTTTACGGGTAGAAAAGATTCTGCAGTTGGAACTTTAAGTGTTTTTGATGCTTTGCGTTCTTTCTCGATTAGAACGTTTGTTGCTTCTAAAGACAACGAATACAATAACGAGATTCTGCAAGCTTTATTAAATAACAAAGAATCTAATTTCATAAATACAGATTATATTTTGTAAAATGTTTAAAAAATTTAAAACCTGCAAAATTTAAAAATTGCAGGTTTTTTTTTATTTTAATCATTAATATTTTCTCATTAAAACAATATAATTATCGTTTTAAAGAGAAATGTGATTTAAATAATTTATCAACTCCATCTTCCAAATAAGATATTGTAAACCAATAATCGGTTGCTGGTAATAGTTCTCCATTAAATTTTCCGTCCCAACCAATACTATTTGCAGGCATTTGCTTTAATAATTTTCCAAATTGGTCATAAATATTAATATTGGCTGATAGTTGTTTTTCAAGACCAATAACATTCCAAGTATCGTTAAAATTATCATCATTTGGTGTAAAATATTTTGGGTAATTTACAACAACAATCGGAATTGTGGTTAAACCACAACCGTTTTTATCTCTAACAGTTATAATGTGGTTTCCAAACGGAGCCTCGGTAAAAATATTACTATCTTGAAAATCTAGTTCATCGAGTTGGTATTCGTAATCGCCACCTTCACCAATTGCGGTAATTGTAATAAACTGATTATCGTTGAAATTTTCACTAAGTGAATAACTTGCAATTGCAATTCGTGATAGTTTTACTGTTATAAATTTAGTTGGAATTGAGCATAAAGTTGTATTATTTTTAATATCTAGCGAATAAATTCCTGGTACAGTAACAATTAAATTATTGCTATTTCCAACTTCAAGATTTGTAGCATCTTTCCAAATAAAAGTAAAATTAGCAGTATTTAAACCTGTTGTTATTGTGTATGGATTAATAATCAAACCTGTTTTATTGTCTTCGCAAATAACACCATCTTTGGCGGTTGGCTCAGGTAATTTATTGATAATTAACTGAAAACTACCAGTTGCAAAACACGATATTGCTAAAGTATTATTGACACGAACAAAAATATTTTTTAAGTTTTCGAATTCAGTTGGTGCTGTTATCGGATCAGTATTTGTATTGGCATCGGCTAGCGAATTATAATAAGCAACCGTAAATTCTGAACCAATTTGGCTTGTTCCAAAAATTGTTGTGTTATAACTTTGCAAATCAATTATTCGTTTGCCATCATTATCGTTATCGATATCGTCGCAAAAAGTCCTGTCTATTAAAAGCGGAATTGTCGCTATTGATGGTTTAGTGATTATAGTAACGTCAAAATAAGTTTCGCTTGAACAGAAACCAGACACATCTAATGTTGATGGATATTGTCTGTAAATATAAAACCTTCTAATTGTTGTTGTACTCGTTGTTCCGATGACCAACGGAGATGTTGGTGTAACCACTGTACCTTTTGCCAATCTAATGCCTGTTCCAGTTGGTCCACCCGATTGTGTGTAATAATCGCCTTCTAAAGGTTGTGGAATATCATCGATATTCAAAAACGGCAAAATATAATTATCACATTGCACAACATTGCCCAATTTATCGACTTTATTTATGGTTATTTGCAATGGTTCTTCGTCAGTACTACAGCCTGCAAGTGTTGAGTTTCCTGCAAATACATATATTTTTTGGGTTTTACTAATAATTGTGTTTGGTAAAATCAAACTACCACCAGTAGGATTTATAGAATGACTTTCGGTAAAATAATTCCCTATTGCTGGAATAGGTAAGACATAGCTATCGCAAGCTATAACTGCAGTTTGAGTCGGAACATCTGGGTTTGGATCGATAACTACTTTAAAAACTGTTTCGTCTTCACAAGTAAATCGTACGGTTTTAATATTATAAACATAAACATCCTGAATAATCGGCAAAATTGTACCGTCTGGCAAAACTGTTTCGGTTGTTTTAAAAATTGTTCCTGGCGGCAAAAGTTGACCCGATGTGCCGTTATTTAATCTAGAACCAGAATAATAGGCATTATTATCATCGGTATTTGGTTGTATAATTACGGGCAAAGTATAATTGGAACATTGTGCAATATTGGGGTACTGAATTGCTTTTGTGTAATAAATCTGAATATCAATTGGATAATCCAAACCACAGGGCGGCGTTGCCGAAGTCTCGGAATAAGCATAAATTCGAATATCTTGTGTAAAAACAGTATTATCAGGAATAATTCCTTTGGTTCGGTTAGGACCATAATAAAACTCGACATTTGCTGGTTTTGTCAAAGAAAAATTTTCGCATTTAGGATAAATTGGCGACAATGGAATTACTGGATAAGGCTTAATATCAATAACCATTGGAACGCCTCGTTTACAAGTCCCATCGGTCACAAAAACATAAATTGTTTGACTTACAGATACTACCGAACCTGAATTTACTGTTATTCCTGTTCCATCGGCTTTTGTATTATATGAAAATTGTTGGTAAGATTGGTTTGGTGAAACTGTAGTGTTTATTGGAACAATTGGTAAAGTTGGCAAATTATAAATACCGCAAGCTGTTATATTCAAATTAATAGATGTTGGAACAATTGGCAATACTATTTTTATATTTATTGGTTCATCAAATACACAAACAGAAACAGGCAAATCGTTGGGGTCTGATTTTGCATAATGATAAATTTTTACAGAACTTGTATAGTCAAAACCTACAGCAATTTCAATATTTGTAGCACTTGGTCCACCAGCATTTGGATAATATTTCCCAACTGGCAAAACAGGTAATTGATAATTTTCGCATTCTATAATTGCTGTTGGATTAGGCAAACCAACATAAACTGTAAAAATAGCATCGTCTGTACAAGGCCGTAATCCAGATTCTGCATGAACATAAATAGTTTTAGTAGCCAAAATTTTTGTTCCTTCTGGAATAATATTGGCGGGAATAAAATTATTAGAACTGTAATAATTTATAATTGGATTTTTAATTCTGTCTAATGGTAATAAGGTGTAAAATTCGCCAATACATTTATAAATATTTTCGTAATCTGGCAAAACTGGACTTGGATCAATTTTGATAACATAAGGTATTTCTATTTCGCAATTGCTTTCGTCTACGGATACAAAATAAAAATAAATTGTCTGAGATTGTGGCGAAGTCAACTCACTTAACGAAATTAATTTTGTGCCACCATTTCCACCATTTAAATGAGATGCTGTAAAAAAATCTCCAAAAATTGAAAATGGAACAATAAATTTATCGCAATTATTAATAATTGGCGGTACTACATCATTAACATCTATAAACGTAATCCTGAAACTTTTTTTAGCTGGACAATTTGGTGTATTCAAATAAATGTAAATTTCTACAAAATTGCCATTAGTTGGTTTAGTAATAGTTGTTCCAAAAGCATAATTAGTACCTGTTCCGTTATCGCCTGACCAATATTGGGCGTTTGGACTTGTCAAATTTGGCAAAACATATTTTGTACACACAAAAACATCTACAATAACATCAGAAATTATTGGATTGGCACTCACATTTACCAAAAACGAATCTGTTTTGAAACAATTTTTATCGGTTTTATTTTCGACCCTGACCCAAATAGTTGTTCCGTTGCTCACTGTGTAACCAGTTTTTGATAATTGCCCTGTTCCATTATTTGCCTCATTGGTTGTTAAATAATAACTGACATCAAACTGAGATAATGGTTGTGTGCCAAGAAACGAAACGTCGTAACTATTAAAAATTACAGATTTTGTTCCAGATCCTGTTGTTTCTTCACAAACCGAGATACTTCCGCCAGTGATTGGTGTTATTGTAGTTTCTGGAGATGTTAATAAAATGAATGGTTTTATGGTAAAACAATTCGTTAAAGTATTGGTAATCCTGACAAAAACAGTTTGGTTTGGAGTACTTGAATTAACTGTATAAGGACTCGATATTGGAATTGTACATAAATTATCAAAAAAATAAGAAATTGCAGTTGTTGCTGTTGGCAAAATTGGTAATCCAGCCAACAGAATAGCTGTGTTTTGTGCAATATCAAAAGTATAACTAGTGGTGCCAATAACCTCGCATTTTATAATATTTAAAGGTGCAATTGTTAGAATTTCTGGATAAAACTCAATATTTATTGTATTGATTTCTGGTACACAACCACTAAGTTTTTTATTATATGATAACTGATAATTTCCTGCCGAATTAACAATCAAAGATGCTGTTGTGCCAAGTGTTGTTGAATTTCCAACTTTTGACCAAACAAAATCATATATCAAAGGGTCTAAACCTGAATAAATTGTATAATTGGCTCCAAAACAAGCAGCGTTTCCGCTTGCAACAGTTACATCTGGACCCAAAACATCTTGACCAATGTTGAAACTGGTTCCAGAAATAAAAACCGCCGAATCATATTTTACATCATTTCTATCGGCAATAACCAGTTTGATATGATAGACTACACCAGGAATTAATGTTGATGATGCAGTTAATAATTTTGTTTCGCCATTAAAATTAGTTGGCGAAATATTTCCGTTAGATCCACCATAAAAATTTCCGAAGAAATTGGCATTATTAGATAAGCAAGTACTATTATATGCATTATCTCTAACTTGTTCGGTTGTAATCGGAATGTTTAAACTTGGCAAAACTGCCAAATTAGTAGTTGTATTAGAAGATATATTTGTTAATAAAAACGCAAATGCATCAGGAAAACCTGCACACTGATAACCACCATATTCTTCGGAAGCAAAAATAAAGTCAAAACTAAAGTTAGGAGAAACAGGTGTGAAATCGAATTCTAAAACCGAGGCATTTAAATAGGTAGCTGCTGGATTTCCTAAAGCTGAAACCAAATTGGCATCGCCAGACCAAGTTGCAGTTCCCTCGTCAAGTGATGTGGTATTGGGACCAGTCGAACTTGCAACATTTCCAGTACTTAAAATAACACCTTTTGTCATTGGAAAACTAGGATTGGTGTTTGTAAAACTTCCAATACCATTCAAACTTCCAAAATTGGTTCCAGATCTCGAGGTTACATTTGTCGCACCAACGCAAGCACCATTTAGTAAAACCGAGTTTACAAGAGTTGTCGAGTTGGTATTGGGCGTAACGTTGATTACTTGAGCATTACTCAATATTGAAAAAAGAAAAAATAAAGCAAAAAATAACTTTTTCATACAAAAATATTAAAATACAAATTTATATAAAAATAAATTCTAAAACTAAAAATAAATCGACAAAAAGTGTAATACAACGACAAAATACATTTAACTGTGTTAATTTTTCCTAATTATCAATAAATCGTAAAATTATAAAAAGCACTTTAATTTAGATAAATGTATAAAAATATAACGTAAATCATTCAAAAAAATTATACTTTTTCAAATTCATTCTTTATAACTATATTTGTATTTCTTAAAAAAAGATTATTATGTCATTAAATTCAATTCTTACACCACAAATTTCTATTGCAATTCAAACTTTGTTCGACATTTCTATCGATAAATTCGAATTTCAAGCAACCAGAAAAGAATTCGAAGGCGATATTACATTGGTTATTTTTCCGCTTTTAAAACAAATAAAATCCAATCCAGTCGAATTAGGCAACAAAATTGGTCAGTTTTTGGTCGAAAATGTAACTCAAGTTTCTAAATTTAATGTGGTTTCAGGATTTCTGAATATTGTAATTAATAATGATTATTACATAGATTATTTTAATAAAATAAAAGACGATGCACAATTTGGTATTGTTGTCGCTGCTGCGAATGACAAAGCTATTATGGTCGAATATTCTTCGCCAAACACCAACAAACCTTTGCATTTAGGTCACGTTCGAAACAATTTATTGGGCTATTCGGTTGCCGAAATCATTAAAGCATCTGGCAAGAAAGTATATAAAACTCAGATTATCAATGATCGAGGAATCCATATTTGTAAGTCAATGTTGGCTTGGCAAAAATTTGGAAATGGAGAAACTCCAAATACAAACGGTTTAAAAGGCGATAAATTGGTTGGTAATTTTTATGTAAAATTCGATCAAATATACAAAGAACAAATTGCAGATTTAATTGCAAATGGCAAAACCGAAGACGAAGCCAAAAAACAAGCCGAAATTATTATTGAAGCACAACAAATGCTTTTAGATTGGGAAGCTGGAAAACCAGAAGTAATCGAACTTTGGAAAACAATGAACCAATGGGTTTATGAAGGTTTTGACACAACTTACAAAAATTTAGGTGTCGATTTTGACAGTAAATATTACGAAAGTAGCACCTATCTCTTAGGAAAAGATGTTGTAAATATTGGTCTTGAAAAAGGCATTTTCGAAAAAGATTCTGATGGTTCAGTTTGGATAGATTTAACCGACGAAGGTTTGGACAGAAAAATCGTGCTAAGAAGCGACGGAACAGCGGTTTACATGACTCAAGATATTGGCACAGCCATTCAGCGTGTCAAAGATTTTCCTGATGTTGGCGGAATGGTTTACACAGTTGGCAACGAGCAAGATTATCATTTTAAAGTATTGTTTTTAATCTTAAAAAAACTTGGTTTTGATTGGTCAGAAAGTCTTTATCATCTTTCGTATGGAATGGTAGAATTGCCATCAGGAAAAATGAAATCACGTGAAGGAACCGTTGTCGATGCAGATGATTTAATGGTTGAAATGACACAAACTGCTCAGAAACTTTCAGAAGATTTAGGAAAACTCGAAGGTTATTCTGTTGACGAAAAAGCAAAATTATACAATACAATAGGTCTTGGAGCATTGAAATATTACATGCTAAAAGTTGATCCCAAAAAATCTATGATGTTCAATCCCGAAGAATCTGTAGATTTTGCTGGAAATACTGGACCGTTTATTCAATATACTTATGCCAGAATTCAATCTATCATAAGAAAAGCCAATTTCGATTTTAATCAAAAAGTAGATTTGTTAGAATTGCACGAAAAAGAAAAAGAACTTGTAAAACAAATTGCACTTTACCCCGAAATTATTCAAAATTCGGCGCACAACCACAGTCCAGCTTTATTGGCCAATTATTCTTACGATTTAGTCAAGGAATACAATTCGTTTTATCAAAATGTGATTATTCTTGGCGAAGATAATCTCAATAAAAAAATATTCAGAGTGCAACTTTCAAAAAAAGTAGCCGATATTATTAAATCGAGTTTCAAATTATTAGGAATTGAAGTTCCAGAAAGAATGTAATTATTTAAAGGTTTTATCTGAAGTGGTTTAAACTTTTTTGATTGAAGCGAAAAATTAAGATTTTTGTTTCAGATTTTGGATTTTTTTTATTGGATAGCATCGCTATCTAACAAAAAAAATCCAAAATCTGGGGCAAAAAGACAATTTTGCAGCCAATTAAAAAAAGTTTAAACCACTTCTCTAAAATAATTTCAATATTATTTTAGATAAAACCTTTAAATAATTAGTTGTAAAAATAATTAACAACAACCGCCACCATTGTAATGATAAGTAGATTCGCTGATAAAAATATCATTTCTGCCTAAGCTAGCAATTGCTCCTGCGGTTTTATCACAAATAGCCAAAGGTTGATTTTTCATTAAAACGTGACCTTTTGTATCGTCAAAAAACGGCTCTTTGCCATAATAAATAGCTGCTTTTCCTGTAAAAACACATGGTCCATCTTCGGGCATTGGATCTTTTATGGCGCAGACTTCTATGCTTTCAATAAAAATTAATTCATCGGTTTGGTAATTTTCTGTGTCAAGAATTCTGTATGGTCGGCGACCACGAATTTCGATTGTGCCAAATCCTACATCGGTCAACATTTTGATATATTCTGCTATCGGAATGCTTCCCGAAAGACACAATGCACGCAAATGGTCGTCGTTTCTTAAAGTTTCATTCATTTCTTGTTCGCAAGTTGGGTCACTCATAACCAATCTGCCTCGAGGTTTTAGGACTCGGTACATTTCTTCGAGTGCTTTTCGTAAATCGTCGGTTTTAAAAATATTAAACAAACAATTTTGTGCTGCAATATCGATACTTTCATTTTCAATTGGAAGATTTAAAGCATCGCCTTTTTTTAATTCTACAAATTCGCTTTTGAACCAATCGTTTTCGATTTCGGCAATTTTGAAATTCTGTCGAGATGCTTCTAGCATTTCATCGACAACGTCAACTCCAATTACACCGCCTTTTTGACGAGAAAAATAAGCAAATTGCAACAATTCCATTCCGCCACCAACGCCAACATATAAAATTTTTGGATTGTTAATTAAATCTTGAGCCGAAATTGTACTGCCACAACCATAGTTCATTTCTTGCATTATCATCGGAATTTCTAAACCTGGAAATTTCCAAATTGGAGTTGTCGTACAGCACAATCCAACATCAGGCGTTAGTGCTGCAGCTTTGTATAAATCGTTAGTTGCGTCTAGATAATTGCTCATTTTTTTTAAGTTTGTATTTTGTATATTGTGTTTTGTAAATCTGAATTGTTTTAAATGCTTATCTAAAATCTAAGCAACCGCTCCACCGCAACTGCTTCCTGCACCAGCGGTACATCCGTAGCAATGGTTGTTGAGTTTTATGGTTCGGTTTAATAATTTTTCGGTTTGAAATTCAGATAAATGCTTAGAATCCTGACAAGAAACTTCCATTTCTAGCATTTGATTAAAATCGCAATCATACAAATAGCCGTCCCAACTAACCGAAATTGTATTGCGACACATAACTTTTAATGCTGCAGATGGGTTGAATGCGTTTACTAATTTAGTCATATAATCTTCGTAATTATCTGATAAAACTAAATAATCCAAATACCGACTTATCGGTAAATTGGTAATTGCATACAAACTATTAAAATCAATTTCGAAATCTTTTTTTAAGTTTATTTTAAATTCTTTTTCTAAAGCATCTTGATTCGGCGGCAAAAATGCACCAGCCGGATTGTAAACTAAATTTAGTTTCAAGTCAGTTTCGGGCAATCCGTAACCAACTTCATTAAGCATTTGTAATGCTATTATTGAACTATTAAAAACGCCATCGCCCCGCTGTTTGTCTGTTCTATCTTGCGAATAAAACGGTAACGAAGATACGACTTCGATTTTATGTTTCTTGAAAAATTCAGGCAAATCATTATATTTTTTGTTGGCTGTGATTATTGTTAAATTACAACGAACAATCATGTGAATTTTTAGTTTTGAAACCTTTTCGACAAACCATCTAAAATCAGGATTCATTTCGGGTGCACCACCAGTCATGTCGACAACTTTGAAACTCGAATTGGTTTTCAAAACAGATAAACATAATTCCATGGTTTCACGAGTCATGATTTCTTTGCGGTCAGGACCAGCATCGACATGACAATGCGAACAAACTTGGTTGCACATTTTGCCTAAATTCACCTGAAAAACTTCCAGATTAGTTGGTTTTAATTGCTTGATTCCTAAGTTTTCGAGTTGTATTTTAAACGGAATTATCAACTCTGGATTTTGTTCTAAAATCAATATCTGATTGGCAACCTTTGACAATGAATTGTCGTTAGATTTCAATGATTTTAATTTTACTTTTTTAAATTCACTCATTAATACTATAAACTAATTTTTTTAACTTTATTCATCATTTGAACGCCATGTACCAAAGTTGCACCGCCACGAATTGCTGCTGCAACGTGAACGGCTTCCATCATTTGGGCGTTGCTGTAACCTTTTTCAACAGCATCTGAACTGTAAGCGTCGATGCAATATGGACATTGAACTGCATGTGAAACCGCCAATGCAATCAATGATTTTTCTCGGGCTGTCAATGCACCTTCGGCAAAAACTTCGCCATAATAACTAAAAAATTTGTCGGACATTTCTTTTTGAAATTCTCCAATTTTTCCAAATTTCCCTAAATCTGTTGAATCGTAATAATTGCTCATTGTTTGTTTTTTTATATGTGACTTAATTTTTGAATATCCTGACGATTATGCAAATTAAGTACATATATTTGTCAATTACGATATTTAATTGGTTTTGGTTTTAATTTTTTTTAAACATACTTAAGTTTAAAAACCAATTTATTATTTAACTACGTATTTATAATTTTCAAACACTAAAAATGCTTTATAGTATAATTATTCCTACTTTTAACGAATCGCAAAATATTGCAAAAACAATCAAACATATTCAAAAAATTGGATTTGGTTATGATTTTGAGATTATCGTTTCAGATGCAGAAAGTTCAGATAACACAATAGAGATAGCTAAAAATTCAGGTGCAAAAGTTTTTATTTCAGATAAAAAAGGACGCTCAGGGCAAATGAACTATGGCGTTAAACAAGCCGTTGGCGATATTTATTATTTCGTTCATGCAGATTGTTTGCCAAACTCAGTTTGTTTTTTAGAAATTGAAAAGGCTTTGAAAAATGGTTTTGATTGTGGAAGTTTTACGACCAAGTTCGATTCTAATAAATTAATTCTTAAATTTAATTCATTTTTCACAAGGTTTAATTATTTGTATTTTAGAGGTGGCGATCAAACCATTTTTATAACAAAAAAATTATGGAGCATAATTGGTACATACAATTCTGAAATGTTAATTATGGAGGATTATGATTTTCTGAATAGATTGTACCGTTTCGGAAAATTCAAATTAATTCAAAAACCAACCTTAGTTTCCTCTAGAAAATTTGATAATAATTCTTATTTCAAAGTACAAATTGCTTTTTTAAAAATTGTCAAAATGTTTAAAAAAAATGCTTCTCAACCAGAAATGATTGCTACTTATAATAAAATGCTTAATAATAGAAAAAATTCTTTTTAAGATTAATGCATTTTTAGTTTGAAATATTTTCTTCAAATAATTGTCCTCGATGAGGTTTTAAAGTGTCTCGAACTTGTATCATGTTTTCATCATTAACCACCATAAACGCAATTGCATGCATTTCGTTTACAATTTCGAAACCTGTAATATTTATTTCTAATTTTTGGATTACAATATATTCTTTTAGATGTATTTCGTGATGTTCTGCTGTTTTTGCAGCTGATTGTCCTCGAAAATCCCATATTAGTTTTATTTTTCTTGACATTTTAAACAATTAATTATTTGATGTTTAACTTTTTTTTGGTTTTTTATTGATAAGCATTAAACTAAATAAAAAAAATCCTGCAAAAAATTAGCAGGATTTTTCATCATTTAATTATGAATTTTATTTTCTTGCCAAAACTCTTTCAACAGCTTCGACAATTGCTTGGTTGTTTAGTTTGTATTTTTCCATTAATTGTTCTGGAGTACCGCTTTCGCCAAAACTATCATTAACAGCTACAAATTCTTGTGGTGCTGGGTCATTTAAAGACAAAACTCTAGCAACGCTTTCGCCTAGTCCACCAAGAATATTGTGTTCCTCGGCAGTAACAATACATTTGGTTTTGGCTAACGATTTCAAAATTGCAGCTTCGTCTAATGGTTTTATGGTATGAATATTTATTACTTCGGTCGAAATTCCTTTAGCTTCTAGAGTTTCTGCAGCTATTAATGCTTCCCAAACCAAATGTCCGGTTGCAACAATTGTAACATCTTTTCCTTCTTGCAATAAAATGGCTTTTCCTATTTCGAATTTCTCGTCAGCTGGCATAAAATTTGGCACAACTGGACGACCAAATCTTAAATAAACCGGACCATGATGTTCTGCAATTGCAAGTGTTGCAGCTTTAGTTTGATTGTAATCGCAGGTATTAATTACTGTCATTCCTGGCAACATTTTCATCAATCCAATATCTTCTAGGATTTGATGTGTTGCACCATCCTCGCCCAAAGTCAACCCTGCGTGCGATGCGCAAATTTTTACATTTTTATCAGAATATGCAACACTTTGGCGTATTTGATCGTAAACACGACCTGTCGAAAAGTTAGCAAATGTACCTGTAAACGGAATTTTCCCACCGATAGTCAATCCAGCTGCAATTCCAATCATGTTAGCTTCTGCAATTCCGATTTGAAAGAATCTTTCTGGATGATTTTTCTTGAAATCATCAAATTTTAGCGAACCTATTAAGTCTGCACAAAGTGCTATAACATTTTCGTTTTTTTGTCCCAATTCGGTCATTCCTGCACCAAAACCTGAACGAGTGTCTTTGCTGCCTGTATTTGTATATTTTTTCATTATTTTGAATTATAATAGAGTTTTAAATTTTTGGATATAAATCTAACACCTAAAATTTAATATCTAAAATTAATAGTCTCCTAAGGTTTCTGGATTTTGATTCAAAGCATTTTCGAGTTGTGCATCATTTGGTGCTTTTCCGTGCCAAGCATGGCTGTACATCATATAATCTACGCCGTTACCCATTTCGGTATGTAATAAAACGCAAACTGGTTTTCCTTTGCCAGTTCTTGATTTAGCATCTTCCATTCCTAATAAAATCGCATCAATATTGTTGCCTTCTTTTATTTCAAGAACATCCCAATCAAATGCTTCGAATTTAGCTTTTAGGCTTCCCATGTTCAAAACTTCGTCAGTTGTACCGTCGATTTGTTTGCCGTTTAAGTCAATTGTGGCTATTAAATTATCAACTTTTTTAGCAGAAGCATACATTATTGCCTCCCAATTTTGACCTTCTTGTAATTCTCCATCACCGTGCAGCGTGTAAACCAAATTAGAATCGTTATTGAGTTTTTTAGCTTGAGCTGCACCAATTGCTACCGATAATCCTTGCCCCAGTGAACCAGATGCAATTCTAACGCCAGGCAAATTGTCGTGAGTTGTCGGGTGACCTTGCAAACGGGTATTTATTTTACGAAAAGTCGCTAATTCTAAAACTGGAAAATAGCCACTTCTAGCCAAAACGCTGTAAAAAACTGGCGAAATATGTCCGTTTGATAAAAAGAATAAATCTTCGTCAATTCCGTCCATTTCGAAACCGGGCTTTCTTTCCATAAGGTTCTGATAAAGAACCACCAAAAATTCTGCGCAACCCAATGAACCGCCTGGGTGACCTGAATTAACCGCATGAACCATTCTTAAAATGTCTCGGCGAACTTGTTGTGTAAAATCTTGTAGTTGTTGTGTGTTTGGTTTCATTTGCTTTTATTATTGTTTTTTTGTCAAATGGTTCGCCTTTAAAACGAATTTTTTTTATTGGACAATTGTCTAAGGCGTTTCATTTTTTATTTTAAAATTAGCCTTTGCAAATATAATAGGTTTATTTGGTTTTAGATAATATGAAATTTGTAGTTATTAGAAGTTATTAAGATAAAAAAACTAATTTTGAAATTCTAAAACCTAAAAAATGAAAATTGCTATTCTAACTTGTCAAAGTCTTCCTAATTTATCTGAATCGGATCAATTATTAATTCCTGCTTTGGCTCAAAAAAATATTATAGCAACAGCTGTAATTTGGGACGATAAATCTATAAATTGGTCAGATTTCGATTACTTGATTTTCAGAAATACTTGGGATTACTACGAAAAACAATTAGAATTTGACAATTGGCTTTTTGAAATCGAAAAACTTGGCATTAAAACATTAAATTCAATTGAAATAATTAACCAAAACAAACACAAATTTTATTTGAAAGACCTAGAAAAAAAAGGAATTAAAATTATTCCAACAGTTTTTATAGATAAAACTGACAATCTTAATCTTAGAAATATTATTCCAAAAAATTGGTCAAAAGCAGTTATCAAGCCTGCATATTCTGGCGGTTCGTACCAAACTAATTTATTTGATATTTCTGAAATTGAAAACATTAATAACCAATACTCATCCATTGCTGCTGATAAAGAATTGCTTTTGCAAGAATTTATTCCAGAAATAAAAACTTTAGGCGAAACTTCATTTATATTTTTTAATAAAAAATTCTCGCACGCAGTTAATAAAAAACCTGTAAACGACGATTTTAGAATTCAAGAACAATTTGGCGGTATTTATACCTTAATATATGTAAACCAAAAAATTATAAATAAAGCACAGAAAATCGTTAACACATTTTCTGAAAAATTACTATATGCCAGAGTAGACGGAATTATTATCGATAACGAATTGCATTTAATGGAAATCGAATGTTTGGAACCTGATTTATATTTCAATTTAGCCGAAAATTCAATTAATAGGTTTGCGGAAACAATTATTGAAATGATAAGATAAATTAAATCATAATTTTTTGTTTAATCTTTATTGTTATTTGTTAAACATTATGTACCTTTATACTCTAATTAAATTTATTTCAAATGGCTACTAAAAAAGCAACATTGACCAAAGATAAAATCGTTTCTATGTATATGGATTATACTTTAGAACACAATGCCAAGCCAACAAATGTATATCATTTTGTAAAAAAAAATGATTTCACAGAATCAGAATTTTACGAATTTTTCGGAACATTAGATGTAATTGAAAAAACAATTTTCGAAATGTTTTTTACAAAAACTATCGACTTGCTCGACAAAAATCCAGATTATGAGACTTATGATATGAAATCTAAAATGCTCAGTTTCTATTTTACATTCTTCGAATTGTTAACTGCAAACAGAAGTTATGTGGTTATGACATTAAAGCAACATCAAAATCAACTAAAAAATTTAGCTATTTTGACTGATTTTCGCAAGCATTTCAAAAGTTATGTTTCTGAAATAATAACTGACGATTATAGAACCACAACCGAACGTTTTCAAGAATTTCAAGAAAAAACCACAACCGAAAGTTTTTGGTTTCAGTTTTTGTTAACGTTAAAATTTTGGATGGACGATACTTCTGCTAAATTCGAAAAAACTGATATTTATATCGAAAAATCAGTAAAAGTTTCTTTCGAACTGATGAATGTTGCTCCAATAGATAGTTTACTCGATTTTGGAAAATTTATTTTTAAAGAAAAAATTTACAGCAAATAATTAAAAAAAAAAAATCGCCATAAAGTCTCAAAGGCGCTAAGGCAATTTAAATTATTAATATAAAACTTTGTGACTTTGTCTCGTCTTTTTGAACGAGATGGCAAAATCTTTTTATGAAAACAATCGATTACATTCCTACATCTAAAATTGAACGAGCTACAAAACTTGTTCAAACTGGAGCAAAAATTGGAGTAAATTACATAAAACATTACGGAGAAAAAATCGTAAACCCAGATTTGACTCGCGATAAACTCAACGAAAACAACGCCGAAGATATTTACGACGGATTGAAATCATTAAAAGGTTCGGCTCTGAAAGTCGCGCAAATGCTTTCGATGGACAAAAATTTTTTACCACAAGCCTATGTCGAGAAATTTTCGTTATCACAATTTTCTGTTCCGCCACTTTCTGCACCATTGGTTTTAAAAACTTTCAAAAATAACTTTGGCAAAACACCATACGAAATTTTTGACGAATTCAATGCCAATTCGGTCAATGCAGCAAGTATTGGTCAAGTTCATTTGGCGATAAAAAACGGTAAAAAATTGGCTGTAAAAATTCAATATCCTGGAGTTGCGAACAGCATTTCGAGCGATTTGGCTTTGGTAAAACCAATCGCAATTAGAATGTTCAATTTGCAAGGCAAAGATTCTGATAAATATTTCAAAGAAGTCGAAGATAAATTAGTCGAAGAAACCAATTATTTATTGGAATTGAAACAATCACAAGAGGTTGTAAACGCTTGTAAGCAAATTGACAATTTGGTTTTTCCTGCATATTATCCTGAATATTCGTCGGATAAAATCATTACGATGGATTGGATGACAGGAATTCACTTATCTGAATTTACTGCGATTAATAAAGATGCTGCAATTGCCAATAAAGTGGGTCAAGCTTTATGGGATTTTTATATGTATCAGATTCACATTCTCAAGAAAGTGCATGCTGATCCGCATCCAGGAAATTTTTTGGTCGATGATAAAAACCAATTAGTAGCATTAGATTTTGGTTGTATGAAAGTCATTCCAAATGATTTTTATATTCCTTATTTTGAATTAATCGACAAGAAAGTAATCAACGATGATAAATTATTTAATGATAAATTATTCGAACTAGAAATACTTCGCAAAGACGATAAACCCAATGAAGTAAAATACTTTACAGAAATGTTTCACGAATTATTATCATTATTCACCCAACCTTTTCAAGAAAAAACTTTCGATTTCTCGAATGAAGAATTCTTTGGAGCAATTGGTAAATTGGGCGAAAAATTTGCAAAAGATACCAATCTTCGAAAAATGAACGGAAGTCGTGGTTCGAAACATTTTATATACATGAATAGAACATTTTTTGGATTGTATAATTTAATGTTTGATTTAAAAGCAAATGTCGTTGTAAATCAATTTGAAAAATATAGAAAAATATAAGTTAAAATAATTTAACCGCTAATTCGAAAATTTTTTTGAATTAGCGAATTAGCGGTAAATATAAAATGAAAAACGTAAAAAAATCAAATCTTCCATCAAAAATGTGCATTGTTTGCAATCGACCGTTTGATTGGCGCAAAAAATGGGAAAAAGTTTGGGAAGAAGTAAAATATTGTAGCGAAAAATGCAGAAGAAACAAGGTCTAGTTTGGTTTAGAAATGATTTGCGAATTGCTGATAATGCAAGTTTAGCAAATGCGGTTAAAGAAAATGAAAAAGTAATTGCTGTTTATTGTTTTGATCCAAGACAATTCGAGCAATCAAAATATGGAAATTTTAAGAAAACAGAAAAATTCAGAACTAAATTCAATATCGAATCAGTTCGAGAATTAAAATTAAATCTTGAAAAGTTAAATATTTCACTTTTGGTTTATCATCAAAATCCAGAAGATATTATTCCGAATATTATTTCAGAATTTAATATAAATTCAGTCTATTTTCAAGAAGAATGGACCAAAGACGAAGTTCGTGTTGAAAATGATATTAAATCAAAAGTTGATAATTCAGTAGAATTTAAAACAGTTTACGACCAGTTTTTGTTTCATCCAAAAGACATTCCGTTTTCGATAAATGATATTCCGAATGTTTTTACACAATTCAGAAACAAATGCGAAAAAAGTTCGAAAATTAGAGCTGCGTCAATTGCTAAATCAATGCCCGATTCTAATTTAATTGAAAATAAAACATCAGTTCCAACATTAAATAATTTAGGTTTTGATGATTTTGTGTCAGATTCAAGAAATGCTTTTCCGTTTAAAGGTGGCGAAAATCAAGCTTTAAAGCGAATGGAAAATTATTTTTGGGAAACTGAAAATCTAAGCATTTACAAAGAAACCAGAAATGGTTTGATTGGTGCCGATTTTAGTTCTAAATTTTCTCCTTGGTTGGCAAATGGTTGCATTTCTGCGAAAACTATTTATTGGCAAATTTGCGAATACGAGCAACAAGTCGAAAAAAATGATTCAACTTATTGGTTGATATTCGAATTAATTTGGAGAGATTATTTCAAGTATATTTCGATGAAATATGGTCAAAAAATATTTAAAATCGGTGGTATTCTCGATAAAGATTATGATTGGAAAACCAACAAATCAGCAATAGATAACTGGATAAATGGCAATACTCAAGAACCATTTGTAAATGCAAATATGATTGAATTGCAAAAAACTGGTTTTATGAGCAATCGTGGTCGTCAAAACGTTGGTTCGTATTTTGCAAAAAACTTGCTTTTGGATTGGAGAATTGGTGCTGCTTATTTCGAATCGATGCTAATAGATTATGATGTTCACAGCAATTATGGCAATTGGATGTATGTTTCTGGAGTAGGAAACGACCCACGAGATAGAAAATTCAATATAAAAATGCAAGCCGAAAATTATGACGGTGAAAATAAATACCAAGATTTGTGGTTGAATTTATAGCCACAGATTTCACAGATTTTCACAGATTAAATTTTATAAAAATTACAATTTATTAAACAATATTAAATCAGATTTAAAAATTTACGTTTTGCAGATTAAAAATAATCTGTGAAAATCTGTGAAATCTGTGGCAAAAATATAATGAATTCAAATAGAAAACATATTAACGTAGTTTGGCTCAAAAGAGATCTTCGATTGCAAGACAACGAAGCAATTTCGAGTGCAATAAATTCAAATATTCCTACATTAATATTATATGTATTCGAAAAATCATTAGAAAACGACGAACATTACAGCCAACGCCATTGGAATTTCATAAAACAATCTTTGGTCGATATTAATTTGCAATTAGCAAGTTTCAATTCAAAAGTTTTGTGTGTTTCTGGCGAAATTTTATCAGTATTCAATTCATTACAAGAAGAATATAGAATTGATAATGTATATTCTCACCAAGAAACGGGCATAAAAATAACTTACGATCGTGACAAATCGTTCGCTAGATATTGCAAAAATAATTTTATAAATTGGCAAGAAAACATCAATAACGGAATATTCCGTGGCTTGAATGGTCGAAAAAATTGGGTTCAGAATTGGGAAAAATATATGAATTCTCCACAATTTGTTTTTAATCCAAACCCTGAAAGTTTATTAAAAATTGATGAAATTCAATATTTAGAAAAATCATTCGAAGTTAAAAATCTAGAAACATTTCCTGATAAAATTTTCCAAAAAGGAGGGTCAACAATGGCCGGAAAATATCTAGGAACTTTTTTTAAAGAACGTTATTTTTCATACAGTTATCATATTTCTAAACCAACTTTGGCACGAAAAAGTTGCAGCCGATTGTCGCCCTACATTGCTTGGGGTTGCGTTTCGTCAAGACAAGTTTTGCAAAAATCATCCGAATTCAGGTTGACTTGCAAAGACAAGAAACAAATAGATTCTTTCGTTTCGAGATTGACTTGGCAAGCTCATTTCATTCAAAAATTCGAAATGGAAGAAATAATGGAATTCGAAAGCGTCAACAAAGGTTTCCACACGTTAAAGAAAAAAATAAATCCAACTCAAATTTTGGCTTGGCAAACCGGTCAAACTGGTTATCCTTTGGTCGATGCTTGCATGCGTTGTCTCAACGAAACAGGTTATTTGAACTTTAGAATGCGGGCTATGGTGGTATCTTTTTTCACACACAATTTGTGGCAACCTTGGCAAGAATGTACCAAACATCTGTCGCAAATGTTCCTGGATTTTGAACCCGGAATTCATTATCCACAATTACAAATGCAAGCTGGCGAAACTGGAATCAATATGTTACGAATTTATAACCCGATAAAAAACAGCATCGAACACGACCCGAATGGTGAGTTTATCTTAAAATGGGTTCCAGAATTGGCAAACATTCCAATACAATTTATTCACGAACCTTCAAAAATGACATTTCTAGATCAGAAATTTAATAATTTTGAAGTTGGAGTAGATTATCCAAAACCAATCGTAAATATGGAAAAAACCAGAAAATTCGCAAGTGATTTTCTTTGGGCAATGAAAAAAAATCCAGTTGTTAAAGCCGAAGGATTACGAATTTTAGGAATGCACACAATGGCGAATGTTGGAGATTCTGATTAAAGATTTCAGATTACAGAGTTTTGTCTTCCCGAGCACAGTCTAGGGATTTTAGTTTTTATCAAATATTAATAAATGACAACAGAAAAAAAAGAATTAACCGAATTAGAAAAAGACCGAATCATAGAAATGGCTTGGGAAGACCGAACCACCTTCGATGCAATTTTAATGCAATTTGGACTCAAAGAACAAGAAGTCATCAACCTCATGAGAACCGAAATGAAAGCATCGAGTTTCCGTTTGTGGCGTGCTCGTGTGCAAGGGCGAAAAACCAAACACGCAGCATTACGCAGTTACGATACACAAGATTCTCGTTTCAAATGCACAATGCAAAGACAAATTAATAACAATAAAATATCCAAAAGATAAATTGAGATATCAGAATTTAGATTTCAGATTTAAAAAAAATCTCTGTGAATCTCATTAAACTCTGTGAATCTCTGTGTAACAAAAAAATATGAAAAATATAGTAATAATAGGCGGTAGCAAAGGAATTGGTTTCGAAATCTTGAAACAACAATTAGCAAATAACAATCAAGTTTTCAATATTTCTAGAAACGCTCCAGAAGCATCCAATCCAAATTTAAAACATTTCGAATTAAATGTTTTGACCGATATTTTACCAGAAATCGAAAATATCGATACCTTAATATATTGTCCAGGTTCTATAAACTTGAAACCAATTGGAAGTTTGAGCATAGACGATTTTAGAAACGATTTCGAAATCAACGTAATCGGAGCCGTAAAAGCCATTCAGAAATATTTGCCAACCTTAAAAAAAGGCAATGATCCGTCAATTGTACTTTTTAGCACTGTTGCCGTAAAACTCGGAATGCCATACCACGCAAGTGTTGCAACGGCAAAAGCAGGCGTCGAAGGTTTGGTTAAATCGTTGGGTGCAGAATTGGCTAGCGTAGTTAGAGTGAATGCAATTGCGCCGACAATTACCGAAACCACACTTGCCGCAAATATTTTACGCAACGATCGAATGAAAGAAAACATGGTCGAACGCCACCCAATGAAAAATTATTTAAAACCCGAAGAAGTTGCAAATATGGCAAATTTCTTGATCTCTGAAAACGCAAAATCAATATCAGGTCAAATTTTCGAAATGGATTATGGATTGGTAACATTCAAAATGTAAAATTTTATGGGCGTGACCTCGTCCCAAAAGACGAGGTCAGGCTCTTCATTCCCGCTTTTTTTATCTCGTCCCAAAAGACTAGATAAAAAAGAGCTCCATTTCGATCCTTCACGCAAAAAAAAGTATAATAAAAACATTAACTTTCGTTCAAGAACTTTTCTCGAAAACGTTACCTAAATTTGTTAAAATATTTAAATCATCTAAAACTATTAATGAAGAATTACGAAAAAATTGAAATTTACAATACCGAAAAATTAGAACAAATTTCTAACGGTTACAAAGCAATTATCGAAAATCTTGGCGAAGACACTAACCGCGAAGGTATTCTAAAAACACCAGAACGTGCCGCCAAAGCCATGCAATTTCTTACACAAGGATACGATTTGAATCCATTAGAAATTCTAAAATCGGCAATGTTTACCGAAGACCACAAACAAATGATTGTCGTAAAAGATATCGAAGTTTACTCAATGTGCGAACACCACATGTTGCCATTTTTTGGAAAAGCGCACGTGGCTTATATACCAAATGGTCAAATTGTTGGATTGAGCAAAATACCAAGAGTTATAGATGCTTTTGCAAGAAGAATGCAAGTTCAAGAGCGATTGACTGACCAAATAAAAGATTGTATTCAAGAAGCCTTGCAACCACTAGGTGTCGCAGTAGTTATCGAAGCGCAACATATGTGCATGCAAATGCGTGGTGTACAAAAACAAAATTCGTTTACAACTACATCATCTTTTACTGGTGCATTCGAAAACGATATTACCAGACGAGAATTTATTAGTTTGATTTCTAATAAATTAAGTTAAAATTATCAAAAAATCTTTTTTACTAAAAGCCTAAGTTATTTAATTTAGGCTTTTTTTTTATTTTTGGGGTTAAATAGTTGAACTAATAATTATTTATTAGTTAACAAAACATTAATAATTAATTTTTTTTTATTAATTTTGTTGTAAATATTTTAAATTTATGAGAAAATATTATTTTTTTACATCAAGTTTTGTTTTATTATTATCGTTTTTATTAATTATTTCTTGTTCAAAAGAAAATCAAAGTGAATATGTTCCAGTCGAAGACAAACTTCCAATCGCAACCGACGATATAATTAACAGCACATTAGAAAATGCAGTCGAAATTTCAGTTGCAAATAACGATACCACTGGAGACTTAATTATTTTAAATACAATTAGTATTTCAGGAGGAATTGATACTGACAATAACGGAACATTAGATAAGTTAGTTGTCGAAAATCAAGGAACTTGGACAGTAAATACTTTATCTGGAAATATTACTTTTACACCAATTGCAACTTTTGCAAATAATCCAACCAGCATTTCTTATAATGCAAAAGATGCCCAAAACAATATTTCAAATCTTGCGAATGTTGTTATAAATGTTTTATCGATAACAATTGTAAATCCCGAACAAGAACCATTTCAGAAATTATCTGAATATAAATTTTTTGTTGGTTTATTGAAAAATCAACATCCAGCTTTTGATGTAATTCCTTATGAGCCAGCAAGTTCATTATTTACAGATTATGCCAAGAAAAAAAGATTTGTTTGGATTCCAAAAGGTCAAAAAGCAACCTACAACAGCGATGACAGTGTACTTGAACTTCCAGTTGGTTCTGCTATTGTAAAAACTTTTTATTATGACAATGTACAGCCCAATAATAATACAGTAATAATTGAAACCCGTGTAATGATTAGAAGGCAATCTGGTTGGATTTTTGCCGAGTATATTTGGAATAATGATCAAACCGAAGCTAACATGGATTTAAGCGGTAGTTTTAAATCTTTGAGTTGGATAGATGAAAATAATATTACAAAATCTGTTGATTATAGAATTCCATCTCAAGCTCAATGTGTTTTATGTCACAAAAAAATAGAAAGCGTTACTAATACAACATACATCCCGATTGGCATAAAACCTCAGAATCTAAATAATAATTATAATTACGGTTACGAAACTAAAAATCAATTGACTAAATGGATTGAAAGTGGTCATTTAGAAAATAATTTTGAATTGCCAATAGCCTCTAAAACTAGTGTAAATTACAAAGACGCAACCAAATCATTAGAAGTTAGGGCAAGATCTTACTTGGACATTAATTGTGCGCATTGCCATCAAGAAAAAAGGCATTGTAATTACCGAGACATGAGGTTTGCGTTTAGTGCAACTGGTGCATCAAACGGTCAACAGAATTTAGGGGTTTGTATGAATACTTTCGATGTTCAAGGTTCAATTCTTTCGCCATTTACCAAAATTGTTTCCCCAAGAAATCTAGGACAATCAATGATGTATTATAGACTAAACACAACCGAAGAAGCTTACAGAATGCCTCAACACGGTCGTACAATAATTCATACAGAAGGCGTAGCCTTAATCGAACAATGGATAAACAGTTTGCCAGCTTGTAGATAATATCAAAATTAAAAAAATGAAAACAAAACAAACAAAAATCAAAAAAAATTTCAATAATTATCTTCTTGGAATTTTATTATTAATAAATTATTTTTCTTTTGCGCAAGATACTTGTTCAACGGCATTGCCAATTATTGCAGGAAGTTATACTGTAACATCTATAAACGGCACTCAAGTTCCATCGCCTGTATGTTCATCAACCGAAATTGGTGCTACTGCCGGAGAATGGTATTCGTACACACCAACTCAAAATTATTCTTTGACAGTTACAACCGATTTAGTTCAAAATATTTGTCGCGATACTCGTTTTCAAGTCTATACCGGAAATTGTTCTGGCTTAGTTTGTTATTCTGGCAACGATGATGCAGGCGAAATTTTGTGTACCACTAACAATCTATCTTATCTTTCTGTTAAAAAATTTGATGTATTTGCTGGTACAACTTATTATATTGCATTTGACAATAAATGGGAAAGTAATGGGTTCGATTTTAAATTAATTGAATCAGAATATATTCCAAATCCCTGCAATTTAGCCATAAATCTAACAGCTGGAACAACAATTGTCTCAGCTCTTGAGCCAAATAATATAAATACTAGTTGTGCAACAAATAGAACACTTGCAAAATGGTACAAATATCAACCAGCTCAAAACCTTACAGTTACGGTCTCTTCTGATTTGATTGCAAATGTTTGTAAAGACACCAATTTTAGTATTTATAAAGGACTTTGCGATGCATTGGTTTGTGTAGCAACCGATGACAATTCAGGAATTGTTGAATGTAATTCGGGCGGGGTAACTTCTAATTTATCTAAAAAAACATTCGATGTTATTGGCGGTACAGTTTATTATATAGTTTGGGATAATAAAAACAGCAATTCAGGATTTGAATTTACACTTTCAGAAACACCAACTTTTTTCCCAGTTATATATTCTGACCAAACAATTGCCACAATTCCAGTTGGTCAAGGCAAATTTAATAATTGTGTTGTCGATATGAATAATGATCAAAAAGACGATATTGTTGGGGTTTCTAATAACAATATAAAAATACATTTTCAGACCAATAACAATCAGTTTTCAATAGCAAATTTTCCTACATCAGCAACTAGTTTATTGCCAAATTGGAGTATTGCTGCAGGCGATTACAACAAAGATGGATACAATGATTTGATGTACGGCAACGGAAATGGAGTTGCGTTTATGAAATCTAACAATACTGGTACAGCCTATACAAACGATACGCCAGGACAATACATTTTTTGCCAAAGAACAAATTTTGTAGATATAAATAATGATGGTAATCTTGATGCATTTTCGTGTCACGATATTCAACCAAATGTTTATTATATTAATGATGGTTCAGGAAATTTTAGCTACAATCAATCTGGTATTACTCCGGGAGCTTACAATTTAGGAGTCCTGCCAAGCGGTGGAAATTATGCATCAATTTGGACAGATTATGACAATGATGGTGATTTAGATATGTTTATTTCAAAATGTTCTGGTCCAGCCAGCGAATTGCATAGAAATGATGGAAATGGGGTATTTACAGATATTTCTGCATTGGCCAAAATAGACTTTCTTCCAGTACAATCTTGGTCGTCGGCAATAGATGATTTTGATAATGACGGCGACATGGATATTATGGTTGGAACAAACGGATTTGCAGAAAACAAACTTTTTAGGAATGATTTAGATAAAACCAATTCAGTCGAAGAGCAATTTGCAGATGTAACAATTGGTTCTGGATTTGATGAAAATCTAACTGCAAACCGAGATTATGTATCTTACGATTTTGACAACGACGGAAAAATCGATATTTTAGGAAGCGGTAACAAAATTATGTTCAATAAAGGCAACAATGTTTTTAAACCAAGCTATTATCAAGCAATAGAAGTTGGTGCTATTGGCGATTTAAACAACGATGGTTTTCTAGATATTCAAAACAATGATAATGTTAAATTCGCGATTCCAAATGGCAATAATTGGATAAAAATTGCCTACAAAGGCATTCAAAGTAACAGAAACGGAATTGGAGCAAGAATTGAAATTTATGGATCTTGGGGGAAACAAATTCGTGATGTTCGCAGCGGCGAGGGATTCGAATTCATGAGTTCATTAAACACTCATTTTGGTTTAGGAACTGCAACTGCTATAGACAAGATTATCGTTAAATGGCCTTCTGGAAAAGTCGACGAAATATTGAATCCTGCAATTAACCAAACGCTTTTGGTTGTCGAAGGTGCAACTAATTTAGCAAATAAAAACTTCGATTTAACAAATTTAAGAATTAGTCCAAACCCAGTTATTGATCAATTGCAATTTTCATTTGATAATAATCTAAATGATACAATATCGACTGAGGTTGTTGATGTTACTGGAAAAATAGTTCTAAAACCATCAATAAATTCAAATTCAATTGATGTAAAACAATTAACAGCTGGTTTTTATTTCTTGGTGTTAAAGAGCAAAGATTCAAAACAAATAATATCTAAATTTATAAAAAAATAATTTTTTGATAGCAATAAAAAAAATCCCAATATTTTAATATTTGGGATTTTTTTTGCAATATAACTAACAACATATTTATTTTATGATTTTGTACGTTTTCTAAATTTTAATAAATTTCAAAGTTTTAATTCCTAATTCGTTATAAATCTTAATAAAATAAATTCCGTTTAATAAATCAATAACATTACACGATACATTATGGGTATCGAAATTTTCGTTTTTGATTAATTTTCCTGAAATATCAATAAATTCAATCCTATTAATTTTATTTGATGAGTTAATTAAAACAAAATTATTGGCAGGATTTGGATAAATTGTAACGCTATTGTTATCAATATCAAATCTTTCATTTGATAAATTAATAGTAGCGGCAATCCAACTCGAAGCCAAATTGTTGTCTAAATTTGTGTTTGATAATTGCAAATAACTACCGTTTCCATCGGCCGCTGTTGGCCAAGGAGCAGAATCAAAAAACTCTACTTTATCAATTTCATTTCCAAAAGCATCAGACAAAACTATTTTTTGAGATTTGTTTGATAAGTTTCGAGTATATTGATCAAAAGCTGCAAAACCATATCTTGTTTCAAAAACACTAGAATTAGAGGCTAAATATATTTCAGAATTTGCTGCGATTGTCGAACCAAACGGAAATTGATAAGTTGTGCCTAATTGAGAAAAGTAAATTCCTGACAAATCAACCGACGATGTTTCGGTATTTGAAATCTGAATAAATTCTTGGTCATTGCTAGTAAATGTTCCAAAAATTGCTGGGTTATAATTAATTTTCGAAATTACTAACTTTGGTGTAACTACATTCGAACAAGCTGTCGGCGAACCAATATTGGCATTCATCCAAATTAATCTATTCGCAATCCATGTTTTTAAATTCGAAATTTCTAATGTATTATTTGGAATTGTGTTCCATTTTGCGTTCTCACGAACCATAGCCTCCGAAATTAAAATTATGGCACTGTCAACCAATGTGTTTATAGAATTTTGACTTAAAATATTTCCAGATTGCGTTAATTCGAACCAACGTTTTGACAAGTAACAATTAAACTCTGGATTGTTAAACAAATCTCTCCAAAATTTAGAACCTTCATTGTCTCCATTAGAAAATTGCCAAGTATTGGTTTTACTTCGGTCTAATCCCCATAAAAACAAGTCGTTGCCTAAAGATAAATTAAAATCCCAAATAGGACCAGCTCGTAATTTACCGTTTCTGTCTTTATGAAAATAAGTACTAAACTGATAACCATCGGCATTTGCAGCAAACTCATTAGAAATCATAAAATCCACAAAACTAGGAACATCAATTACGGTTGTATATCCATTAAAAAGAGTTGAATTATTCGCATTTGCATTAGTTTGAAGATTGTCGAACTGCAATTTTATATAATTATTTTGCTCAATAGTTACATCTGTAGGTTTTGGTAATTCGTGAATATAATCGACATTATTTCCGTCATAAACGGGCATTGTCCAAGCTACCGGATCGCCTCCAGTTGTTTTGTCGGCTTTGGTAATATAGCCACCTGTTAAATTGGGTGATACAATATCAGTAGATAAAATTTTGGTAATGTTTATTCTATTAGAATCGGCTTTTAATTTTTCTGTCAACATATATAAACCTGCATATTCCCCGTTAATTACCACTTCGCAATATTGAGTCCTAGCTGAATAATTGCCCATTTGTCTTGATAAATTAAAGGCCAAATAATCGCGAATTAACGATGGGTCAAAAGCCAATGAATTAAGAACCCAGTCATTTTCTGACGGCATTCCAAGCAAACTAAAATTAGCAGTTGTGTTAATTGTTGTGCTATTAGCAACCAATGTGGTCAACGAATAAGGTTTTTTAGGTAAACTCTGAGACGTAGAACCTCTTATTTCTATAGCAATTCGACCATTGTAATTTAAAAAAGCGGGTGTATTTTGGTCGGTTAAATAATTTCTAGAACCATCAATATGTTTAATAATTTTCATTACTGCCAATACTTTTGGATCATCAGGAATCTCAATTGGCAGCATTGTTCCTGAATCTATATCTGTATTTATAACTATTATGGGTAAATTGCTATCAGTAAAAACTTGTGAATTTACTTTAAAAATTGTTAAGAATAATAATGCTAAAAATAATATTGTCCTGTTTTTCATTGTTTTATGTTTTAACAAAAATAATATTTTTATAAATAATTTGGTTTATAAAAAATTTAAATTTTTCTTTTTCTTATTTCTAATTAAATATTTGGTTTAAACCCAACACAAAATAGATTATTAACAATACTATTAAAATAATTACGCAAACTTTTTCAAGTGGTATTTTTTTTGAATTTTTTATTAATACTTTCTTTAAAATATTCATTTTGTTTGTTTCCATTTTGTTTTATTAAAAATCTTTCAAGATTTATCTACCAGTTATTATTGCATTTGTTACATACATATCGAACATTTTATTAGACATTTCATTAGTTTTATTCATGATTTCGTCCGCATTTTTTATTGCATTTTCTAAATTGTAATTTTTGTTATGTATATCAAATGTGTTTTTCGAAAGCGACCAGTCCATTATATTTTTATTTATTAAGTTTTGAGTGTTTTTATCGTATTTTGATGGGTTTTTCAAAAATTCATTATTCAATTCATAACTTATAATTACTTCTTGTATAAATTTATTTAATTTAGTTTGATTTTTTTGATCAAAATCATTCAATAAACAATATTTTATAAGTTTTTGAATATTGAATTTCTGTTTATTAAAAATATTCAATGTTCTTGCATTCTTAAAATCATTTTCTCGATAAACATTTTTTATTAATTCGTTGCAAACTTCAGATAATTTCCCCGAAAGTTCTAGAATCATATTAATTTCTGGAACGTACTTTTCATGAATTAATTTATTTTTAAAATCAATCCATTTATCAGTAACTTCAGAAATTTTTTCTTTAATTGGTTGATTTTCAATATTTGCCATCAAAAATTTTAAGTTTTCATTAAATTCGTTTTCCGATTCATTCAATTCTGTTTTTGCAAATTCAACATATTTATTGCTAGCAATCATTAAATAATTTTTTGTCATTTGTTCACACAAAATTCTTTGTCTTCCAGCTTTTTCTAGTAAGAAATAAGAGTCAGAATTTTGTGCAATTCCAGAAAAGTTCATTATTAGTAACGTTAAAATTAATTTTGAATATTTCATAATTTTGAGTTTTTAAATGCTAAATTTTTGTAAACCTGAATTTCTTTTCTTGTAATTTATATAATGTCAGATATTAATTATTTGAACGCTTTTATTGACAAACATATTTGTTTTACAAAACTAATTCGATTTAAATTGATGACTATGCGTATAAATACCTATTTTTTAAAAAATTGGTTAGTAATAAATAATTTAAAATTCTTTGAATGCATAAAAAAACTTAACAAAATCAAAATAATTTTAATTAGATATAGCGCTATATTTAGGTACATTCAGTATTTTTTTTATTCATAATTACAAATAATTAATCTTTTTTTTTAATGAATTATCTATTATCTTTGATTAAATTTTATATGTAATGTGTTTTAAGAAAACTTTCTGTTTATTAACAATTTTAATTTCTTTATCAGCAAAAGCATCTTTTTTGATTTTGTCGATGGATGAAACAACCCAAAAAAACCATCTAAAAGCCTACGGAATTACTTATTGGTGTTTGTCCAAAAATTACAAAGCCAGTTGGTTGCTCAATTATCGTGGTGGCTCATTTTTGTTGCCCGATGCCACCGAAATCAGAAAAGAATGTCAAATTAGAGGCGTTAGTTTCGAAATTTTATCAGATTCAGAAACAGCGATTATTCTTGATGAAATTTCAAGTCCATCTCAAAATATGGATGTTGTTGCTTTAGAAAAAGCACCTAAAATTGCAGTTTATACCCCAAAAGGCAAACAACCTTGGGACGATGCAGTTACAATGGTTTTGACCTATGCCGAAATCCCATTTACACCAATATATGACGATGAAGTGCTAGGCGATGCTTTAATTCAGTACGAATGGTTGCACTTGCATCACGAGGATTTTTCTGGACAATACGGCAAGTTTTATTCTATGTATAAAAATGCTCCTTGGTACATTCAACAAAAAAGAGATTCAGAAGCACTAGCAATCAAACTAGGATATGCAAAAGTATCTGAAGAAAAATTAGCGGTTGCAAAAAAAATTAGAGATTTTGTAATTGGTGGCGGATTTATGTTCGCAATGTGCTCAGCAACAGATAGTTTTGACATTGCTTTAGCTGCCGAAGGAACCGATATTTGCGAAGCAATGTTCGATGGAGATCCAAGCGAAGGCAATTATCAAGCTAAATTGAATTTTAATAATTCGTTTGCTTTCAAAAACTTTATCCTAGAAAGAAAACCCGAAAAATATGAATTCTCGGATATTGATACAACAGATAAAAGAAGAATCCCAACAGAGAAAGATTATTTTACTTTGATGGATTTTTCTGCAAAGTGGGACCCAATTCCAACTATGCTTTGCCAAAATCACACTCAATTGGTCAAAGGTTTTATGGGGCAAACAACTGCATTTGATAGATCTTTGGTCAAAACAAATGTGTTGGTTTTGGGAGAAAACGAATTGAATGAAGAGGCAAGATACATTCATGGTCAAAAGGGTAAAGGAATGTTTACTTATTTTGGCGGTCACGATCCCGAAGATTTTCAGCATAGAGTAGGCGATGAGCCAACTGTTTTAGACCTGCACCCAAATTCGCCTGGTTTTAGACTAATTTTGAACAATGTTTTATTTCCTGCTGCAAAAAAGAAAAAGCAAAAAACTTAATTTTCATCAAATAAAAATCCGATAGATTTAAAGTATCGGATTTTATTTGTAAATGATATTTATAATTTAAATTTATTCTTTATACTCGCCCATTTTGCTGTATTTTTCCATTCTTTGATCCACTAATTCTTTAGCAGACAAATCTTTTAGTTCACTGTAACCCTTCAAAATATATTGTTCAACAGTCTTAAATGCTGTTTCACGGTCATAATGAGCGCCACCAAGTGGTTCTGGGATAATATCATCAACTAATTTCTGCTTTTTCATATCTGCCGAAGTCAATTTTAATGCTTCTGCGGCAATTTCTTTATACTCCCAACTTTTCCATAAAATAGACGAACAAGATTCTGGTGAAATTACCGAATACCAAGTATTTTCCATCATATAAACTTTATCGCCAACACCAATTCCTAAAGCACCACCTGATGCTCCTTCGCCGACAATTACAGAAATAATAGGCGTTTTTAATCTTATCATTTCTAGAATATTTCGTGCAATTGCCTCGCCCTGGCCACGTTCTTCGGCTTCTAAACCTGGATATGCACCTGGTGTGTCAATTAACGTTAAGACTGGAATGCCAAATTTCTCGGCCATTTTCATTAGTCTTAATGCTTTTCTATATCCTTCTGGATTTGCCATTCCGAAATTTCTGAATTGACGCGTTTTGGTATTAAAACCTTTTTGTTGACCAATTATCATGAATGATTGACCACCAATTTTGCCCAATCCACCAATCATGGCTTTATCGTCTTTAAAATTTCTATCACCAAAGAGTTCAAGAAAAGTATCCCCACAAAGTGCCCGTACATGGTCCATTGTGTAGGGACGACTTGGGTGTCGAGATAATTGAACTCGCTGCCAAGCTGTAAGGTTTTTATAAATATCTTTTTTGGCAGCTTCTAGTTTTTTATTGATTTGCTTGCAAGTATCAGTGACATCTACGTTCGATTCTTCGCCAATAACTTGACATTTATCTAACTGTTCGATAAGGTCTTTTATAGGAAGTTCAAAATCTAAATATTCCATTTTAGTTTATTTTTTTAAAATACAAATATAGATTTTTATTTTAGGAATAAGTTTTCTGAAATTATTTTTTTTAGATTTTCTTCAAATTGCATTAAATTGATTTTACTAAATTATTAATTAAATTAAAATTGTAAAAAATCCAATTGAATTTCTCGTTTAATAAGCATAAATTTGCCTTGTAATTTTGGATTATTAAGCATATCTAAAATCTAATGTCTATAATCTAAATATTTAATGAAAGTATATACAAAAACTGGCGACAAAGGCACAACAGCATTATTCGGGGGTCAAAGAGTATCAAAAGATAACATCAGAATCGAAAGTTATGGAACTGTAGATGAATTAAATTCGTACATCGGACTAATTCGTGACCAACAAATGAACCAAAATTATAAAGAAGTTCTAATCGAAATTCAAGATAGATTATTTACAGTCGGAGCAATCTTGGCAACTCCAGTCGAAAAGGAAATCATGAAAAATGGAGAAAAACGCCTAAAAAATCTAGGAATCATTGAATCTGATATCGAATTGCTTGAAAAAGAAATCGACACAATGGAAGATTCGTTGCCACAAATGACACATTTTGTTTTGCCCGGTGGACACACAACCGTGTCATATTGTCACGTTGCTCGATGTGTATGTCGTCGTGCAGAACGCTTAGCGGTGCATTTAAGCAACGACGAAGAAATTGACGAAATGGCTGTCAAATACCTAAACAGACTTTCTGACTACCTTTTTGTGTTGGCACGAAAGTTGTCATCTGACTTAAACGCTGACGAAGTAAAATGGATACCTAGAAAATAATGACCAGTTTACAGTCGCAGTTGAACACTGAAAACTGCGACTGAAAACTGTGACTGAAAAAAGTTCTTACACATATCAAAAATAAGTCTTAAAAAACTTGTACATTTCAATAAAAAAATTATTTTTGCACAAAATTAAAATCTAAATAAGATGTATTGGACATTAGAATTAGCATCGTATTTAAGTGATGCACCTTGGCCTGCCAACAAAGACGAACTTATTGACTACGCAATTAGAGCTGGTGCTCCGTTAGAAGTTGTAGAAAACCTACAATCTATTGAAGACGAAGGCGAAATATACGAATCAATGGAAGAGATTTGGCCAGATTATCCTACAGACGAAGATTATCTTTGGAACGAGGACGAATATTAAAAAATAAATCAATTGAAAAGTCTCCAAAGAGGCTTTTTTTTTGTTTATTTTACACAACATTATATAAATAAAGAAATTATACCATATTATGAGTTTCATAAACAGCATTATTAAAGTTTTTGTAGGAGACAAATCTCAAAAAGACGTCAAAGCTACACAACCTTATATCAACAAAATTAAGGCAATTGAGCCAACAATTGCAGCACTTTCTCACGATCAATTGCGCGCAAAAACTGCAGAATTCAAAATACGAATTAAGCAAGCTCGTTCAGAAAAAGATTCAAAAATTGAAGCTTTAAAAATCGAAGTCGAAGCAATTGCCGATGTCGATGCTCGCGAAGATTTGTACAATGCAATAGATGCTTTAGAAAAAGAAGCCTACGAAATTTCTGAAAAAACTTTGCTGGAAATTCTTCCAGAAGCATTTGCGGTTATAAAAGAAACTGCCAATCGTTTCAAGAATAACACTCAGATTGTTGTGCAAGCAACCGAAAAAGACAGAATGTTTTCTGCCGAAAAATCATATATAAATTTAGTTGGCGATACTGCCGTTTGGGCAAATTCTTGGAATGCAGCCGGAAAAGAAATCACTTGGGATATGGTGCATTATGATGTGCAATTAATCGGTGGAATTGTTCTTCACGAAGGAAAAATTTCTGAAATGCAAACTGGTGAAGGTAAAACTTTAGTAGCAACTTTGCCTTTATATTTGAATGCTTTGACTGGAAATGGTGTGCATTTGGTAACCGTAAACGACTATTTGGCAAAACGAGACAGTACTTGGAAAGCGCCACTTTTCGAATTTCACGGAATGTCAGTTGAATGTATCGATAATTACCAACCCAATTCTGAAGGTCGTAAAAAAGCTTATGATGCAGACATTACTTATGGTACAAATAACGAATTTGGTTTCGATTATTTGCGTGATAATATGGCACATTCTCCAGCAGATTTGGTTCAAAGAAAACACAATTTTGCCATTGTCGATGAAGTCGATTCGGTTTTAATTGATGATGCAAGAACACCATTGATTATTTCTGGACCAGTACCACAAGGCGATCGTCACGAATTTAACGAATTGAAACCAAAAATTGATAATTTGGTTGCTTCCCAACGTCAATTATCAAATGGGTTTTTAATCGAAGCTAAAAAATTAATTGGCGAAGGAAACACAAAAGATGGCGGATTTAATTTGCTTCGAGCTTATCGTTCGTTGCCAAAAAACAAAGCTTTAATTAAATTTTTGAGTGAAGAAGGTATCAGACAATTGTTGCAAAAAACCGAAAATAATTATATGCAAGACAACAACCGCGAAATGCCAAAGGTTGACGAAGCACTGTATTTTGTAATCGAAGAAAAAAACAATCAAGTTGAGTTAACAGACAATGGTGTGAAATTTTTATCATCAAATTCTGAGGATAAAAACTTTTTCGTACTTCCAGATATCGGAACCGAAATTGCAAGAATCGAAAAAATGGGTCTTGAAAAAGATGCATTAGCCGAAGAAAAAGAAAGATTATTTCAGGATTTCAGCATTAAATCTGAAAGAATCCACACTTTGACTCAATTATTGAAAGCCTATACATTATTCGAAAAAGATACCGAATATGTAATTATGGACAACAAAATTATGATTGTCGATGAGCAAACTGGTCGTATTATGGATGGTCGTCGTTATTCTGACGGATTGCACCAAGCCATCGAAGCTAAAGAAAATGTAACAATCGAAGCTGCTACCCAAACATTTGCAACAGTTACATTACAAAATTATTTCAGAATGTATAACAAATTGGCTGGAATGACTGGAACAGCAGTTACAGAAGCTGGCGAACTTTGGGAAATTTACAAACTAGATGTTGTTGAAATTCCGACCAATAAAGGAATGTCAAGACTTGATAAAGAAGATTTAATTTACAAAACAACTCGCGAAAAATACAACGCAGTTATCGAAGATGTAGCCGAATTATCAGCTGCTGGAAGACCAGTTTTAATTGGAACAACATCAGTAGATATTTCTGAAAAATTGAGTAGAATGTTGAAAATGCGTGGTGTAGCGCACAATGTTTTGAATGCAAAAATGCACAAACAAGAAGCGCAAATTGTTGAAGAAGCAGGAAAACCTGGCGTTGTAACCATTGCAACGAATATGGCTGGTCGTGGAACCGATATCAAGCTTTCGCCAGAAGTTAAAGCTGCTGGTGGATTGGCAATTGTAGGAACCGAACGCCACGATTCTCGTCGTGTTGACCGCCAATTGCGTGGTCGTGCGGGTCGTCAAGGCGATGTTGGAAGTTCGCAATTTTATGTTTCGCTTGAAGATAATTTAATGAGATTGTTTGGTTCTGAGCGTGTTGCAAAAGTAATGGACAGAATGGGATTGAAAGAAGGTGAAGTAATTCAGCATTCGATGATGACCAAATCGATAGAACGTGCACAGAAAAAAGTCGAAGAAAATAACTTTGGAACTAGAAAACGTTTGTTAGAATATGATGATGTTATGAACGCGCAACGTGAAGTAGTTTACAAACGACGTCGTCACGCATTGCACGGAGAACGTTTAAAATTAGACATCGCCAACATGATGTACGACACTTGCGAAGTAATTGTCGAAAGCAACAAGCCAAGCAATGATTTCAAGAATTTCGAATTTGAATTGATTCGATATTTCTCTATTACATCGCCAGTTTCTGAAAGCGAATTCAGTAAAATGAATGAAACGGAGTTAACAGGGAAAGTTTACAAAGCCACAATGGCATATTATACCGAAAAAACCGAACGTTCAGCTAGAGAAGCTTTTCCAATTATTTCAAATGTGTTTTTAGATAAAAACAATCAGTTTGAGCGAATTGTAATTCCGTTTTCTGATGGAATTAAAACGTTAAATGTAGTTACTGATTTAGAAAAAGCATACAATACACAAGGCAATCAATTGGTAGCCGATTTCGAGAAAAACATAACACTGGCAATAGTTGACGAGGCTTGGAAAAAACATTTACGTAAAATGGACGAGCTGAAACAATCAGTTCAATTAGCAGTTCATGAGCAAAAAGATCCTTTAGTAATTTATAAAATAGAAGCTTATAAATTATTCAAAAATATGTTGAACAATGTCAATAAAGAAGTAATATCTTTCTTGTTCAAAGGCGATTTACCACAACAACAAAACAATATTCAAGAAGCCAAAGAAGTGCGTCAAGTAGAAAATTATAAAACTTCGAAAGACGAAATTCCTAATTCTGACACTTTATCTGAACAAAATCGTGAAGTTGGTCAAACACAACAACGTCAAGTTACAGAAACGATTGTTCGTGATCAACCGAAAATCAACAGAAATGATACCGTAAAAGTTCAAAATGTTGCCAACGGTCAAACCGAAGAAATGAAATACAAAAAAGCCGAATTGCTGATTAATGCAGGAACATGGGTTTTGGTAAGTTAATAATTTTTGAATTTACATTTTAATGAATAAAAAACCTCAGTTTGAATAAATTGAGGTTTTTTTATTGTAAAAATGTTTACATTTGATTTATAAAATTAATAAAATGGAAATTCTTAGAAATATTACGGTTGGTTTGGTAGCTTTAGAACATTTGTACATTTTATATATGGAAATGTTCGCTTGGGAAACACTTGGTAAAAAAACCTTTAAAGGTGCATTATCATCAGATTTATTTACTCCAACCAAAAGTTTGGCAGCCAATCAAGGACTGTATAATGGTTTCTTAGCAGCAGGATTAATTTGGACTTTCTTTATAAATGATGCTATTTGGAAAACTAATATTTCCATATTTTTTTTGGTATGTGTTTTTATAGCAGGAATTTATGGTTCATTTACAGCAAGTAAAAAAATATTTTTTGTTCAAGCTTTACCAGCAATTATTGCTTTAATATTGGTTTTGATATGATGATTTCATAAAGTTATTATTTTACTTATTTTTTTGAATAGCGAATATTAATTTTCACAATCACTCATTAATCAGATTATTACATTTTTTTTATTATTTAATCTTGTTAATCATTTAAACCTGAGGCAAAAAATATCAATTCAATTTAAAATATAGATTATATCCAATTAAATTAAATTTTTTATAACAAACACGCTTTTTATCGTATAAAAACACACTTTTAACGATTATTTAAAAAAATACATTTTATAAATTAGATTTTTATTCAAGAAAATGTTAATTTTATTTCAAAAAAATTAATCTACACTGAATAATGGAAGAAAAAACTAAAGTTAGAAGAATATATAATCCTGATATATTGTCCTTATTAAAAGAAAGATATGGTTTTTCTTTAGACTACCTCAGAAAATCTTTAAGAAATGAACGCAAAGGTCTGATGCCAACAAAAATTATTGAAGAGTACGAAAGTCTGGAATTTGAATCACGAAAAGCGATTAACGAGGCAATTAAAATGATGTAATTCTATTTGTAATTTGATTTTTAGAATAATTTTTATACATTTACTAAAGATAAAAAACAACTCTAATATTATATAAAATGGCAAAAAGTCAAGATGCTAAGAAAACCTTAAAAAAAGAACCTCTTAAAACTGCAAAAGAAAAAAAAGAGGAAAAACGTGAAAAGAAGAATGCTCCAAAAAGAGACTAATTTTTTTTAGTTCAATAAAAAAACCTTTCTTTTTGAAAGGTTTTTTTATTTTTAAAATATTGACATTCCTGTTTTTGTTGTTAAAAGCTCTAAAGCATACATTCCAAGTTCCGAATTTCCTTTTTCGTTTAATCTTGGTGACCAAGCTGCAACTACAAAATTTTTTGGATATAATGCTGCAATTCCACCGCCGATACCACTTTTTCCTGGTAATCCTACTTTATAAGTAAATTCTCCCGATTCGTCATAAAATCCACAAGTTTGCATTAAGGCATTTAAACGTTTTACTTGGCTTTTGGCTAAAATTTGTTCACCAGAAATCGATTTGCCTTCATTTGCAAAAAAGAAAAAACTATGTGCCAATTCTTTACAAGTCATTTCTAATGAACATTGATGATAATAAAAATCAAGAACATTGTAGACATCATTATTAATATTCCCAAATGATTTTAAGAAGTTACACAATGCTGCGTTCCTAAAACCTGTTTCTTTTTCTGACTTGGCAACCTTTAAATTATATTCAATAGTATTACAATTTGAAATTTTCCGTATAAATTTCAAAAAATCTTCTTTAGGATTTTGAAGATTCGATACCAAAATATCTGCAATTACCAATGCACCAGCATTTATAAAAGGATTTCTGGGGATTCCTTTTTCATATTCAAGTTGTACTAACGAATTGAATGCACTTCCCGACGGTTCTACACCAACCCGATCCCAAACTTTTTCATCAAGAAAAGAAAACGCCAAAGCAACCGTCAAAGCTTTAGAAATAGATTGAATTGAAAATTTTTCGTTGCTATCGCCAATACCATAATCTTGATTATTGATCGTCGTAATATGTATTCCAAATTTATCAGCATCAATTTTAGCCAATTCAAGAATTGATGTTGCTACATTTCCTGTTTTAGGTATTGCTTTCGTTTCTATATAAATTTCTTCTAGTATTTTATTAAAGTCCATTTTCAAAAATAGTAATATTTTCTAAATTAAAGAAAAAAATCCCAATCTTTCGATTGGGATTTTCTATATAAGTAAGAAGTAAATTTAGTTGATAAAACGTTTATTTTACTTTGTTAAGTACTGCTTTGAAAGCTACGGGGTGGTTCATAGCCAAATCTGCAAGAACTTTACGGTTCAATTCGATGTTGTGCTTTTTTACTTTTCCTATAAATTGTGAATAAGACATTCCTTCCAATCTAGCTCCAGCGTTAATACGTTGAATCCATAAAGCTCTAAAATTTCTTTTGTTCACTTTTCTATCGCGGTAAGCGTAGCACATTGCTTTCTCTACTGCGTTTTTAGCAACCGTCCAAACGTTTTTACGACGACCAAAGAAACCTTTGGCTTGCTTCATTATTTTTTTTCTTCGTGCTCTTTTAGCAACTGAATTTACCGATCTTGGCATAATTTTGATGTTTTTTGTAGTAAGGCGACTTGAATTGAATCAAAAGTACTTAATGGCCCACTTCAAGGTTATTTAAAATAATTTTAACCTAAAGTTTTATCTTTAAATTCTTTATTTACAACGCAATAACTGCATAATGAACACTGTAAACTGAACACTTTTTAGATAATTCTTAATTGTTGTTTGATACTTTTCATATCTGTTTTGTGAACTAGTGCTGAGTGTGTCAATGCTAATTTACGTTTTTTCGACTTTTTGGTCAAAATATGACTTTTAAAGGCATGCTTTCTTTTAATCTTTCCAGAACCAGTAACTTTAAATCGTTTCTTGGCGCTAGATTTGGTTTTCATTTTAGGCATTTTTTCCTAGGTATTTAATTTATTCTTACTTATTTATTATTTAAAAGCTACGAAACAAACTGTTTCAAATACTTTTATTCTTCTTTTTCAACCTGAATACCAGCTTCGGGTTTAATTTCTATATTTTTTGGTGGTCTTGGCTGACCTTCTTTTGCTTTTGGCGCAGGCTGAGATGTTTTTCCTTTTTTAGGAGCAATAAACATAATCATTCTTTTACCTTCAAGAACAGGCATTGCTTCAACTTTTCCGTGTTCTTCTAAATCTGTTGCTAGTTTTAACAACAAGATTTGACCTTGATCTTTGTAAATAATTGATCGACCCTTAAAGAAAACAAATGCTTTCAATTTAGAACCTTCTTTTAAGAATTTTTCGGCATTTTTGCGTTTAAATTCATAATCATGTTCATCTGTTTGTGGACCAAAACGAATTTCTTTTACAACAATCTGTGTAGATTTTGCTTTTAGTTCCTTTTCACGCTTTTTTTGCATGTAAACAAACTTCTTATAGTCCATTATCTTACAAACTGGGGGCTCAGCATTTGGCGAAATTTCAACCAAATCCAATTCAAATTTATCTGCAAGTCTCATCGCCTCGGAAGTTTTATAAACACCTGGCTCAACATTTTCGCCTACAAGGCGTACTTCTGGAACACGAATAAAATTATTAATTTTGTGTTCGTCCTTTTTTTCTACTCGAGGTTGATAACCTCTACTGTTTCTTATTGCTATGACTTTATTATTTAGATTTGTCTTTCGACAAATGATTACTCTATGTTAAAAACTTTTAATGTTTTGCTAATCTCGTCATTAACTATCTTAGCAAAATCTTCAATTGTAACTGTAACATTACCTTTTCCTTCTTGTCCATGACGGCGAATTGATATGGTTTCGTTTTTCTCTTCTTCCTCGCCTACAATCAACATAAACGGGGTTTTTTGCATTTCTGCATCGCGAATTTTTCTTCCAATTGATTCATTTCTGTTATCAATTTGTGCGCGAATATCGTGATTTTCTAGCAGATTTAAAACTTTTTTAGCATAATTTTCATATTTATCACTCAAACATAAAATTAATGCTTGCTCAGGCATTAACCAAAGCGGAAAATTTCCAGCGGTATGTTCAATCAAAATCGCAATAAAACGTTCCATACTTCCAAAAGGAGCACGGTGAATCATTACTGGAGTATGTAACTCATTATCAGAGCCTTTGTAAGTTAATTCAAAACGTTCTGGCAAGTTATAATCTACTTGAATTGTTCCCAATTGCCATTGTCTACCCAAAGCATCTTTGACCATAAAATCCAATTTTGGACCATAAAAAGCCGCTTCGCCATAAGCAACCACTGTTTTCAATCCCTTATCCGCAGCAGCATTGATGATTGCATTTTCTGCTTTCTCCCAATTTTCGTCGCTACCAATATATTTTTCTCTTTCAATTTGATCTCTTAATGATATTTGAGCTGTAAAATTCTCGAATCCTAATGATCCAAAAACATATAAAACTAAATCAATAACGTTTTTAAACTCTTGATCCAATTGGTCGGGCGTACAAAAAATGTGTGCATCGTCTTGCGTAAAACCACGAACACGTGTCAAACCGTGCAATTCGCCGCTTTGTTCGTATCTATATACTGTACCAAATTCAGCATAACGCTTAGGTAAATCTTTATAAGACCAAGGTTTTGTATTGTAAATTTCGCAATGATGAGGGCAATTCATTGGTTTCAACAAAAATTCTTCGCCTTCTGCAGGCGTATTTATTGGTTGAAAACTATCTGCACCATATTTGGCATAATGTCCCGATGTTACATACAACTCTTTTTGACCAATATGTGGCGTAACTACTTGCTCATAACCCGCTTTTTTTTGAGCTTTTTTCAAAAATTGCTCCAATCTATCTCGCAAGGCTGCACCTTTTGGTAACCACAACGGCAAACCTGCACCAACTTTTTGCGAAAAAGCAAATAAATCTAATTCTTTACCTAACTTTCTGTGATCTCTTCGTTTGGCTTCTTCAAGTAATTCTAAATATTCTGTCAGATCTTTTTGTTTTGGGAATGATGTTCCATAAACACGAGTCAATTGCTTGTTTTTCTCGTTTCCTCGCCAGTAGGCACCAGCAATACTCATAATTTTCACGGCTTTTATAATTCCAGTATTCGGAATATGTCCGCCACGACACAAATCTGTAAAAGTGGCATGATCACAAAACGTAATTGTTCCGTCTTCGAGATTTGTGATTAATTCCGTTTTAAATTCATTGTCTTTATAGAGTTCCAAGGCATCGGCTTTCGAAACTGGACGCAATTTAAACTCGTGTTTGTCACGAGAAATTTCAAGAATTCTATCTTCAATTTTCTTAAAATCAGCTTCTATTATTTTATTTTCGCCAAAATCAACATCATAATAAAAACCATTGTCAATTGCTGGGCCAAGAGTTAATTTTAAACCAGGATACATTTCTTCAAGAACCTGTGCCATAACGTGCGAGGTCGAGTGCCAAAATGCTTTTTTGCCATCTTTGTCATTCCAAGAATATAATATGAGTGAACCGTCTGTTGTCAACTCGGTAGCAGTTTCTATTGTTGTACCATTAAAGCTAGCCGAAATAACGTTTCTGGCCAAACCTTCACTAATACTTTTGGCAACATCCATAGCGTTAACGCTACTTTCGAACTCTTTAATAGACCCATCGGGTAAGGTAATCTTAATCATTTTATTAATTTTAAAGTGCAAATATAACAAATCCAAAAAAACTACTCCTATATATATGATTAAAATTTACAAAACAATCCTAATGATTATCATGGCGTGCCCTCGTCCGAAAAGACGATGTCAGGCTTTACACTCCCGCTTTTTTGTAAAAAGGCAAGAAAAATGCCTTTATACAAAAAGAGCTTCGTTTCAATCCTTCACGCGAGCTAACGAAATCAGTTCGAAAAAAAAAATGCACCAATAAATTAGCGAGAATGCATAAAAGGGCTTTTGTGTATTAACCAAAACGGTCATTACAGCCGATAGTTAATTTACAACTACCACTATATTAGACTATTAAAAAAAAACATTAAAAAAACATCAAAAAAACATTAAAAAAAAGCTTGATAAAGCAAAAAGAAGTATTACTTTTGCACCCGCATTGGCAGGGAAGTTATTTGAAAAGACGGTAAAAAAAGATTTAAAAAATAAGTCAAAAAAAGTTTGCCAGAA
>JANNWM010000049.1:0-9486 GCA_031408435.1 Bacteroidota bacterium
TGAAGCGAAAAATTAAGATTTTTGTTTCAGATTTTGGATTTTTTTTATTGGATAGCATCGCTATCGAATAAAAAAAATCTGAAATATGGGGCAAAAAGACAATTTTGCAGCCAATTAAAAAAAGTTTAAACCACTTCAATATCAGACAACAATAGTCCGTCCTTTGGTTGCTATTTCTTTATTCGAATCTAAATAAAAATCAATTCTACCAACATTAATTCCGTAACACCCAACTTGATTTACAAGAACATCTTTGTTTTCAATATTCTTAACAATGGTTGGTTTATCTAGAAAAGTATGTGTATGACCGCCAATAATTAAGTCAATATCTTTAGTTAAAGCTGCTAATTTTAAATCACAAATTCTATCAGGTTCGGTTTTATAAGAATATCCAATGTGCGAGAGGCAAATTATGATATCGCATTTTTGGTCTTGTTTAAGTATTCGAACCATATCATTCGAAATCTCTAAAGGATCGTTATAGACAGTTTCTTTATAATTTTTTTTATCTACCAATCCAGCCAATTCAACCCCTAGACCAAAAACACCAATTTTAATTCCGTCAATCGTAAATACTTTGTATGGTTTTACGTGACCATCCATTATTGTGTTTTTAAAATCGTAATTAGCAGATAGAAATTCGAATGTTGCGTTGGGCATTTGAGAAAGCAAACCCTCAAGGCCATTATCAAAATCGTGGTTACCGATTGCAGAAGCATCATACTTCATCATCGACATTAATTTGAATTCTAATTCGCCACCATAATAATTAAAGTATGGTGTTCCTTGAAAAATATCGCCAGCATCTAGCAACAATACATTTGGGTTTTCTTTGCGAATTTCGGTAATCAATTCGGCACGTTTTGCAACGCCACCCATTCCTGGATTTCTAGAATCATCCATCGGAAATGGATCGATATAACTGTGTACATCATTAGTATGTAAAATCGTAATATGTTTAAAATTTGCAGTTTGAAAACTACTTAATGATAATCCACCAAGTGTCAAAAATGCTGAACTTGCTGCCGTTTTTTGTATAAATTCTCTTCTTTTCATTTTAAATTATATTAAATCGCTAATGTGAATACTTAAAATTTGAATTATCACAACCAAATTATTGTACACTAACTCTAATTTTTTTATCGACCACTACAGTTTCTACATCTTTTAAATAATCAATAAGTATGTTTCTTAGTTTATAATCCATATCGTGGCTACCTACATTTTTCTTAAAAAAATTCATGTTATCTCCACCATTTGACAAATAATCTGATGTTGCAACCGAATAAATTTTATCCAATTCTAACGGCTTTCCTTGAACCAAAATATTCATGGGTTTCTTGTTAGAATCTATCGTAAATGTCATTCCAGATAACGGATGCGGTTTTTTTCCTTCGATATAATAGTTACACATTTCAAGAATTTGTTCGCCTTTTAATTCCATTACAAACAAACTATTTTCGAATGGCGATATCTGGTATGCATTTCGCATTGTTAATTCGCCTTTTGGTAAAATCGAACGAATACCACCGTGATTTAAAAGTACAATATCAATATTTTTTTGATTTCGTTTTTGATATACTTTATTTCCGTAAGCCATTGTAATATCGGCAAGTAACATTCCGAGATTGGTTTGCCAATCGCCAGATTTATCTAAAATTTCTGGATTTACAGCCAATATTTCGCTCATATCTTTATTGATTTTATCGCGATAAGGTTTTATAAAATTATCAAATTCGTTATTCTGCGAAAGTTTGTCGGTTAACGGAATTTTTTTTCCTTCAATTTTGGTAACATAATTTCTTTGTTCGGCACAAGAAATCATTGTTAAAAACGTTAAGATTAAAACAAAATTTTTCAATATAACGTTGTAGTTTTTTATATTTACCAGCATAAATGTTACTTAATTTTATTATGTTTGTATTTAAAGTAAAAGTAGAATGTTTTTAAATCATATAAAAGAATTTTCTTTAAAAAGAATATTAAAAAAAAGTTTCCAAAACGTAAACAGTAATATTAACGTAACTTCAATTAAATCAGTTGGTTTACTAATAGATGAAAGTTATTTTGAACACAAAGCTGATTTAATAAACGAATTAATTTTAAACGGATTTAAAAAAGACAACATAAAAGTATTGGTTTTTAAAGATAAAATTAATAAAAATAATGTATTTAATTACCCAACATTTAACAACAAACAGATAAATTTATCTGGAAAATTTACCGAAAATGTAATTATAGACTTTATTCAAGAAAAATTCGATTTATTAATAAATTATTATGATACAGAAAAAATATCATTGTTATTAATCACAAATCGGTCAAAAGCAAGTTTTAAAGTTGGTTTTTCGAGTATAGATAAACGTTGCAACAATTTATTGATTACCGCTAATGCAGAAAATTATAAAATTTTTGTATTAGAAATGTTTAAATATTTAAAAATATTAAAAAAAATATAATATGCAATCACTTATTGGTACTGGCGTTGCGCTTGTAACTCCATTCAAAAAAGATTTTTCTGTCGATGTAGATGCCTTAATCAGGTTGGTAGAATTTCAGATTAATAATGACATTAATTATATAGTTATTCTAGGTACAACAGCCGAAAATGCAACGCTTGACAATCAAGAAAAAGAATTGGTAATCAATACAATTGTACAAGCCAATAATAACAGAATCCCTTTGGTTTTAGGGGTTGGTGGAAATGATACAAGACAAGTTGTAAACGAATTAAAATCTAGAGATTTAACTAGTTTTGTTGCGGTTTTATCGGTTTCTCCTTATTATAATAAACCAACTCAAGAAGGCATTTATCAGCATTTTATAGCGGTAGCCAACGCAAGCTCGGTGCCAATAATATTATACAATGTTCCCGGAAGAACATCAAGTAACATGTTGCCCAGCACGGTTATTCGATTAGCAAATGACCACAAAAACATTGTTGCGATTAAAGAAGCCGCAGGCGATATTGTTCAGGCAATGAAAATTATTCAAAACAAACCTAAAGATTTCTTGGTGATTTCTGGCGATGATATGATTACTTTGCCCATGATTTTGGCTGGTGGAAGTGGTGTTATTTCGGTTATTGGCGAAGGATATCCTAAAGAATTTTCAAAAATGGTACAATTAGGTCTTGAACGAAAAGTCGATGAAGCCTACAAAATCCATTACCAATTATCCGAAAGTATTGATATGATTTTTGAACAAGGCAATCCTGCTGGTGTAAAAGAAATCCATAAAACACTAGGATTATCTGAAAACACTGTACGTTTGCCATTAGTCAATGTAGATGAAAATCTTGCCAATAGATTAAACAAATTTACCCAAAACCTACAATCTACAACCTAAACCTAAAAATCTAAAATCAATAGTGTTATTATTATCAAAAAAAATTTCATACTAATTAATTAATAACTAAATTTGCAGTCGTTTAAAATCGAACAAAACCTATATAAATGAAGAATTTTTTACTTTTAATATTAATTGCAATTGGCATTTTGTCTTGCAGCCCATTTCAAAGAGCATTAAAGACCGAAGATTTAGAATTAAAATATACTGAAGCTTCAAAATTATTCGATTTAGGCAAATATTCTAAAGCATTAAGGCTTTTTGATCAATTGGCTCCTTTATATAAAGGAAAACCACAAGCAGAAAAAATGTTTTACATGTATTCTAAAGCATTGTATTTAACAAAAGATTTTAATTTAGCAGGTTATCAGTTAGAAAAGTTTACAAGTAGTTATCCTAAAAGCGAAAAAGTTGAAGAAGCTGCTTTTTTGGGTGCAAAATCTTATTTCGAATTATCACCAGTTTATAGCTTAGACCAAATTGATACTGAAAAAGCAATCGAGAAACTACAAGGTTTTATAGACAATTATCCAAATTCTCAATATTTATCAGAAGCCAATATTAAAATGAAATTGCTTCGAGAAAAAATTGAAAAAAAATCGTTTGAAAATGCCAAAGAATACAATAAAATTTCTGACCACAAATCGGCAATTGTAGCTTTAGATAATTTTATAATAGATTTTCCAGGAACTAATTTAAAAGAAAAAGCTTTATTTTTTAAACTTGATTCAACTTATAAATTAGCCATTAATAGTGTTTTTAGTAAAATGCAAGACAGATTAAATGCTTCTAAAATTGCTTATTCAAATTTAATGAAATTTAAAGCAGATACTGAATACAAAAATGAAGCCAACGAAATGTTAGCCAGAATAGATAAAGATTTACAACAATTTTCAAAATAAAAAGTAATGGATTTAAAGAAAACTAATGCGCCAGTTAATACAATTACATATAACAAAAGTGTAATAGAAGAGCCAACTGGAAATGTGTACCAAGCAATTACAATTATGGCCAAAAGAGCCAACCAAATCAATTCTGAAATCAAAAAAGAATTGACCGAAAAATTGGAAGAGTTTGCAACATATAACGACAGCTTAGAAGAAGTTTTCGAAAACAAAGAGCAAATCGAAGTATCTAAATTCTACGAAAAATTGCCAAAACCACATGCATTAGCCGTGCAAGAATGGTTAGACGATAAAATTTATCATAAAGACTCAAATTAATTTTAGATTTTAGATGTCAGATTTCAGATTCCAGAAATCTAAAAATCTAAATTCATAAATCTAAAATACTAAACTATGTCTGTTTTAAAAGATAAAAAAATTTTATTAGGAATTTCTGGTGGAATTGCTGCTTATAAAACCGCATCATTAGTTAGATTATTTATAAAAGCAGGTGCACATGTCCAAGTGATAATGACACCTGCTTCTAAGGATTTTGTAACACCGTTAACACTTTCTACATTATCCAAAAAACCTGTTTTTTCTTCGTTTTATAACGATGATGATAAAAATGCCGAGTGGAACAACCATGTCGAATTGGGACTTTGGGCTGACATAATGGTTATTGCACCAGCTACAGCCAACACTTTGTCAAAAATGGCAAACGGCAATTGTGATAATCTCTTGATTGCAACTTATTTGTCCGCAAAATGTCCAGTTTATTTTGCACCTGCAATGGACTTAGATATGTACAAACACCAATCTACAATAGCAAGTTTTGCAGCCTTGAAGAGTTTTGGAAACACAATTATTCCTGCTGAAAATGGCGAATTGGCAAGTGGACTTTCTGGTGAAGGACGCATGGCAGAACCCGAAAATATTATTGCTTTTCTTGAATTTGATTTGGAAAGTAAGTTGCCATTAAAAAACAAAAAAATTCTAATTACTGCAGGTCCAACATACGAAGCTATTGATCCTGTGAGATTTATTGGCAATCATTCTTCTGGAAAAATGGGATTTGATATCGCCAATTGCGCTGCTAATTTAGGTGCCGAAGTTATTTTGGTTTCAGGACCTTCGCATTGCAAAATTCAGAATAATTCAATAAAACTAATTTCAGTAATTTCAGCCCAAGAAATGTTCGATGTTTGTCAACAATTTTTTAATGATGTAGATGTAGCAATTGCTGCCGCAGCAGTAGCAGATTATCGCCCAAAAGTGGTTGCAACTCAAAAAATCAAGAAAAACGATGCAAGTTTTAACATTGAACTCGAAAAAACACAAGATATTTTGGCTTCGTTAGGTCAAACTAAGAAAAATCAGTTTTTGATTGGTTTTGCATTAGAAACCGAAAACGAAATTGAAAATGCAAAGTTGAAAATCCAGAAAAAAAAACCTAGATTTGATAGTTCTTAATTCTTTGCAAGATCATGGTGCTGGTTTTGGTAAACCAACTAATAAAGTTACTTTTATAGACAATAATTTTAATATAGAACCGTTAGAATTAAAGCTTAAAGAACAAGTTGCCACAGATATTATCAATAAAGTAATTCAACATTATGCCTAATTTTTTTGTTTTTATATCAATATTTTTTTGCGGATTTGCAAGTGCGCAAGAATTAAAATGCAATTTAAAAGTAAATACCGAAAAACTTGGTACTGCTTCAAATCAAAAAATTTTTAAAACCCTAGAAACATCTTTAAACGATTTTGTAAATAATACTATCTGGACAACAGATACTTACAAACAAAACGAAAAAATTAGTTGTTCGATGACATTAATAATTGAATCTTTAGAAGCAGATAATTTTTCGGCTTCATTGCAAGTCCAATCTTCACGGGTTGGTTTTAATTCTACTTATTCAACCCCTGTTTTTAATGTAAATGATAAAAATTTTAACTTTAAATATCAAGAATTCGAACCGTTGCTTTTTAATCCAAACGCATACGATTCAAACCTAATTTCTGTAATGGCTTTTTACTGTAACTTGATAATTGGATTAGATCAAGATACATTTGCTAATGTTGGAGGTTCAAAAGTTTTAGATCAAACATTAAATATAGCAAACAACGCTCAAGCAAGCGGAAGCAAAGGTTGGACTCAAAACGATGGGCCAAATAGCAGGTATTTTTTGATTAATGATATGCTTTCAACCAATTTTTTGTCATACAGAGAGGCTATGTATAATTATCATTTGAAAGGTATAGATATAATGGAAAAATCTCCAAAAACTGCTAAAGAAAACATATCTAATGCTTTAAATTTATTAAATAAAATGCATGATGTAAGACCAAATTCTTATTTATCACGAGTTTTCTTTGATATAAAATCAGATGAAATTGTCGCAATTTTTACTGGTGGACCAGCAGTAAAAACCGACGATTTGTTAACAACGTTAAACAGAGTTTCTCCATTAAATGCAGAAAAATGGAGTTCTATTAAAAGATAATTTTTAGGCTACAGGTTAATTAAACTGATAAGTAATTTTTTATATAGCCAAAATACAACATACAATATAAAATAGTCAACATACAACAAAAAATGCTCGCAACTCTTTCAATAAATAATTTTGCTTTAATAGAAAAACTCAACATAGATTTTTCTGATAAATTATCAATTATTACTGGCGAAACAGGTGCTGGTAAGTCAATTTTGTTGGGTGCATTAGGATTAGTTTTGGGAAAACGTGCAGATTTATCTTCGTTGAAAAATAAAGATGAAAAATGCATAATCGAAGCTAATTTTGATATTTCGAATTATAATTTGCAAAATAAATTTATCGAAATTGATGTAGATTATGCTGACAATACAATATTGAGAAGAGAAATTCTTCCGACAGGAAAATCTCGTGCTTTTGTAAACGATTCGCCCGTTAATTTGCAACAACTTCAAGACTTGAGTGACTATTTACTAGATATTCATTCGCAACATCAAACCCAAGAATTGTCAGACGAAGTTTATCAATTTCAGATAATTGATGCTGTTGCAAATAATCAAGAAATTATCAATAATTATCAAACAAAATTAAAAGATTATAAAAAATCCAAAACTTTATTGAATCAATTGCTTGCAGATCAAAACAATGCGATGAAAGAATTGGATTATAATAGTTTTTTATTAGAAGAATTATTAGCTGCTAAATTAGTAGCTGGCGAACAACAAGATTTAGAAAATTCTTATGAAGCCTTGAATAACGTTGAATTCATCAAAGAAAATTTAGTAAAATCTTTGCAAATTGCTGACGATGAGCAAATAGGAGTGAAGTACAATTTGAAAGAAGTAAAAAATGCACTTCAAAAAATTATTGGTTTTTCTGAAAATTACAACCAATATTTCGAAAGAATAAACAGTGTTTTAATAGAGTTTGATGATGTTTTTAGTGAAATAGAACAAGCTTCGGAAATATTATCATCAGATCCAGAGAAATTAGAATTAACAAATCAGAAATTGCAAAATATTTATAATTTGCAAAAAAAACATAACGTTCAAACAATTGAAGAATTGATAGTTATTCAAAATGATTTGGACGAAAAAGTAGTTTCGGTTTCTGATTTAGAAATTCGAATTAAAAAAGGCGAGCAAATAATTTTGAAATTCGAAGAAGAATTAAATGCATTTGCCAAAAAAATAACCGAAAAACGAAACAAAGCAATTCCGATTTTATCTGAAAAAATTATCAAAATTCTTGAACAATTAGGAATGCCAAATTCAAGATTCAAAATTGATTTATTGCCAAAAGAACAATTTTTAATCAACGGAAAAGACGAAATTTCGTTCCTGTTTTCTGCCAATAAAGGTACCGATTTTGGATTATTAAAAAAAGTAGCTTCTGGCGGAGAATTGTCTAGAATAATGTTAGCTGTAAAAGCAATTTTGGCACAATATTCTAAATTGCCAACCATAATTTTCGACGAAATTGATACAGGAGTTTCTGGTGAAATAGCCAACAAAATGGGAGAAATAATGAAATTGATGAGCAATGAAATGCAGGTATTTGCCATAACACATTTGCCACAAATCGCAGCAAAAGGAACGCAACATTACAAAGTGTTTAAATATTCTGAGGGCAATAATACAATTTCGGAATTAAAATTATTAAACAAAGACGAAAGAATCAAAGAAATTGCAGAGATGCTTTCTGGAAAAGACATTACAGATTCGGCACTGAATCATGCAATGGCTCTTTTGAATTAGAAAAAAATTAATTTCATTTTTTAAAACATACAACTTATAATAAAAAATTATGATAATAGAACCAAGAATGCGAGGATTTATATGCACCACGGCACATCCTGATGGTTGCAACGAAAACATTTTGAACCAAATAGCTTACATAAAATCTAAAGGAAAAATCGATGGACCAAAAAAAGTTTTGGTAATTGGTGCATCAACAGGTTTCGGATTAGCATCTAGAATTACGAGTGCTTTTGGATCTGACGCTGCTACAATTGGTGTTTTTTTCGAGAAAGCACCAACCGAAGGTCGAACAGCTTCGCCAGGGTGGTACAATTCGGCTGCTTTTGAAAATGCGGCTAATCAAGCTGGAATTTACGCTAAAAGCATTAACGGAGATGCATTTTCTAATGAAATAAAAGTGCAAACCATCGATTTAATCAAAGCCGATTTAGGAAAAATAGATTTGGTCATTTATAGTTTGGCTTCGCCTGTACGCCTGGATCCAACAACTGGAGTACTGCACCGTTCGGTTTTGAAACCAATCGGAGAGGTTTATACAAACAAAACCGTAGATTTTCATTCAGGAAAAGTATCCGAGATTTCTATTAATCCATGCGAAGGCGACGATATTGAAAATACAGTTAAGGTTATGGGTGGCGATGATTGGTCAATGTGGATCGAAGCTCTTAAAAATGCAGATTTATTGTCTGAAGGGTTCAAAACAGTTGCTTATTCATACATTGGACCATCATTGACCGAAGCAGTTTACAGAAAAGGTACAATCGGAAAGGCAAAAGACCATTTAGAAGCGACTGCATTTTTGATAACAGATTCTTTACAAAAACTAAATGGTCAAGCATTTGTTTCGGTAAACAAAGCATTGGTAACACAAGCAAGTTCTGCAATTCCAGTTATTCCATTATATATTTCGTTATTGTATAAAATAATGAAAGAAGAAGGCACTCACGAAGGTTGCATTGAACAAATTCAGCGTTTGTTTGCTCAAAGATTGTATTCTGG
>JANNWM010000050.1:0-4534 GCA_031408435.1 Bacteroidota bacterium
GAAGTGGTTTAAACTTTTTTGATTGAAGCGAAAAATTAAGATTTTTGTTTCAGATTTTGGATTTTTTTTATTGGATAGCATCGCTATCGAATAAAAAAAATCTGAAATATGGGGCAAAAAAACAATTTTGCAGCCAATTAAAAAAAGTTTAAACCACTTCAATGTATTTAATTTTTTATTTATCGTCAGATATATAAGTTTTATTTCCGTTTGAGTTAATATAATATCGTCCGCCTCTTGGTCCTGTATAAACTTTTTTACCGTTGTATTCGCCAGTAACTTTGTCATCAGTTTTAGGCGCTTTTTCGTTAGATTCTTTTTCTTTAACTACTTTTTTAGTTGTTTTTGCTTCTTTTTTGGCTGGTGTAACTGTTTTAGAAACAGCATCTTTATCTGCTTTTTTGGCATCTCGTTTTGCTTTCGCTTCTGCTTTTTTGGCTTCTTTTTCGGCATCAGCACTTATTGTTGCTTTTGCTGCATCTTTCTCTGCTTTTTTGGCGTCACGTTTTGATTTAGCCTCTGCTTTTTTTGCTTCTTTTTCGGCATCTGCACTTATTGTTGCTTTTGCTGCATCTTTCTCTGCTTTTTTGGCATCTCGTTTTGCTTTCGCTTCTGCTTTTTTGGCATCTGAGTCTGCTTTTTTAGCTGCCGCATCGTTGTCTTTTGGAGCTTTCGATTTATCTACTTTTTCAAGTTTGGCTTTTGTTTTTTTGGTTTTGCTTGTTGTTTCTTGAGCAGAAATACTATTCGAAAAAACAAAAAGTACACATAATAATAATAACTTTTTCATAACTTGAGGTTTTAATTTTAATTTTAAAGAATAAAAGTAGTAATAATGAAATTATTTAAATCTATTTTTTGACAAAAAAAGTGATTTTATCGATAAAACACTAAAAATAAGCCTTTAATTGTATATTACCATTATGAATTGTTTGGCTTGTTTCGCTTTTTCGACCCTGATAATTGATGTTTAAATTTAAATATTGGGTCAAATTCTTTTGAACCAACAATTGCCAAGTAGTATTTTTGCCTGCTTGCAAACCTTCAAGCATCTGGAAAGCGGCTGGTGTAGTTTGGTCACCCAAAAAATTATTATTTATAAATGAAATTGAACCATTGGCACTTAAATTTTTATTGTTTTTTAATGTAAATGATGTTCCTAACTTTGATTGATGCAAATTTTCTAAATCGCCAATTGTATTTTGTTTAGTTTGGTAGTCAAAAAAGAGTTCAAAATTGAAATTATCATCGAGCAGATAAGTAATTTTTGGTTCTATTTGTTTGTTTTCAATTATAAAATTTCGAGTATCATAACTGCTCGAAAAAGTTTCATTGGTTGCAATTCTTGAATCTAATCCTAACAAAATAGTTTCTTTAATTAAATGACCATATTGCAATTGATTTATTTTGTTGGTAGTATTTATTGTGCCAACCGATAACAAATTTTTCGAGTTGCTTTTCGAAAAAGTATATGTGATAGAATGTTTTTGTTTACCACGATTAAAAAACAAACTATTTCTAATTGTCGAATTCAAGCCTATTAAATCATCCGATTTTTTGAAAGGATTTATGTCAAATGACTCGTTATTTCGAATGGCTTTATTATCAATTAAAAACGAGGTTTGATTATAAAAAAATGAGGCAAACTTGCGCAAACCTTTTTGGTTTTGCCAATTATTTGGGCTCAGAATCAATGTTTGAGACAATTTGTTTTGATGTGTTTTTATAAAAATTTGGTTGGGCAAAAATACCCGAACATATTTGGCTTGGTCTATAAATGGCGCTACTTCGAACTCTTGTAATTCTTGAATTTGGTTGCCATTATAATCATTCCAAGTGTATACGCCTTGACCAAAAGGAACTTCTAAATAAGTAAATTCTTGTTGGGCAATTGTGCCCGAATTGGTTTCGAAATCGGTTATGGTTTGAATGCCGTTTTTTAAAAATTTGTCATTATAAACTATTTTAGAATTTAATGAATTTTGAGTAGCAAAGGTAATATTTTCGAATTTTAAAGTTCTATAATTCATCAAAAACAATAAGTCAGATTTCTCTGTTTTTATTAATTTTGATTTTAAATAATAAGTGCTTGATTGATTGACCCTTTTTACAAAATTGTTTTGTAAACTATCGTTAAATCTTATAGCATAACCAATTTCGGCAAATACTTTGGTCGAATCGCCACGCCCTATAAATGTTTCAAATTCTTTAAACCGTTGACTTAAATTTGATAATAAATTACTTGATTTTATTTTTTCTTTATTGTCTTCTAATCTAGAATTTGCTCCAATCCAATTTTTTCTGAAATCGAATTTGGCTTGAAAATTATTGCGTACAAATTTAGACTCTGCGAGATCTCCGCCACTGGTCAACAGACTTGCTTGGTTTTGAATTGTTATGTTTTTCGATTTGAAAAGTCCATTAAGAACATGTCGTTGTCCCGAAAAACTCTCAGAAAAATTTAACTTTTCAAATTGATAAGTTGTTTTGATTTTATCTGTAATTTCAAAATTCAAACCAGAAACCAAATAACTTTGATTGCCCGAAAACGCATTCAAATTCCAATCTCGGTTAAATTCAATAGAAAAAAGACGTTCTACAGCCGCAAAGTTTTTTTGAATAAACTGATAATTAGTAAAAATATCTAAAGTGTTTTTTACAGATAACAATCTTTGATTTATATAAATTTTCGCGGCTATTCCTTTATTATTATCATCATCATTATTCGAAAATAAATTTTTATCATTGTTACTAATTCCAATTTCATATTCTAATTTGGTTTTTTCGGTCGGATTTATTTTCCCTAGAACCGTAGCGATTTGTATTTGGGTCGGGGCATTTAATTTAATAATAGGTTCGTATTCGCCTTGCGGAATATTGTTTATTGGCTCTTTATACTGGAATATTTTTCCTATCGCAGCATTGCTAGATACTATATAGTTGCCAAGATTTTTTCCAAGATAAGTAAACCTAACATTAAACAATTGTTCGGTTGTTTGGTTAGAATATTCATAAATATTTTTGCCCGCCAGATCGATTTTTTTATACAAAATCTTGTTACTCGAAAACGTATCTTCAAATGCAGATTGTGCATTCATTAAGGCTTGGTTGTCGCCAGCATTTTTGAGAATTTCGACTTGATTTTCGCTTAATTCTTGATTTATTGATTGATTTTTTAAATCGTTTTCAGAATATAAAAATCCACCAATCGACCAACTTTTTTGGTCATGGGTTGTGCCGCCATAAGTCACAATTCGTGAATAATTTCTATCGGTATATTGATATTCTATCGCAATTCGCATTTCGGAAGTTATTGCAAATTGAGATGTGAACTTTATTTCGCCTGCGTTATAATCAATTATATAATCGTTTTTTTCGCCTCGTTTCAACAAAATTCCGTTTACAAAAACATTTTCGCTTCCTGCAATTACCAAAATATACAATTCTGCATTGGCACCGCGCAATTTGTATGGTCCTTGATTGCCTTCTTGACCAACAAAATTACTTTTGGCATATTGACCTTGAACAATCGATGCCGATGCAAAAACTGTTGTTTTCTTTTCGGTTTCTCCAAACGAAATTGTACCATACAAACCTTGTACTTTTTTATTGAAATTTAAAAATTTAGATTTTCTGTTTTCAAGAAACAAATCGCCTGCGCGAATGCTAAACTTATCCGAAAAAAGTTCAATAAATATTTGGTCAAATTGGTTTAATTTCTGAGAATAACCTCCGTTTCGAAGCGGCACATTGCTGTCTTCTATCGATGCTTTTATGCTTAATTTATCGGACAATTTTCCTGTAATTTGCAAATCAAGATTAGAGTTAACTGTCGAATTTTGGTTGTTGCCAACGGTTATGCCTCGAGTAATACTTCCAGAAGTTGCCAAGCCGTCAAAAGGCACAAATTTTTTGGTTATGCCTTCGTTTATTTTATACAACTGATCAATGCCCGATTCGTTGGGTACCAATCTATCGCTGTTGTAAATATTGTAAAATTGAGTCAAAAATTCTGGAAACTTTTGATATTTAATTTTAATCGAATCTGATGTTTTGACGTAATTTTCTTTAAATAAAACAAATGCTTTTTGGTAATTTATTTCGTAAAATGAGCTGTCAATTTCGATATCATTTGCTTCAAGCAGTTTAAAAAAATTTTGGTTTATGCTGGTTTTTTCTAGTTGAATTGTATCGTTCGAAAATGCTATTTTTTTAGAAATGACCAACGAGTTGATTTGCTGGGCTTGAATGCCAGTGCAAAAAATAATTGTTACTAAATAGAATATTTTTTTGAGCATACTAATATAAATCCGAAGTCAAAATTTTTAAAATTGATATGGCTAATTTTATTAAACTAATAATTTTCTGTTGAAATTATCCTTGTTTATATTTAAAATCATTGTTGTCCGATAAAAAAATAAAAATAAAAGAAGCCAAATTAATGGCTTCTTAAAAAACATCGTAAATTTGAATTGCAAAATTTAAAAACACGATGAGCAAAAATAAGTATTTTTCGACAAAATCTGTATTCGGA
>JANNWM010000051.1:0-13058 GCA_031408435.1 Bacteroidota bacterium
TAATTGGCTGCAAAATTGTCTTTTTGCCCCATATTTCAGATTTTTTTTTTTCGATAGCGATGCTATCCAATAAAAAAAATCCAAAATCTGAAACAAAAATCTTAATTTTTCGCTTCAATCAAAAAAGTTTAAACCACTTCAATTTGAAAATTAGTTAATTAGAAAATTTTATGATTTTAATCACAATTCACTAAAATAATTAAAAATCCAAAATTCAATTCTAAATCTCATTTGGGCGAGACACCATTTTTAAAAAGGGCAACCAAACATTATGCTTAATCGCCCTTTTTAAAAATGCTGTCAGGCTATTCGCAGTACTTCGGTACTTTGCTGCTATCCTTCTCGCACAAGAAAAATCTCAAAAAAATGTAGTTATTTTATAAAATATAGTTTCTAGTAATACTACTTTTATTCTTGCTTGAATAATTATCATAAACTAAAAACATCTTTAATTTGGCTCCAAAACAACAAAAAACAACAGGCTTGGTCGATTGACGTATTTTTTACAACATGGTAGCCTCTTAACGGCGTATCTGCTGCAATGAACATAAAAAATTTTTGAACCGTAACCGCAGTATTATTTTCATTTTCGACTACACTGGTAATATCCATTCTACTATTGCCTCTTACTTGTGGTTTATCAATAACTGCAATTACTTGATATTCATTAAAATAACTTATAGTTTCTGATAATAAATAATCGATGTTTGTAGGCAAAGTAAAAGATGTTTTAAAGGTATTCCAATCAATTTAATTATTTAAAGTAAAGTTAATTTGATTTGGATTTGAACTAATAATATTGTTTTACTCATTAAAATCATCTCCTTTACCCAGTAAAACAGTTGTGGTTAATATTGGTGTAAACGGTACTACTTGTTACCTCTTCTTTTTTAGTACAATCTAACAAACAAAAAGTAATATTATTTTAATAAATATTTTCATTACAATATTTTTTAAAGTTGTTTGAGAAATCGAACTAGAAATATTTTTTTATTGTTTTACAAATTTCTTGGCATCAACAATATTACCATTGAAAACCACTGCAACTTTGTAAATGCCGTTGGAATAATTATAAATATTAAAGTTAGTTTCTAGACCATTCAAATTTAAGATTTAATTAACGGAAGTTCAAGAAGTGCCTAAAACCTAACCCAAAACCATCACTGATTTTGGAATTTGATTATTAAACCCAAATTACGCTTTAGAAATCTGCTACAAACAATATCTACTGCAAAATTTGGCACTTTATTCTTTATGTATTATTGTTTTTTTTGTATTCATCTATCTTCAATATCTCATTTTTTAGAACTTAACATATAAAATATGTTTTCATTATAAAAAAAACCATGAGCTCTAAATTTTATTGAATAAATCGTTTTCAAGACGAATCCTAATGCGTAATCCGGGTTAAAATAATATTTCTTATATTGAGTAACAATAAACTCATTTCGGCGGTTCAATTGGTGTTCTTCTTCGCTGAACATTGACTCGTTGGAAGGTTCGTAAGGACAATTGTTGGTCAATTATGATTCTCTGTAACCTTTTTTTCCTGTCAAACGTTTTTTAGTTATTTCCTTTTAAAGATTTAACAAATGCTGTTTTTTTGATTTAACGCATTTTAAAATACTAATTAAATTGGCTCATTGACTTGAAAAATAATTGGCTTTGTTGATTGTGGTATTTTTATAATGTGGTGCGCTTGTGATGGAAAAGTTGCATCGCCTTTAAAAAATTTTTGAATTGTGATAGTTAAATTGTTTTGATTTTCAATAATACTAATAATATCAATTCGATTTGGACTTGACCCTTGAAATTTGTCAAAAACTGCAATTACTTGCCATAAATTAAAATCAATTGTAGTTTCTGATAAGTTATATATTAAACTTGATTGAGGCCCAAATTGAGATTTAAAATTATTCCAATCAGTTATATTATTTAAAATTAGATTTTGCAGGTTTTGACTATTCGGGTTATTTAATGTTGGTCCATCACCCTTTCCAAGCAAAATAGGCGTTATTGTCATTGGTGCGAACGCCACTATTACTGTTTCTTCTTTTTTTGTGCAACCCAGTGCGCAAAAAAGCATTGTTGTTAAAATAAATGTTTTCACAATCTTTATATTTTAAAAGTTATTTAAATTCGAACCGAAAATATGTTTTTTATTGTTTAACTAAAGTCTTGGCATCGACAATTTGACCATTGCAAACCAATGCAACCGTATAAAAACCATTGGCATAGTTTGAAACGTTAATATTAGTTTCGATACTATTAGCATTCAGAATATAATTGTTTGACATTCCTGTTGAACCATAACTGCCAATAACCATTAAATAAGCCGACCCAATTGTGTTCAGTTTATAACTAATAGTAACATAATCAGACGCTGGATTTGGCACAATAACATTCAAAACACTAGGTTTTAAGTTTACTTCAACTTCGAAATAATCTTTGAAACCATCTGCGGTTGCTATAACTTCGAGTTTGTATTTGGTAGCTACTTGGGTTGCAATCGTTAAATCTTTGCCAGTAAATATTAAATTTCCTGTTGTATCATACCAATTATAAACTGCGGGTTCCATAATTTCGGCAGCACTAATTGTTATGGATTCGCTTCGATTAACATTTTTATCTCCGCCCGCATTGGCAATAAAAGTTGGTCTGGATTGTTTTTTAATTTGGTAAGTTTCACCTCCAATAATTGCACCCGTTAATTTTTCTTTTTGAATAACGTGATAAACAAATTTAGATTTCTCGGTTAGTTCTTGCGTTAAAAAATTAAAATTCAAATTCAACATTCCCATTTCGTTACCTTTAAAAGCAATATTATCTAAAATCACATGGTTCCCTTTGACTACTTTTTTAGTTTCATCTTGGGTAGGGTCAAGTTTTTGTGCTAGTTTTCCGCCTAGTTCCCAAGCTTTAAAAAGCGTAGCATCCATTTTTAAGGTTACTTCGGCTTCGTCGTAAATTGGTTTTCCAGTTTCTGAATCTTCTTTTACTAGTTCTAAAACAAAGGTTTTTGATTCATTAAAGGGATTGCCTACTGCAACAACTGCATTGGTTTTATTAGCAACCAAATCGACAATAGAAATGTTTTTCCAAGCAATATTGTTATTGTTTTTTACATTCGAATACAATTCATTAGTTTCTATTGAAGGATCATTAACCGCTTATATTCTTGCCAATAAACAAAAATGCCATTGATCAGAACCTGCAAATGAATAACTATTAGGATTTGGAACCATAAAAGGAATTTGCAAAACGGTTTGTCGATTGGCTTGTAATGCTGGAATAGATATAGTTCCAATTGGTGCACCTAATTTTTGTCCATTATTAGGTGTCGGAAAATAATGATTGCCATCCCATGAATCCTGCCATTCTAAAGATGTTCCTGCTTTTGCCCAATAAAGTTTTAATTGTTCATTGCCAGTCGAAACGACACAACTTTTATTGGTTACTCGAACGTAAGCGTAATTGGGAACAGTTGCATTGTATTCAGGATTTTGATGTTCATCGATGCCGTCAGGCAGGTTTCTTGTCCAAATATCCGAGCTTGCCCACATATACGGTGTCATATTATTAGGCTGATTGCCGATGTCATCAACTCCGTCTTTTATCATTAAATCGAGAGTGGTTAAGCCAATAGTTTTTGCCATTTGTACTGCTGCATAAGCGTTTATTAGCCCATAACCCATTTCATTGTTCCAAGTACCATTTGGTCTTCCCGCAGTTGTTGTGTAAGAATAAGTACCTACTTTTTGACAAGTTTTTTCTAAAATATCCCGTACTTGTTGACCGGTCAAACATGGGTTTACAGATAAAACCAACGCTGCAACTCCAGAGACATGTGGTGCGGCTGCTGATGTGCCACGCCACGAATACACATACTCATCATTATCTACATAACTTTGGTTATCTTCGTATTGAGGATTATATCCAAGAAAACCTTGAATATCGGTAGTAACAATATCTGTTCCAGGTGCCATAACATCAAGTTTAATTCCATAATTACTTCCCCACCAAGAATCGTGGTCTACAACGCTATAATCACAAGAAGTTAAACTTTTTCTCTCGACACATTTATTAATTGCCCCGACAGTAATTATTTTATCATTAATGTTGGCTGGATAAGCAATCGTAGTATTATCATTACCTGTTGAAAAGACAACTATAGCACCTTTTCAGTTTCTGCCGTTTGTTAAGGCACTTTCAATTGCTTCGTCGATTGGTTCAAAAAAAACGCTCGAACCCCAAGAATTGTTTATGACATCGGCTCCGTTTTGCCATGCCCACATAATACCATTTGCTCTTCCAATTCGACTATTAGGCGTGCTGCTCAGTGAATTGCTTACATCCATTATTTTAGACAATGGCGCTACACCAACAAGGCCAATATTGTTGTCCTTTACTGCACTAATTATTCCAGCACAAGCTGTTCCGTGTCCACCTAACAATTGGCTTGGCATTACACCAATGCTTTCTGTATTATAACTTAATGGGCTTATGTTTGCTATTAAATCCGGATGCAACTTTTCAATTCCTTGGTCTAATATCGCAATGTTTATGTTTGCTCCTTGTGAAATATTCCAAGCTGTAACAGCATTAATATCAACCCCATTTACTACACCATTTGCCAAATTCCATTGCGCTGGAAACAATGGGTCTACACTAGTATAATCAACTGATAAAAAATCAGGAACAGCAGCAGAAAAATTATTGGTTTCGAAGAAAAAATTTGCAACTTCTAAAGTATTTCCAATTGTATTTTTCTTGCATTTTAAGGTGTACCAAAGTGGCAAGAATTGGTTTTGAGAAATGACTTGAACGTTTTTTTGCAATGCAAAATTTTGCAATAAGCTCAAATCGGCACTATTTTTTAATTTAACATAAAAATAATCCGACATTCCGATTTTTTTTCCGGCTTGTGTTAAAAAATTTGGTTGCACTTTGATAATTTGAGGATTATTATTCAAAGTATTCATTTTCTGATAATACTCAATATCGGTTGGATTTGCAACAAAACCAATTTTCGCAAATTTATTAGTAAGCCCCGTTGTGTTTTCGGTTTCTATTTTAAAATCTTTTAAGTTCAAATTTGTTAAAGATCGCTTTGTGAAATTATCTAAAACACTCAAAGTAGCATTAGACTTGTCTAATGTTAAATAAATTTTCTGTTTTTTGTAATAATAAAAATAATTGCTTTGTGCAAATATTTCAGAAATTGATAATAAACATAATAAAATTAAACTAAATATTAGTTTGTAGTTGTGCGTTGTGCGTTGTGCGTTGTGCGTTATTTCCATATTTAGTTTTTAAATTTTCAAATAAATATAAAATTAATTTTTAATTAACAAAATTTTCTTGCATAAATTTATTAAATTATTGAAGGGCATTAATTTAAATAGGTACCCGTTCTAAATTTTAAATTAGAAAAAGCTTTTCAAAACTCAAAAGTTAATTCATAGCCCTGATAGAAGGGAAAATCCTTTTTGGCAAACTCACAAAGTTATAAAAACCTTGTGAGTTTGTGCCAAAAAGATTGGAATGAAAGCAGGGAACTTGTTGTTTGAAAACAGATTTTATGCTACTAAAAAACATTAAAATTTTTTTAAAATAAATTTATATAAAGTTTTAAAAATATTTGCATTTTTTAAAGATTTTTTTACTTTTACAGAATGGATATTAAAGGAAAACTGATAATAATTGGTGGTGCTGTCGATAAAGGCAGTTTTACCGAAAAAAATCTTGATAAAGATGCAGCCAAAAACCTCAACTTTTTTGAAGCTGGAATCTTGAAACGAATTATAAACGAGTCGAAACACAAAGAACATTCTAGAGTTGAAATAATTACTACTGCATCAAAAATCCCAAAAGAAATTGGTGCCGAATATGTAAAAGCTTTTACTTACTTGGGTGCAGACAATGTTAATGTTCTAAACATCGAACGTCGTGAACAAGCAATGGACATCGAAGTTGTTGAGCGTTTGCGAGCAGCAGATATTGTTATGTTTACTGGTGGCGACCAACTGCGATTGACTTCGATTTTAGGCGGCACACCATTTCATGATTTGTTGCTTGAAAAATACCAAACCGAAGAATTTATTTATGCTGGAACTTCGGCTGGAGCAGCAGCTGCATCGAACAGCATGATTTATCAAGGCAGTAGCTCTGAAGCTTTACTGAAAGGCGAAGTAAAAACAACCTCTGGTTTAGGTTTGATTGACGGCGTTACAATTGACACCCATTTTGTGCAACGCGGCAGAATTGGGCGACTTTTTCAAGCTGTTGTTGGCAACCCTAAAGTTCTAGGAATTGGACTTGGAGAAGACACTGGTTTGCTAATTACCAACGGCAAACAAATGGAAGCAATTGGTTCTGGACTAGTAATTTTGGTTGATGGTCGCGAAATAAAAGACACCAATTTAACTCAAGTTGAGTTAGGTCAACCCATTTCGATTTCGCATTTGGTAACGCATGTAATGAGCAAAAACGATAGTTTTAATTTGGATACTTTCAAAATGACCATTCCAAGTTCGCAATACGTTTAAATTTAGATTTCGAATTTCTAATGTTTAAAATCTAAAATTTAATATCGAATATGAAAATAATTATCCACGGTGGTTTTTTTTCAGAATCATTAACTAATCACGAAACAAAAGTTGCTAAGCAAAATGCTTTAGAACGAATTGCAAAATCTTGTTATGCTTTTTTAAAAACGCATTCGGCTCTAGAAACTGTTGTTTTTGCAGTTTCGCAACTCGAAGATGACGAATTGTTCAATGCCGGAACGGGTTCGCAAATACAAAGTGACGGTAAAATAAGAATGTCGGCTGCAATAATGGATGGCGAAACTCAAAAAATGAGTGGCGTTATTAATATTGAAAACGTTAAAAACCCAGTTCATGTTGCCCAAATTTTAATGCAAGAAGACGATCGGGTTCTTGGCGGAAGTGGTGCAATAAATTACGCTAGAAACAAAGGTTTCGAAGTGTTTTCGACCGAAATTCCGCAACGAAAAGCAGAATACGAAGCGAAACTAAAATCGCTTGGAACGGGTACCGTAGGTTGTGTTGCGCTAGATTTGAATGGCAAAATTGCGGTAGCAACCTCAACTGGTGGCAAAGGTTTCGAGTTAGTTGGTCGCATTTCTGACTCGGCAACGGTAGCAGGAAATTATGCCAATCAGTTTTGTGGCGTCAGTCTAACTGGCGTTGGCGAAGATATTGTGAGCAATGCAACTGCTGCAAAAATTGTAACTCGGGTTACTGATGGTTTTTCTTTAAAAGATGCTTTTTCAAAAACATTTGATGAATTGTTGCCATACAATGGTTTTGCAGGAGCAATTGGAATTGATTATTTAGGAAATATTTTTCATCAAGATTCGCATCCAAGCATGGTTTTTGCAAGTTTCGATGGTGAAATTTTCGAGGTTTTTGATTAATTTTTTGGCTATTCAAAAATCAATTTCTTAAAATAATCATTTCCATTCAATGTCAATTTAAAAATATAAGTTCCTGTTGCAACATAATTTGGCAAGCCAAAATTCAATAAATCGCTATCGACTTGAAAACTATCTTCGAAAATTTTAATGCCCTGAACATTTGATATTACAACATTTATTCTTGTAGAAATTAAATTTACAAATCGAATATTAACTTGATTATCGGTTACTGGATTAGGATATATTACGAAAACGTTATTTTCATTTTCGTCAATAATTTTAGTTTGTTTGGTTTTGAATATTGGCAATTTCTCGAACTTCGAACCAAGCACGGCTGTAGTTTGCTCTTCGGTCATGCACAACCAATCTTGCATGATTGTACTGTAAATTTGTCTAAAATCAAATTGCATTGGCACTTGATCTTCTACTCTAGCGTTGTCGGGTAAAAGTGGCGACTTGCCAATCATTCCAGAAACTGGGTAAGCCGAACCTGCAATATTGCTAGCTTCGACATTCAACGAATCTCCAAAGAAAATTACTGGAGCACCAGCGCCATGGTCTGTACCAAGACTGTCATTGCTTTTGATTCTTCTTCCGAATTCACTAAAAGTCATTCCAGTTACTTTTTCTGATTTTCCTATTATTTTTAAATCCTGCTGAAATGCTGCAACAGCTTGAGATAAAATTCTGAGATTATCTGCATGTTTACCCAATTTTTTATCGGTTTCAGTAACTTGGTATTCATGAGAATCAAATCCTTTTGGATGATTTACAATATAAATTGGAGTTTGCAATCCGCCATTAATTAATCTAGAAACAATTTTTAATTGATCTGCTAATTTATTTTCGTTAGGATAAACAGCAGATTGTGGTGGTACAACTTTATAGGCGTTTTGAATTACTTCTCGATAAACATTGCTCTGGTCTTTCATCAACCGCAAGAATGTCAATTCTTTTCCATAATCAGAATTGGGCGCAGGATCGGTCGTTTCGTTAACAACATTCAATAAATCTTCGGGTTTCGGAACGCTATATGCCAAATTAATTCCTGGACCTTGCAATAAAAACGGCAAAGAAGAGCCAATTTGAATGGCTAACGGATCTGGCATTTCTGCATTTGGGTAACCCGTAGGGAAATTTGGAAACTTTTTGTCTAAAGCACGACCCAACCAGCCTGTTGTCAAAGATTTATCAGAATCTGATGCTGTAAACCAAATATCGGTTGACCTGAAATGGCTGTAACTTGGGTTCGGGTAAGTCACGCCCTGCACAACCATCATTTGACCATTGTTGTACATTTTTTGCATTTCGGTCATGGCTGGATGAAAACCCGTCGAATTGTTAAGATTCAAATTCAAAACATCGCTTCTGTTCATTAAAATATTAGACCTCGCTGCCAATAAATTGTCCCATTTATCTAACGGAAAAATAGTATTCAAACCATCGTTACCACCATTCATTTGAATGATCACTAATATTTTACCACATTCTTGAGCAGCTGTTGCAAGCATTTGCAAATTGCTACTTTCTATTTGCGAAGATGCCATTATCGGAATTTTATTGAACAATAAAGGTGCAGATAATAATGCTGTTGTCTTTAAAAATTTTCTTCTTTCCATTTTTAATATTTTAAAGTTACATTAATTGGTATTCTGCAAGTTCTACAATTGCCAACAACATCAATCGCAATCTTGGCGAAACAATGTTTAAATTTATTTCTGATGGATTGTTTGTATAGTCCAACCAGGCACCAGTCCAGTAATAATCGGCAGTAACGCCCGCTAATAAAGTCTGAGATTTTATAATATTTTTTTGTGTTAAACTCAAGTCAATTGGCAACAAATATTTCACACATTCGTTGACCAATAAATTTGGGTCTTCGATAATACTGTTCTGAAATTGTTTTACAAATTGAATTGCATCGACTACAATGAAATCTGTGTATCCGTTTTCTTTAAATTCAATTCCACCAAAAACTATTCTCATTAAACCAAATCTGCGTTGAATTGAGTTTGAATTGATCCAATATTCATGAAATGATGGTTTTTGATAAAATGCTTGCCATCCAGCTACATTTGGGATTCGCCCCATGGCTTGTTGCATTTCGAAAAGACTATAATTAAAAATCAATAATAGTTCTTGTTGTGCTTGATGATTTGTTGGGTCAGAGATGTTGTAATTAAAATTAAAAGTTCGCAAACTCCCGAGAATTATATCAAATGGACTTTTAATGTAAACTCCTCGATTTGCCATGTCAAAAAAATGTTCACTTTTAAATAGTTTTTCTAATACAGGTTTTATTTCCCAATTATTAGCAACAAAATGTTGAGCAAGTGGCACAATAACATTAGCTTCTATATTCTCATCGATGTCATAATACACAAAAAACCTGTACAATCTTCGACAAATATATTTAGAAACATTTTCTGATTTTGTAAAAATCATATCAATAAACAAATCAATTTCGTTAATTCCAGAATTCGGAATGATAGTATTTTCAAAAAAGGCAGAAAATTGTTTGTTAGAATCATCGTGACGACTCGGTATAAAATTTGTAGATTCTAAATTTGTATTAAGATTCTCGACTCTCCAACCTGTTAAAACTTTGGCTGCTTGAATGACATCGGCTTGCGCATAAATATTGGTATCGTCTTTGCCTAACGTAAAAAGTTCCATTATTTCACGTGCAAAATTTTCGTCTGGTGCACCTTTTTTATTAGATTGGTTGTTCAGATAATACATCATTGCTGGCTGGGTAGCCATGTTTCTGATGATAGATTTGTAATTTCCAGTTGCATTATCGCGTAACATTTTCATGTATTTGTAACAAATTCTGGCTGAATTGGTGTTGCAATAAATGTTTGAAGATTGCTTAACAGCTTCGAAATCAATAGGTAAGAGATGAAACCAAAACAAAGTCATTTTTTCTCGAATAGAAATATCTTGGTTAAGTGCCAAACCCAAACCCCAAGAACCAAGTCCAGTAGTTCTTAATCGGTTGGTGTCGTCACCGATTTCGTTTCCAGAAAAAGCATCGTTTGTCCAATCGGCTCCATAAGGCAAATTGTTTTCGTCAGGTTCAATATTTTGATAAAAATTCACTGGTGGATTTGGGGCAGCATTCGAAACATTCAAAACCAAATCTACAGCATTGTTGACAGTTAGGTTTACCAAAACATCAACATCTGGTTTTTTAAAACCAAAACCAGTTCTTTTTAATAAATGCAGTGCTTCTCGTTCGGACCAAGTTCCTGTGTAAGAATTCAATCCAGAAAGAATTGGATTTACTCGTTCTGCAAAATTTGAATTACTGACTTGATTTTCATTAAAATTAGAGGCTGATGAATAGCGACGTCCGTTAAAAACTTTACGCGAATATTTCTCGAATAACGGATCGGTGTCTGATGCTTTTTTGGCAAAATCTAATTTTAATTTTTGAAATAATTGACGCCTAGTGATTGTATTATTTCCCATGTTGTTGATTGATTGATATTTTACAAACGTTAAAAATATAAAAATATTATTTTGAAAAATATTTTCTTGTGTTAAATTATCTTAAAATCATTAATTTACATGAATAATATTTATTTCTTGTCAGGAAAAATTTTCCCAGGATTCAAAATATTATTTGGGTCAAATATTGATTTTATGCCTTCCATCAAACCAATTTGAGTTTCGTTAAAAGCAATATCCATATAGTTTTTTTGAACAAAACCAATGCCGTGTTCGCCAGACAAAGTTCCTTTTAAAGCAACGGTTAATTCAAAAATTTCTCTGATTCCTTTGGTTACTTCGGTGTTCCAATTTTCATCTGACATTTCGCCTTTTATTATGTTTACATGCAAATTTCCATCGCCAGCGTGACCAAAACAAACCGATTTGAAACAATACTTATTGCCAATTTCTTTGATGCCTTTCAATAATTTTGGCAATTCAAATCTTGGCACAACGGTATCTTCTTCTTTATAAACCGAGTTGGCTTTTACGGCTTCGGCAACCGAACGACGCAGTTTCCAAAGCGCATTTTTTTGATCTTCGGTATCTGCAAATAAAACTTCATCAATTTCGAATTGCTCAACAACTTCCATTATTTTTTCGGCTTCTTGCATCAAAATATCAGGATAATTGCCATCGACCTCAACCAACAAATGAGCTTGAACTTCATCTTTAACAACAACCGCAATATTTGGGTTGAATTTTAAAGTCCAATCAATCGCATCGCGCTCCATAAATTCGAGTGCACTTGGCACAATTCCAGCTCTAAAAATTGCCGAAACGGCTTCGCAAGCTTGTTCGGCTTTGTAAAACGGCACCAACATTAAAACATTATGCGAATTTTTAGGCAACAATTTCATTACGATTTTGGTAATAATTCCCAATGTTCCCTCGCTACCAACCATTAATTGAGTTAAATTATAACCCGTAGAATTTTTTAGCGTATTGGCACCAGTCCAAATGATTTCGCCGTTTGCCAAAACAACTTCAAGATTCAAGACATAATCTTTGGTCACGCCATATTTTACGGCACGAGCACCACCAGCATTTTGGGCTACGTTCCCTCCTATCCAACAACTTCCTAGACTGCTTGGATCTGGCGGATAAAAAAGCCCTTTTTCGGCAACAGCTTCTCGCAAAACCTGAGTAATTACTGCTGGTTCGACCACAACTTGCAGATTTTGTTCGTCGATATTCAAAATTTCATTCAATCTTTCGGTCGATAAACCTATTCCTTTATGAATCGCAAGTGCACCACCACTCAAACCCGTGCGACCACCAATTGCTGTAACTGGAATATTGTTTTGGTTGGCGAGTTTCAGAATTTCGGAAATTTCAAGAGCATTTGCAGGTTTCACAACAACCGATGGCGGAAAAACATAATCCTCAGTTTCGTCGTGACCGTAATGATTTCGGGTTTCGTCGTCGGTAAAAACGAATTGTTTTCCGAGAATATTTTCTAAACTATTTAAAATTTCTGATGTAATTGGCATTTGAATTATTTTGAATTGTAAAGATAAAAATATTACTAAATTATTTTATATTAACTTTGATTTTTATCTAATTGACAACTATGAATAATAAATTAATAATTGCGATATTGATCTTTGCTTTAAACAATCATTCACTTAGCCAAAACACCAAACAAGAATTTGGTTTGTATAATATTGGACTAGGATCAATAGTTGGTGGCATTGGCGCAATTATTAATAAAAAACCTGATGAGAAAACTGGCAAAGTATTAATAAAAGGAATGTGGCAAGGCGCATTAGGCGGAGCGGTAGTTTATCAAAGTAAACTTTTAGTAGGTCAAATTACCGAAAAGCAAGATTTCGTCTATGCTTGGCCAGCAAGTTTGACAAATTCTATTGGGAACTCTATCATAGAAAATGCTTGTTTAAACAAAAATTTCTATGAACAAATAAATTTTAATGTTGGTTTTAATAGATTTGAGGTTTATCCAACCAATAATTTTAAATTGAAATCATTGTTGTCCGATAAAAAAATAAAAATAAAAGAAGCCAAATTAATGGCTTCTTAAAAAACATCGTAAATTTGAATTGCAAAATTTAAAAACACGATGAGCAAAAATAAGTATTTTTCGACAAAATCTGTATTCGGA
>JANNWM010000052.1:0-23234 GCA_031408435.1 Bacteroidota bacterium
ATTTAGATGAGTTTAGTTTCCGAATTAATAGGTCTAACAACAAGGATAACATTTTTGATATACTAATAAACAAAATGATGAGCACTCAAAGAGTTTTATATCAAGATATTATAATAAGTAAATAAGAGAACACCTCAATAAGTTTTTTTATTAAATTATCTATTTAACAAATTTTCTTATTCTTTAATTAAAACTATATTTGCAAACTTGAAAATTACAAAAATATAAAATGAAAATATCTTATAATTGGTTAAAACAATTCATTAAAATTGATTGGAAATCTGAAGAAACTGCTTCTTTATTGACCGATTTAGGGCTTGAAGTCGAAATTGTCGAAAATTATCAATCTGTAAAAGGCGGACTAGTAGGAATTGTTGTTGGACATGTTTTGACCTGCGAACAACATCCAAACGCAGACAGACTAAAAGTCACAACTGTAGATATTGGTATTGATAACCCAATCCAAATTGTTTGTGGTGCTAGCAATGTCGCTGCAGGACAAAAAGTGCCTGTTGCAACTATCGGAACTGTGCTGTATGATAAAAATGGTGAGTCTTTTGTAATTAAAAAAGGTAAAATTCGCGACGTAGAAAGCCATGGAATGATTTGCGCAGAGGACGAATTGGGTTTAGGTTCAAGTCATGAAGGAATTTTGATTCTTGATTCTGAATTACAAGCAGGAACTTTGGTTTCGGAAGTTTTTAATATAGAAAATGATGAAGTTTTCGAAATTGGATTGACGCCAAATCGTGCCGATGCAATGTCACATTTAGGGACTGCAAGAGATCTAAAAGCTGGAATGTTACAAAAAGGTGTGAATGTAGAATTTATTACCCCATCGGTTAGTAATTTTAGGGTCGATAAACGAACCTTGAAACTCGATGTTGATGTTCTAGACAACAAACTTTGCCCAAGATATTGTGGTGTTACTATTTCTGGAATTACCGTTAAACCGTCGCCAGATTGGTTGCAAAATCGACTGAAATCTATCGGAATTAATCCAAAAAACAATATTGTAGATGTTACTAATTATGTTTTACATGAGTTAGGTCAACCGCTTCACGCATTCGATGCATCGAAAATTTCTGGAAAAATTATTGTAAAAACCCTAGAAGCTGGAACAAAGTTCACAACACTTGACGATGTTGAAAGAATTTTGCACGAAGAAGATTTAATGATTTGCGATGCTAACGGACCAATGTGTATTGCAGGAGTTTTTGGCGGAAAAAATTCTGGAGTTTCAGAAAATACAAATGCAATTTTTCTAGAAAGTGCTTATTTTAATCCGGTTAGCATAAGAAAAACTGCCAAAAGACATACTTTAAGCACCGACGCTTCTTTCAGATTCGAACGTGGAATCGATCCTGCAATTACAGAATATGCCCTGAAACGTGCCGCACTTTTGATTCAAGAAGTTGCTGGTGGAGAAATAACAATGGATATTATCGATATTTATCAGAAAAAAATTGAAGATTTTCCTGTTTTCTTAAACTTCGAAAAAACTAGAAAATTAATTGGTCAAGAATTGCCTGAAGAAACTATAAAAAATATTTTAGCATCATTGGACATAAAAGTTACTAGCGTTACAGAAGCTGGTTTGGGATTAATTATTCCTTCATATCGTGTTGACGTGCAACGAGAAGTCGATGTTGTAGAAGAAATTCTGAGAGTTTATGGATACAATAACATTAGTTTTTCAAAAAAATTAAATGCTACGGTTTCCAATTCTGCAAGAACCGAAGATTATAAAATTCAGAATATTATTGCTAATCAATTAAACTCATTGGGTTTTAATGAAATGATGGCAAACTCTTTAACAACTTCCGAATATGCAAAACTGTCAGATTTATTAAAAGACGAACACAATGTAACAATGCTTAATCCGTTGAGTAATGATTTAGCAACAATGCGTCAATCACTATTGTTTTCTGGGCTAGAAGCAGTTTCTTATAACATAAATCGTCGAAATTCTGATTTGAAATTATTCGAATTCGGAAAATCATATCATAATTATGAAACTGGTTATCAAGAACAAAAACATTTGTCATTGTTTACAACAGGAAACAGAAATAATGAATCTTGGACAAATGATCAGAAATTGTCAGATTTCTATTTATTTAAAGGTTATGTAAATACCGTTTTTGATCGATTAGGAATTAATAAAACAAAAATTCAACCCTTAACGAATGATGTTTTTGCAGAAGGTTTAGCTATTTCTGTCGGAAATGATATTTTGATAGAATTTGGAACAATTAAAAAATCGATACTTAAAAGTTTCGATATTAAGCAAGAAGTTTTGTATGCCGATTTTAATTGGTCTCCAATTTTAAAGCTAATTACAAATAAAATCAAATTTGTAGAGATTCCAAAATATCCAGAAGTTCGACGCGATTTATCATTATTAATAAACGAAGAAGTTTCATTTGAAAGTATTTATAAAATTGCAAGATTATCAGAAAAAACGCTTTTGAAAGAAATTGATTTATTCGATGTTTATCAAGGTAAAAACCTTCCCGAAGGCAAAAAATCCTATGCAGTTAGTTTCACTATTCAAGACAACTTAAAAACTTTAGAAGAAGATCAAATCGATAAAGTGATGAAAAAAATTCAAAAAAACCTTGAAACAGAATTAGGGGCAACTCTAAGATAATATTTTATATTTTTTATATTTTATATATTTTTTAAAAATCCAATTCAGAAGTGAGTTGGTTTTTTTATTTTATTTGATTCTGAAAAGATTAACATTAGTTCAACTAAAAATAAATAGCATTAAACGATTTTTTCTAAATTGTATTCATTAATTTAGTTTAAAAGTTTGATATTATTCAAAATTTATAAAATTTATTTATTATGCTATTAAATAGAACAAATTTAGAAACCGAATTGCAAAACTATCGTACAAAAGAAACCAATGAAATTGATTTTTTAGCCGAAGTAAAAGCATTTTTGGCACAAGATGATAATAATAGAGAGGAGATAAAATTGAAAATCAAAGGTTCTAGTTCAACAAAACAAAACAATTTTGATTTTGATTTGCTTGAAACCAAGAATATTTATCATATTCAACAAATTAAAGAAATTTGCATAGATTATAGATTGCGTTTTTTAGATAGTTCTTTTTTTAAAAATGATATTCCAGAAGAAGCAATTTCAAAAATTAAGTATTTAGAAAAAAATCACAATACGACTCTAGATGGATTTAAAATAATGGCACCATCGAAACTTTTTCAATTAAAAAATTATGATGATCCATTGTTATTTGCACCAATCGGAAACGATTATTATTATTTAATCCATAAATGGGGAAATGATATTAATCCATTCAGAAAAATTGCCGTTCGACCGTTTAGAGATTTTGGTAGTTTATTGATTTTGCTACTTGCAATAAGTGCAATAATAGCATTTGTAACACCTGGAAATCTTTTTGGCCCTGGTAACGAAGATATTTTTAAAGTAGTTTGTGGATTATTTATTTTTAAATCTCTATCTGCTATTGCATTGTATTTTAGTTTTTGGCAAGGTAAAAATTTTAATGAAGCAATTTGGAATAGTACATTTTATAATTAATTTTTTATTTTCCGATACAATATCTAACTTCTCAATGTTTATAATACTTCGGCAAGGTAGAGGTGTAGTATAAGTGTACGTAAAATTATTTTTTACTGTTGAAAAATAGTTGTTCGTTGATTGATTAAATTTTTATAATTTGTTTTATTGACTTCATTTAAGAAAGAAATTTCTATTAATTGTACTGCTTTTGGTAACCATTTTTCAATGTTATTGTAAACATAGTTAATTTGTTTTTTATTCAAGTCCAATAGTTCAGCAAATCTATCAAAATAAATTTTACTTAAATTCATTTTTTTGCCTCCTAACAATAATGCTGTGTCTTCATTGTCTTTGGGTATTATGATTTTAACATTCAATAAATCATAAGCAGGCGACAAAATCCAACCACTCTTCGACAAATACATTGAAAAGTTTTTTAAGTGCATATCATTGTTTCCAATAATAAAATTAAAGACAGTTAATTCAAAAAAGCGTAGTTTGTCTAATAATGTGTTTACAGAAAGTTCGCCAATTGTTTTACCTACATTTTCCATTGTTCCTTTATATTTGTCTTCCAATTCTAAAATTTGATGAAAATCAATCATATGAACTTTAGTATTTTGTTCGGTTCGGTCTATTCGTTTGGTAATGTAACACAACTCTCCAGAAGCCAATCGAATCATATTTGAAGGCACAACATCAATTTTGAATAAGGTTGCAAGTTTCATTGACAAATGCTCGTTTTCGGGCATTTGTTCGTACTCTAAATTTTGTGGTTTTAGAATATAATTACCGTCCAAAGCGTCCATAATTGTCAACCGCCCGTTGTGTCCATTTTCTATTACTGAATTGATCCAGCCAAGTGATAATTTTGGTTGTACTCCAGGAACTGAGATTGATAATGAAACAGCATCTTTTGCCAATTTTGCCATTTCTTCTAGTCGATAAGGCAGTATTGGCGCTATTTCATTACCGTAGAATGCTTTACTGCATTTATTGTGATAGTCGCTTTTGTTTCCTGCTTCTAATTCTTGATAACAATATAAACATCTATTCATTTTCTATGGAATTTATAGGATGAACACTAACAGCTCCAATGGCATTTTGGCAACAAGCCAATAAAAGTCCCATTCTATCATTTTTACCTATTTTCCAACTATCAGAAGCAATATTCAACAACCAACCTTCAGGAATTAGTCCGTCAAAAAACGGGAATAAAATTTTACTTCTGTATGGGCGTTTGCTAACAGGTATATTGAAGGAAATAAATATATCGGGAAAAGTTTCAATGTAACTGTTGTCGTATTTAAATTCATACTCGCCATTGTCTAATTCACTCAGGATTCCAGAGTTAGTATTATTGTATTTTATCAATGCTTGTCTCATTTTATTTTGTTACAATTGGACCTAAAATGTGTCCAAACATTTTTAAAACTTGATTCACTTTAGACAAACTTAAGTTGTCTTTGCCTTGTTCTATTTTTCTAATTACTGTTAAAGCTACGCCAGTTTTCATTGCGAATTCTTCTTGAGTAAGTCCTGCTTGTTTGCGTTTTGATTTTACAAAATCTGATATTATTTCCATATTATATGCTTTTGGATATAAAAGTAATAAAAATAGTTTAATTATATGCAATTAAATATAAAAACAATAAAAATTACAAAATTATATGCTTTTGGGTATAATATTAATAAAATTTACTTTCCGATACAAAAATTAGCAAATATGTTCCCAAGTAACTCATCATTAGTAACTTCGCCTGTAATCATTCCAAAATGATATAAAGATTCTTTAATGTCAATAGCCATTAAGTCGCTCGACAAATTGCTTTCTAGACCAAACTTTACTTTTTGGATTTCGTCTAATGCTTTTAATAATGAATCATAATGTCTTGTGTTAGTAACGATTGTTTCGTTATTTCGTAACGCTCCAGTATTTACAAAAGATAGCAATTTATTTTTTAATTCATCGATTCCGTCGTTATTTTTAGCTGAAATTAAGTTTAGATTATTGATTTCAGATTTTAGATTATTGGCAACTTCTTTTGATAATAAGTCAGATTTATTGCCAATAATCAATAATGGTTTTAATGGAAATTGATTTATAATTTTTTCAATTTCGATTTTATTAGTTTTCAAACTACCGTCAGTTATCTGCAAACTGCTATCTAATAGAAATAAAATTACTTGAGCTTGTTCGATTTTTTCGAAAGTTTTTTTGATACCAATGCTTTCAATAACGTCTTTTGTATCTCGAATTCCTGCGGTATCGATAAATCTGAAACCGATGCCACCAATCACCAATTCGTCTTCGATTGTGTCTCGTGTTGTTCCAGCAATTTCAGAAACTATTGCACGTTCTTCGTTTAATAAAGCGTTCAAAAGTGTCGATTTTCCTACGTTTGGTTCTCCGACAATTGCAACCGGAATTCCGTTTTTAATTACATTTCCAACAGCAAAACTGTCGATTAATCTTTTCAAAACAAATTCGATTCTGACCAATAATTCCCTGAATTGCGTTCTATCGGCAAAAGCAACATCTTCTTCAGCAAAGTCCAATTCAAGTTCAATTAACGATGCGAAATTTAATAATTCTTGACGCAATTGTGCCAATTCGTTACTAAAACCACCACGCATTTGTTGCATTGCTATTTGATGACTTGCTTCATTATCTGATGAAATTAAATCTGCAACTGCTTCTGCTTGAGACAAATCCATTTTTCCGTTCAAAAACGAACGCAAAGTAAATTCGCCAGCGTTTGCCATTCGACAACCTTTTCTGAGTAACAATTGAATAATTTGTTGCTGAATATAAGTAGAACCGTGACAAGAAATCTCGATAGTATTTTCGCCAGTGTAAGAATTCGGACCTTTAAAAATGGATATTAAAACTTCGTCTAAAGTTTTATTATCATCTATAATATGACCTAAATGCAAAGTATGCGATTTTTGTTTCAATAAATCTTTTCTTTTAATTGATTGAAAAATTGATGCACCAATTTCGATTGCTTTTTCGCCCGAAATTCTAATAATTGCAATAGCTCCAGCTCCAGAAGGTGTTGCAAGTGCAACAATGTTATCATTATAAATCATTCAGCAAATATAAGAAAAAGGTTAATGGTTATGAGTCGTATATTTTGGTTTTATTGGTATAATTGTAATACATTTGAAATATCAAAATATTTTATGGAAATTTACAAAAAATTACAATCTCAATACGAATCCGATTTACAAATCATCAAAAAAAAATACAATTTAATAAGTGCTTTTAGGTTGATATGTATTTTACTGTTTATGGCTTTTGGATATTATTTTTTTAAAACCGAAAATGATATTTATTTATATTTTTCTATATTTTCTTTTGGAATTTTTATTTTATTAATAAGATTTCACAATAAAATCAATAATCAAAAACAATTAAAAGAAGCTTTAATTAATATTAATAAAGATGAAATTAATTTTCTGAATCGTGGTCAAAATTCTTTCGAAAACGGAATAGAATTCAACGATTTCAATCATACTTATGCTTACGATCTTGATATTTTTGGCGAAAATTCTTTGTTTCAGAATCTCAACAGAACATTTACATATATAGGTAAGCAAACTTTAGGAAATTCTTTATTGAATATTTCAAAAAATATTGAAATTCACGAAAACCAAGAAGCTATTAAAGAATTGTCAAAAAAAATTAACTGGCGACAAGACTTTATGTCGATTGCAAAAATCAGTAATGATAAAAAATCAAATTACGATAATTTAATATTCTGGAGTAAAATCAACAGCAAGCCAATTTCAAAATTATCTAATGTTTTGTCTTTTTTGCTTCCGATTTTATTTATAGTTATAGTAATTGCTTATGTGATTTCTAAAAACGATGTGTTTTTTAATTACTTAACCTTTTTATTTATTTCTAATTTAATATTAGCAGGCAGTTTTTTAAAAAGAATAAAACTCGAAAATGCTAATTCAACAGATATTGATAAAATTATTAAGCAATATGGATTTTTGGTTCAAAAAATCGAAAATGAAACTTTCGAATCAAAAAAATTAGTCGGTTTACAAACCAATTTGAAATCCGATAATTTCAAGTCTAGTATTTCGTTTCAAAAACTTTCTGAGCTTTTTGCAAAACTCGATTCAATAAGCAATATTTTGATGACTATTTTATTGAATGGAACCATTTTGTATCATCTTCATAATCTAAAAGGAATTATTAATTGGAAAACCAAAAATGCTAAAAGCCTCGAAAAATGGCTTACTGTCATTGGCGAATTCGAAATGTTGAACAGTTTGGCTAATTTTTCGTATAATAATCCTGATTTTACTTTTCCGGATTTGAATGAAAATCACGAAATTTCGTTCGAAAATTTATCACATCCTTTATTGAATCCAAAAACTCGAATTGGTAATAATGTTGATTTTCAGCCACAATCTTTTATGATTTTGACAGGTTCGAATATGTCAGGTAAAAGCACATTTCTTAGAAGTTTAGGAATAAATATGGTTCTTGCAGGAATTGGTGCGCCAGTTTGTGCCTCAAAAGCAAATATTCACCCATTGCAGATATTGGTTTCTATGCGATTATCAGATTCATTATCAGACAGTGAATCGTATTTTTATGCCGAAATAAAACGCTTGAAGCAAATAATGGACGAACTCGAAAACAATCAAGCATTTGTTCTTTTAGACGAAATCTTGCGTGGCACAAATTCAGACGATAAACGTTCTGGCACAATCGAAGTTGTCAAAAAAATGATTGCAAAAAAAGCAATAGGAGCAATCGCTACTCACGATATAGAAGTTTGTTTGACTACAAATGATTTTCCAAATCAATTGACAAACAAATGTTTCGAAGTCGAAATTGTTAATGACGATTTACATTTTGATTACAAACTTCATGATGGAATTTGCAAAAACAAAAGTGCCACTTTCTTGATGACCAAAATGGGTATTATTTAGTTTTCAGTTTTCAGTCTCAGTCTCGATTTTCATAAAAAATCCAATTTCTTATGAAATTGGATTTTTTAGTTTTATTTATAAAGTTGCTAATCTGAAAACTGCAACTGCGACTGAAATCTTAATTATTTATCATAACTGGCATAACTAACATTGTAACCAGTTCACCATCTTCAAGACCATCGACTGGAGTTAGAATTCCTGCACGATTAGGCAAAGACATTTCTAGCATAATCATATCAGATTGTAAATTGTTTAACATTTCAAGTAAAAATCTTGAATTGAAACCAATTTGCATATCATCGCCTTGATAATCACAAGTCAATCTTTCTTCGGCTTTGTTTGAATAATCGATGTCTTCTGCCGAAATATTCAATTCTGCACCAGCAATTTTCAAACGAATTTGATGCGTTGTTTTGTTAGAGAAAATCGCAACACGACGAACAGAACTCAAAAACTGAGAACGATCAATCACTAATTTATTAGGATTTTCTTTTGGTATTACTGCTTCGTAATTTGGATATTTTCCATCGATTAATCGACACATTAATAAGTAATTATCAAAAGAAAAAGTTGCGTTAGAATTGTTGTATTCAATTTTAATTTCTGCATCTGAAGTTCCAAGAATACTTTTCAAGATATTCAATGGTTTTTTTGGCATAATAAAATCTGCAACTTCTGTAGCTTTTACATCAGTTCTTGCATATTTTACTAATTTGTGAGCATCAGTGGCAACAAATGTCAATCCTTCTGGCGAAAACTGAAAGAAAACACCTGACATAACTGGACGCAAATCATCATTTCCGGCAGCAAAAATTGTTTTGCTAATTGCAGTTGCCAAAACATCTGCTGGAACTAGAGTAGTAGAAGGTTCCTCAAGATTCACAGATTTTGGAAATTCTTCTGCAGCAGCATAAGCAACAGCATATTTACCTGAATTAGAACTGATTTCTATTGTATTATTTTCTTCGACTGTAAAAGTCAAAGGTTGTTCTGGAAAGGTTTTTAAGATTTCTAGCAACAATTTTGCTGGAACGGCAACGCTTCCTTTGCTAGACGAATCGATTTCTAAAGTCGCTGACATTGTAGTTTCAAGATCCGAAGCCGAAACTGTCAATAATGTTTTATTTAATTCAAATAGAAAATTATCTAGAATTGGCAACGTGTTGCTGCTATTGATAACGCTTCCTAGTACTTGCAATTGCTTCAATAAGTACGAACTTGATACAATGAATTTCATTTTTTTTGTTTTAATTTTATGTAAACATTTTAAAATTTACCGAATGCAAATATATCTTAATCTAATTAGAATTAAAAATTTTATTTCATTAATATTTATACCTTATAAAAAACATCTTCAAGTGCAATTTTTAAATCAGGAAATAAAGGACTATTAATGTTTTCATCTTCCGATTGAGGCTTTAAACCTATGTATTCGCCATTTCTTAGCGTGTAAATCAAAAGCAATTTTTCAAATGGTTCAATCAACCAATATTCAAGAACTCCAGATTCTTGATACAATTTGAATTTGGTATCAACATCGTGTTTGCTATTATTTGGTGAAATAATTTCTACAATCAAATCTGGAACACCATTACATCCTTTTTTATCTAATTTAGTTTCATCGCAAATAATGCATAAATCTGGTTGAACAACTGTTGAATCTTTTTTTTCTGATTTAATAGGCAATCTAACATCAAATGGAGCTTGAAAAACCCTACACGGTTTCCTTTTTAAATTTTCATAAAAACAACCTGTCAAATTATTCGAAATTGTCTGATGCATCATACTTGGTGCTGGACTCATCTTTAAAATAAATCCTTTTATAAGTTCAACTCTATCTTGAAATTGCCATTTCAAATAATCAGAGTAACTATATTTTTTTGTTAAATCTAAATCAGATAAATTATAAACTATTGACATTGATGTTAATTTTTAAAACAAATTTAATGAATAAATTAGAATTAAATACTGCTACTTCGAATATTTTCGCCTCCTCAGATAAGTAAATAATAAGCCAAAAACCGTTAAAATTACCAAAGGCAATCCAACTGCAATAAACTGATTTTTGGTATAATTTTCATAAACTTTTTCTTTATCTAATAATGGAATATCGACATCTTTGCTTCGAATATTGATTAATCCGTTGTCGTCCAGTAAATAATTTACACAATTCATAATGAATTCTTTGTTTCCAAAATAAATTTTGGTTGAATTATCATAACCTAATTCTACTGGTTTTCCGTCTTTGTCTATTTGATTTTTAATAACATCGCCATCGGCAACAACAATCATTTTATTATCGACTTTGCTTTTTCCTGCAAATGAATTGTCGTCGAAAGCCAAAACCCGATTGTTGTACATCGAAGTAAATTTGCCTTCAATTAATACAGCAACCGGAAGATTTCCTTTGTTGTAATATTCAGATTTATCTGACTTTTCTTCAACCATATTCAAATTTATTTGAACTGGTGTACCAACTGATTTAGAGTATTCTGATGAACGCAAAATAATGGTTTTATTCAAGTCATTTTTTAATATTTCGATCGGATTGGCAAATTCAAATTTAATTCCGTCAATATTTTTTACAATAGGATGATTGTTTTCAGGATAAATAAAAGGCGAAAATTTCCAAAAATATTCTGTATATTCCGTTTTGCTTCCTTGTTCGCCAGTAGCAAGTTTTATTGGAATACATTGCTCGTCTTTTATCAATTCGGCATTCATTCTAATGCCATATTTAAAAAACATATCATTCAAATTCAAATCATTCGGAAATGCCAAAGTAGTTCCAGTTTGGTTCAAATCTTCCATTTCGGCATTTACATTGTCAAGTAACCAAAGGGTTTTTCCGCCATTAACAATAAACTGATCGAGAACTTGCTTTTCTTCATCGGTAAATTTTTCTCGAGGTTTTGCAATAATTGCCAAATCATATCCTTTCAAATCTTTAGCAGTTTTTACTGCATTTTTTGAAACAGAATCTAATGTAAATGGTGCAATAAAATAGTTTTCTTTAACGGTTTTCAAGAAATCGGCAATTTCTTGTTGTTGCAATTGTCCGTTTCCTAATATTACTGCAATTGTCTTTTGTTTTTTAACAGAAATCGTGTTTATCGCATTTGCAAAAGCATATTCTAAATGTTGCACCGAACTCACAACTTTATCGGCTGTCGATGCGCCCAACATATTTTTTAGTAATTGCACTTTGACTTCTCGGTCTTTGTATCGAGCAATCGCCCAAGGAAAAACCATCGATTGCGATTGCTTTCCTTTATCGTCAACAGTAATAGCTATTGGCGTTAAACCTTTGTTGAATAATTCTCGACTTTTGGCTTGACTTTTTTCTTTATCGGCTAATGGATCAATAAATTGAAAAATAATATTAGAATTTCTAGCTTTAAATTCTTGTAATAATTGTTGGGTTTCGGTTTGTAATTTCTTGAATTCGCCAGGAAAATCCCCTTCTAGATAAACATCAACATACAAAGCTTCATCGACATTTTTGACAATATTCAACGAAGTTTCAGATAAAGTATATCGATTGTCTTGAGTTAAATCAAAACGAAGAAAAAACTGACTTCCTAACAAATTGACAATGATTACAATAACGATTGTAAGTAATAGTTTTTGGATATTTTTATTGTTGTTTTTCATTACAATTTAGAAGATTTTAGTTTGTAAACTGTCAATAAAAGAAACACAAATGTTACACTCGAAAAGTACAAAATATCACGAGTATCTATCACGCCTCGTGACATTGATTTGAAATGATAATCCATTCCAAATGATGCAATTAGATTTTGAATAAAAGGCAAATAATTAGCAATTCCTTGAAATCCAAAATAGAAAACAAAACACAAAAACACCGAAAGTATAAACGCAACTATCTGATTATCTGAAAGAGTAGAAGTAAAGATGCCAATTGCTGAGTAACTCGCAATCAAGAACATCAGTCCAAAATAAGATCCAAAAGTACTGCCCAAGTCGATGTTTCCTTCTGGACTTCCTATAGCAGAAATTACAAATACATATATAAATGTTGGTATTATTGCAATGAAAATGAGTAACATTGCACCCAAAAATTTTCCATTTACGATTTGCCAAATGCTTAATGGTTTGGTCAACAACAATTCTAAAGTTCCTAGTTTTCGTTCATCAGAAAAACTTCTCATTGTCACGGCTGGAATTAGAAAAATCAAAATCCATGGCGAAAGTGTGAAAAACGGAGTTAAATCTGCAAATCCCGAATTCATAATGTTGTATTGTCCATCGAAAATCCACAGAAATAATCCATTGATAATCAAAAATATCGCAATGACCAAATAGCCAATTGGCGATCCAAAAAACGATTTTATTTCTCTTAAAAGTATTGCTTTCATTTATTTTTGTTTAAAAACTTTAAACCAAACTAACTAACTTGTCAACCGACCAAGCTTCTGGTTTTGCGTTGAATAATGCTTTTGTGAATTTCCAAACTTCTCCAAAAAGTTCCGATTTTCTATAATTTTCTAAATCATTTTCGGTTTCCCAATAACTATATGTAAAAAAAATATTTTTGTCATTTTTATCCTGATACAATTCTAATAAACGGTTTCCGGGCGAATTTCGTATTTTTTCTTTATTTGATTCAAAATTTTCTAAAAACGCAGGAATATGGGCTGCGTGAAAACTCATTTTTACTATTCTAACAAACATAATGATTTTAGATTTCTAATTAACGATTTTTTATTTTAGATTATAAACTGAATACGAAAACTGCGACTGTAAACTATTAAATAAACACTAAACACTGAACACTATAGAAACAACATCACGATAATTCAATCCCAATAAGCTATTAGCCGAGCCAACACCTGAAGGATTACTTCTAAAAATAGCAATTTCTAGAAATCCAGCTTCGTTAAAAACTGCTAACATAGAGCTTGCGTAATATGCCATCGGATAATTTCCTGATTTGCCAATATCAGAATATTTTGCAAAGATGGTCTTAATGTTTTTATTTTTAAAATTTATTTCAAAACTTCTTCCTTTTTGAATTTCCTCAAATTTTTTTTTCGAAATATTGGTTACTGCATTTCCATAATGGTCAATATAACTTACAAATCCTTTTAAGGTTTTTCCATCTTCAGAAATTGTTGTTTGCAATTCGGTTATTTGTTTTAACGAATGAATTTCTTTGCCAATAACATTCAAATTTCCTCCTTTTGCAATATGACAAGCAACTTTTACAAACACATCAATGTCTGTCGCTTCGATTGGAAAACGGTCGTGAATATTGATAGCATAAATTTTTTGAGGCTTTGTTTTTTGGGTCAATATTGATAAAATTCCGTTATCGGCACTTATAAAGAATTGATTATTCCATTCAATGGCAATATGCAGATTTTCAATATTTAACTCTATGTCAACACCAATTATATGCACAGTACCTTTCGGAAAACTCGAATAAGCTGCACCAATTATATAACTGGCTTCGGAGATATTAAACGGATCGATATTGTGCGAAATATCTACTATTTTAGCGTCAAAAAACTCAGTAAAAATTTTCCCTTTCAAAGCACCAACAAAATGGTCTTTGTATCCGAAATCGGTCGTAAGGGTAATTATTGACATAAAATTGTTTATAAATAATTTGAAATCAAATGTTTTAATTTCTTAAATTTGATGCAAAGCTAATAATTTTTAGCAAATTGTAACCACTAAATAAATCAGCATTTGAACGAAAGAACTATTGAGCTCATAGACATCGCTCCAAAAGATTTTTGGGGTGCACAAGACACTCATCTTGAAACGATTAAAAAGTATTATCCGAAATTAAAAATTGTTGCCCGTGGCACAACTTTAAAAGTTTTTGGAGAAAAAGAAGAATTAAACGAGTTCGAAACCCGATTTCAACGCATTATGCTTCATTTTACACGTTACAACAATATTGACAACAATGTTATTGAACGTGTAATTTTGACCGATTCTCGCGAAGTTCAAAAAATGGCCGATTCAGATAGAATTCTGGTTCATGGAGTAGGAGGTCGCATAATTAAAGCAATGACGCCAAACCAGCAATTATTGGTAGATACTATCAACAAATGCGATATGGTTTTTGCAGTTGGACCAGCCGGAACCGGAAAAACTTATACTGGTGTAGCAATGGCAGTCAAAGCCTTGAAAGAGAAAACTGTCAAGAAAATTATTTTGACAAGACCAGCAGTCGAAGCAGGAGAAAACCTAGGATTTCTGCCAGGCGATATGAAAGAAAAACTCGATCCTTACATGCAACCTCTTTATGATGCATTACGCGATATGTTGCCCAACGAAAAACTCGAAGATTACATCTTGAAAGGCATTATTCAAATCGCTCCGCTAGCATTCATGCGTGGTCGAACGCTCGATAATGCATTTGTAATTCTCGACGAAGCTCAAAATACAACCCATTCGCAAATGAAAATGTTTTTGACCAGAATGGGGAAATCAGCCAAGTTTATGATTACAGGCGATCCAGGTCAAGTCGATTTGCCAAGAAGAACCATTTCTGGACTTAAAGAAGCTTTATTAGTTTTAAAAGACATCGAAGGAATTGGAATTATTTATCTAGACGACAAAGACATTGTGCGTCATAGATTGGTCAAAAAAGTAATCGATGCCTACAAACAAATAGAGAATAATGATTAGTTTTTAGAAACGAAAGTTCAGTAATTTTTGGGATTTGCAATTCCTGCTGCCTTTCCAAATTTTTTTATCACGTCTCGTCCCAAAAGACGAGACATGATAAAAAAGATTTTCCCTAACATCAGGGTTAATTCAGCATGGTTTTCGTATTTTAGGAATGTTTCATTAAAATTGGCTATTGTCACATTAATATTTATTTTTGTTTGAGCCTCAGATTACACTTACTATGACCAATTTTTTTATTTCTAAAAGTAAAAATCCTTTAAATCTGTGGCATAAAGTTTTTATATGAATATACTTTTTTGATCAAATCTTTAAAAATCAATTTAAATCCTTACAGGTTTTCAAAACCAGTAAGGATTTTTTTTAAGAAATAATCTCTAAATCACTAATCTGTATATTTAATTTTTTATATTTTTGCGAGACACAACATCAACTAAAAAAATGAACACAATAACTACAACCAATTTCAATTTTCCGAATCAAAAATCTGTTTATCGAGGCAAAGTTCGAGAAGTTTATAATATTAACGATGAACTTTTGGTCATGGTTGCTACCGATAGACTTTCAGCATTTGACGTTGTTTTGCCAAAAGGAATTCCTTATAAAGGTCAAATCCTGAATCAAATTGCAACCAAATTTATGGAATTGACTCAAGATATTGTTCCAAATTGGCTCATTGCAACACCAGATCCAAACGTAGCAGTTGGTCATTTGTGCGAACCTTTCAAAGTCGAAATGGTAATTCGTGGTTATCTTTCGGGTCATGCTGCTCGTGAATATGATCAAGGAAAAAGAATTATTTGTGGCGTGTCAATGCCAAATGGTTTAAAAGAAAATGACAAATTTCCAGTGCCAATAATTACACCAACAACCAAAGCAGATAATGGCGAACACGATGCTGATATTTCTCGCGAAGCAATTCTAGAAAACAAAATAGTTTCTGAAGAAGATTATTTGATTCTAGAAAAATATACTCGAGATTTGTTTCAACGTGGTACCGAAATCGCATTGTCACGTGGATTAATTCTCGTTGACACAAAATATGAATTTGGAAAAACCAAAGACGGAAAAATTGTTTTAATAGACGAAATTCACACGCCAGATTCTTCGAGATATTTTTATGCTTATGGATACAATGATCGTCAAGAATTAGGCGAAGAACAAAAACAATTGTCAAAAGAATTTGTTCGCCGTTGGTTGATTGAAAATAATTTTCAGGGGCTAGAAGGTCAACAAATTCCGGATATGGATCAAGAATACATAACATCAGTTTCTGAACGATACATCGAATTATACGAAAATATTCTTGGAGAAAAATTCAAAAAAGCTGATTTATCGAATATTAATGAGCGAATCGAAAAGAATGTTTTGGATTATTTATCTATGTTAAAATAGTAATTACTTCTCTAAAATCAATTTCAAATCGTCTAAACTCTTTTGCATATCGTTGCCTAACATTTTTTCTACACCAACTAATGGCATAATTGCATTAACTGGATAATCGAATTTTCCTGAAAAACTCCATTTAACTTTAGTAGAATTTTCGGATATTTTTTCGGTAGACATAAATGCTTTCGATGTTGACTCTATTGGTCTTTTGAATCTAATATCCATATCGAAACGTTTGTTTTCTTGAATTTTAGTAATTTCTTGAGTTCCTGCACCAATGTTTGGGTCTTGACTGTCCCAACTTGATAAAAACCCAATTGTTGCATCTTGACCAACATAAGTTTTTATAGATTTTGGATCTTTTCGGTTCCAAACGCTATAATTATCTTGGTTTTTTAAATATTTAATGTATTTGAAAATGCTATCATTTGGTTTATTGATGGTGACTTCTTTGGTAATTGTATATTCTTTTTTGACAAATAACCCAGCAATAAGAATCATTACTAATACAAATATAAATGCAAACCCTATTTTTTTTAAAATTTTACTCATAATGTTTAAATTGTTTTTTTGAGTTCGTAAACCTTTGGTATTTTGATTTTATTTCAAAGTTAGTTTAAATTTAATTAGTTTTCAAAAAACCAATAATTTTATTAATTACCTCTGAATCTCCCAATATTTTTCTGTGCCCTAAACCTTTTGTCACAAACAAATTACCGTTTACAAAATGCTTTTGAATTTGATAAGCGCATTCAATCGGAATTTCATTGTCGTTCTCGTCATGAATTATCAATAATGGAATTTTGATTTTTTCTGCATTGATGTATGACGAAAGTTCATTCATTGATTTATTGTACTTTTTTTCGAAATAAACCCTAAGTAAATTTACTTGATTAGGGTTCATTTTTATTTTATTTATAAAATCTACGAAAATATCTAAAACTACATTACCAGAACCAATGGTTATTAATTTATTGATTTTAAAGTTATTATTTACCGCATTCATCAAAGCCATTCCGCCAAGCGAATGACCAATCGCAAACTCAAAAGGACCAAATTTTCTATCAATTTCTAAAATCGATTCTATAAATTCTACCATTATAGTTTTGTTTCCCGGAGATTTTCCGTGAGCTGGTGCATCAAAACTTACAACCGAAAAGTCATTTTTCAATAATTCATCTGCAATTTTAAAAAGTTGGGTCCCACGACCAGACCAACCGTGAACTAAAAGTATTTTTTTGTCACTTTTACCGTATTCGAAAACGACAATTTTTTTGTTAATACTAGTTATATTGATTAATGTTTGCTTTGAATTTTTATCCATTTCGAGTTCACGATTCGGAATTTTGTGCTTTATTGGAGTTGTAAATAGTTTTGCAGCAAACAAAGTAGCCAGTTTTGTTGAGATAAATTCTAAGAAACGACTGGTATAGATTATAAATTTAGGAATTTCGCTTGATTTGGATTTATTTATATTATTTTTAGACATTTTAATATTTATTTTAACGCAAGTTAGATTATTTAATGTTTTTTACTATATTTAAATATCTTAATTTTATCCTAAATATTCAGAATCAAATAACAATACTGAAAAATTTCATGAAGTTATTTTGACCCATTATTATTTTCGTTACAAATGAAAAGGTTTCAAATTGAACTTGCAAATTTAAATAATTTTGTAAGAAATATTGTATATTTTTTTATTTTATATAAAAAGTTAAAAATTAAATTTCTTATAATTACGAGTTTTGAACTACAAAAGCAATGGAAGATTCAAAACACAACACTTTAAAAAGTTAAAAATAAAAATTGACATTTAAAAAAATATGAACGAAGTACAACCACATTCATTACTTACCGATTTCGATATCGATTTATTCAAAGCTGGAAAACATTTTCGTTTACACGAAAAATTAGGTGCACACATTCTGGAAGTCAACGGAGTAAAAGGCGTTTATTTTGCAGTTTGGGCACCATCAGCCAAAGCAGTCGATGTTATTGGAGATTTTAATTATTGGGTCGAAGGCGCACACAAACTCAATGTTCGTTGGGATGGTTCTGGCATTTGGGAAGGTTTTATTCCTAATGTTCAAAAAGGTTCAATATACAAATATTTGATAAAATCGAACAATCATAACATCAAAACCGAAAAAGCCGATCCGTTTGCTTTATTTTGCGAGCATCCACCAAAAACAGCATCGGTTGTTTGGGATTTGGACTATAAATGGAAAGATAATTTGTGGATGAAATCTCGAAAAGACCACAACGAATTAAGCAAACCATATTCAGTTTACGAAGTTCATTTGGGTTCTTGGAAACGAAATTCTGATGGAAATTTTTTGACTTATTTAGAATTTGCCGAAGAATTAGTGCGATATGTAAAAGAAACAGGTTTTACACACGTCGAGTTCATGCCAATAATGGAATATCCTTATGATCCTTCTTGGGGTTATCAATTGGTTGGTTATTTTGCACCAACGTCTCGATTCGGAAAACCGCAAGATTTTATGGTGCTGGTAGACAAATTGCACCAAGCAGGAATTGGAGTAATTCTGGATTGGGTTCCATCTCATTTTCCAGACGATGCGCATGGTTTAGGCTTTTTCGATGGATCTAATTTATTCGAACATCCAGATCGAAAAAAAGGTTATCACCCAGACTGGAAAAGTTTAGTTTTTAATTATGGTCGTAACGAAGTTCGTTCGTTCTTAATTTCTAATTCAATTTTTTGGTTACAAAAGTATCATGTTGATGGACTTCGTGTAGATGCCGTTGCATCTATGTTGTACTTGGATTATTCTAGAGAAAATGGAGAATGGGAACCCAATATATATGGCGGAAACGAAAATCTAGACACAATTAGTTTCTTGAAAGATTTTAACGAAGCAGTTTATTCTAATTTTGAAGGCGTACAAACAATAGCCGAAGAAAGCACCAGTTTTCCGATGGTTTCTCGTCCAACTTCAATTGGTGGACTGGGTTTCGGAATGAAATGGATGATGGGTTGGATGCACGACACGTTGCAATATTTCCAAAAAGAAACTGTTTATAGAAAATACCATCAAAATGATTTGACTTTTTCGATGACATATGCTTTTACAGAGAATTTTATGTTGCCATTGTCTCATGATGAAGTTGTGTATGGCAAAAAATCAATTGCCAATAAAATGCCAGGCGACGAATGGCAAAAATTTGCTAATTTGCGTTTGCTTTATGGTTATATGTTTACACATTCTGGAGCAAAATTGTTGTTTCAAGGATCAGAATTTGGACAATCACGTGAGTGGAATTTCGAAGCCAGTCTCGATTGGCATTTGCTAGAATTTGGTTACCACAAAGGCATAAAAGCTGTGGTTACAGATTTGAATGCCTTGTACAAAACCTACCCAGCATTGCACGAAAAACAATTTAGTGCTGATGGCTTCGAGTGGATTAATTATTCTGATCATCAAAATGCTGTAATTTCATTCTTTCGTCACGGAAATAATCCAAAAGATTCGGTTGTTGTAGTCTGTAATTTCACACCAGTTGTTCGAGAAAATTACAGAATTGGTTTGCCAAGAAAAGGCAAATTGACAGAAATTTTTAATACTGATGAAATTAAATATGCTGGAAGTGGCGTTTCGAATGCTAAACCAATAAAAATTGATGCTGAACCTTGGAATGGTCGAGATTTTTCGGCAGCATTAGTTTTGCCTCCATTATCGGTTTTGGTATTTAAGATTTCTAATAAATAAATTTTAATTTTAAGTAATCTAAATCTTACAAAAAACAAAAACTTTAGAAATTTCAAATTTAAATAGAAAAGCTATAAATGAAAATTACAAAACTTTTTAAAGATTTTTTTGAAAGTGAAAAAATAGCAGGAATTTTATTGATACTATGTACAATTTTGTCGGTTTTTCTTGCAAATTCGATATATAGTTCAAGTTATATTCAATTTTGGCACATCGAATTTTTTGGACACAATTTAGAGTTTTGGATAAACGATGGTTTAATGACTATTTTCTTTTTAATGATTGGTTTAGAATTAGAAAGAGAAATTTATACAGGCGAACTATCAAAAATTAAAGATGCACTTTTGCCCATTTTTGCGGCAATTGGCGGAATGATTTTACCTGCAATTATTTATTTGATTTTTAATTTTAGATCAAATACGCAATCAGGATATGGAATTCCGATGGCAACTGATATTGCTTTTGCTCTAGCAATATTAACTTTATTAGGAAAAAAAGTTCCAGTTTCTTTAAAAATATTTTTAACAGCTTTTGCAGTTATTGATGATTTAGGTGCGATTTTGGTAATAGCAATTTTTTATACTAAAACTTTAATTTGGACTAATCTTTTTGTTGCAATAAGTATTTTTATTTTTCTATTAATTTTAAACAGGTTAAAAATCCGTAATATTATTATTTATTTGTTTTTTGGCATTATCATGTGGTTTTTCATGCTCATATCCGGGATTCACGCAACTATTTCTGGGGTATTATTAGCATTTGCAATACCTTTTGGTAACGGGTCTAGCAAATCATCATCGTATATTTTGCAACATATTTTGCATAAACCAGTGGCGTTTTATATTTTACCTATTTTTGCGTTGGCAAATACAGCTATTGTTTTAAACTCAAATAGTTTTATTGCTTTTTCTGAGAATTATAGTCTTGGTATATTTTTTGGACTATTGATAGGAAAACCTTTAGGTATATTCACGTTGACTTTTGTAGCCGTAAAAGTTGGTTTTTGTAAACTTCCTAACGATTTGAATTGGAAAACAATACTTGGGGCAGGTTTTTTAGGCGGAATCGGTTTTACAATGTCAATTTTTATAACATTATTGGCATTTGAAAATCAAGTAGTTGTAAATAATTCTAAATTTATAATTTTGATTACTACATTATTTGCAGGAATCGTAGGATTTATATTCTTAAGTTATGCATTAAAAAAAACACAAAGTTAAATTCACTAAACAATTAACAATATCGTTTGCGTAAATGTTAATAAAATTCAAATATAAAACTTACAATAAAATGTATATTTGATTTCTTGAAAATTTCAAATTATGATTACAAATACCGAACTCGAATACAAAGGCGATTTATATCCTTCGAAAATAGTTTCGTTCGAAAAAGACAACGACAGCTATTTATTTCATACTGACAACAATGTAATCTTGAAAATTACTGTGTTACGAGACAGCATGATACGTTTTAGATATACCGCCAAAGGATATTTCAGCAATGATTTTTCATACGCAATCGACAAGAAACACAATCACGGTTACAACGAATTAAATTTCAAAGAACACGCCGATTGTTACCACATAAAAACCAGTAAAGTTGTTTGCCAAATCAATAAAATTGACACCCGAGTTTCGATTTTTGACTTGCAAGGCAACATAATTCTCGAAGACGAACTTGGTTTTCATTGGGAAGAAAGTTATGAATTTGGTGGCAATATTGTCAAAATGAGTAAAGCATCTCGGGAAGGCGAATGTTATTATGGATTAGGCGACAAAGCAAGTCATTTGAACCTGAAAGGGAAACGTCTAGAAAACTGGGCAACAGACCAATACGCATTTTCTAAAGATCAAGAACCGTTGTACAAATCAGTTCCTTTTTATATTGGTTTGCACAACAAAAAATCTTATGGAATTTTCTTTGACAATACTTTTAGAAGTTTTTTTGATTTTAGTCATGAACGCAGAAATGTAACTAGCTTTTGGGCTGATGGTGGCGAAATGAATTATTATTTCATTTATGGACCAAAAATGCAAGATGTTGTTACGACTTACACCGATTTGACAGGAAAACCAGAATTACCGCCACTTTGGGCTTTAGGTTACCATCAATGCAAATGGAGTTATTATCCTGAAGCCAAAGTCAAAGAAGTCGCAGCGAAATTCAGAGAACTGCAAATTCCTTGCGACGGAATTTATCTCGATATCGATTATATGGAAGGTTTTAGATGTTTCACTTGGAGCAAAGATTATTTTCCTAATCCTAAAAAAATGGTTGCCGAATTGGCTGCCGATGGTTTCAAAACTGTTGTTATTATTGATCCAGGTATCAAAATCGATAAAGATTATTGGGTTTATAACGAAGCTTTAAAAAAAGATTATTTTTGTAAACGTGCCGATGGACCTTATATGAAAGGAAAAGTTTGGCCAGGCGAATGTAATTTTCCAGATTATACCAATCCAGAAGTTCGCGAATGGTGGGCCGGATTATTCAAAGAATTAGTTTCAGAAATTGGAGTCAAAGGCGTTTGGAACGACATGAACGAACCAGCCGTTATGGAAGTTCCGACCAAAACTTTTCCGCTTGATGTACGACATAATTATGATGGCAACAATTGTAGTCATCGCAAAGCTCATAACATTTATGGCACCCAAATGGCTCGTGCCACGTATGAGGGTGTCAAACGATTTGCATATCCAAAACGACCATTCATAATAACTAGATCTGCCTATTCGGGCGCGCAACGATATACTTCTTCATGGACTGGCGATAATGTTGCCACCTGGGAACATCTCTGGATAGCGAACATTCAAGTACAACGAATGTCTATTTCTGGTATGGGTTTTACAGGTTCTGACATAGGCGGATTTGCCGAGCAACCATCAGCAGAGTTATATGCCCGATGGATTCAGTTAGGCGTTTTTCATCCATTCT
>JANNWM010000053.1:0-36679 GCA_031408435.1 Bacteroidota bacterium
ATTTAGATGAGTTTAGTTTCCGAATTAATAGGTCTAACAACAAGGATAACATTTTTGATATACTAATAAACAAAATGATGAGCACTCAAAGAGTTTTATATCAAGATATTATAATAAGTAAATAAGAGAACACCTCAATAAAATTATTCCAATAATTAAAAAATTTGTAACCAAACTGTATATGATTTCTGTTATAGAAATGTCTTTAACTGGATGCATGTCCAAAATGCCATCATAAATTCCGTTGAAAACTAAACCTAATAGAGTGCCAATAATTGTTGCGATTATACCAAAAGTGACTAGTGTTTTCTCGGAATATTTTTCGAATGGATTAAATAATAATTTAATCATATTTAAGGTTTTAAGTTATTGATTTTCTGAATAATATCGTCAAGTTTATTGCGAACCGTTGGATAACTATTGCCTATTTTATTGGCCATTTCTTTTAAGCTGCCACTCATTAAAAAGAATTGTAAAATAAAGTTTTGTTCTTCGGCTGGTATTTGTAGTAAAATTGGCAAAACAAAATTGCCTGTAACCGAAGTTGTGCAATGAGTACAAGAAAGTTGAGTTACCGAAAGAGGATTTTCGCAACTTGGACATTGTATTGGAAGTTTTGGCTGCATGATTCTAAGTATTAATAATACAAATATAAATAAAATTTATTTTATTTTAAACAATATTCATTTATTTTTAAATTAAATTTATTTTTTTTGATTGTTAAGGCAAAAAAAACTCTCGAAAATCGAGAGCCTATATTTGTTATTAATCAAATTTGTTGTTTATGTAGTATTTTCCATCTAAATCTTCATCGAAATCGTCGATTTTAATTTGTTTTGGTTTTGGTTTTGCAGCGTTGGCTTTTTTCTTCCAAACATCGAACTTATCGGCTGTTAGTTTGGCTTTCATAATATCGATTAAACCTTTTTCGTCTAATCCGAATTCTTTTTTACAAGCCTCGTAAGGATTTCTTTCTTCTAATGCTAACGAAATTACTTTTTGTGATTGTTCCCAAGTTAATTCGATTTTACTGCTTTTTTTCATTACTAAATATTAATTCTGAATTGTTTTTTATATGATTACAATATTTGTACCAATATTAGTGAAAATTTCAATTACTTTTTTAAAATATTACAAATATTTTTAAAAATAATTTATCTTATTATTCTGAATGTTAAATTAATTCTTTCGCCAATTGGTTTTGCTGTTTTCGGAATTTGGTGTTTCCAGAAATGTTGCGTTGTTCCTTGCATTAACAACAGACTGCCATGTTCTAGAATAATATTTTGTTTCAAATCTGTAATTGAATTGTGTTTCATTTGAAAAACACGTTCTGCACCAAAACTAACCGATGCAATTATAGGGTTTCGCCCTAATTCTTTTTCATTATCGGCATGCCAACCGTTACTATCCTTGCCGTTTCGGTAACGATTTAGTAAAACTGTAGTGAAATTTTGATTGCAAACAATTTCGATTTCGGTTTTAATGAACATAATTAATGGCGACCAATTGTGTGGTTGCATCACAATATTCGAATATCCATAAGGTTTTCCTTCGTTGCCATAAAGTGCAGTCAATCTGGGTTGTGCATGGGTTTTTCCAAAAACCATAATATCATCTTGTTGCCATGGAACTTCGACTTTTAGATTATCAAATAGTTCATTTGCTTTAGCAAAATCAAAAAAACTAGGATAATATTCTAAGTCAGCGTCTTGCAAACCGAATGTGATTTTATCTGATGGAAAAAGTGAATTCATGTTTACAAATTTTCTGAAGACTTAAAGTTGATATTCATTATAATAATTGCAAAAAGAATCAAAATTATTCCGAACCATTGTGATAAAATTACAGTTTCGTTTAAAATAAAATAGGCCATCATTACCGAAACTGGCAATTCTAATGATGCGACGATACTACCAAGCCCAATTCCGGTATTTGGGAAACCGACATTAAACAACATTGGCGGAATAATTGTACCAAAAAGCGATAAAACAATTCCCCATTTCATAAAAATTTCAAAATTATAAGGCGTTGTTTGAGTGAATATTCCAAATCCAAAAACAATTATTGCACCGCCCAAAAGCATATACAAACTGCGCTGTGCTGACGAAATGTGAGTTGCAACTCTATTTGCTGTAAACATTGTTGTTGTGAATGACATTGCAGCTAATAATCCCCAAAAAATGCCTCGCCAATCGATTTCGTTTTGATTATTCAAAAGATTGGTTGCCAAAATTGTACCTACTAATACAACCACAACAGAAATCGTTTTTTGCACAGATGGCAATTTTTTATCGAGAATCATTTCTAATAAAACGCCCATCCAAACGGTTTGCATTAACAAAACTATTGCAATTGAAACATCGATATATTTTACGCATAAATAATAAAAAACGCTAGTCATTCCAAGCGATGAGCCAGCCAACATTAGATTCAAAATATTTCTTTTTGAAGGTTTTTCGGCAACTTCTTTATTCTTAAATTTCTGAAATAAATTAATGATTAATATTCCGATAATTCCAAGAATAAATTGAGATGAAGTGACTTCGGCTGTTGTATAATTTTCTTGGTATGCTAATTTTACGTAAGTAGCTAACATTCCGTAACTTGTTGCGCCGAGTGCTACAAAAAAAACTCCTTTTAATATGTTGTTATTTGTCATTTTATTAGGCTTTCGATTTTAAAAAGCTGGCAAATATAGGGTTTTGAAATTAATCTGGCACAAAAAAAACTGTTCAATCGAACAGCTTTAAAATGTTTTTTATTTTTACTTTGGTTCTAAAACAAAATTAATAGCTAATTTGACATTTTCGGAAACTTTACTTTTTACCAAACTCGGAATTTCAATACCGTAATCTTGAGGTTTTATATTAAAATTAGAAATTGCAGTTACTTTTCCAGCATTCACAGTAAGTGAAATTTTAGTTTTAACTTTTTTAGTAATACCGTGAATGGTTAAATCGCCTTCTAAATCAAAAATAGTTTTAGTTGAAGATAGTTTTGAAGCATCAAAATTTAGAACTTTTCCTTTGAAATTTGCTTTTGGAAATTTAGACGATTTAATGTAGTTTTCATTAAAATGTTCTTCCATTAACGGAACTTTGAATTTGAAAGCTTTGACTAGTGCCAATGCGACAAAATCGCCATTTGATTGATCGAAAATACAAGAAACAGTTTTGTTTGTTGCCGCAACTTCTTCGAATGCTGGCATCGATGCTTCGAATTTTATTTCTCCTGAACGAGTCATCATTTTTTGAGCAAATGCTGAATTTATAATTAAAAAACTAACTAAGAATATTACAAAATTTTTCATGTTTAAAATGTTTATTAATTAATATAACCTTGTGTTGACCAAAGAATTATCAAGTCAATATTTGCTTGTGGCATTTTGCCTGGTTGTGGCATTACATCGCCACACAATCCTTGAATTCTGCATAAAACATCGCCGTTGGCAACAGCATCTTTTACTTCGTTATAATTTCGAAGATAAGGCGATTGATTGACTACTCCAGGACTGTGACAACCAATACAATTACTTGATATTATAGATTTTACATTTTTTTCGTAAGTCGGATTTGTGATTGTTACATTGTTTTCTGAAACTTTAGAAATTTCTTCATAAGTATTTGAATCACAAGAAATAAAAACAATACCTAATATTGTTGCTAAATATATTTTTAAATTTTTCATAAATCATTTTTAATTAAAAACTCTGTACATATTAAACCCAAAATACAAACCTTTGTCGAACCATTTTCCGGTTGCATTGGTAAAAACCGCAACATCATTCATTGCTTGACTGTTCGAAAAAACCATCTGAAAAACGTGTCCACCAGTTTCGATATCAAGCCCAACTGTTGCAACATTGTGATAAATTTTGCCTTTTGGAGCATTTAATTGTGCTGCATATTCGAGGTTTATACTCATTCTTTTAGAAACTTTCATTCGTCCGCCAGATGCGAAAATAAATTTGTCTTTAGTTTCATTTTCAGGATCATATAGATTTTTATGAACAAACATTGGCGTTACTTGTAATGAAAATTTATCCGAAAATTTTCTTGAAACTAATAATTGAGTTGAAAATGCCAATCGATTATTGAATTTTAAATTTGGATACAAACTTGTTTTCAAAGCTGAATTAATTTCTAAGGTATTAAATCCTGAAATTGTTACAGGAAAACCATTTTTTTCTTGATTCATTAGTTTATATTTTCCAGCCAATTCATAGGTTTTATTGAAAGTATGTCGCGAAAAACCTAAAGATAACCAATTGGTTGCTCCATATACAGTTCCGATTTTAGTATTGGCATCGTCTAGTCCGAAAAAGTTTTCTAAACCGTTTGTTAAATCTCCAAAACGATGCGATATTAAAATGTGCCATTCGCCTTTTGCTGGCATTTTTGTCGATTGCAGGTTGCAAATCTGCAAACCTTTAAATGCTGAAATTTCAATTTCTTTTTCGGTTGATTTTATAGTGTCTAATTCATTTAGCAAATCGTCTTGCGCTGAGGCGAATGAAAAAAAGCTTAAGAAAAATAGAAAAGTTATTTTTTTAAATAAATTCATATAAATATTATTTTTTAATAAAACATTGGTCCAATTTCAATTCGCCCATCAAGTCATCAAACCCAACAACTCGACCTTTCATGATTACGTTTTGGTCAACTTTAATTGAGGCATCGATTGATTTTAGACTGCAAATTGTTGTATTGTCAATAATCACATCGTGGTTTTTGACTGATGTTACAATTCCAGAAATTTCGATTGCTTTCTCTAAATATTTTTTGTTTGCTAAATCAATATTTTCAGAAAATTCTGAATTTATATCTTTAGAAGTCGTTGAAAATGAGGTTTCTTCTTCATCTATATTTCTTGCTCCTTTATTCATTGCGTATTTATAACCAACAATCAACACCAACGTCAACAAAATAATTATGGTCAAGACTATTTTTATTTTTTTATTCATTCTAAATGTTTTTCAGTTTAAACAAATATAATATTTTTTATGATTTAACCAAAAATAATTTTATTGTTGGATTTTTCAGTGATTTGAATTTTAATTTGAATAAAAATTACGCAAAAAGTTTTCTAATTTTCTAATTAACAAATTATCTCAATTCGTTATATTTGCAATTCTTTAAAACAAAAAAATATGTTCAGTAGTTTAAGCGAAAAATTAGATAAAGCACTTCATACACTAAAAGGTCACGGAAAAATATCCGAAATAAATGTTGCCGAAACATTAAAAGAAGTACGTCGTGCCTTGCTTGATGCCGATGTTAACTTTAAAATAGCTAAAGATTTTACGACAAAAGTCAAGGAAAAAGCAATCGGACAAGATGTTTTGACAACGCTTCAACCAGGACAATTATTGGTCAAACTCGTGAAAGATGAATTGACAGAATTAATGGGTGGCGATGTTGCAGGAATCAATCTTTCTGGCAATCCAACCGTAATATTAATGTCAGGTTTGCAAGGTTCTGGAAAAACAACTTTCTCAGGAAAATTAGCCAATTTCTTGAAAACTAAAAAGAATAAAAAACCTATGTTAGTTGCATGTGATGTTTATCGTCCAGCGGCTATTAACCAGTTGCATATTGTTGGAGATTCGATTGGTGTTGAAGTTTACTCTGAATTGGGTAACAACAATCCAGTTGAAATTGCTACGAATGCCGTAAAATATGCCAAAGAAAAGGGCTATAATGTTGTTATTGTCGATACTGCTGGTCGTTTGGCTGTCGATACCGAAATGATGGACGAAATTTCGAGAGTTCACAAAGCTATTCAACCTCAAGAAACGTTATTTGTTGTTGATGCAATGACTGGTCAAGATGCTGTAAATACTGCAAAAGCATTTAATGATATTCTGAATTTTGATGGTGTAATTTTAACAAAATTAGACGGTGATACTCGTGGTGGAGCTGCAATATCTATCAAATCGGTTGTCAATAAACCAATAAAATTTGTTGGAACTGGAGAAAAAATGGACGCAATCGACATTTTTTATCCAGAACGTATGGCAGAACGTATTCTTGGAATGGGTGATGTTGTGTCGCTTGTTGAAAGAGCTCAAGAACAATTTGATGAGGCCGAAGCCAGAAAATTACAAAAGAAAATTGCCAAAAACGAATTCGGTTTCGATGATTTCTTGACTCAAATTCAGCAAGTTAAGAAAATGGGTAATATGAAAGATTTAGTTGGAATGATTCCTGGTGCATCAAAAGCAATGAAAGATGTAGAAATTCAAGATGATGCTTTTAAGCATATCGAAGCCATAATCTATTCAATGACACCAATCGAAAGAAGTAAACCAACATTAATAGATGTAAAACGCAAAGCCAGAATCGCAAAAGGTTCAGGGCGAAAAGTCGAAGAAGTTAATCAGTTAATGAAACAATTTGACCAAATGAGCAAAATGATGAAAATGATGCAAGGTCCAGGTGGCAAAAATATGATGAAAATGATGGGTAATAACATGAAAGGCGGTATGCCTGGAATGCGTTAAAAAAGTTTTCAGATTTCAGATTACAGTCGCATTTTTCGCTGATTAGTAGTTAATATTTTTTTGATTTTTTCAAATTTACAACAGACAATTTTCAATATACAATTTTCAAAAATGATTCTACTCGACGGAAAAAAAACAGCCAGCGACATTAAAATCGAAATCACTGCCGAAGTCGATTTAATGAAAGCCAATAACGAAAAAGTGCCACATTTAGCAGCAATTATTGTTGGAAACGATGGTGCAAGTATGACTTATGTTGCCAATAAAGTTCGCGCTTGTGAGTTAGTAGGATTTGAATCTACTCTAGTAAAAATGCCTAGTACAACCTCAGAAACTGAATTACTACGTAAAATAAATAGATTAAACGAAGACGATAATATTGATGGATTTATCGTTCAACTGCCTTTGCCTGAACAAATTGATACTCAAAAAATATTGATGGCAATAGATCCAAGCAAAGATGTAGATGGTTTTCATCCAGAGAATTTCGGAAAAATGGCTTTGGATATGACTACTTTTATTCCAGCAACACCATTTGGAATTCTGGAATTATTAGAACGATATGGAGTCGAAACCAAAGGAAAACACACAGTTGTTATAGGCAGAAGTCATATAGTTGGTCGACCAATGAGTATTTTGATGGGAAGAAAAGGTTTTCCTGGAAACTCAACTGTAACATTGACACATAGTTATACTAAAAATATTTCTCAAATAACAACACAAGCCGACATAATTATAACTGCACTTGGCGTTCCAAATTATCTGAAAGCCGAAATGATTAAAGATGGCGCAGTTGTAATTGACGTCGGAATCACAAGAGTTAACAACGATTCCGAAAAAGGTTATGCAATTGTTGGCGATGTAGATTTTGAGAATGTCAGTAAAAAAGCATCTCATATAACTCCAGTTCCAGGTGGAGTCGGTCCAATGACAATAGCAATGTTGTTAAAAAATACACTTTTGGCAAGAGAAATGAGAAAAAATAAATAATGATTAGTCTTCAAGACATTAACAATTATTTAGCAGAAAATGTGAATCTTCTAATCGATTATTCTCCAAAATTAATCGTGGCTTTTTTTATATTGATAATTGGTCATTATGCAATTAAAATATTAAAAAAATTCATTGATCAAAGAGTTCAGAAAAGAGATTTTGAGCCAACATTATCTAAATTCTTGATAAATATCTTGATTTGGTTGTTACGGGTTTTATTGTTTGTAACTTTTATATCAAAATTAGGAATAGAAACTGCATCATTCGTAGCAATTATTGGTGCTGCGGGCTTAGCAATTGGTCTTTCGTTGCAAGGATCATTATCTAATTTTGCAGGTGGAATACTGATAATACTTTTCAAACCATTCGAAGTTGGAGATGTTATTGAGGCACAAAATGTTGCAGGAACGGTTTCTGAAATTCAAATATTCGTAACTAAATTAATTACACCTAATAATCAAACAATTTTTGTTCCAAATGGTGCTTTGTCTAACGGAAATATAATTAATCATTCGTTGGCTGGAATGCGTCGTGGAGATTTGCAAATATCAATTTCTTACGATGCAGATTTGAAAAAAGCCAAAGAAATAATAATGAATGTTCTGAAATCTAATTCTAAGATTTTAATGGAACCCGCACCGCACGTTGAAGTTATAGCTTTGCTTGAAACTTCGGTAAAACTCTCGATTCGACCATGGGCAACGAACGAAAATTTTTCTAAAGTTTGTTCTGAAACTTTAGAAAATTGCAAAACCGATTTATATAATGCTGGAATTGGTTTTAAGAGTTAAAATAAAAGAAAAAGACGTCTGCACAATTGCAAACGCCTTAATCAAAATTAACCTCACTTTTATATTTTTATTATAAAATTAATTTTTAGAGTTTGATGCTTTTTTAAGAATATCGCCACCAGGCAAGTGCATTTTATTAGTCAATGCAGATAATTGATTTAAACTAAAATCGCCTGTTAATGACATTATTACAGTTTGATTTTCTTTGCCAGAACCTTCAATAAACATAAAAAGTTCTTTGATTTTAGTTTCTGTCGAACCTGTTTTTACAAATATTTTTACATTTCGACCATTATCTGTTACACGCATTAATTCGTCAAGATTTGATGATTTTAAAAATTTTTCTGAAGTAGTTTTCATTTCAGATGCAGCTTTTACATTGGTGGTAATATAAACTTTTAAATTATCTAAATCTTTAATCAACGACATGTATTGTTGGGTTTCTTTATCAGAAGTTTCAATTTTGACTTTGCTCATTAACTCGAACATTTTTTTGTTAACGCTAACGCCAGTAATATTTTCTTGGTTATCAAATTTTTCGAAAACTGATTGTCCAAAAAAAGTATTTGTTAGTAAAATTATTGCAATTATAAGTGTTTTTTTCATGATTTAATTTTGTTATTCTATAAATATTTTGTTTTTTGTTTTTTGAAATTCATTAATATAAGCAATGCTTGAAACGCCAATATTAACATTTTCTGATAGCATTTTCAAAGCTTTTTGAGTCTCTTTGAATGCCAATTCTGGGTTTTTGTAAGTTCCTAAATCGTTATTAATTGTTTTGTTATTATGATAAAAAAAAGTTGTCAATCCTGCAATTAATAAAAATGTAGCAGCAACAGAAAACCAAATTTTATTGTTTCTTTTGGCTTCGAATACAAAATCTTTTTTATTTATAATTTGACTTTCTGATTTGAAATATCCAAAAATAGGTTCAAATTGTTTAAAATCTTTGTGAATAATATCATTTAAAAAATAATTTTTCAAAACGTTTTCTTCATGAATATTAGTCAAACCCTCGAAATATTTATCTAACAAATTTTTGATTGTATTATATTCCATAATTATCGGTTTTTGTCATAAAATCTTTAATAGTATTTCTTGCTCTCGAAAGTGCAACTCTAATTGCGGTTTGATTCATTTGTAGCATTTCGGCAATTTCTTCAAATTCATATTGTTCGATTTCTCGCAATTGAATTATTATTTTTTGTTGTTCTGGCAATTTGTCGATAGCTTTATTGATCCAATTTAACCTGTCCGAAATTTCTAAATCTTTTTCAAGGTTGTTGTTTTTATTCTCAAATTCGTAATTTTCAATTCTTAAATTATGCGATTTTTTTGATTTTAATTCGTCAAGGCAATAATTTTTGGTTAGCGTCATTGCAAATGCTTCGATGCTTTTAAAATTTTGCAAGTCTTCTTTTTTATTCCATAATTTAACTAATATTTCTTGACAAGCATCTTGAGCTTCGTCGTTGCTAATTAGCAATCTTTTTGCAAGTCGAAATAATTTGTTTTTAAATGGATTAATGGTTTTTATAAACTCAATCTGGTTCATTATATATCGCTTGTTATAATCTAGACGAATTAGAAATGTTTTTGTTACAAATAAATCAAAAATAATTAAAAAATAATGTAATTTTACATTTCTAAACTTATTATAATTTATATGAATAATAAAAAATACATTCTGTTTTTATTGATTTCAATAGTTATTACAGCAACAAGTTGCACCGATAGCGATGATAATCTTGGACAATTACCAAATTCTGATTTGAATAATTTTGTTTGGAAAGGTCTAAATAAATATTATTTATGGAAAGATGATGTGCCAAATTTAGCAGATGACAAATTTAAAAACCAAATTGAATTGAATTCTTTTTTTGTTAATTATAATCAACCAGAAATTTTATTTCAAGAATTGCTTTACAAACCAATTAGTAAGTTTCCAAAAGAAACAGCTGTTGACCGTTTTAGTGTAATTGTAAACGATTATACATATCTCGAAAATTTATTTCAAGGCGTTTTTAAATCTACAGGTGCAGAATATAATTTGGTTAAAAAACCAGCTCCATCAACCGATGTTTATGGATACATTACCTATATTATACCTAACTCGGACGCCTCTTCAAAAACAATAAAACGAGGCGATATTTTTTATGCTGTTAATGGAAATACATTAAATATATCTAATTATCGAGCACTTTTATCGTTAGATAATTATACTCTAAATCTTGCAGATTATAACAATGGAGCAATTACTACAAACGGAAATACAATAGCATTGACCAAAACAGAAATTACAGAAAATCCAGTTTTTATAAATAAAATAATTAATATTGGTACAAAAAAAGTGGCCTATTTGGTCTATAATTCGTTTACTAGCAATTTTGACATTGAGTTAAACAATGCTTTTGCTCAAATAAAAGCACAATCGGCAACCGATTTGGTTTTAGATTTAAGATATAACGGTGGTGGATCGATACAAACTGCGGTTTATTTGGCCAGCATGATTACAGGCCAATTTAATGGTCAATTATTTGCAAAAGAAAAATGGAATTCTAGTATTCAATCTTATTATGAAAACAGCAATCCAGGTTCCTTAATAAACAATTTTACTAATAATATAGATGGTGTTGCCATAAATAGTCTCAACCTAAACAAAGTTTATGTATTGACTACTGGTGCAACAGCATCGGCTAGCGAACTGGTAATCAATTCGTTAAAACCATATATTGATGTTATTCAAATTGGTGACGACACAACTGGCAAAAATGCTGGTTCAATAACATTATATGACTCACCAAACTACAACAAATCAGGTCGCAACTCGGCTCATAAATATGCAATGCAACCATTGGTTTTAAAATTGGTCAATAAATTGGGTTTTGGCGAATTCGAAAGTGGCATAAAAAGCAGTCAATATTCGATAAAAGAAAATCTTGCAAATTTATCAGAGCTTGGAAATGAGTCAGAAACTTTTTTAAGCATTGCTCTAAGTGCAATACAAAACAGCAGAAGACCCGCAAATAAAAAAGGTCAAGACAATTTTGAATATTTTTCAAGTTCAAATAGATTGGTTAAATTTAAAAATGAAATGTATTTAAATAAGATTCCTAAAGATTTTTCGAAAGCTATTGCAAAATAAAATCTATCTAGACATTTTTTTTATCAATTTGCTTTCTCCCTCAAATTTTTTCATGTTAATTTTTTGATTACCATATAGCTCAATATCTGGACTACCAATAGCTTCGATACTCATAGATTCATTAACGTTTATAACAGCGTTAGAATTGTCTTCGGTTATTAATTCGAGTCTTTTTACAGCTAATTTTTTACCCTTAAAATCAGAATCGTTGTTGATTCTTAATTTCATGTCAGCAACATCGCCTTCTATTTCAGCTATCGAATTTTGATACAAATCGACTTTAAGAGTTCCTGTCGAAAGCAATATTTTAGCATTGGAACCTTTGCTTAATTCTATGATTGAGTTTTCTGATTTCAGACTTAACTCGGTTCGAGTTTTGTCATTTGCTACAAGCGAAAAATTCTTGGTTTTAGCGTTTAATATTAGTTTAGAATAATCGAATGCTTTGAAATTTATGTCGTCTAACTCGATCGTTGCCAAAGCAGTAACAGAAGATTCCGATCTAGAAATTACAGATCTTAGCGTTGATGTATAATTAACACGAACCTGAAATTTTTTATAACCACCAATATTTTTTGCCATATTAAGGCTCAAATTTGTGCCATTTAAGCTTATTCCAAGAGCTTCGTGAATATTATCATCGGCTTCAATTTCTATAGAACATTTGTCACCCTTAACGATAGTTATTTCTAGATTGTCAGTAACTTCAATAACATCAAAATCGCCAATAATTTTGGTTTCAAGTGTTACTTTCTTAGAACCTTTTAGTTTTTCTTTTTTTTGAGAAAAACCTGTTAATGTCAATAATAAAAGTGCAAAAAGAATTGTAATTTTTTTCATTTCTAGGAGATTTATTAGATGCAAATATAAAAAAAATCATTCGTTTTAACACAAATGATTTTTTTATTTAAAAGATTTATTATTCAATCACTTTCGAAAAATCTACAAGAATTTATTATCAAATAATTGTAAGAATAGATTTCTTATTCATTAAAGTTTTTGTTTTAATGATGTTTTAAATTAAACCGATTTGGATTTAAAATAACGTCATCTTTCAATCTAAAAATTCATTTAGGTTATACTTTGATAAATAGTAATTTTTAAAAAAAATCTTATTGTAAATTGTAATTATCTTAAAATGTTTTTTTGTAATTTTGTAAATCTAAACAATTTTATGCAAGAAGAAAACGTAATCTTGGTCAATGAACTCGATGAACAGATCGGGCTAATGCCAAAACTAGAAGCACATGAAAAGGCAGTTTTGCACCGGGCATTTTCGGTATTTATTTTGAACAAAAATAACGAATTAATGCTTCAACAACGGGCACATCAAAAATACCACTCGCCAATGTTGTGGACCAACACTTGTTGCAGTCACCAGCGAGACGGCGAAACAAATCTTGAAGCTGGTAGTCGCAGGTTATTCGAAGAAATGGGTTTCAAAACCGAATTGAAAGAATTGTTTCATTTTATATACAAAGCACCTTTTGACAATGGACTGACAGAACATGAGTTAGACCATGTTATGATTGGCTATTTCGACGAAAATCCGATTATAAATCCAGAAGAAGTAGAAGCTTTTAAATGGATGACAATCGAAAATGTGAAATCAGATATGCAACAAAATCCAGATATTTATACCATTTGGTTCAAGATAATTTTTGATGAATTTTATCATTATTTAGAAGATCATAAAATTTAAGATTTCAAATTTAATCGTAATCAACAAAATTTAGTTTTTAAAATATAATATTTAAAATGAAAGTAACAATTTCAAGAAAAGCCCACTTCAATGCAGCACACCGTTTGCATAGAAAAGATTGGACATTCGAAAAAAATCAAGCTATTTTTGGCAAATGCAATAATCCGAATTTTCATGGTCACAATTACGACTTGACACTAAGCGTTACTGGACAAATCGACCCAGAAACAGGTTATGTCATGGATGTAAAATTCTTATCGGACATGATTAAAGAAGAGGTCGAAAACCAGTTTGACCATAAAAACTTGAATCTCGATGTACCAGAATTCGAAAATTTGATTCCAACAGCCGAAAATATAGCTGTTGTAATTTGGAATAAAATGAGAAAAAGAATCGAACCAAGATTCGAAATTGAAGTCGTATTATACGAAACCGAACGCAATTTTGTAACATATAAAGGAGAATAATGGCACTAGAAATCGGAGATAAAATTCCAAATTTTACAGCAAAAGATACTAACGACAACGAATTTGAAAGCACAACAATTATAGGTCAAAAACCTGTTGTAATTTATTTTTATCCAAAAGACAACACGCCAGGTTGCACAGCACAAGCGTGCAGTTTTCGGGATCAATACGAAGATTTTACAGATTTGGGAGCAGAAGTAATCGGAATCAGCGGTGACACAGTTGCTAGTCACGAGAAATTTGCAAAACGTTACAAGTTGCCATTTTTATTGCTTTCTGACAACTCAGGAAAATTAAGAAAATTGTTTGGTGTAAAAACCAATTTATTAGGTTTAATTCCGGGTAGAGTGACATATGTTGTTGATAAATCAGGAACTATTCAATTAATTTTTGATTCAATGATGGCTACAAAACACATACCAAAAGCATTGGATTTTTTAAAAAAGTTAGATTTGAAATAAATCTTTAAATTTGTGGTTTGTTTAAAACTAAAATTTTACTTTTTTATAAAGATTCAAAAATTGAAATTGCACATTTCTCGCCATCAATTGCAGCCGAAATTATCCCGCCAGCATAACCTGCACCTTCGCCACAAGGATACAATCCTTTTATTTGCAGATGTTCAAGCGTATTATTATCTCTTGGAATACGGACTGGACTTGATGTTCTAGATTCTGGTGCGTGCAAAATTGCCTCGTTGGTCAAATAACCTTTCATGGATTTTCCGAATTCCGAGAAACCTTCACGCAAAATTTGAGATAAAAAACCAGGAAAAACTTGTCCCATTTCGACTGATGTTGTTCCAGGAACGTAAGATGTTTTAGGAATATTTGACGAAATTTTATTTTGAGTAAAATCTACCATTCGTTGGGCTGGAACTTTTTGAGATTTTCCTGCCAAATTCCAAGCTTTTTGTTCGATTTGTTTTTGAAATTCAAGACCAGCTAAGGCTCCAAATTTTTTATAAGGTTCGAAATCTTCGAGTTTTAGTTCGATAACAATTCCAGAATTGGCTGTTGCCTGATCTCGTTTTGAAGGTGACCAACCGTTTGTAACTACTTCATTTTGAGCAGTTGCACAAGGCGCAATTACTCCGCCTGGACACATACAAAACGAATACATGCCGCGACCATTGACTTGTTTTACAATGCTATATGGTGCTGGCGGTAAATGTTCGCCACGATAATCGCAAGAATATTGAATTTGGTCTATCAAACTTTGTGGATGTTCTGCCCGAACGCCCAAGGCAAATGGTTTGGCTTCGATTAAAATCTTTTTTCGGTCTAATAATTCGAAAATATCTCGTGCAGAATGTCCTGTTGCAAGAATAATTTTGTTGGAAAGAATTCTTTCTCCATTTTGAGTTTCAATACCTTGAACTTCGTTGTTTTTTAATAAAATATCAGTTACTCGAGTTTCAAACAAAACCTGTCCTCCGAACTCAATAATTTTTTCTCGAATATCTTGAATAATTTGTGGCAATTTATTGGTGCCAATGTGCGGATGTGCTTCGATTAAAATATCTGGTGTGGCTCCAAAAGCTACTAATAATTGCAAAATTCTATCAATATCGCCTCGTTTTTTGGAACGAGTATAGAGTTTACCGTCAGAATAAGTTCCTGCACCGCCTTCGCCAAAACAATAATTAGAATCTTCGTTGACAACATGATCTACATTGATGGCTTTTAAGTCACGACGGCGACCACGAATGTCTTTGCCACGTTCGATAATTATTGGTTTTAAACCTAATTCTATGAGTTGCAAACCTGCAAAAAGTCCTGCTGGACCAGCACCAATGACAATAACTTCTTGGGCATTTTCGACATTTTTATATTCAGGAAGTTCAATTTTTTGATCAATAAAAACCTCATCTTGAAAATAAATATTGACTTTCAAGTTGAATTTTATTGCTTTTTGTCGTGCATCGATTGAACGTTTTAGAATCGAAACGTGTCTAATTTCATTAGCCGTAACTTTAATTTGTTTTGATAAATAATGTTTTAACAAATTTTCGTTCGATGCTATTTCGGGTGAAACTTGAAGTAAAAGTTCTTTGGGCATTTAAAAATTTATAAAATGTTTTAAGGAAAAAGTTTGTAAATATCGTCTCTTTTTGCAAATCTGCCTAGTTCAATAATTTCTCCATCAAAATAAAAACCTAATCTGTATTTTCCGATTCTTAATCTGTAAGCATCGGGGTGACCTTTCATTTTTTTTATGTTAGGAATTAATTTAATATTTTCAGAATTTTCAAGTTCTATTATTGCTGAAATTACATCCTTTTTTATACTAGAATCTTTAACTTTCTCTATGTCTTTAGAAAAGTTTTTGCTAAACTTAACAATCAAGATTTCAAAATTTTCATTATTTCTTCTCTTGAAACAAATTCTGTTCGATCACATTCTTGCATCAGCATGAGTAAGCCTAAATCTTCTTTTTCGTCGTCGGTTAGCTTGCTAAAACGCTCTTTTTCTTTAGTTTTCACAAAAGAATCTACTGCATTTTCTATTAAAGATTTTACGCTTATGTTCTCGAAAACCGATAAAAATTTTAGTTTTGTTAAAGTATTTTGATCTAAATCAATAAGTTTTCTCATTGCTAGTTTTTATACAAAAATATACTATATATACTATATATACAAATTAAATATTGAATTTGTAAATAAAAAACTGAATATTAAAATTACTGAATTTTCGGTGACTTTATCAAATTAAGAAGTTTGTGTTTAGCTAAAATCATATATAAAAAAACAATATTTTAAAAACAATAATCTTACAGTTGTCTAGAATTTTAAAACCAAAAGGAAAAATACATTAAAACAACCCGTTTTAAACAATACCTAAAACGTATATATAGAGGAATAAATTATTACTACAAAAAAAACTATTTTTTTTTACACCACAAACCTCAGTATTTTATAGTTTTTTTAAAAAGCCCTAAAAATAAATGTCCCTTTTTTAAATGTCATGTCCCGTTTTTAAACCAACCTTTTTTTTAATGTCATTAAGTTTACAATAATATTAACAAGTAAACCAAAAAACCATGACACAACCACAAAAAATTCCCAAGATCAGGCTAGTGCCTTGCAAAACCTTGCCAGCACTAGCTACCCGAGAACAAAAAATAAATAACAATATAAATTTTTAAGGTTATGAAAAATAAAATAAACGGAGCATTGCTCACCCTACTCATGCTTTTTGCGACGCTATATCCCAGCGGGCAAGCATATGCAAATGGATTGCCGCCCAAAATTATGACTTATTTTGAGAAGGAAGATTTGGCTCTGCAATTGGCCGGGAGTAAAAACTTTTTAGCTATGGTTTATACGAAATCACTTCTTGCTTTCAGCTACGGCTTACATAATGTAAAATTAAGTAAAGACCAACTGTCTGAAAATGATATTTATTTAAAAGCGGTATCGCAAAAAAGTGAAAATGACAGAAGTGATTACGAAAAGCAAAATATAGCAAGAATATTAGGCGTGGCTGATTACAAAAATTATGAGAATATGAACAATGATTTTGTACAAAGCATAAAATTGTTAAAAAAAGAATTTGAAATAATAAATAATATATCAAAAAGCGAGTTAACTGATGTGATAACACTTGCTTTAAGTACCGACAAATTTAAAAATTATTTTACAAAGGCGATGATGTCTCAAAGAACACAAAGGTGCTGGGACGGCTGGTGGGAGTGTATGGAATTACCATTAGTTTTGGCTCTCACTACATGTTTAGCAGTTGCGTTTTGTATTGCTGCTAGTTTTGCTGCTGGTTTTTTTGATCAGACAGCCATCTTGTTATCGATTATGAGCACTTGTACAGCAGGTATTATTGCTATGTTTAAATTAGATTTTGAAGCATATGGCTATTGTGGCGCATTGTTTAAGACATGTTACGAAAGCCTTCCGCCTGAGCCAGGAAATCCATTACAGCCAATACCACCTTCAACTAATTAATTATTAAAATTATGAAAGATAATAAAATATTTCAATTAGCTTTTGCAATAATTGTAAGCTTTTTTTCTGTAACAACTTATGGACAATCAACTTATGTATCGTGTAAATATAACCCACCTACTAATTTAACTGCGAATTATGATACAGATAATAATGTCAATTTAAGTTGTGGTAACTACGGTCAATTAGGTGTAGGAATATTAAGAGTTCATTATCAACGGAATGATTCAAGTTACCAAACACCTACTTACCCTTATTCGAATATTCCATATATAGATTTTGATGTAAGTGAACCTGTAATTTTGAATAGTACCACCCTACCTTTTCCAAAAAATTATCGTATTTTTGCAACTTATGTGGTCGACCCCGTTAACGGGGCCGAGGAAATAACACCTTGTCGTGAAAGTTATGCATCAAATGAAATCTATTACGACACGCCTCCAGCGCAACCTGCCGCACCTACTGTGACATTAATATCTGACGGTACTGGAAATGTTGTTTTGAACTATATAAATGTTGCCGACCCTACTAGTGATGTTTTTGGTTATTTTATTATGGATACATCACAAACTGTCGTTGCCTTTGATCCAGATGGTACAGCCGGTGCTGCAAATAGTGTTAAAGTTAATGGTTTACATCCTGGTCAATCTTACTATTTTCAGATATATGCACTTGATCAATTTGGCAATCTTTCTGCCCCAAGTCCCCAATCTAATATAGTGGTAGGTCCTGGTTATTGTGCACCTACAGATCCGCAAACAGGATGTTCGGATAGGCAAAATAGTTACATACAACAAGTTATTCTGACTTGTGATCCAACTGGGGGAACTAGTTTTACATATCCCGCTAGTGCAGATACAACACCTGATTCACTCACCTATCATGATTATACCTATAAAGCCACTAATAATCCAGCTATACCTAGACCTATCCTACAACAGGGCACTACTAATAATACATTAAGTATTACAGCAATGGCAAATGGGACTAGAAATACAAATATGTACGTGTTTATAGATTATAATTTTGATGGTAGATTCGACAAGGATACTGAAATGATAACCTATCCATCTTTGGCAGCTGATGGATCATCTCAAATGACTAGTGGTACTCCCATTACTTTTTTGTCTGACAATTTTACAGTGCCCACTACTTCGTTTGTTGCAAATCAGGTAATGAGGATGAGAATAATGTATGAAAGGTTTCAGCTTGATCCAATAAATGGGATGTGGCCAATTGATGAAATAGAAACTTGCGAACTGATGGATCTTTCAAATACAGATGAAGAGGAATCAGATTATTGGGGCTATGGAGAAATACAAGATTTTACTGTTGATATTATAGCTGATCCAACACCATCACCTAGAATAATGCCGAAAGCAACTGTAAAAACAGAAGTACAACCAGTAGTTGAAAATGTAAAAGAGGAAACAGAGACAGCAGCAGTCAAACCAAATCCCTTACATCTTAAACTGTATCCTAACCCAGTATCGGGAGATAGTATGACCATAACCGAAATTGAAGATAACACGCCATATACTATATTTTCACAAAAAGGGATAGAAGTAGGTTCTGGAAAAGTAACAAATGGTAGCATAAACGTAGCTAACCTGAAAAGTGATAAATACATACTTAGGATAGAAACACCAGGTCATCAATATGTTAAAAACTTTATAAAACAATAATTTTAAAATTAATAAATATGAAAAATTTAAACAAAGGTATTTTTACCATCGCAGCGACTATTGTGTTTTCAATGACTACACAAGCGCAAACTGTTAACGGCAATCGATTTAATATTAATAGACTAAGCGGTGGAGGATTTCAAGGCGTGATAACTATGGAAAATAATAGTTTGTCAATACGTGGAGGTTCGGATGCAGCTTTTAACGCACCTAGTGTTGTTGCTAGAAAAATAACATTATGGGCAGAAGCAGGTGCAAATTTGAAGGGTAGTCTTGTAATTAGTGACAATCAGACCGATAGAATACCAACTGGCATGAAATTGTATGTAAAAGGAACAATTGGTTGCAAGGGTAAAGTTACTTCTCAAGATTTTTCAGTTGCTACAGCTACAGCTTTCCCTGACTATGTTTTTGCTAATGATTACAAGGTGCCAACCTTGTCAGAAACTGAGGCATACATCAAAGCAAACAAGCATTTACAAGCATTCAAATCAGCTAAAGAATTAGAAGAGAATGGTTATAGTGTTATTGATATGGACAGAAGCTTATTACAAACCGTAGAGGAAATGACGCTTCACGCTATTGCACAAGAAAAAGAAATTACTACTCTAAAAAGCGAAATGGCAGCCATAAAAGCGCTATTGCTTAAAAAATAATAATTGTAGTTTTTTTAGATTGTAAAGACCATCCCAATTTTGGGGTGGTTTTTTTGTTGTACTAAAATCCTATAGCCAGCAGTTTGTTATTCCGTGGAACAAGGAATGACAATAGTATAAATAATAAATTCAATACAAAAAGGGTATAATTTTATAAAAAAACATATTTATTACTAAGTACTACTATAAAAAAACCAATAAAGAGCTATTTTGTAGTGCAATTAATAAAACTTTTTCGCTACAAAGCCCAGTATTTAAAGCTTTTTTAAAAAGCTCTAAAAATAAATGTCCCTTTTTTAAATGTCATGTCCCTTTTTTAAAGGTGCAAAATATTGGGTTGCACTATCTTTGTTAAAAATTAATCAAAAATCGATGAAAAATATTAAAAACACTACACTGCTATTTGCATGCTTACTTTATGCAAATGTTACTTTTTCGCAAATAAGCACCGAGTTATTATTTGAAGACAATTTTACTGGGACAGCACTAGATCTCACAAAATGGGAAGGCGACAATTTATTGAATCGAGGCGACGAAGTGCAATGTTACACCATGCGACCTGCAAATGTTAAGGTTCGCAACGAAAATCTAGAGCTTATTGCGCTACGAGAAAATTATACTGTAACTACTCCTACCGGGGTGAGAAATTTCAATTTTACCTCAGGCAGTATTCGAACAAAAAGTTCCAACCCAATGAAATATGGAAAATACGAAGCCCGAATTAAAATACCTCGAGGGCTAGGTTATTTTCCAGCTTTTTGGACATTGGGAATAAATGGTACTGGTGCTTGGCCAGCAAATGGCGAAATAGATATTATGGAAAATACCGGTTTAGAAAATAAAGCTCACGGGACTTGCCACTGGCTTGATGCCACAGGTAACGATGGTAATGCTCCAAGAGAAGTTTCAGAAGTTATAGACCTTTCTGGTTATCGTGTTTATAGCTTAATTTGGTTGCCTGAATCTATAACTTGGTATGTAGATGGTCAATCCTATGGTACTTTAAACATATTTAATAATGTAAATAGTACTAACGAATTGCACACAGGACATCGTGTAATATTAGACTTAGCACTTGGTGGTTGGCCACCATCACCAGATGCTACAACTCCGTTTCCTGCCACTATGCTTGTAGATTATGTAAAAGTGTACAAATACGATCCTGCTTTAGCTACTAATGAAGTTAAGAATGAAAAATCACGAATTATTGTTAGTGCTAAAGACAATGTTTGTAATGTAAAACTACCAACTACTTTATCTAATTTTGAATTGACATTTTACGACATGAGTGGCAAGAAATTGCTTAACCAGAAAGTATATAATACTAACGAAACCAGCATCGATATAAGTACACTCAGCAAGGGAGTCTACATATTAAATGTAACATCTACTGAGTCAGAGAGGTATTCAGGAATGTTTATCAACAATTAATGGTTCTGTTCTAAAACATTGTAGATTATAAAAAACATTTTTTATTTCAAGTTAACTACAACTTTTGTTATTTCGACGAAGGAAAAATCACATAACGTGAGCAATTAATGTGATTTTTCCTTCGTCGAAATGACAAAATCAGTATTTGTTTTAACAAAAACCACAATATTCAATAACAAAACCTAATTAATTTAGTTGACAGTGTTCTATAATTTATATTGATTTCTAATTTTTTTGCCGCATATTTAAATGATTTAGTAAGTTTTTTGAAACCTAGAAAAAATACCTGTTATAATGTGAGTAATTATTGGTTGTGAAAATTGTATATATTTTTAGACTAAATCAAATATTAACTGACAATAAAATCAATCACCATGCAAACACCTAAATTCAAACAAACATTTGTTGGTAGTAATTGGAAAGATTCGAAACCAAAAAAAGTTAGTTATACCAACTTGCAAAATTTTTTAATAATATTAATTCACTTTATGACATTTTTTATTTGTTCTCAAGAGCAAAAAAAAGAGCAATCAATTGTATCGTTAGAAGAATTTATAAAAACTAACAAAGCAGTTAATAAATCTACAAAACCATTAAGAATAGAAAGTTTAATAAACAATGTTCAAACAGCGGTTTATATAGAAATTGACGAGGCAAAAACTTATGGCGTAAAGCCTGTTAGTTTATTTACATCGGTAAAAAACCTAAACTTTATTTCGTACCAAAAATTTGATAAAGAAAATATAGAAATAGTCAATATTAGAATCAGTGATTTCGAAGACCTGAAATATAACATAGATTTAGAAAATCTAAAATTATTAAAAAAATTAAAGTATGTGTACATCGTGTCTGACATCAGGTGCAACAAATCAGATATTATTCCGCTAATAAAAAACATTGGGCTTTGCAAAGTGTTTTATAAGATTGCAAATAATTCATAGATTTTGATAAATCAATGGTTCTAGTCAAAAAAGTATATTCATATAAATATTTTTGCCACAGATTTAAAATTTTATTATACGATACCAAATAAATCTGTGTAATCTGTTGCAGAAAAAAATCATATACTAACAAGATTATAGCCATTTATAAAAAAAATAGTCCAATTAATGACTGAATAATAGTAGTTTGCCCTTTTGTTTTGGTTAATAAAGCCACTCTTTTTTCGGGTGGCTTTATTTAATTAAAAGCCACCTTTGTTTTACATATTTACCAAAAAAATATTAGTTTTACGGTTGGTTAAATTTATAAAAAAATTTATGAAACATCTTTTAATTGTATTTACATTATGTATTTGTACTCATTTTTCGTTTTCTCAAAACAAAAAATTAGACAGTTTGCTAGTAGTTTTAAAAACTCAAAAAGAGGATACTATAAAAGCTACTACTTATTTAAATCTTTGTAAGGAAATTAAATCAACTGATTTCGATAAACTTAAACAGTACAATGATAAATTATTACAATTGTCTCAAAAAATTAATTTCAAAAAAGGTGTAGGTCTATATTACTGGAATTTTTCAAGAATTAAGGCAGCTAATAACGAAGCAAAAGAAGCAATAGCCGCAGCCCAAAAGGCAAAATTGATATTGTATCCTACAAATGATTGGGACAACTATTTTTCGATATGTGCTTTTTTATCTTTGTACTTGGCCTATGATAACCAATATCAAGAATCAGAATTACTTTTAGAAACTAGTCTTAAAAGAGCTTTAATTAACAATAGACCCAACAATGTGGTTCAAATCTACAATCAATTAATTGGCTTGTACAGTGACCAATTACGTTATAAAGAAGCCTTGTTCTACGCAAAAAAGAGCATTAATTACCAATGCAAAAATGAGTTAAAAATACAAAGTTATGAGTACACAGCAGAAATTTATATAAGCTTAGGTAATTATTTACTTTCCAGAGAGTATTTTGATAAAGCCATATCATTAGCCAAAGAAGATAACACAAGAAATGGATTGTTAGTTAGAAAAGCTGCTACATTTTTTAAAGATCAAAAGTTTAAGGAAGGACTAAATATTCTTTTGCCACTTGAACAGTATTATGAGAAGTGCAAAAATTATAATACTCTTATTATTACGAGCTACAATATTGCAAAATTTTATTATTTCCTAGAGAAATTCAATGAAGCTTACATTCACATCAATAAAGTCCTTGCCAATCTAAAAAAAAATGATTCTTTTTCAATTGATATTTATACATTAAGTAGCAAAATTAATTTAAAAATGAAACAAAAAATTAAAGCATTGCAAAATATAGACAAAGCCACTAATCTATTGACTCCTAATGATAACTTAGAAGTTAAACAGGAGTTATATGTTACAAAAAGCGAAGTTGAAGAAGCAATGGGCAATTATAAAACAGCTTTAAGTTATTATAAAAAACAAGCTACCTTAAAAGAGGAATTTTATATAGAAAACAACAAAAACAAAATAAACGAACTACAAGTCAATTTTAAGGTTACAGATAAAGAGAATAGTATTAAAAAATTAGAAATAGCCCAATTACAAAAAACAGTCGAAAACAAAAAACAAAGAGAGAACTTGCTCTATGTTTCGGTTGCTCTATTGCTGGCGTTACTGTCCACTTTTTTTTATGTTAGAAATAACAGAGCCATCAAAAATAAAAATAAAATTATCGAGCTGACTAATATTAAACTCGAAAATGAAAAGCAACTTACTCAAAAATCACTAGTTGAGAAAGAAACCTTACTTAAAGAAATTCACCATCGGGTTAAAAACAATATGCAACTGGTAATGAGTTTGCTGAATATTCAATCGCAAGAAGCCAACAATAACATTAGCGATTTTGTGGCTGTTAGTCAGTCCAGAATACTATCTATGTCTTTAATTCACGAAAATTTATACCAAACAGACAATTTAAGTCAAGTTGATTTTAAAGAATATGTAGAAAATTTAACCAATAGTATTCTGAACGCTTACAGCAACGTTAATACTACTATCACTTTAAAGTTAGAAATTGAGCCAGTATATTTTGATATTCAAAAAGCCATACCGCTAGGACTTATAATAAATGAATTAGTCAACAATGCATACAAACACGCCTTTATCAATAATCAAAAAGGACTCATAACCTTAAAACTGATTCGCAAAAACGAAAAATACGAATTGGTAGTTAGCGATAACGGTGTGGGAATTCAAAAAAAGGAAAATGCTAAAAAAACATTGGGCTTAGAACTCGTTGAAGAGCTGGTTTTTCAATTAGACGGTTTACTAAAAGTTGCAAATAATAAAGGATTGCAATATAACATTCAATTTTAAAATTGCTTACCTAAAATAAAATGTATGAATAAAAAAATAATCGTTGTCGAAGACGAATCACTCATTGCATTAGATATTAAAAAAATTCTAGAACGAGAAGGTTATGAAGTGATTACTAATATAAAAACAGTAGAAACAGCAATAACAGCCATCGCCGAGCATAATCCGATATTGGTACTTATTGATATTAATTTAAACCAGCTTACTGACGGTATCGATTTGGGTAACCATTTGTTAGTAAAAGATACGATACCTTATATTTATATCACATCGTATTCAAACAAAATGACCTTAGACAGGGCACAAGAAACAAGACCACACGGTTATATAGTTAAACCATTTAGACCAGACAGCATTATTGCAACCGTAAGTGTCGTATTGAACAATTATAAATATAAAAAAATTGATACCATACGAAGTGAAAATCCAATTGAGGAATTGACACCCAAAAAAATGAAACAAATAGTTGAATTTATTAATAATAATATTGATAAAAAACTAGATGTAGAGTTATTGTTATCAATTACAAATTGGACAAAACGGCATTTAGCTCGTGTTTTTATGCAATATCTTAATATATCGCCGCACAAATACATATTGAACAAAAAAATAGACAAAGCCACTTTAATGCTAAAACAAACAGATGTACCTATTAATGAAATTGCCATTGAATTGGGTTTTCAAAATTATAGTAGTTTTTATGCTGCGTTTAAAAGAGTTACTAATGAAACACCTGAAAATTTTCGAAAAATTAATTAAAATCAATTTAATAAAACTTTTAAAATTTATTTAACAATAAAAATTAACAAATTTTCTAAACATTTCAAAACCAAAATCTTTGTGGAAAAATTAAAAAACTATAACAACATTAAACAATCTTAATTGTTAAACTTAGTCGAAATATTTCTTACATTTGAAAAATATGATCAAATCTAAATGGGACAAACTTCTCGAAAAGTATCTTTTTTTATATAAAGACGGTTTTTTCGAATTGCCATACCTTTCTAATTCTGCCAAAATAATGGTCGAAAGCGTGAGCGAGCTTCCAGTTGCTAGAAACAAACCGCTAGAACAAGGTATTTATTCTAACAATCCGTTTTGCAGAGGCACAATGTATTATCGTGAAATCGAAGACAACTTTTCGATATTGTCATCTCATATAAACATTAAAGAAAACATCAGGGCCAAAGCAATTTATGACGAAAACCAAGCAAATAATTACTACATCTTGTCGTTTTCGGTTTTCGAGTATGAGTTTCCTGTAAAAAATGCCAATGGCAAAAATACAAAATTATTAAGTATTTGTTGGACATTCTATAAACCAAAAACCGAAGTAGAAACTTATTTTTATAAAAACACAAAAGGCATTTTTTTTAATTTTTTGTTCGATAAAAAATGGGCTGACGAAAATATTATAATATCTAATGTAGTAAACAAAATCGCATTTAATAATTTTTTGGATTCAGAAATTGGGTTTTACACCTGGTTGGATATTGCTCCGAAAGCGCACAATTTATCCAAAAAAATGTCTAGAATAATGATCAAAGAAAAAGCAGGGATTTTTAATATCGATGCCTTAAAAACAAATGCTCTGGCACTAATTAATAATTTTTTCGAAAACGCATTCGATGACAATCGCATTGCTAATAATAATTCGTTGAGTAATATAGATTATGCAAAAATAGCTAATGCCGAAAAAATAATATTGCTTAATTTGAATGTTGCATTTATTGGAGTAAACGAAATTGCACAAAAAATAAACATGTCGCCAACCAAACTAAAGTCAAATTTCAAAATGATTTACGGTTTTTCGATGTTGCAATATCACAAAGAAAAAAACATGTTATTGGCAAGACAACTTCTCGAAAAATCTGAAGTTTTAATTAATCATATTTTTGTTTTAACAGGCTATGAAAGTGCGAGTAAATTTACGGCAGCTTTCAAAAAAAGGTTCGGAAAATTACCTTCAGATTTTAGGAATTAGTTTTTAATGTTTTAAAATTTTATTCGAAAAATCCAAAAAATAGGTAATTATACCTGAATTATTAATATTTTAATAGTTTATATTTGTACTTTAAAAATACAGAAAAAACTACTAATTTTTCCCTTTATATTGTTATGCGATTAACCAAATGGATTAAATTCATTAAAGAAAACATCAATTTTTATCGTGATGGCTTTTTTGAGATTCCTTATTTGTCGAATTCTCCGCAAGTAATGATTAAGAGCATTATCAATTCGCCGTCCGCACGCCACGTTGCCAGCGAAAAAGCCATTTACAGAAACAATCCTTTCTCTAAAGGCGTTATGCGTTATCGAGAAATCGAAGAAGGTTTTTGGATAATTGCCACCGAAATTACCTTCAAAAAAAACGTAATGCTCAAAGCTATTTATGACGAAGATGTGCCTAGCGATTATCATACATTGACATTTTCGGTTTTCGAAAGCCAAATAAAACTGCAGAATACTTTTCATGACAAAGTGCCCTTTTCTAGCAAATATTGGGGTTTCAAGAAACCAAATACCGAGGTTGGAGCTTATTTTTATAAAGATTCGGTTTGTAATTTTAATTTGTATTGTTTTAATGACAATTGGATTAAAAACAATTTGGCTTTCGAAACTTTATCTGATGACAATCAAATAAAAAGTTTTCTAAATTCTAAAAACGGATTCATAACTTATCAAGACATTGTGCCAAATGCAGCCGAGTTGTCGATGCAAGTTTATAAAAATTTAGAACGCGCCAACTTCGATTCAGATAGCAAGTCATTGCTGAAATCGCAAACTTTGAGTTTGGTGGCCAGTTTTTTTACAAATGCTTACAACAACAACCGCAAAGCAGTAACCGAACCACTCGAAAACACAGATTATCGCAAAGTTGCCAAAGCCGAAAAACTAATTATCGACAACCTGACAACAACTTTTTTGGGCGTCGAAGAAATTGCAAACCAAGTTAACATGTCGCCAACAAAACTCAAAACTTCTTTCAAGGCGGTTTATGGTACCTCGATGTTGCAATATCATATTTCAAAAAAAATGCTTTTGGCAATGCAACTCATTCAGAATACCGATATGCAAATAAAAAATATAACACACGAAATGGGTTATGAAAGTCCAAGTAAGTTTGCAGCCACTTTCAAGAAACAATTCGGAAAATTGCCTTCTGAAGTTAGGAGTTTTTAAGGTTTTTTAGAGTTGTAGGTTGTATATGTTTATTATATCATATACTTTTTGTCATTCCGACGAAGGAGGAATCACATAATGCGACCAGCTAATGAGGTTCCTCCATCGTCGGAATGACAAAACCAACAAAAATGAATTATGAACTTAGAAATATATTTTAATGTCCTTACATTAAACATCTACTCGTTTTTCATTATTTTCATGATTCCAAAATAAAATTCACAATTATTTTACAAATTATTTTTTCAAAAAAAGGCTATTTCTGGCCTTTTTTAGTGCTTTTTACATTCGTAAATAACTTACATTCAATAGCTTAAAAATCCAAAATGTTAAATTTTCGATTTGGTCGTTTTGGGCTGTCGATATGTCTTAATGGGCTACTAATTGTAATATTATTGATTTAAGTTTGTACAAACAAAAAGACTTTAATTAAATTTTAAAAATTCAGGGGTTTGTAAGTATATGAATCTATTTTATTTAAAGTCAACTTTGTAACATTAAAAACTAAATTAATAAAACAATGAAAAAACAATTATTTTTTACGCTAGCACTTTTTTGTTGCAGTTTGGTGTCCTTTGGACAAATTTTTAATTATCTTGGAATTAATTATTCTGTTACAAGTCTAACGACTGTTGCAGTACGATCCAATCCAACTTCTTTTAATGGTTCTGCCAATATTCCTGCAACGGTGGTATACAATAATGCTAACTATCAGGTAACAAGTATTGGTCAAGATGCATTTTCTGTTTGCACTGGTTTAAATTCTGTAACTATTCCAAATTCTGTAACAAGTATTGGTCAATCTGCATTTCGTAGTTGCACTGGTTTAACTTCTGTTTCAATTCCGAATTCGGTAACTACTATTGGTCAAGCTGCATTTAATAGTTGCACTGGTTTAACTTCTTTAATTATTCCAAATTCAGTAATAAGTATTGGTCAACAAGCATTTATTAATTGTATGGGTTTAACATCGATAACTATTCCAAGTTCGGTAACAAGCATTGGTAATTTTACATTTTATGCTTGTACTGGTTTAACTTCGGTTACGGTTAATTGGGAAACACAATTGCCCAATTTCAATACAAATGTTTTTGGAGGTATAACGCTAGGTAATGTTACTTTAAACATTCCGTCGGGTACAACTGCACTTTATACCGCTTCTGACTTATGGCAAAATTTTAATCCTATCATAGAAGCACCAATTTTAGGGCAAACATTTACTGCAAATGGCATTAACTATATTGTTACCAAGGCTACTGTGCCTTATGAAGCAGCGGTGCATACTCATAGTTCTTTTTTTTCAGGTCCTGCAAACATACCAACATCGGTCGCTAACGCTGGGAATACTTTTTCGGTAACAAGTATTAATTCTAATGCATTTGTAAATTGTTCGGGTTTAACATCGGTAACAATTCCAAATTCTGTTACGAGTATTAGTGCTAGTGCATTTTATGATTGCACTGGTTTAACATCTGTAACTATCCCAAATTCGGTAATTAGTATTGGTAATTTTGCATTTTATAATTGCACGAATTTAACATCGGTAAATATTCCAATTTCGGTAAATAGTATTGCTAATGCAGCGTTTTATAATTGCACGGGTTTAACATCAGTAACGGTTAATTGGGCAAATCCTATAGGTATTAATGCCAATGTTTTTCAAAACGTCGCTATTGGTAGTGTTAATCTGTTTGTACCCGCTGACACTGTTGGTGCATATCAAGCTTTTGCGCCTTGGAACAATTTTAATATCATTGAGCAATTATCGGCACTAGAATCACAAAACAATGTTTCTTGTTTTGGCGATAACAATGGTATTACAATAGTTAATGCTTTTGGAGGAAATAGTCCTTATACTTATTCTTGGTCACCTTCTGGCGGTAATGGTGCAATAGCTTTTAACCTAACTGCTGGAAATTATACTTGTACCATAAATGATTTTATTGGAAATTCTATCACTAAAAATTTCGTTATAACACAACCATCACCATTAACATCAGGTGTTGCTTCGCAAACCAATGTTTCTTGCAATGGCGGTAACAATGGTAGTGCAACAATAACAGTTGGTGGCGGAACGCCAAGTTATACTTATGCTTGGTTACCAAGTGGAGGAACAGCTGCAACAGCAACTGGATTAGCAGCAGGAACTTACAATTGTACAATTACAGATGCTAATTTATGCACGAAAACAGAATCTATTGTAATAACGCAACCATCAGTACTAACATCAGGTGTTGCTTCGCAAACCAATGTTTCTTGCAATAGCGAAAGTAATGGTAGTGCAACAATAACAGCTGGTGGCGGAACGCCAGGTTATACTTATTCTTGGTTACCAAGCGGAGGAACAGCTGCAACAGCAACTGGATTAACTGCTGGAACATATACTTGTACAATTACAGATGCTAATCAGTGCACGAAAACGCAATCTGTTGTAATAACTCAACCATCAGCATTAACATCAAGTGTTGCTTCGCAAACCAATGTTTCTTGCAATGGCGAAAATAATGGTAGCGCAACAATAACAGCTGGTGGCGGAACGCCAGGTTATACTTATTCTTGGTTACCAAGCGGAGGAACAGCTGCAACAGCAACTAGATTGACTGCTGGAACATATACTTGTACGATTACAGATGCTAATTTATGTACGAAAACACAATTTTTTGTAATAACCCAACCAGCAGCAATAACATTAAGTGTAGCTTCTCAAACCAATGTTTCTTGTTTTGGCGGTTCAAACGGTGCTGCAAGCATTAACAATCCGACTTCTAGAGCAGGAGGAGGAGGTTATTCTTACAACTGGACACCAGGCAACCCGACAGGCGATGGAACTACTTCGGTTACGGGATTAACTGCTGGTACTTGGACTTGTACGGTAACCGACGGAAATTTTTGTACGAAAGATCAAATCTTTATAATTACCGAACCAACAGCCTTAACTTCGGGAATTGTTGCTCAAACTAATGTTTTTTGTAATGGTGAAAATAATGGTAGTGCAACAGTAGATACTGATGGCGGAGCGGGAAGTTATACTTATTCTTGGTCACCAAGCGGAGGAACAGCTGCTACTGCAACTGGATTGACTGCTGGAACATATACTTGTACAATTACAGATGCTAATCAGTGCACGAAAACGCAATCAGTTATAATAACGCAACCAACAGTTCTACCAAATAATGTAACAACAATATCAAATTGTGATAGCTACACTTGGACAAATAACGGTCAAACGTACGCAACATCAGGAAATTATATTGGAACAACAACAAATTGCGTAACCGAAGAGTTAAATTTGACAATCAATACAACACCAGTTATTTCGGGAAATGCAATACAAAATTTTAATGTCACTGATACAATTGCGAGCATTATTGTGAACCCAACTAATGTTGTTTGGTATGCTAATCTAGCTGCTGCAAATGCAGGAACTTCGCCATTATTAGCAACACAAGTTCTTGCAAATAACACAACTTATTATGCAGTTACAACTGGAACTTGTCCGAGTGTTCCTTTCGCGGTTTTGGTTGGGACAACATTATCGAATAATTCTTTTAATAATCAATTAAATATCAAATTGTACCCAAACCCAAGCACTGGAATTTTCAATTTGAAATTACCAACCGATTTGCAAATAGAGGTTTACAACAACCTTGGACAATTGCTTTCGTCAGAAAAAATGTTTTCTGGTTCGAATGTTATCAATATTGCTGATAAACCAGCAGGAATTTATTTCTTGAAAGCCAATGATGGAAATAATGTGAGTACATTTAAAATAATCAAAAACTAAAAATTTAAAATCCTGCTCAGCTTTGGTTGGGCAGGATTTTTAAATTATTTTACAAATTATTTTTCCAAAAAAAGGCCATTTCTGGCCTTTTTTTGTGCTTTTTACATTCGTAAATAACTTACATTCAATAGCTTATAAATACAAAATGTTAAAATTTCAATTTGGTCGTTTTGGGCTGTCGATATGTCTTAATGGGCTACTAATTGTAATATTATTGATTTAAGTTTGTACAAACAAAAAGACTTCAATTAAATTTTAAAACTAAAAAAAACTAAAATCAGGGGTTTCCCCTTGTAGGAATCTATTTTAATTAAAATAAACTTTGTAACATTAAAAACTTAATTAATTAAACTATGAAAAAACAATTATTTTTTACGCTAGCACTGTTTTGGTGTGCGTTATTGTCCTTTGGGCAGGATTTTACTTATGACGGCATTTATTATACTGTAACAAGTGCCGTAAACCCGTTAGAAGTAAGTGTCGCTTCAAACCCTACTCCTATTAACACTGTCAATATACCTGCAACAGCTGTTTTCAACGGTACCAATTATGCTGTAACAGGTATCGGTGATAATGCATTTGCATATGCTACTGGCTTGTTTGCAGTAACTATTCCAGATTCGGTAAGGTTTATTGGTAATTATGCGTTTTTCGATTGTAATAATTTAATTTCCGTAACCATTCCAAATTCTGTTACTAGTATTAATTTGGCTGCATTTTATAATTGCACGAGTTTAACTTCAGTAAATATTCCAAATTCGGTATCATCTATCGGAGGTAGCGCGTTTGCAGGTTGCATTGGTTTAACTTCTGCAACTATTTCAAATTCTTTGTCAAGTATAAGTAATAATTTATTTGGATTTTGTACTAATTTAACTTCTGTAGTTATTCCAAATTCGGTATCAAGTATTGAACCTTTCGCATTTCAATATTGCACTTCGTTAACATCCGTAACCGTTAGTCGGACTACTCCGCTAACTATCGACCCTAATGTTTTCAATGGTGTTAGTATCGCAAATGTTCGACTATTAATACCCGCCGGATCTGAAAATACTTATAATTCAGCTATGGTTTGGACCGATTTTAATATTATTTCTCAACTAAATGCCTCACAATCCCAAATCAATGTTTCTTGTTTTGGTGGATCAAATGGTGCTGCAACTGTAGTAGCTTCTGGCGGAACACCACCTTATACTTATTTATGGTCTAACGGTTCAACATCTTCAAATCTAACTGGCTTAGTGGCAAATAATTATACGTGTACCATTAATGATGCGACAATGGTCAGCATAACCAAAAATTTTGTAATCACTCAAGCAGCAGCAATAAATCCACCAACTGCATTAGCAATTCAAGTTTTTGCTGGTACGGGAACAATAGCCAACTTAACAGCTACTGGCTCTACGATACAGTGGTACACTGCTGCAACGGCAGGCTCACAATTGTCAACTACAACACCATTGGTAGATGGATCCACATATTATGCTTCGCAAACCGTTTCAAATTGCGAAAGTGTACTACGAGTAGCGGTAACTGTTAGAAAAATTAGCGAAGCGACACAAACCCTTTGCGCAACAGCAACAGTTGCCAATTTAGCAAGTACCCCAAGTGCAGGTGCAACAGCGAGCTGGTTTACAGCTCCTTCTGGAGGAACATCAATGATTACTAGCGCTACTTTAAGCACAGGTACCTATTATTTAGAGCAAAGCAGTCCTTTGAATATTACTACACTTAGTGAAGCGTTTTCAGCTCCTTGGGGTCTTGCTGTGCAAGCCGATGGTAAAATAGTGGTAGCATGTGCTGGTGATGGTGCCGTCGTACGCATAAATGCAGATGGCACAGGCAATATTCCGCTTGCCAATGTTTTTGCAGGTCCACGCAGTGTTGCTGTGCAAGCCGATGGTAAAATTATTCTAACAGATACTGGTAATAATTTCATCAAACGCATGAATGCCAATGGCACAGGCATTGTTACGCTTGGCACGGGCTTTTCAAGTCCTCGTGGCGTTGCAGTGCAAGCAGATGGTAAAATTTTGGTCGCAGATACTGACAATAATGTCATTAAACGTATGAATGAAGATGGCACAGGCATTGTTACTCTTGGCACAGGCTTTTCTAGTCCTCATGGCGTTGCGGTGCAAGCCGATGGTAAAATTTTGGTAGCAGATACTTATAATTATGTAATCAAGCGTATGAATGCTGATGGCACCGGCATTGTTGTTGTTGGTCCTTCGTTTGGTCTCACAATGGGCGTTAGTTTGCAGGCAGATGGTAAAATTGTGGTGGCAGATAATCGTACAGCCATAAAACGCATGAATGCCGATGGCACAGGTATTGTTTCAATCGGTTTTGGGTTTAGAAATCCTGCAGGTGTTGCTGTACAAGCCGATGGTAAAATTTTGGTTGCAGATACTAGTAATGATGCCGTCAAACGCATTACAGAGGCTGCTGTATCAAACAGAGTGTTAGTAAATGTGGTACTTAATCCGTCAGTTACCTCAAATTTCGCTACCATTCCTGCATTTTGTACGGGAACAACTGCACCAATATTGGCAACAACTTCGCCAAATGGCGTTGCAGGAACTTGGTCTCCAGCAACCATAAGCAATACTGCAAGTGGTAGTTATGTTTTTACGCCTACAGCTGCTTGTAATATTGGGCAAACCTTGGCAGTAACGGTAAATCCAGTTGATACCTCAAATTTTGCTACTATTCCAGCATTGTGTGCAGGAGCAACCCCACCAAATTTGGCAACAACTGCGCCAAATGGCGTTGCAGGAACTTGGTCTCCAGCGACCATAAGCAATACTGCAAGTGGAAGTTATGTTTTTACACCAACAGCTGCTTGTAATGTTGGACAAACCTTGGCGGTAACAGTAAAAACCATATCAGCTACATCTACCCGGATTCAAGTTACATGCAACGGTGGTTCAAATGGGGCTATAAACTTGCTTAATGTATCTGGCGGAACAGCTCCCTATTCATATCTTTGGTTCAATGGTGCAACAACCGCCTCTATATTTGGGCTTATAGCAGGAACTTACTCTTGTAGGGTCAGCGATTCAGCAGGTTGCAGCCGAGTCTTTGGAGGTTTAGTAATTTCGCAGCCAACAGCGATTACAACCATAATTACGGCAAGTGATGTAACTTGTAATTCAGGTACTAACGGTACTGCAAGTATTGCTGTTTCAGGAGGAACACTTGGTTATACTTATAACTGGACACCTGAAAATCCCACTGGAGATGGAACTTCTTCAGTAACGGGATTAGCCGCAGGAAATTATACTTGCATCGTAACCGATGCCAATGGTTGTCAAAATACTAGCTTTTTTAACATCACACAACCCGCAACTGCATTAAATGGAACCAGAGTTCTAACCAATTCTTGTTTTGGTGGTTCAACCGGTGCAATCAATTTAACAACAACTGGTGGAACAGCACCATACACATTCAACTGGGGTAATGGAATTACTACAGAAGATAGAACTAGTTTAGCTGCTGGAACTTATTCGGTAATAATTACCGATGCTAATGGTTGTACAGCAATTTACTCTTATATTATCTCGCAATTTGGTGCAATTACAGCCAATACATCGCAAACTAATGTTTCTTGTCGTAACGGTTCAAACGGAACAGCAACCATAGTTGCATCTGGTGGAGCAGGAAGTTATACTTATTCTTGGTCACCATCGGGCGGAACTGGAGCTACAGCAACAGGATTGATTGTGGGAACCTATATTTGTACGGTTACTGATGCGAATGCTTGTTCTATAGCTCGTGCGTATTCCATTACACAACCAACAGCTATTGTAACAATTATTACGCAAACAAATGTTTCTTGTAATTCTGGCACAAACGGAGCAGCAAGTATTGCTGTTTCAGGAGGAACATCTGGTTATTCTTATAACTGGGCTCCGGGAAATCCTGCTGGAAACGGAACACCTTCAGTAACCGGATTAGCCGCAGGAAACTACACTTGCACCGTAACTGATGCCAATGGTTGTGCAGCTACACGCTTTTTTAATATCACACAACCCACAACTGCATTAAATGGAACTACAGTTGTAACCAATGTTTCTTGTTTTGGTGGTTCTACTGGTGCAATCAATTTAACATCAACAGGCGGAACAGCACCTTACACATTCAACTGGGGAGGTGGAATCACTACCAAAGATAGAACAGGATTAGCAGCTGGAACATATTCAGTAACTATTACTGATGCTAATGGTTGTACCAAAACTGAAAGTTTTACAATCGCAGAACCAAACGCATTACCAGATAATGTTTCAACAATATCAGCTTGCGATTCTTTCACTTGGAATGGTACAATTTACAATCAAACTGGAATATATACTGGACCAACAGCCAATTGTGTAACCGAGAAATTGAATTTAACCATAAACAATTCAACAACAACTTCGTCAACAGTAACAGCTTGCGATAGTTATGTTTGGTTTGGAACAACTTATGCAGCATCTGGAACCTATACTAATACAACAACTAATGCATCAGGTTGCAATAATGTTGAAACATTGACATTGACCATAAACAGTTCAACAGCAACATCGTCAACAGCAACAGCTTGTGATAGTTATGTTTGGTTTGGAACAACTTACACAGCATCTGGAACGTATACAAATACAACAACAAATGCATCAGGTTGCAATAATGTTGAAACATTGACATTGACAATAAACAATTCAACTACAACCTCGTCAACAGCAACAGCTTGTAATAGTTACGTTTGGTTTGGAACAACTTATACAGCATCTGGAACCTATACTAATACAACAACTAATGCATCAGGTTGTAATAATGTTGAAACATTGACATTGACCATAAACAATTCAACTACGACATCTTCAACAGCAACAGCTTGTGATAGTTATGTTTGGTTTGGAACAACTTACACAGCATCTGGAACGTATACTAATACAACAACTAATGCATCAGGTTGCAATAATGTTGAAACATTGACATTGACAATAAACAATTCAACTACGACATCTTCAACAGCAACAGCTTGTGATAGTTATGTTTGGTTTGGAACAACTTATACAGCATCTGGAACGTATACTAATACAACAAC
>JANNWM010000054.1:0-4315 GCA_031408435.1 Bacteroidota bacterium
CAAAATCAAAAATATAGATTTACAAATAGAGAATTCTAATAAAAGTAACAAAAAACAAGTTAAACAGAAAAAAAAGCTTGTTAGCCTTATATTTATATACAAATATGAACTAATAATCTTTTTTTATCGGACAACAATGAATTGAAATATAAAATAATGCCTGTTTCATTGATTTTACTAGGCTATTTGGCAACAAAATCAAAGTTTGAAATTGATATTTCGTTAAAAACTGGACAATTTGTATTTTCGAGTGCAAATTTTCGAGTTCAAGATCTTAACACTTATAGAGGTTTTAGTCTTGGAAATCTTGTTTGTTTTAATCCAAAATTCACAGGTGATAAAACTACTTTTTCTCATGAAATGATTCATGTTTTTCAATATTATGAATACAATTTTGTAAGTAAATTAAGCAAGAAACCTATTGACTATTTATTTGAAAAGTCACATTTTTATAAAAGTGCATCTAAAATTATAAATTCTGATATAGAAGGAGCAACTCTATTATTTTTCCTTTATTCAGCAGAGTACAAGGGTGGCACAAAAGCAAGATATTACAAAAATTTTTTCGAATGTGAGGCTGGTGTATATAGTGGTACCATTAATAGGTAGATAGTTTAATTAGACAAATTTCTTATCAAATATTAATGCCCTAGCCCTGATCGAAGTGTAAAGCGTTTTGAGAAAGTTGCTATTTTTTCTTGAATTGCAAAAACGACCAAAGGAAGTTCTTTGCAATTTTTAGAAAAAAAGCAATTGCGATAAAACCTTGAAACAAAGAGCAGGAATAGCTCTAAAAAAAACTATTTATTCTTCATATTTGGCAAAAAATAGCAAACTACTCCAAAAATCGGCAAGAACGAGCAAATTTGATAAACGAAAGTTATTGAAGTATAGTCGGCTAAAACTCCGAGTAATGCTGATCCTAACGCACCCATTCCGAAGGCAAAACCATAGAAAAGTCCAGAAACCATTCCTAGTTTTTTGGGCAAAAGTTCTTGTGCATAGACAATTATCGCAGGAAATGCAGACGAAATAATTATTCCTATTATTATCATTAAAACATCTGTCCAAAATAAATTGGCGAATGGCAACATCAATGCAAATGGTGTCGCTCCGAAAACCGAAAACCAAATTATGTATTTTCGCCCAAATTTATCGCCCAATGGCCCGCCGAGAATTGTGCCTAAAGCATAGGCAAATAAATAAATAAACATATGAAATTGAGCTTGTTGTATGGTTAATCCAAATTTTTCGATGACATAAAATGTATAATAAGTCGATAAACTTGCAGAATAGAAAAACTTGGTGAAAATTACAAAAAGCAAAATTGCGATTGCAGTTTTAACTTTAACATCTGACAAAGTGTGTTGTTCTATAAAAAGTCTTTGTTTGTCTAGTTTTAATTTTAGATTGTCACTATACCAAAATGCAATTTTCGAGATAATCATTAATCCAATTGACGATGCGATTAAAAACCAAAGTATGTATTTTTGAGAATTAGGAACTACAATTGCTGCAACCAAAAGTGGTCCAAGTGCCGTTCCAAGATTGCCGCCAACTTGAAAAATAGATTGTGCCAAACCACGTTTTCCGCCCGAAGCCATATTAGAAATTCGAGCAGATTCTGGATGAAAAATCGCTGAACCCAAGCCAATTAGCATTACAGAAACGATAATCCAAGGCAAAGTATTGGCATAGGCCAAAGATAAAATTCCCAAAGAAGAAAAAATCATTCCGTAAACTTGCGAAAATGGTTGCGGTTTTTTGTCGGTATAATATCCTACGAATGGCTGAAAAATTGAAGCTGTTATTTGAAATGAAAACGTAATTAATCCGATTTGCGTGAACGATAATCCGTAATTTTGTTTCAAAATTGGGTAAACAGAGGGAATTATTGCCTGAATTAAATCGTTCAATAAATGGGCAAAACTTATCGAAAAAAGTATGGAATAGATTGTTTTATTGACTAAATCTTGGGAATTTGTTTTGGATAGCATTTTAGTAAATTATTTTGCAAAAATAAACTATCCGACACAGATTTCACAGATTAAATAGATTTTATTTTCTGCATCTATATATGAAAATTTTATAAAGTTTATCAAAATCGAATTCGAAAAAAAATATAAAATTTGTGAATTGAAAAAAATGAATTGAAAAAATTTGTGAAATCTGTGAATTGAAATCAACGAATACAAAAAAAAAAATGAACAAAAGAGATAAACCTGTGTCAAAAAATCTTAAATTTGTGTGACTAATAAAATGGAAAACAAAAACAAATTATCGGCACTTCGAGAAAAAGATGGCATTACTCAGCCAGAAATTATTAGCATCGATTCAGCAAAGCAAATTCAGACTTTTAGAAAAATTCAACCTTCGTCACGAGATTTGATAAATGGGATTTTGTCTGGAAATATTGCTGATTTAAGTCGTGCAATTACTTTAATAGAAAGCACCAATATTTCTCATCTTGATAAAGCTAATGAAATCATTAATGCTTGTTTGCCTCATGCCAATAAATCAATTCGAATAGGAATAACAGGCGTTCCTGGCGTTGGCAAAAGTACTTTTATTGAAGCATTTGGCAAATATTTGACTAATTTAAACAAAAAAGTAGCAGTTTTGGCAGTCGATCCCAGCAGCACAATATCTCACGGAAGTATTCTTGGCGACAAAACCCGAATGGAAGAACTAGTCAATGATAAAAATGCCTACATTCGACCAAGTGCATCGGGCGAAACTTTGGGCGGCGTTGCCAGAAAAACCAGAGAAACCATAACAGTTTGCGAAGCTGCAGGTTTTGATATTATTATAATAGAAACAGTTGGTGTCGGACAATCAGAAACCGCTGTTCACAGTATGGTTGACTTCTTTTTGTTATTAAAAATTGCTGGAGCTGGCGACGAATTGCAAGGCATAAAACGAGGTATTATGGAAATGGCTGATGCAATAGTAATCAATAAAGCCGATGGAGATAACATTAGAAAATCGCAATTGGCTCGTTCAGAATTTGGTCGCGCTCTGCATTTATTTCCCGCAAAAAAATCGGGTTGGACGGCAACTTCTGCAACTTGTAGCTCGATTACCAACGAAGGAATTAAAGAAGTTTGGTCAACAATTTTAGAGTTTGAAAACTTGACTAAAAACAACAAATATTTCTATGAAAAACGACAAGAGCAAAACCAATATTGGATGCTGGAAACCATTAACGATCAATTGAAATCTCGATTCTATAACAATCAATCGATTATTGAATTGTTAAATAAAAATAAAGATTTGGTTCAAAAAAATGTTATTTCGCCTTTCGTTGGCGCACAACAATTATTAAATAAATATTTCGAGAAATAGTTTTATATGATTTAAATATTTAAACCCATTTATGAAATTTAATTGGTTTTTGGTTTTTTATAAATATTTCGTGAATCGTTACTAAACTAAAATCATTTCTAATTTAAAAAAATAAAGTTATTTTAACAGGTCAATCATTGCTTCAGGATTTTCGACTTGTAAATACAATTTTCGATAAGTATGATTCTTTAATTCAACTATAATTGATTTATTTTTATTAGAAACATCCCAAAAATCCTTAACTCCATTTTGAGTAAATTCTCCAGCAATTATCACAAAAGGAATTTCAGTTCCAAGCCTCCAACCTTTATTTTTATCCATTTCGTCCCGATCTTGATAAACCCGAATAATATCATTTTGATTGATTGTAATTTTAGAATTTAATGCCCAAAATTTATGAAACCCAAGAATATTAAATGTAATTTTTTCGTTTAATTTTGTTACAGATACCATTTTTATAAAAAATTAGAGATTGCTATTTTAGAAATTACTTCGGCAATTATTAATGAAATAATGAATAATAAAATATGTTTGTGGGATTTTATGTTTGTAGCAGTTTTAAAACCATTGTATAATAAAGATATTGTCCAAACCAAAACAATTAATGACAATATTGTAATTAAAATTAGTTTTGATAATAGTAAACCAGAAAAATTATTCATTTGGTTTAGAATTAATTTACTTTGAATTTCTATGTCTAATTCATAATTAAAACCATTAATATTGGTTAACGTCAATAAATAAAGCGGAATTTTAGCTATCATTATCGTTGATAAAACATCAATAAATCTTGTTTTTGGATTGATAATTTTACCTAGCATAAATAAAATTATTGAGGTGTTCTGATAAATACTTATAATTTTTTTGTATATTTACAATATGGAAAAATTTATAGGACAGAGTATTTTAGATTTTACAGATAGGTTTAAAACTGACCTAGATTGTTTAGAATATTTAGCAGAAATTAAGT
>JANNWM010000055.1:0-1573 GCA_031408435.1 Bacteroidota bacterium
TTTAGGCAAACTTTAAAGTTGGTTTTGTACTTGGAAGTTCGGTCTTTAATTTATACATTTGGCTAACCAAATCCCCAACTGACGCCAAGCCACGAGACGTTATGTGTAATTTTAAAAAAACGAAACATTAAAAAGAAAAGAAATGAATAGAATAATTTTAGCCCTAATATTATTTACAGGATTTACAACAACTTGTTTTGCACAAACATTTCATATTTATGGGGGACAAAATCACGATGAATATCTTGGTTGTTTAAACTGTAACAGTTACGATAAAAATTCAATTTGGAATGAGTACGGAAAATATGGAAGTAGCTACAATTCTAAATCAATTTGGAACGAATATGGAACGTATGGAAGTGAATACAATTCAAATTCACCTTGGAATTCATATGGTTCTAATCCACCAGTTATTGTAGACAAGGATGGAGAATTTTATGGATATTTTACTGTAAATGAAAGCAAAGCAAAAAGAGCAGAGTTTGGACTTGCTTTAACTTTATATAAATATCACGACTTGATAAAAGATGATGTTGCAAAATGGTATGTTAAAATCTTTGAATAAACTATGAAAATTAAAATCACAATATCATATTTTGCTATTATTTTAATCTTACTAATTTCTTGCAATTCCAAAAGCAGTGAAAATAGCAGCGATGAAAGTTCAAATAATTCTTATTCAACTGAACAGGAAAGCAGTGGAGAAGAAGCAAGTTATAGTACAAACGAAAGCGAAAGCGAAAATAATGAAGAATTAGAAGAAAATAATTCTGGTTGTAAATCTGAAGATGGAAATTACTATGCAACAGTAGACTACAATAATCCAGAAACAGGTTATTCCGCAACTTACACACTTGATGTTGAAGTTCAAGACTGTCAAGTTGTTCAAATAAACTTTCCAAATGATGGCTATTTAGACGAAGACCATATTTCATATGCAGATATTGACGAAGATGGACGAGCAAGTGTTGATGGCGAAGATGGTAAAACTTATGAAATTCAAATTGACAATTAATAAATAAACAGGATAGCCGAAAACTGAATAGAGTAGGCATAAAATACAAAATATTAAAAAATGAAAAAAGTAATTTTCACATTCGCAATTGTTCTAATTAGTACATTGAGTGTAAATGCACAAACAAAAAAAGACGGAACACCTGATATGAGATACAATGCTAATAAGCAAACTTATGGCAATTCATATTCAACACCAAGTTATTCCGCACCTAAAAGTAATAATTCAAATTATTCAACACCAAGTTATTCAACGCCAAAAACCACAGAAAGAAACTACGATAACGGTGGACAATACAAAGTGCAAAATGGCTATCAAAAAAGTAATGGTACTTATGTAGCACCTCATATCAAAACTACGCCAGACAACAACACATATAATAATTACAAGCCGAAAAACTAATAAAAACTACACATAACAAAGAACTGTGCTAAAAAACAAATAAAAAAGCATTTTTTTTCAAATTATTTTTTCCTAGTTTTGTGTTGGAAACCAAATTTAGTCTTGCGAGGGGAAAGCGAATTTTTCACTTTCTCTTCAAAAGAAAATTTAGTTTGC
>JANNWM010000056.1:0-38060 GCA_031408435.1 Bacteroidota bacterium
CTCTAAAACTTTTTGATAATTTTTTACTATATTTGACATAAATATTGGGTGTTTGACGACAACAAGATACTGAATTTCAGTGTCTTGTCCCAATATTTAACTATCTTTATTTACAAAAATAATTGCACCCAACGGGTTTAATTTATCATCAACTATCGCCCAACCAATGCTGTTTGTCCCTAAATCTAATCCTAAAATTCTTGCCATAATCAAATAATTAATAAATTCTAAAATTAACAAGAATAAGTTTAATATTGTGTTTTATTTAATTTCTTAAAAAAATATTTTATGTTCGTTCTGATTAAAATTTCTAATCTTTAATCTTATCACAATAAGGCTATATGCCGTAGGTGAAAACCTTAAATCCCGCTTCGGTGGGATTTGTTTTTATTGCATTATCTTCAGCTTACTCAACTATTTTTGTTTAGTTATAAAACCGTACTTAATTAATAGAGTCAACTTTTCAACACAAATTCGTTTATTTTAAACAAAAAAAGCAGATAAGAAATAAACTCTTATCTGCTTTTTTAAATTTAATAAAATTAACTAGAACAAACTTTTTGCTAATTTAGATGTTCTTGAAGGATGGTATATAAACAAACAAGATTTTCCTTTAATAGTATTAATAACTTTTTTATTCAAAGCTTCTGGTAATGCTGGACAACCTTGACTTCTGCCTAAATAACTCTGAGAATTCAATATGGCAGGATTTGCATAATAAGCACCATGCACTACCACGGCACGAGCACGAGCATTACTGTTTACACCGGCTTCTAATCCGTCAAGCTTCATCGAAAAACCATTTTTGCCAATGTAAGTCTCGCCAGTAGCATAAAAACCCAAACTGCTTTTGTTAGAACTTTGAGTATTAGAAAAACTTGTTGCATAATCGCCACCAGAATTCATTCCGTGAGAAACAACCGAGTTATAAATTACAGTATTCGATTCCATATCGATAACCCAAAGTCTTTTTGCACTGGACGGCAAACTAAAATCTATGATTGTTAAAATGTCTTTTTTAATAAGTCCTTTTGATTTTAAATTAAAAAAACCATTCAATGCTTGTGTGTAACTTGCAATTTTTGGAGCGTTGAAATTTTTTAAATTCAATGAATTAAATAGAAAATTTACATTAACTGATACTGGCAATGGTGCCTTTAATGAAACATTTTTGGAAGATTTTGCGTTCATGTTGTTAATAGGTAGCAACATCGACATCGATACTAATAAAATTAAAAATCTGTAATGCATTGAAAATGTTTTGGTTAATACTTCGATTAGGGATTGCAAATAAAAAACAATTAAACGATTTTACCAAATATTTTTTAGCTAATTTTCAGTTATTAACCGTCTTTTCAGCTATTTTGTTAATAACTTTGACGTTTAATGGCGTTTTTACTCGACTAACGGTGTTTTTGGTTGTTTATAACTATTTTTGATTTTTTGAAATATTTAGTACAATTCTACCTTAAAACATTTAAAATAAATTAGTGAAAATTATTATTTTTAATTATTTTTGTTCAAAATTGTAACATTTATAAAAAATGTAAGTCTATTGATATAATTACAATTTAATAATTATCAGATCCATTCGATGAAAAAAAATATCATTTTTTTTATACTATTAATTTCATCAATTGGAATTGCTCAAAAGAAAACACTTCAAACTAAATTCACGACTGATAAAATTACAATCGACGGTAAATTTGATGAAGAAGTTTGGAAAACTGCCGAAATATCTAAAGATTTTGTTTCGTTTCAGCCAGACAACGGAAATCCAGAACCTAAAGATAAAAAAACTGAAGTCAAAATTGTTTACGACAACGATGCAATTTATATTGCAGCAATAATGTATGATGACCCAACTAAAATTTTAAAAGAGTTTTCCCAAAGAGACGATTTTGGGACAGCTGATTTTTTTGGTGTTTTCATTAATGGTTTTAACGACGGTCAGCAAGATTTTAGATTTATTGTTTCTGCATCTAACGGTCAAGCCGATTGTCAAGCTAGCGAAAACGATGGCGAAGATTATTCTTGGGATGCAATTTGGGAAAGTCAAACTCGAATAACCGATTTTGGTTGGGTTGCCGAAATAAAACTGCCTTATGCCGCTTTGCGATTTTCGCCAGCTCAAAAACAAACTTGGAGTTTGAACTTTATGCGTGAAGTAAGACGCGACCGACAAAAATATACTTGGAATTTCATTGACATCAAAAACGGAACATTCATTCAACAAGCTGGAATTCTTGAAGGAATAGAAAATATTAAAACACCAACAAGATTGTTCTTTTTACCATATACATCTTATTATGTCAATGCCGATGCCGAAAATAAAACCAAAGGAACATTAAAAGGTGGAATGGATATTAAATACGGAATTAACGATGCGTTCACGCTCGATGCAGTTCTTATTCCAGATTTTGGACAAACCGCACTAGATCAAAAAATTTTAAATCTTGGCCCATTCGAGCAACAATTCAACGAAAATAGATCGTTTTTTACAGAAGGAACCGATTTATTTAACAAAGGGAATTTGTTTTATTCAAGAAGAATTGGTGGTACGCCAACCACAGCAGCAGAAACAAATAAAAATGAAAAAATTATCGAAAATCCATCAACAGTTGGTTTACTAAATGCTACAAAAATTTCTGGCAGAACTAAAAACGGACTCGGAATAGGTTTTCTAAATGCAGTAACCGAAGATACTTTTGCAATAATCCAAGATACATTAACAAAAACAACTAGAAAACAACTAATTGAGCCTCTATCTAATTACAATATTTTAGTTCTAGACCAACGTTTTCGCAAAAATTCATCAGTCTCATTTATAAATACCAATGTAACTCGAAACGGAAATTTTCAAGATGCAAATGTTTCTGCCTTAGTTTGGGATTTAAAAACCAAAGCAAATACATACGGAATTAATGGAAATGCCGAATACAGCATCGTTAACAATGGCGAATTTAAAAAAGGTTTTAGAGGATTTCTAGAATTTAATAAAACCGCAGGAAAATATCGTTTTGGTTTTGGGTCAGATTTATTAACCAAAGATTTCGAAGTTAACGACTTGGGAATCAATTTTCAAACCAATTATTACACAGCATACGGTAATTTTAGTTACAGAATATTACAACCAACCAAATTGTTCAATAGTCTAAGTTTTAGAGTGAACAGCTATAACGAATTCAATAAAGAAACCAATAAATTACAAGCCAATAATTTCAATTTTAAATTTAATATTGTCGATAAAGGTAATAATTTTGCGGAATTAGGCATAAATCCAAGTCTATTACAAGTTTATGATTATTATTCACCACAAACCGAAGGACGATTTGTAATTCAGCCAAGTCAAGTTGGAGGTTATATATATGTTTCGACTAATTTTAATAAAAAATTCGCATTCGATTTTAATCCTTATTTCAATTTGACAAGCGAAAAATCTCGAAGCGGATTTGGGATAAGTTTTGAACCGCGATACCGCTTTAACGATAAATTTTCACTGGTTTATCGCTTTAATTATGGTCAGGACAAAAACGAAAAAGGATTTGTAACCAAAATTGATAATAATATAATTTTCGCGCGTCGAGACAATATCGATTTTACAAATTCTATTTCTGGCAAATATTCTATAAATAGCCAAATGAATTTCAATTTACTGATAAGACATTATTGGCGTTATTCCGAAAATTTTCAATTTTATACATTAAATGACAATGGACGGTTCGATAATTTTAACCAAACACTAAATAAAAATCGAGATTACAGCACCTGGAATTTCGATTTAAGCTATGTTTGGTGGTTCGCACCAGGTTGTCAAATATCGATACTTTACAGAAACAATGCTGAAATCGATTTAAGAAATTTATCTCGAATCAACAAAAATGGCAGTGCTAACATTAAAAATTTATTAAATAATCAAGAAATAATAAATTCTTTTTCATTCAGTTTACGTTATTTCATCGATTACAACCAAGCAAAAAACTGGTTTTAATTTTCCTTGAAGCTAGTCCTGCTATCATTCCAATCTGTCATTGTGTGGAACGAAGCAATCAATTAAAATATTGCTTAATTACTTGCAATGACTGGATTTTCCCTTAAAACGAAGTTCACTGAACTCAAATTACGATAAATGTTTAGTGAAGTAATCAGGGATAAAAAACCATACAAATTCTAAAAAATTTCTTTCTTATTGACTATTTTTGTTATCTATATAAAAAAATCCACATACAAGCTTATATGACTTATATAATTATAAAATAAGCATAATGTTTTTTAAAAAAATCAAAATGAGCAAAAAAGTAATCTTAATGATTCTAGACGGTTGGGGCAAATCGCCAGATCCAAAAGTATCAGCAATCGACAATGCCAATATTCCGTTTATCAATTCTTTATATTCAAAATATCCAAACGCACAATTGCGAACCGATGGATTGAATGTAGGTTTACCAGAAGGACAAATGGGCAATTCTGAGGTTGGTCACATGAATCTTGGAGCAGGAAGAATTGTTTATCAAGATTTAGCAAAAATTAATTTGGCGGTAGAACATAAAACTTTAACCCAAGAAAAAGTTTTAATCGAAGCATTCGAATATGCTAAAGACAAAAACGTAAATGTACACTTTTTAGGATTACTTTCTGATGGTGGCGTTCATTCGCACACCAGTCATTTGAGAAGTTTAATAGATGCAACAGAAGCATTTGGACTCGAAAAAGTATTCGTTCATGCATTTACCGACGGTCGCGATGTTGACCCAAAATCTGGATTGAAATACATTCAAGATTTACAAAAATACATAAGCAATACCAAAGTTAAAATCGCAACAGTTATTGGTCGCTATTACGCAATGGATAGAGACAAACGTTGGGAACGAGTTAAATTGGCTTATGATTTGTTAGTAAACGGAATAGGTAAACATTCAAAAAATATATTTGAAGATATTGAAGAAAGTTATCAAAAAAATATTACCGATGAGTTTATAGAACCATTAATTGCAATCGATGATAATGACATGCCGTTAGCTACAATCAAAGAAAACGATGTGGTAATTTTCTTTAATTTTAGAACAGATCGTGGTCGAGAATTAACCGAAGCTTTGTCGCAAAAAGATTTTCACGAACAAAACATGCACAAATTAAATTTGTATTATGTAACGTTAACCAACTACGATGAAACCTATCAAAACGTAAAAGTTGTTTACAACAAAGACAATATTACCGAAACTTTAGGCGAAGTTTTAGAAAAAGCTGAAAAAAAGCAAATCAGAATTGCCGAAACCGAGAAATATCCACACGTTACTTTCTTCTTTTCTGGCGGTCGTGAATTGCCATTCGAAGGCGAAACCAGAATTTTGAAAAATTCTCCAAAAGTGGCTACTTATGATTTGCAGCCAGAAATGAGTGCGTTCGAATTGACTGATGCTCTGGTTCCAGAACTCGAAAAAGGCGAAGTCGATTTTGTATGTCTCAATTTTGCCAATGGCGATATGGTCGGTCATACTGGAATTATGCAAGCCGCAATTCAGGCTTGCGAAGCTGTCGATAAATGTGTCGAAAAAGTAATAAATACTGCATTAGCAAATAATTATACTACGATTGTCATTGCAGATCATGGCAATTGCGAAACGATGATCAATCCAGATGGAAGCCCAAACACGGCGCACACAACCAATCCAGTGCCGATTATTTTGGTTGATAATGAGCAAATTAAAATTCACAATGGTGTTTTAGGAGATTTGGCTCCAACTATTCTTGAATTAATGCAAATCGAAAAACCAGCAGTTATGACTGGAAAAAGTTTGTTGTAAAAAGTTGTATTATATTTGAAAAAGATTCGCAAATTGTGAATCTTTTTTTATTGTTAATAGTTAAATAATTGTTATTAATAGTAAAGCTATCGGTTTTGTGATAAAATATATTATATTTGCATTTAAATATATTTATTATGAAAAATCTAAAACAAATAATTATCATTACGAGTTTGTTTTTCTTTCAATTTATGGTTTCCCAAACTCAAAAAGAATTTACAAATATCGACGAAGCTCTTAAAGAACCTGAAAAAGTTTTTCGATTGAATTTAAGCAATCAAAACTTAAATATAAATCCAAATTCTTGGGCAAAATTTGTTAATCTCGAATATTTGAACATAAGTAATGACCATTTGAAAACTATTCCAAACGAAATAAGTTTACTAAAAAACCTTAAAAGTTTGGATTTAAGTGGCAACGATTTCGAAATGTTACCAAAAGATTTTATAAAACTTTCGAGTTTAAATGAATTATTTTTGAATGATGATAAAAACCTAAAAATAGAACAAAATATTTCTCTGTTAAGCAAATTACCAAATCTAAAAACTTTGCATTTAGAAAATGACAATATTAATGATTTGCCAAATAATATTGCAAAAATGAAAACTTTAGAGCAACTTTATTTGAATCATAATAAACTTAAAAATATACCAAAACAACTAAAAGGTTTAGACCATTTGCAATATTTAGATTTAAACGATAACCAAATACAGCCAACAATTATTCAAGATGTGAATTTGAATTTTGGATTTAAAATTCATTTTTAAAAAAATATGCTTAAAAATAGAGTCAAAATAATTTTACTGCTTTTAATAAGCAATATTGTATTAGGTCAATCAAAATTAGGTTCTTGGAATATTCTAAACGCCAATTTAAGAATAAACGAAAAATGGAGCATATTTGGCGAGACACAATTGCGAAGCCTTTCATTTTATAATGAATTTCATTATTACGAAGTAAAAACTGGTGGCACTTTCAAAATAAATAAGCAATTTTCTGCTACCTCGGGTTTTGGATCCTACAACACATATAGCGAAGGTGGATCTTTTAAAAATCCGATTCAGAATAAAGAAATTCGAACTTGGATCCAGTTTAATATGAAATCGTCATTGGGTATTTTGAATATTGAACATCGTTATAGAGCTGAACAAAGATTTACAAGCAATGGTTTTAGAAATCGATATCGATACAGATTGGGAACAATAATTCCGTTAAACAACGAAGTCGTTAGAGAGAAAACTTTATATTTAAATGTATGGAATGAGTTATTTCTAACGAATAAAGAACCGTTTTTTGAACGCAACCGTTTATTTATTGGTTTTGGATATGAATTTGACAAACATTTCGCAGTTCAAACGGGTTATATTCATCAATTTGATTATAAAATAAATGACGAAATTGGCAGAGATTTTCTGAATATTGCTTTGTTATATAATTTCAATTTACATAAAGAGCCATCTAATTTTGTTCCAAATACAAACGATTAAATTTTAAGAATATGCAAAATTTATTGTCAAACATAAAAATTCAGATCAATCCTAGAATTTTTGTAAAAGATCCAGAAACGTCGACTTTAGGTAAAAAAATTGTGCAATTTAGTATTTTATTAATTGATGAAATTGGTTTTGATAGTTTTACTTTCAAGAAATTAGGCGAATTAATTGGATCTAACGAAAGTTCGATTTACAGGTATTTCGAAAACAAACACAAATTGTTGATTTATTTGAGTTCGTGGTATTGGACTTGGATTGAATATAAATTGGTTTTTGCGACAACAAACATTCAAAATCCGAAAGATAAACTTAAAAAAGCCATTACAATAGTTACCCAAAAAATAGAAGATGATTTAACAACTGAACACATTAACGAATCGGTTTTGAATAAAATTATTATTCTTGAATTTACAAAAACAATTCATACAAAAGAAGTAGATGAAGAAAACAAAGAAGGCTATTTCTTGATTTACAAAAGTGTAATTAACCGTATTGTCGAAATGGTAAACGAAGTAAATCCAGATTATAAATATGCAAAAAGTCTGGTATCGTCAATAGTGCAAGGCAATTTGCATCAAATTTTCTTGAGTGAACATTTAAAAACTATTACAGATAACCACAATAAAGTTGCACAAAATAACTTTTATGTTGATTTGGTCGAACGTGTTTTAGAAAAAAAATAATATTTTAACAGTTTACATTATTAGATTTATACTATATAAAAAAATGACACCACTAAAAAGATTTTATAACTTACTCGAATTGGATAAAAAAGATGTTTATCAGATATTTTTTTATGCTATTTTCTCTGGACTAATAAGTTTGTCTTTACCGCTTGGTATTCAAGCAATTGTAAATTTCATTCAATCTGGCAGAATTAGTGCATCTTGGATAGTTTTGATTTTTTTGGTTGTTATTGGTGTAGCATTAATTGGAATTTTATCATTGATGCAATTGCGAATTACCGAAAATTTGCAACAAAAAATATTTGTTCGTTCATCGTTCGAGTTTGCTGCAAGATTGCCAAAAATTAAATTCGAAGCTATGTACGATAATTACCCGCCAGAATTGGCAAATCGATTTTTCGATACGATTGCTATTCAAAAAGGAACTTCAAAATTATTAATCGATTTTTCGGCTGCACTTTTGCAAATTGCTTTCGGAATTATATTATTGTCATTATACCATCCTTATTTTATTGTTTTTGGTATGATGTTGTTCGCATTATTGTATTTTATTTTTAAATTTTCATATACTTCAGGACTAGAAACCAGTTTGAAAGAATCAAAATTCAAATACAAAGTTGCCAGTTGGTTACAAGAATTGGCTAGAAATAATTTCAGTTTTCGAAGTGACTTGAATTATGATTTTGCATTACAAAAAAACAATAAAATAGTTTCTGATTATTTGTTAGCTCGAGAAAAACATTTTAATATCATTAAGCGACAATTTTCTCAATTAATAATTTTTAAGATAATCATTACTGCAAGTTTATTATCAATTGGTGGTTTTTTAGTTTTGAATCAGCAAATGAATATTGGACAATTTGTCGCAGCAGAAATTATTATTTTATTGGTAATTAATTCGGTAGAAAAAATTATTCTTGGTCTAGAAACCTTTTATGATGTTTTGACATCTGTAGAGAAAATTGGACAAATAACCGATTTATCACTAGAAAAAGATTCCGAAATGAATAGTGAAAGTTGTTTTATAAACTTTGAACTTGAAACAGAAAATTTAGGCTTTCATTTCCCTGATACAAATGACGTGATTCTAAATGATATTTCACTAAAAATTAGCCAAGGAGACAAAATTTTTATTGAAGGTGAAAACGGTTCAGGAAAAACCACATTAATCAGAGTTTTAGCAGGATTATTGCAACCAACATCAGGTTCTTACTTTATAAACGATGACAGTTTCAGGAAAATAGATTTAACACAATTTCGAGCACAAATCGGTTCGATAATAAGTTCTGAAACGCCATTCGAAGGAACAATCCAAGAAAATATAACTTTTAACGACAAATCGATTTCGTTCGATGATTTAAAATGGGCAATTTCTGGAGTGCAACTTTCTAGCTATTTAAAAACATTAGAAAAAGGTCTAGAAACCAAAATTTTTCCAGAAGGAAGACAACTTTCATCGTCTAATGCGCAAAAAATTTTATTAGCAAGAAGTATTGTCAAAAGACCAAAAATTCTTTTTTATGAAGATCCAACCGATGCAATGGACGAAAAAGCAGCCAATGAAATAATTGATTTTATAACCAATCCTGCCAACAAATGGGTTGTTGTTGTTTCGTCTAAAAATCCGTATTGGAAAACAAAATGCAACCGACAAATAATAATGAAAAACGGAGAAATAATTTCGGATTCAAAACAGTAAACTTGAATTATTAAAACATTTAAGTCATATAAGGTTATTGCTAGATTTGAAAATATTAATACATTTTTATTAACTTATTTGAATTATGTGTTTAAAAAAGAAAATTAATCCTTTCTGTTCAAAAGAAAAATTAAAAAAAATATGTTTTTAAAAAAAAAAATATGCTAAACATATCAGGAAATATTAAAACCAAAATACACTCGCTAGAAAAATATTCTACTGTAAATAATTTAAGTAATCGACCACATTACAAGATTTTAAACAGAATTATTTTTGGTGTTTCAATTCTAGGAATAATCATTTTGTTTTTGCCTTGGACTCAAAACATTTCGGGTTCTGGTGCAGTAACAACCTTAAAACCAAACCAAAGACCACAATCTATACAATCTGTAATTGCTGGAAAACTCGAAAAATGGTATGTTCAAGAAGGCGATTTTGTCAATAAAGGCGACACAATTCTTTTTATATCAGAAATTAAAGAAGAGTATCTAGATCCAAATTTGGTTCAAAACACCAAAAATCAAGTCGATGCAAAACAACTTTCTGTCGATTCTTATGGTTCAAAAGTCACAACCCTTTCTGGACAAATGGCAAATATCGAAACCGAAAAAAACTTGAAATTGCAACAAGCACAAAACAAAATCAAGCAAGCAGTTTTTAAAATCAAATCTGATAGTATGGATTTGCAAGCTGTAAAAACCCAACTCAAAATTGCAAATACACAATTCAGTCGTGCTGTTCAACTTAACAAAGAAGGATTAAAACCATTGACCGATGTCGAAGAAAAACGATTAAAATTGCAGGAAGTCGATGCCAAAATAATTACTCAGGAAAATAAATTATTGACATCGAAAAACGAATTCATAAATGCAAAAGTCGAAATTGGTAGAATTTCGGCTGAATATTCCGAGAAAATTTCTAAAGCACAAAGTGACCAATACACTGCATTAAGCAGCAAATTTGACACCGAAGCACAAGTCAACAAACTCAAAAATCAATATGCAAATTACAGCATTCGCAATGGTTTGTATTACATAAAAGCACCACAAGCCGGAATCGTAAACAGAGCAATGCAATCTGGAATCGGCGAAAACATCAAAGAAGGAACGCCAATTGTAACCATAATGCCAGCAGATTATGATATTGCAGTCGAAAGTTTTGTCGACCCAATTGACTTGCCATTAATTTCTCGTGGCGAAAAAGTCAGGGTTTGGTTCGACGGTTGGCCGACAATTATTTTCTCGGGTTGGCCCGAAATGTCTTATGGAACTTTTGGTGGAGAAATAGTAGCAATAGAAAATTTTATTTCAGAAAACGGTAAATTCAGAATCTTGATTGCACCTGATAAAAACGAAGCAAAATGGCCGAAAAAAATCAGCATCGGATCTGGAGCACAGACAATTGCACTGCTTGACAATGTGCCAATTTGGTTTGAGGTTTGGCGGACTTTAAACGGTTTTCCTCCCAATTATTATAAAACAAATGTCAAAAAAGATAAAGTAAAAGAAAAAAAGTAAATCATTTAAAACCATCGTTTCGAATATTGAAGTGGTTTAAACTTTTAGCATTTAAGCGAAAATTTAGGATTTTGGAACCAATTGAAGTCTTTTTTAAGATGCATAGTTGGTCTACGGAGCGCAAAAAAGGCTAAAAGTGGATGCAAAATCCTAAATTTTCGCTTAAATGCTAAAAGTTTAAACCACTTCATTATTATTGCTTATTAAATAAGTGACAAAATCAAGAAAATGAAAAATTTTATTATAATATTAATTTTATCTAGCATTAATTCTTTTGGACAAATTTCGAACGAGTTAACATTTAACGAATATTTAGGTTTTGTCAAAAAGTTTCATCCATTAGTCAAAACTGCTAATCTAGAAATATCTCGGGCACAAGCCAATTTAATGATGGCACGAGGCGGTTTCGAACCAAAAATCGAAGTTGATTTTGATAAAAAACAATTCAAAAATACTGAATATTATTCGGTTTTAAACTCAAGTTTTAAAATTCCTACTTGGTACGGAATAGAACTAAAAGCTGGTTTTGATCAAAACGAAGGTGTTTATTTGAACCCGGAAAATACAGTTCCAAATACAGGTTTGACATCGTTTGGAATCAACATTCCATTGGCACAAGGATTATTAATCAACCAAAGAATGGCAGATTTACGAAAAGCCAAATTGCAAATAAAATTAAGCCAAGCAGAACAAAAACTCCAAGCAGTATTGGTTTTGTATGATGCATCGTTGGCTTATTTTAATTGGAAAAAAAACTTTAACGAAGTCAAACTTTATGCAAATTATACCAAAAATGCCGAAATTCGATTCAAAGGCATTCGGTCATTAATTAAACAAGGCGACAAACCAGCTATTGATAGTGTCGAAGCTGGAATTATTGTAAAAAACAGAAAATTAAGTCTCGAAGATTCGAATTTAAAACTAAAAAAAGCACAAATCGAATTGTCAAATTTTTTATGGCTCGAAAATAACATTCCATTAGAATTGCAAGAAACTTTAATTCCTGAAGAAAAACTAGAAAAAACAATTCAAGAAACTTTAAAAACAAACGATTTAGTGAATCAAGATTTTGTGTTAGAAAATCATCCAAAAATTAATGCATTACAATCAAAAATTGATATTTTAAACGTCGAGCGCAAACTAAAAGCCAATAATTTATTGCCAAAAATCGATGTAGGTTATTCTTATTTATCGCAACCACAATTTATAAATGAATTCAAATTCGAAAATTATAAAGTTGGTCTGAATTTTAATTTCCCGATATTATTAAGAAAAGAACGAGGCAATTTAAAATTAGCAAAATTCAAAGTTCAAGAAACCGAATTTGCATTAGATTTAGAAAAAAATCAATTATCAAATAAAATAAAATCTCAAAAAATTGAAATAGAATCAATAAAAATTCAAAAAAAATATATCGATGAGTTGGTCTACGATAACCAAATAATGTTATCATCGGAAGAACGATTGTTTGCTTTTGGCGAAAGCTCACTTTTTTTAATAAATTCTAGAGAAAACAATTTGGTTACAGCACAATTATCTCAAATAATATTAGAAAACAGATTTTATATTTCTAATTCTGAATTGTTTAAAGTTATGGTTAACTATTAATTCAAAAAGAAAACAGAACTAATTCTTAAAGTGGTTCCAAGCCGGATTATAAAAAACATATTTTAATCTGTCAGAAAAAGAAATGTTTGGTTGACTAGCATCGCGATAAATGGCTTTCCACTCATGAAAAATAATATTAATTGGGCCTTTATCTTCTATTTTATAAGTCAAACCATATTTTGTAGGTTCATAAGAATCGTCTTCGGCTTCGAAAGTACCAAATATTTTATCCCAAATTATTAAAACCATTCCCATATTTTTATCTAAATATCTAATATTTGAAGCATGGTGAACACGGTGATGAGAAGGCGTAACCATAAATATTCTAGAAAACCCATTTTATTAATTCTTTTGGTATGAACCAAAGTTCCCCAAACTTGGTTAACCGTATAGGCAAACATAATATGCAAAGGATGAAAACCCAAAACAGCCATCGGAATAAAAAAAACATATCGATAAAGAGGCTGAAAAACTGGCGAACGAAAACCTGTTGTTAAATTAAAATATTCAGAATTGTGGTGTGTGGCGTGAACTGCCCAAAATATTCTAGATTTATGGTCAACAAAATGATGTATATAATATAAAAAATCTTGAAACAAAAAACACAAAAACCAATAAATCAATCCCGTTTCGAATGTAAAAAATTTGTGAATAAAGAAAAAACCTAGAACAAAAAAAGAAAAACCTTTCATAATCATGTCTAACGAAAAGTTCAATAAAGCAAAGCAAATATTGGTAAAAGTATCCTTTTTGGCATAGTTTTCTGAACGATCTCTGAAACTTAAATAAATTTCTAAAACAATAAAAGCAACCACAAATGGCATAGTGACCAAATAAATAGTTTCTTGGTTAAACTGTTCGAACATTAGTAAAATTATTTTTTGTAAAATTAAAAAAAGTCAATTAGAATAAAAAATTTTTAAGTAATTTTAATGCTTTCTTATAAAATTAGATCGATTTAAAATCAATTTTAAATGGCTCTGGTCTAAAAAGTATATTCATATAAAAACTTTTTGCCACAGATTTAAAAGATTTTTAATATTCGATAATAAAAAATCTGTGATAATCTGTGAAATCTGTGGCTAGAATAAAAAATGATATATGGACTAGACGACAGCCTTTTAAATTCGTTTAAAAAGTTAAATTTTATTAAATTTTTAAAAAATATAAACACTTATTTTTTTACATTTACATCAAATATCCAATTTATTAATCATTTATGAAAAACACCATAATGGCTTTAAGTGCATCACTAATGCTTGGCGGAATAGCATCGGCTCAAAAAGTCGCTTTCGAAGAATACAATTTAACAAACGGTTTGCATGTAATTTTGCATAATGACCAATCGGCTCCAGTTGTAATTACATCGGTAATGTATCATGTTGGGGCAAAAAACGAAACGCCCGACAGAACTGGTTTTGCACATTTTTTCGAACATTTGTTGTTCGAAGGAACTGCCAATATCAAACGTGGCGAATGGTTTAAAATAGTTACTGCCAATGGCGGAACCAATAATGCTAATACTAACGAAGACAGAACCTATTATTACGAAGTTTTCCCATCGAATAATTTAGAGTTAGGATTATGGATGGAATCTGAAAGAATGCTGCACCCAGTAATAAACAAAATTGGTGTTGATACTCAAAACGAAGTAGTTAAAGAAGAGAAAAGACTGCGTTATGACAACCAACCTTACGGAAATTTGATTCCAGAAGTAAAGAAAAGCATGTACACCAACCACCCATATCGTTGGACAACAATAGGATCTATGGAACATCTTGATGCAGCAACTTTAGAAGAGTTTCAGGCTTTCAATAAGAAATTTTATATCCCGAACAATGCAGTTTTGATAGTTGCTGGAGATTTGAATGATATTCCTAAAACCCGAGAATGGATTCAGAAATATTTTGGAGAAATTCCAAAAGGTGCAGAAATTAATCGAAAAACTTTTGTAGAAGCGCCAATAACATCAACAATTAGAGCAAAATATGAAGATCCAAATATCCAAAAACCAATGGTTGTGGCCTCGTACAGAACACCATCTAACAAGACCCGAGATGCAAGAGTTTTAGATATGATTTCGACAATCTTGAGCGATGGAAAAAGCTCTAGATTGTACAAAAAAATTGTTGACGACAAGAAAATGGCACTTCAAATTGGGGCTTTTAGTTATGCTCAAGAAGATTATGGAATGTATATTTTGTATGGTTTGCCTCAAGGCGAAAACACAGCCGAAGGAATAGTAAAAGAAATCGACGATGAAATAGTACGACTGCAAACCGTTTTGTTAACAGACAAAGAAATGCAAAAACTAAAAAACAAATACGAAAACGATTATGTAAACAGCAATGCAAGCATAGAAGGAATTGCCGAAAACTTGGCGTCGTTTTACTTATTGTATGGCGATGTAAACCTAATAAACACCGAAATGGATATTTATCGTTCGATAACTGCCAAAGAAATTCAAGACATTGCAAAAAAATACTTAAATCCGAATCAAAGATTGATTTTGGATTATGTTCCAACCAAAGAAAAAGCTAAAAACTAAAACAACTTAACAAATGAAAAATTCAATTATCATTTTATCGAGCTTGTTTTTAACACTAACTATGCAAGCACAAAGAACCCAACCAAAACCCGGTCCAGCACCAATTATAAATATTAAAAAACCACAATCTTTCACGCTAGACAACGGTTTAAAAGTATTAATTGTCGAAAACCACAAACTGCCAAGAGTATCGTTTAATCTTTCGTTAGACAATGCACCATTTGCTGAAGGTTCTAAAAAAGGAGTTGACAACCTGACCAGTAGCCTTTTAGGAAAAGGAAGCTTGAAAATTTCTAAAGACGTTTTCAATGAAGAAATAGATTTTTTGGGAGCCGATATTAATTTTTATTCATCGGGTGCATCTGCGAATTGTTTGTCTAAATATGGTGGGCGAATCTTAGAATTGTTAGCCGACGGAGCTTTAAATCCAAATTTCACACAAGCCGAATTCTATAAAGAAAAAGAAAAATTAATCGAAGGTCTAAAAACCCAAGAAAAAAGTGTAGCAACAGTTGCTAATCGCGTTCAAAATGTTTTGGCTTATGGAAAAAACCATCCAAACGGAGAGTTTTTGAGCGAGACAACCATAAACAACGTAACATTAAATGATGTTATTAATAATTACAACAACAATTTTGTGCCAGAAAATGCCTATTTGGTAATTATTGGCGATGTGAAATATGCAGAAACCAAGCTTGCAATCGAAAAACATTTTAACGGTTGGCCAAAAGCAAAAGCATTGAGTTTTGAGTATTCTGATCCAAAAAATGTACAATACACACAAATAAATTTTGTCGATATGCCAAATGCAGTTCAATCGGAAATTGCATTATTGAATACGGTAAACTTAAAAATGACTGACAAAGAATATTTTGCATCAATTATTGCAAATCAGATACTTGGTGGCGATTTTAATAGTTACTTGAACATGAATTTGCGCGAAAAACACGCTTGGACTTATGGTGCACGATCTGGAATAAGTGGCAGTAAATATGTTACAACTTTCAAGGCATCGACCCAAGTTCGTAATGCTGTAACAGATAGTGCTGTGGTAGAATTTTTGAAAGAATTCAAACGCATTCGTACCGAAAAAGTTTCTGATGAAGTTTTATCGAATGTAAAAGCAGGTTATATAGGCAAATTCGTAATGGGAATCGAAAAACCACAAACCGTTGCAAGTTACGCAGTTAGAACAAGAACACAAGGTTTGCCTGATGATTTTTATGAAAATTACATCAAAAATATTAACGCAGTAACTGCCGACGATGTTATGGCTGCAGCCAATAAATATTTTCTAGCCGAAAACACCCGAATTATTATTGTTGGTAAAGGCAGCGAAGTTGTTCCAGGGCTCGAAAGTCTAAAAATGCCTTTGTACTACTTTGATAAATTTGGCGTTTTGACCGAAAAACCAAAGATGTAAAAGTTTTAAAAAAAAGTAAAGCTGTCAAAATATTTTTTTTGACAGCTTTTTTTTGAGAATAAAATTGAATTCCAAACAAAAAAAATAAACAATTTTTAAATTTTAATTTGAAATTAATTATTGCCAAGTAAAGATGTTTATTATAATGAAGACAAAAGTTATGAAATGTTAAAATCTCAAATGTTTTTCTAAGCTTAAAATAAAATTTATTAGTTTTACATTCTAAATCTCAATCATTATGTTAAAGAAAATATTAAAAATTGTCGGCGTTTTATTGTTGCTAATCATTGGATCATTAATCGCGATTCCTTACTTTTTTAGCGATCAAATAAAATCCAAAATAGAATCGGCAATTAACGAAAAAGTCGATGCCAAAGTTTCATTCGCAGGTGCAAATTTAAGTTTGTTCAAGAGTTTTCCGAATGCAACAGTTACACTCGATAAATTATTGATTGTCAACAAAGCACCGTTTCTTGGGGACACATTGGTTTCTGTTGGCGAATTGAACTTAAAAATGTCAATAAAAGAACTTTTTAAAGACAAAACCGAAATAATGCAAATTGACGGAATTACTTCTAAAAACGGAATTCTAAACATACTTTTCAATAAAGACGGAATAGGAAATTTTGATATTGCAATGAAAGATTCTGGACCAAAAGACAATTCTAAAAGTGATCCATTGTCACTTAAAGTGAATAATTATGCGGTCGAAAATTACCGTTTTAAATATTTCGACGAACGTTCTAAAATAAAATTCGTTATAGATAATTTAAACCATTCTGGAACTGGCGATTTTGGAACCGAAAAACTAGATTTAGAAACAAAATCTACGGCAAATGTTTCTTTAGATATGGATAAAGTCAATTATATGAACAAAATTCATTTGACATTAGATGCTGTTTTAGGAATTGATTTGAAAAACCAAAAATATACATTTAAAGAAAATAAGGCCAAAATCAACGAATTACCGCTAGAATTTGATGGTTTTATTCAACTTGCAGATGTTGGACAGATTTATGATTTGAAATTTAAAACACCAACGTCATCATTCAAAAATTTCTTAGGATTAATTCCCGCAGCATATGCCTCTAAACTTGATGGCGTAAAAACTACTGGCGATTTTACAGTCGCAGGTTTCGCAAAAGGAATGTTAACAAAAACAAGTGTTCCTAAGTTCAATATTGCAATTGCATCTAATAATGCTAGTTTTCAATATCCGAATTTGCCAAAATCGGTTCAGAATATAGTTATTGATACCAAAATCATCAACGAAACAGGTTTGTCAAACGATACATATGTAAATCTAGACAAATTATCGTTTGCAATAGACAAAGATATTTTTGCGGGGAAAGCAAATTTTAAAAACATAGCTACAAACGCATTGGTAATTGCAACAATGAAAGGAACAATCAATCTTGGTAATTTATCTAAAGCATATCCAATAAAATTGACAATTCCACTTTCGGGTATTTTAAATGCCGATGTTACAACCAAATTCGATATGGAATCGGTAAAAAACAATCAATATGCCAAAATAAATAATGCTGGTACAATGAGTCTTTCGGGTTTTAAATATGCCGATGACAAAGGAAAAGTTATGAATATAAACCAGGCGATGATTCAATTTAATCCGAGTAAAGTTAATTTGCAAAAATTCGAGGCTACAACTGGCAAAAGTGATGTTTCGGTAACTGGATTATTAGAAAATTTCTATGGATTTATGTTTCAAAATCAAGAATTAAAAGGCAATTTCAATATGATTTCGAACCAAATTGCAGTTGCTGACTTTATGGATTCTAGCACAAAAACCTCATCAGAAACCAAAACAGCAAGTTCTGGAAAAACAACTCCGATGAAAATTCCAGCTTTCTTGAATTGTGTAATTACAGCCAAAGCCAATACGGTTTTATATGATAATTTAATTCTGAAAGATGTTTCTGGAAAAATGATTATCAAAGATCAAAAAGTGACAATGCAAAACGTAAAAACCTCGATTTTTGGTGGTACAATTGGTGCCAATGGCGATGTTTCGACCAAAGGAAAAGTGCCAATATTTAATATGAATTTAAATTTAAATCAAGTTGATATTGCGCAATCATTCACGCAATTAGAAATGCTTAAAAAAATAGCACCAATCGCTGGAATTATTGATGGAAAATTCACATCGGCAATTAAATTAAACGGAATTCTGGACAATTCGATGAAGCCAAACGTCAATTCGATGACTGGCGATTTGTTCGGACAAATGTCAAAAACACAAATCAATGCTAGCAAATCGACATTATTGACAGCATTGACAAGCAATTTAAAATTTATAGATGTAAGCAAATTAAATTTAAATGAAATCAAAGCCAATTTAACATTTGCAGATGGAAAAGTAAACGTAAAACCATTTGACATTAGATACCAAGACTTAAAAGCAACGATTGGTGGTGCACACGGTTTTGACCAAAACATGAATTACAACCTAAAATTCGATGTTCCAGCTAAATATTTAGGCAAAGATGCCGGGGTTTTGTTAGGCAAATTGACTTCGACCGAAATAGATAATTTGCAAAACATTCCCATAAATGCGATAATTTCTGGTAACTTTACATCGCCAAAAATCACAACCGATATAAAATCTGGAATAACAGCTTTGGCAAGTCAACTCGTTAAAAAAGAGAAAGATAAACTTATTGTAAAAGGTAAAAACGAGCTAGGAAATGTGTTAGATAAAGTTTTGAAAAAAGATACCACTAAAACTAAATCCAATACCCAAAAAGACGAAATCAAAAACCAAGCTGGCAAATTGCTTGATGGTTTATTTGGTAAGAAAAAATAGTTTTGAGATTTTAAAATTTAGATTATTTAAAATGAAGTGGTTTAAACTTTTTTGATTGAAGCGAAAAATTAAAATTTTTGTTTCAGATTTTGGATTTTTTTTATTGGATAGCATCGCTATCGAATAAAAAAAATCTGAAATATGGGGCAAAAAGACAATTTTGCAGCCAATTAAATAAATTTTAAACCACTTCAATATCCAATTTCTTCGAAATTGGATATTTTATTTTTAATTTCGTTTGTCTTCGCCCCAAAGTAATTTTTTGCGTAAAGTTTTCAAGAAAGTTTCATTATGAATTTCAATCATATTAATCTTGAAAGGCGTTTTCTTGATTTTCAAAACCGTATTATTATCCACCGAAGTAATTCTAGAATCCAACGAAATTAAATATTGATTTTCTCGACCAGAAACCTTCAATTCTATTTCGGTATCGTCAGGAATTACAAGTGGTCTGGCATTGAGATTGTGTGGTGCAATTGGCGTAATTACCAAACTTTTTACATCTGGTGTCAACACTGGACCGCCACAACTCAATGAATAACCTGTTGATCCAGTTGGTGTTGCAACTATCAATCCGTCAGCCCAATACGAGTTTAAATATTCTCCGTTCAATGCTGTTTCGACCGTAATCATCGAAGTAGTATCTTTTCTAGAAACCGTAATTTCATTCAATGCAAAATTAATTTCTTTTAATGATTCGTTACTTATTGACGATGAAATACTTAGCAAAGTTCGTTCAGAAATCGAATATTTTTTATCTAAAACCAATTGCAAAAACTCTTGAATATTGTCTTGCGGAACAGTTGCCAAAAACCCCAATCGCCCAGCATTTATTCCAAGAATCGGAATTCCAGAATCGCGAACATAGGTTGCAGCTCGAAGAATTGTTCCATCGCCACCAATGCTTAATAAAACATCAAAACTCGAGTCAAGTTCTTTGTAATTTGCAAAAGTTTTGTATTCTTTCTTAAGAATTTGTTCTTTGTAAAGTATTTCTAGAAACTTTTCTTCTATAACCAATTCAACATTATTGGCATTAAAAAACACAAAAATATCACGAATTATTGGTCGCGTGTCATTTTGATAATATTGTCCGTAAATGGCTACTTTCATTTTTTTTAATTAGATAATTTGTCAATTAGATAAAATGTTAATTAGAAAATTAGTTATTTAGATAATAAGCAAAGATTATTTAAAAAAAATCTAGGCATTATCAAATTTTCTCATTGGCACATTTTCTAATTAAATAGAAAGATATTTCTCTAGATAATTGGCGTTTTCTTTCAATATACTAATATAATCGTCTTGTTGATGATCCGAAATTATTTCGTAATTGTATCTTCTAAAACTCTGTATAATATCATTTATATCGCCAACATTTATTTTTAATGTTATTTCAACAAATGACAAATCAGAATTTGATATAAAAAGACCCAATAATTTTCCGTTATTCGATTCTACAATTTGTGCAATTTGACTCATTGAATAATCGATAATTTCTTTTCTTACGATAATAATATTCCCAGATTCACTTAAAAATGGTGTTTCTTGAAAAGTTTTTATGACTTCTTCGATTTCATAATATCCTAAATATTTGTTTTCTTCATTCAAAACAGGAATTAAGTTAGAATGATTTTTCGAAAAAACTTCTAAAACTTCTAGCAAAATAAAATTTTCGCGAGCAAAAAATCTTTCTAATGAATATTTATAATCGGATAAATTTTTATCAAAATCGAAAGTTTCTAAATCATTTTTCGAAACGCTACCTATATATATATCATTTTCAAGAACAGGAAAATGCGAAAAATTAACTTCTTCGAAAAAACCTTGAACTTCTTGAATTGGTTCATCAATTTGCAAAGCCTTGAAATCGTTATTGATATAATCGGAAAGTATTGTCATTTAATAAATTAAAATTTGAAACGAAAATAATCAAATATTTACAAAAACAGCTAAATTTAGTTTGTATTTTTGTAAACAAATTTAATACAATAATCATCAAAAATTGTTCCAATGACAAAATTAAGTGTAAACATTAATAAAATAGCAACTTTGCGCAATGCTCGTGGCGGAAATACGCCCAATTTATTGCAAGTCGCCACCGATATTCAAAAATTTGGAGCACAAGGAATTACCATTCATCCGCGACCAGACGAGCGACATATTCGCTATCAAGATGCACGAGATTTAAAATCAATAGTTTATACAGAATACAATATCGAAGGCAATCCGTTAGAAAAATCGTTTATAGACCTAGTTCTAGAATGCAAACCAACGCAAGTTACTTTGGTGCCCGATGCCAACGATAATTTAACTTCGAATGCAGGCTGGAACACAATTAAACACAAAGATTTTCTATCAGAAATCGTACAAGAATTCCAACAAAACGGCATTAGAACATCAATTTTCGTAGACCCAATTCTCGAAATGATCGAAGGTGCAAAAATTTGTGGAACCGATAGAGTTGAGTTGTACACCGAAGTTTTTGCACACCAATACGGTTTAGGCAATAAAAACGCCATCGAACCTTTTACGAAAGCAGCAATTTTGGCCAATGAACTTAGCATTGGCGTAAATGCTGGACACGATTTAAGTTTAGATAATATCTTATTTTTCAAGCAAAATATTCCAAATTTATTAGAAGTTTCTATTGGTCACGCATTGATTTCTGAATCTATTTATCTAGGTTTGGACAATGTTGTAAATATGTATTTGAATAAATTGAAATGATTTAAGAATGCAGATTAACCATTTTTGGTTTCAGAATTTCTAATCTTGATTAAATTTAGACCTTTGACTTTAAGAAAACCAAATCTGAAACAAATCGTTATTAAAATCATACAAAAATATGCTACAAAATTATTGTCAAAACATAAAGGCAGGTAATTTCTAGTTTTTTGAATAAAATTATTTTTTTATTTTTTAAAATCTGAAATCCAGAATCGTTAATCTAAAATCAAAAATCTGATGCAACTCTACTCCAATATTTTCAAAACAAATGCAGGAGATTCTTTCGCCTTTGGCGAGGCTACGGGGCTCCTAATTCTTCACGGATTTCTCGGAATGTCCGACAATTGGAAAACTCTTGCATCACAATATGCAAACGAAGGTTTCGAAGTACATGCAATAGATTTGCGAAATCATGGGCGTAGTTCTCATTCTAATGATTTTAGTTATGAACTAATAGTTCATGATATTTTGGAATATTGTAAAGCCAATAATCTCTCGAAAATTGACCTAATTGGTCATTCGATGGGCGGAAAAGTTGCCATGTTATTTGCAACAACTTATCCAGAAATGGTCAATAAATTAATAATCGCCGATATTGGACCCAAGTTTTATCCGCAACACCATCAATCTATTTTGGCTGGATTGAATGCCGTCGATTTTTCGAAAAAACCAAGTAGAACTGACGTTGACGAAATAGTGAAACAATACATTCCTGATTTTGGAACTCGCCAATTTCTATTAAAAAGTTTGTATTGGAAAACGCCAGAACAATTAGGGTTTAGATTTAATTTAGAAGTTTTTAATCATAAAATTAATGAAATCGGGAAAGCATTACCAAATAATAATGTATTCTCGAAACCAACACTTTTTATTCGTGGCGGAAATTCTGATTATATTTTGGATAGTGATTTAGAGACTATCAAAACTCATTTTCCAAAAGCAATTACCGAAACTATTCCAGATGTTGGTCATTGGTTGCATGCCGAAAATCCTAAAGTGTTTTTTGGTTTGACTTTGGCTTTTTTAAAACTTGCAACTGTATAAAACTATGAATTTTAGTTCTATACACGTCAAATTCTAAACTTTAAATCTTAATTCATTAATACCCAAGAAAATTATCATCAGGCACAAACAATACAGTAATTGTTTTGAATGACAATGAAGTTGCCAAACTTTTTTCTGGAGACACACGGTCAGATTTAGGTTCGGAAGCCGAGAAAATGAAGTTTGCTAATTCGATAAATAACTTGGTATCTAAATTTATTCGATTAGAATATAATGACGATTTGCAATGCGAAATGTTGGTTTTGGAACGTATTAAACCAATCGATTTTCGTGCTTAAGAATTCGAAATTCGTCAACTTTGGTTTGATGTTTTTGAACAAGAATTAAAAGATTTACACAAATCAAGTTTTGTTCATAGAGATTTAAAAAAACCATCAGATATTCAAGGACTTGCATTTGACAACATACTTTTGACCGAACAAGGTTTGCGATTAATCGATGTTGGAATATCGGCATTGAAAACTCAAGTTGGCGAAAATATTTTCGAAAAACAATTAGAAATTGAATTGCAAGAACTCGAAATTTTTAAAGAATATTTTTTAAATAGATAGCAATAATTTTAGAAACTAGATTTTAGAAATTAGATTTCCTTACTTTTGTAAATTCTAAATTCTAAATTCTAAACTCTAAATGACAGGAACCGTTTATAAATCTACAGGAAGTTGGTATACCGTAAAATCCGAAGACGGCGATTTTATAGAATGTCGTATTAAAGGAAAATTCCGATTAAAAGGCATCAAAAGCACGAACCCAATTTCGGTGGGCGATGTTGTAGATTATGATTTAGACGAAACTTCGGATAAAGTGACAGGTTCGATTCACAATATTCACGAACGTAAGAATTATATTGTTCGTAAATCGGTCAACTTATCGCATCAAATGCACATAATTGCTTCTAATTTGGATTATGTTTTCTTGTTGATTACCGTTAATAATCCGCCAACAACTTTCAATTTTATTGATAGATTCTTGATAACTGCCGAAGCCTATGGAATAGAAACTATTTTAGTTTTTAATAAAATAGATACTTTCGACGATGCCACACTCGACGAGCAATTGTATATGCAACACGTTTATGAGCAAATTGGATACAAATGTTTGCGAGTTTCTGCTATTGCGAATAAAGGAATCGAAGAATTAAAAACCTTAATGATTGGCAAAACAACTATGTTTTCTGGACATTCTGGCGTTGGAAAATCGACTTTGGTCAATGCAATGGAACCGAGTTTGCACCTGAAAACTAAAAATATTTCCGAACAAAGCAAGCAAGGACAACACACAACAACATTTGCCGAAATGTTCGATTTGAGTTTCGGAGCCAGCATAATTGACACACCAGGAATAAAAGGTTTCGGGATTGTAGATCTCGAAAAAGAAGAAATCTCGGGCTATTTTCCTGAATTTTTTAAACTCAAAGACCAATGCAAATTCAATAATTGTTTACACAAAGAAGAACCACATTGTGCGATTAAAAAAGCTTTAGAAAACGACGAAATTTCTTGGAGTCGATACAATTCGTACCTAAAAATTCTCGAAGGCGACGACGAAAATTATCGAGTAGATTCATTTGATGAAGACCGGAAGGCTAGTGATGAGACTCGGAAGAGTGAATAGTTATAAATTTTATCAAAACTACCATTTAATTGTAATATTTTTGTAAAAATATTTTAGATCATTATGATTACTTACATAAAAATTAACGGTTTTAAATCCTTTCATAATTTCGAAATGGAGTTTACACCATTTACAGTTATTGCTGGTGCAAACGCATCAGGAAAAAGTAATTTGTTCGATGCATTAACTTTGTTGTCAAGGCTCTCAGAATCCGATAATTTAAAAAAAGCATTTAATGAGCAACGTGGAGAATTTATAGAATTGTTTACTCAATATGGTGATGATAAGTATGCATCAGAAATGGAATTTGAGGTTGAAATGTTAGTCAATAAAAATGTTAGAGATGCTTGGGGTAATGAAGGTAAACTTAAATATACTCGTTTGAAATATGAATTGTCAATAAAGAGGGTTACAAATTTATCTGGAATAGAAGATTTATTAGTTTCAAAAGAAAACTTAATAAAATTGAACCATCAAGAAGATAAATGGACAAAAATAATACCACAAAAAACTTTAGAATTTTGGCGACCAAAAGTTGTAACTGGACCGCGAGGAATTCCATATATTCAAACCGATATTGAAAACGGATTACCAACAGTATTAGTATCACAAGATGGAACAACTGGCAATAAAAGACGTTTTCCACTAAATAATGCTACTAGAACCGTTTTGAGTAGTTTTGACACAGTTGACTTTCCTCACGTATTTGCTGCAAAAGAAGAAATGAAAAGTTGGAAATTTTTGCAATTAAATCCCGAAGATTTGCGACAAGCAACAAGTAAAAACAATGGAGAAGACACTATATCAATTAGTGGGAAAAATCTTGCAGCTGCTCTTTACAGAATCAAACAAGAGGATCCATATGTATTAAAAGAAATTTCTAGAAAATTAAATAAATTTTTACCAAATTTTACCGAGGTAGATGTACTTGACGACAAAGAAAACAAACAATATTTGATAAAATTAAAAGATGTTGAGAAAAAAGAATTCTCGTCTAGAGTTTTATCAGAAGGAACTCTTAGAATTTTAGCACTTTGTATTCTTGAATTCGACGACAAGCACACTGGTCTATTGTGTTTTGAAGAACCAGAAAATGGAATTCATCCTTTTCGAATTAAACCAATGATTGAATTATTAAAAGATTTGAGCGTTGACTTTAACGATGAAAATATTCCATTACGTCAAGTAATTGTAAACACTCACTCGCCAATTTTAGTTGGAAATATGATGAAGTGGGAAAGTGATAAAAATGTAAGTATTTGGTATTCACAAATGAGAAACACCATTACTGAAATATATAAAAAAAGAATAAAAATTAGTTTAACCAAAATAAATAGAGTAATTAAAGACGATAGTTCACCTCAATTAAACCTTATATTCTCTGAACAAGATAGAAAATTAACTTTATCCATAGTAAATGAATATCTGCAAACTTCGGAATTTGAAAATATTAATTTATTGTAATGAGTAATTTTATTTTAACAGGATTATTTTCTGAAGGAAACACTGATAATCGATTTTTAGAAAGTGTAATAAAAAGAACTTTAGAAGAAGTTGCATTTGATTGCACTGGTGATATAGATGTAGCTTTAGAAATAATTAAAATTGACAAAACAGGATTGAAATTTGACGAACAAGTATTTACTGCTTCGAAGTTTGCATTTGATAAATTTAGTATATCATTATTGTTTTTGCATACCGATGCAGATTCATCAGATGACGATTTTGTATTTAATTCTAAAATTATCCCTGCAATAAATTTTTTGAATATTCAGACCGAAAGTATTTGCAAACATATAGTTGCAATCGTTCCAATTCAAATGACTGAATCTTGGATGATCGCCGATAAAGAATTGTTAAAAAGTGAAATTGGGATAGAAAATTCTGATTCTGAATTAGGAGTTCATTTAAATCCTGAGACCATAAATAATCCTAAAAATATAATAGAAAATATAATTCGTATTTCTAAAGCAGATTTAACTAAAAGAAAAAGAAATAAAGGATTAGACATTTCTGATTTGTATCAAATAATTGGTCAAAAAATTAATTTATCTGAATTAGAAAAATTATCATCATATAATAAATTCAAGCAATCGTTAATTGAAAAACTTAAAGAACTTAATTTTTATCATAAATAAAAATGAAAGTAGTAATTCAAAGAGTTTCATCAGCATCGGTAATAATCGCCGATAAAATTGTTGCCGAAATACAAAAAGGTTTATTGGTTTTAATAGGAATTGAAGATGCCGACAATCAAGAAGATACGGATTGGTTGGTTGCTAAAATTGTGAATCTTCGCATTTTTAATGATGAAAATCAAGTCATGAACCTTTCGGTAAAAGATATTGATGGCGAAATTATTGTTGTGTCGCAATTTACGCTTCACGCATCTACCAAAAAAGGCAATCGTCCGAGTTACATTAAAGCATCGAAACCCGAAATTGCCATTCCTATTTATGAAAACTTTGTCAAGAAACTGCGTTTTGAATTGGGCAAACAAATTCAAACTGGCGTTTTTGGTGCCGACATGAAAGTTTCGTTGGTCAATGATGGTCCAGTTACGATTGTTATTGACAGTAAAAACAAAGAATAAATTAAGATAATTCCTAGAAAAATAATATTTTTGACAAAAATTCCCTAAAATGAAATTATCTTTCTATTCTTTACTATTTTTAACATTATCAAATTGTATTTTTTCCCAAAAAATCGAATATACAAATTTAAATATTGCAGATAGTTTAAAACAAAGTGCTAATTCTGTAGTCAGATTAAATCAAATTGATGTTACTATTTCTAGTCAAAGAAATATGAAAATTAATACTCAAAGAATCATCACAATTCTTAATGAAAAAGGACTTTCTGATGTTAATGCAAGAGAAAATTATGACAAAAAAACGAGTATCAATGACATTCATGCAACCATTTATAACTCATTAGGAACAGAAATCAAAAAAATAAAACGCAAAGATTTTCGGGATCAATGTGTTGCTAATGACGGAACACTTTTCTCTGATTCTAGATTTATTTATTTAGATTATATTCCAACAAGTTATCCATTTACAGTTGTTTACGAAAGTAAAATTGAAACCTCAAACACAGCCTTTTTAAGACCATTTTCACCAATTAACGATTATTATTCAAGCATAGAAAAAAGCATATATAATATTACTTTTCCTGAAAAATTGGGTTTTAGTTTCAAAGAATGTAATTTTTCTAATTATCAAATAAAAAAAACAACTAAAACAAATACTCAAATCTCATACTTAGCAACAAATATTGTGGCGCAAAAGCCAGAAGATTTGAGCATTAATTTTATAGAGATTTATCCAATTGTGTTTTTTGGATTAGAATATTTCAATCTTGAAGGCGAAGATGGAAATGCCAAAAATTGGAAAGAGTATGGAAAATGGTTTTATGAAAATATTCTTGCTGGTACAACCGAATTGCCAGAAGAAACCAAAATTAAAATAAAATCATTGGTCGGAACCGAAACCGATTTGGTCAAAAAAGCCAAAATTATTTATAAATATGTTCAAGAAAAATCTCGATATATCAGCATTCAAGTTGGTATTGGCGGTTTCAAACCTATGCCTGCTAATGATGTCGATCGATTGGGATATGGCGATTGCAAAGCGTTGTCTAATTATACAAGAGCTTTATTAAATGTTGTGGATATTCCATCTTATTACACTGAATTATATGGAAGCAAAATTAAAAACGACATTATAAAAGATTTTTTTTCAATTCAAGGAAACCATGCAATTTTGTGTATTCCAAACCAAGAAAAGAATATTTTTTTAGAATGTACAAGTCAAGATGACCCATTCGGTTTTCAAGGAACTTTTACAGATGATAGAAATGTTTTGATTATAAAACCTGATGGTGGCGAAATTATTAGAACATCGATTTATGAAAACAAAACCAATTCGCAAATCAGTAAAGGAAAATATGATTTGAATGAAAATGGTATTTTTTTTGGCACAATTTCTATTGCTTCAGAAGGAATACAATATGCACAAAAACAGAGCTTAGAACATATTTTGCCAACCGAAAAAGAATCGTATTACAAAGAATATTGGAACAATATTAGCAATATTGTCATTAATAAATCGGAATTTGAAAACGATAAAGAAAAAGTAGTTTTTACAGAAAAATTGACTATTTCTGCTGATAATTATGGCAAAACATCTGGAAATAATATTATTTTTAATGTGAATGCATTTAATCCATATTCAAGTAATTTGAAAAGAATTAGAAACAGAAAAACTAATTTTGAAGTTGCGAGAGGTTTTTATGATCAAGATGAAATAGAAATCGATTTACCCGAAGGTTTTTCAATAGAATCATTGCCTAGTAATTTTGAATTAAACTCCAAATTCGGTGAATATAAAACTGAAATTAATAAAAAATCTGATAATAAATTAATTTATAAAAGAACTTTTTTTATTAAAAAAGCAATTTATAAAAATACAGAATACGAGGATTACAGGTTGTATTTAGAACAAATTTCAAGAAACGATAACGCAAAAATTGTATTACTTAAAAAATAAAATAACCTATGAATTTTAAAAAATTTACTATTTGCTTATTTATAGCTATTTTCTCATTTGCAAATGCCCAAAAACTCGAACTGGGCAAAGTAACAATCGCTGAATTAGAAGAAAAACAAAACTTTAACGATCCTTCGGCGCCAGCTTCATTTTTATTTAAAAAAGGCGAAGTTCGATACGAATACTCACAAGACAAAGGTTTTGTGATGAATACTGAAGTCAAAACCAAAATTAAAATTTACAAAAAAGAAGGCTACGAATGGGCGAATTGTATGGTTCAGTATAGGATTTCTGCCGATTCTAGAGAAACAGTTTCTTTTGATGATGCAGTAACTTATAATTTAGTGAATGGTAAAATTGAGAAAACCAAATTAAAAAGTGATGGCCAATTCGATGAAAAAATCAATAAATATTGGAATAGAAAAAAAATTACAATGCCAAATGTAAAAGAAGGTTCAATTATAGAATATTCATACAAAATTTCCTCGCCAAATATCGGAGAACTTATGGATTGGAAATTTCAATATTCAATTCCAGTAGCTTATTCGGAATTTAAAGCTTTTATACCTGAATATTTTGTTTATAAACCAACACAAAAAGGATTTGTTTTTCCCAAAACATCAATTGAAAAAAGACCAAGATCAATAAGCTATTTTTATAAGCCTACATTTACTGCTGGAGGAAATAATAGTTCTAGTCAAGAAAAATTGGACTTCGAAGAAACTCAAACAACTTACTTAGCGATGGTTTTGCCAGCTATTAAGGAAGAAAGTTTTGTAAATAATATCGAAAATTATACATCAACTATTTCTCACGAATTGTCTTCAATAAAATATCCAAATCAACCTTATAAAAATTATGCTACAGATTGGGAAACGGTAACTAAAAAAATATATGAAAATGAAGATTTTGGTTCAGAATTGAATAAGACGGGTTATTTCGAAAATGAAATCAAAACATTAATTAACGGAATAACAGATAGAGATGAAAAAATTGTAATCATTTTTAATTTTGTAAAATCCAAAGTAAAATGGAATGATTATACAGGCTATGCATGTAACGATGGTGTAAAAAAAGCCTACAAAGATGGTGTCGGGAATGTTGCCGAAATCAATTTAATGTTAACTGCAATGCTAAGATTTGCTGGTGTTGACGCCAATCCCGTACTATTGAGTACACGCTCGAACGGAATTGCATTGTTTCCGAGTCGTACAGCTTTTAATTATGTTATTTCGGCTGTCGAAATTGATAATGATTTAATTTTGTTAGACGCAACCGAAAAATATGGCATTCCAAATATTTTGCCAACCAGAGATTTGAATTGGCTAGGCAGACTTATTAGAAAAGAAGGAACATCGGCAGAAGTTGAGTTAATGCCCAAGAAATCATCAGGAGAATATAATTTATTGAATTATAAAATCGATTCAAATAATGTAATTGATGGAAGCCTAAAAAGACAATTTACAAATCACAATGCATTGAGTTTTAGAAACAAAAATTTAGCCGTTAGCAAAGATAATTATCTTGAAAATCTTGAAAACAAATATAACAATATCGAGATAAACGACTATCTCAGAGAAAATGAATCAGATTTAGCAAAACCAATTGTTGAATCATTTGGGTTTAAAGATTCTAAAAGTATAGAAATTATTAATGATAAAATGTACATTTCTCCATTGGCTTTTTTGACTGAAAAAGAAAATCCATTCAAACAAGATGTTCGAGAGTATCCTTTAGATTTTGGTTACCCATCGAATGATCAAATTATTATAAACATTACAATTCCAAATGGTTATGCATTAGAGTCTATGCCGAAATCAATCAATATTACCTCTGGCGATAATGTTGCATTTTTTAAATATTCGATTGTAAATGGAGAAAACAACATAAACGTTTTAGTAACTTCTAGTATAAACGAAGCCATTGTTCCAGCCGATTTTTATGATATTCTTAAAGATTTTTACAGACAAGTTATTGAAAAGCAAAACGAAAAAATTGTATTACTTAAAAAATAAAATAACCTATGAATTTTAAAAAATTTACTATTTGCTTATTTATAGCTATTTTCTCATTTGCAAATGCCCAAAAACTCGAACTTGGAAAAGTTTCTATACAAGAACTTTCTGAAAAACAACATCCTATAGATTCAGCAGCAGTTGCTGCGATTTTATTCAATAAATCTAAAACCTATTACACCTATTTGAAAGAAGGTTTTTATATGGAACACGAATACAGTTTTAGAATAAAAATATACAAAAAAGAAGGATTAAATTGGGCAACAAAAAAAGTAAATAATTACATCGCTTACAGTAATATTAATAATGATTATGTGAATTTTTTTGATTGTGTAACCTATAATTTAGTTGATAATAAAATAGAAAGAACCAAATTAAAAAGCGAAGGAAATTTTACTACCAAACTTAATAAATATTACAACCAAACCATAATTACAATGCCAAATGTCAGAGTTGGCTCAGTAATAGAATATAAATATGTTATAAAATCCGAATACTTTACAAGGTTTCCAGATTTTGATTTTCAAGAAACAATACCAGTTAATTATGTCGAATATAAAACAGAAATTCCAGAATTATTTATATACAAACAAGTCATAAAAGGCGTTCATGAAATAAAAACAGAAGCTGAATTAGGTTTTGGTTATCAAAATTATGCCGATAATTACAACCAAGGTTTGCGCATGGAATACAAACAAATCAACACGGTTCATACAGGTGTTAATATTCCTGCTTTAAAGAATGAAGATTATATAGACAATATAGAAAATTACAGAGCATCGATAAGTTATGAACTTGATAAAACCAGATTTCCAAATGTTCCAGTAAAAAATTATGCCGAAACTTGGAATGATGTTGCCAAAGACATTTATGAAGACAAACGTTTTGGTAAAGAAATCCAAAAACATGAGTATCATTCATATGCTTCAAGTTTAATTTTAAAAGACAAAACTGACGAATTAGACAAGTTAAATACTATATTCAGATTTGTTCAAAACAAAATGAACTGGAATGGAGAACATGCAATTTTTGCTGAAAAAAGCGTCGATAAAGCATTTATTGAAGAAGCAGGAAATGCAGCTCAAATTAATTTTATTTTAATTTCGATGCTCAATCATGCTGGATTTAATGCAAATCCTGTTTTAATTAGTACCAAACAAAATGGTTTGCAGGTTTATCCTAATCGGTCTGGTTTTGATTTTGTAATTGCAGCTGTAGAAATTGAAGGTAAACAAATTTTAATGGATGCAACCAATAAATTTTCTTCTTTAAATATATTGCCAATTCGAAACCTCAACTGGACTGGCAGATTGATTCGTCAAGATTCGTCCTCAGAAGAGATTAATTTAATTCCAAATTTACCATCAATTGAAAAAATAAATCTAAAAATTGTTGTTGATGAAAAAGGTACAATTAGTGGCAAATCACAAATTTCTAAAACTGATTACAACGCTATGAATTTTCAACAAAGTTTTGTGAATTTTAAAGTCGAAAATTATATTGATAATCTGGAAAACAATCTAAATAACTTAAAAATTAATGATTTTAAAATCGAAAATAACAAAAATGATTATGCTAAACCAATTGTCCAAACTTTTAGTTTTGCTTCAAATAAAGAGATTGAAATTATTAATAATAAATTTTATTTCTCGCCCTTGTTTTTTTATGTTCAAAAAAATAATCCTTTCAAATTAGAAACGAGATACAATCCAATAGACTTTGAGTTTCCAAAAGAAAAATTTTTTTCGGTTAGTATTGAAATTCCTGAAGGTTATGAAATTGAAACATTACCAAAATCAATAAATATTTCAACAGGCGAAAACGTCGCTGATTTTAAATATTTAATAGAAAAAAACAATAACAAAATTCAGTTGGTTGTGAATTTTAATATCAATAAAACATTAATATCTCAAGATTTTTATGATGTTCTAAAAGATTTTTACAAACAAATGATTGAAAAAGAAAACGAAAAAATTGTTTTAAAAAAGATTTAAAATTTAATTTCTATCTGGCATTTTTGGTGCCAACATGAAAGTTTCGTTGGTCAATGATGGTCCAGTTACAATTGTAATTGATTCAAAAAATAGGGAGTAAAATTTATTTATTATTATAAAAAGCATGCACAAGAAAACCTGATTGTTTGTTTTCGAAAACAACTACGTGCACAATAAAAGATGTTTTTTTGTGCACGAAAACAACAACGTGTACAAAAAAACGATATTTTTGTATATATTTTAAAAATTTTTATAAACATGATAAATGATTTTACCATTCTGCCGTTGCCACCACAAGTTGATGTAGAAAGTATAAAAATACTTAAAGCACTTAACACAGCAAGCAGAGCACATGGCGAACTGAGAGGCGAAATTAAAAAAATTCCAAATTCGCAAATACTCATAGACACCATCTCGCTTCAAGAAGCAAAAGACAGTAACGAAGTCGAAAATATAGTTACGACCGATGATGAGTTGTATCAAGCCGCTATCGAAAACGAAAACGTATCGCAAGCCGCTAAAGAAGCTCAAAATTATGCAAAAGCTTTAAAATTAGGTTTTCAAATAATAAAAGAAAAAGGAATTCTAACAATAAATGATATTAAAAAAATACAAGAAATTGTATCGCCCAATCACCCTATTCGTAAATTGCCAGGAACAGTCTTAAAAAATCCAAAAACTCAAGAAATAGTTTTTACACCACCTCAAAATCATATCGAAATTGTAGATTTATTAAGCAATTTAGAAATTTATATGAATGATGCTACTTTTCAAGAAATTGATAGTTTAATAAAAATGCCTATCGTACACTTTCAATTCGAAAGTATTCACCCTTTTTATGATGGTAACGGTCGAACGGGTAGAATTTTGAATATACTTTTTTTGGTACAACAAAATTTATTAGACATTCCGGTTTTGTATTTAAGCCGTTACATTATAAAAAATAAAATCGATTATTATAGATTATTACAAGAAGTACGCACAGAAAACAAATGGGAAGAATGGATTTTATGGATGCTAAAAGGCATAGAACTAACAGCCAAAGATACTATCGTTGTTGTAAATAACATTAAAAATTTAATGGACGATTATAAAATAAAAATACGAACCAATCACAAATTTTATAGTTATGATTTGATTAATATTATCTTTAAACATCCATATACAAAAATAGATTTTTTAGAAAAAGAACTAAAAATTCACAGAAATACAGCTAGAACTTATTTGAATGCTTTGGCAGATGACGAAAACAAATTTATAGTAAAAGTAAAAATTGGAAAAAGTAACTATTTTATAAACCAGCGATTGTTACAAATTCTAAAAAACCGATAAATAAAATACCCGAATATTCGAGAAGAAGATTTTAAAAAAAAAAGTTGGGCAAGATTTTTATGAAGTTCTAAAAATTTTTATTAACAAATGAATGAAAATGAAAACGAAAAAGTTGTTTTAAAAAAGATGGCTATAGTCTACTAAATATATGATATTTTTTCTAGCCACAGATTACACAGTTTATCATAGATTTTTTTATTATGAAATAGTAAAAATCCTTTAAATCTTTTAAATCTGTGGCAAAAAGTTTTTAATTAAATATACTTTTTAGACCAGAGCCAAAAAGATATAAAATTTGATTTCTATTGGGCGTTTTTGGTGCCAACATGAAAGTTTCGATGGTCAATGATGGTCCAGTTACGATTGTTATTGATTCAAAAAACAGGGAGTAAAATTTATTTTAAAAAAAATAATTGTATCTTTATAAAATAACTATCATTTATGGTATTATATTTGCACTTCTAAATATAATTATTCTATTGGTAACCAGTACTTTAATTCCTTTAAATATGATAAACAACAACAAATATTCTCAAAATCAAATTGATAAACTAGGAAATGGTTTAATTTATTTGATTGAAAAAATGGGTATTCAACCTAAAACAAGTTTATTAAAGTTGGTTTATATACTTGATGAATTTTCTGTAAAACAACGAGGATTTCCCATGTTTAATTTGCAATATGAAATCTGGAAATATGGGCCAGTTTGTAAAGATCTAATAAGCGAATTTAATGATAGTCCTTCGTTATTGAAAGAATTTATTGAAACCGATGTTAATAAAGATCCAACTTTAATTTCGCCTATTGGTGTTTTTAATGATGATGAATTTTCTGATTCGGATATTACTATTCTTGATGAAATTGTTAACAAATTTTCTGGAAAAAATGCAAAATATTTGGTTGGTTATACGCATCAATACAATTCATTGTGGTACACAACAGCACAAAAATATGGTGTATTGGATTCTTTGCTAAAAGAAGAAAGAAATTCTACAGATTTCAAAATTGACTTTGCGGACTTAGTTTCTCATGATGAAAATAAATTGGCATTTTATAATGACCATATCGGGTTTTTAAACTTCACAGCAAATTTGAATCACAGATAAAATATGTTTGAAAAAGGAAATTTATTTTATTTTAGAGATTATATTTTTAAGAATGGAAATGAACCAAAAAATAAATTTTTTCTTGTTTTAAAAAATATAGAAAACGGTTTTATTGCTGCGGTACTACCAACAAAAGTAGCTTCGTTACCTAGTAACCTTGAGAAGTCTCACGGTTGTATTTCGTTTCCAGAAAAATGTATTTGTTGTTATTATATTCCAAAAGACATTATTGTTACAGATAGTGGTTTTTCATTTCAGTTAGATACATTTATTTACGCTCAAAATGTTTTTGACGAATCAGAAAAAAATTTACTTCAAACTTATCAAATAGAAGATATAGAATTTAAAGGTAAATTGTTAGACAGTGAATTTGATAAAATTATTTTTTGTTTTTCGAATTCAACATTACTTCCCAGAAAATTTAGAAAAGACCAATTTAAAATATAAAAACACTTCCAATCGAGGTGTTTTTTTTATATTCTATTTGTTACATTTGTTTTCCATTCAAATTTCCAAAATGAAATACCCAAACATCCGCGAAGAAGAATTAAAAAACAAAGTTGGGCAAGATTTTTTTGCAGATTTTGACACTTCTAAAATTGTTGGAAACATAGATTTTTGTGTAACCCATAAAACTAAAAACACAAATCAAAACTTACTTTTTGAAAACGAATCGCTGCTTTGGGCAGAAGCCAAACGTGGCACCTATGATATCCTTACAATGGTTACCCAGCTGGTGCTAACCATTGGCAAAGCCAGAACTTTCGACAAGTTTTTGCCACCAGCTTTTCTTGGTGCATTCGATTCTAGCAAAATAGGTTTTGTGCCCTATAACGCAATTATCGATGTGTTTGCAATGAACGATTTTAATTGGAACGTTACGCCAAGCAACCACGAAACCAAAGAATTTAAAATCATTAAAGAAAAAATCGAAAAATCGTTACACAAAAACAAGTACGAATATGATTTTTTAAAACAAGAAAAAGAACTGCAATTTTTTATAAAAAACAACATTGCCAAAGCCACCGAAAGCGGCAAAATTCTCATAGACAAAAACAATTTTGTACCCATTTATCTCCGTTGGCTCGACCAAGTAAAACCTAGCATAAATTTTGATTGGGTTGCTGGGCGAAAAGAAAACATTCAAGACAGCGATTTTTTTCTTGCCGATTTGTTTGTCGATGACAAAGGCACGAGCGAGATCGACGACGACACGCCTGTAAACCAAAATTTGTTTGTGGTTTTCAAGAACAGTCACTACGAAATTACCAAAGAAAACATCAAGCAATTGTACGATGCTTCTTTCCAGATAAAAGACAAACCAGCCTATGAGCAGTTTTGGAAAAAATACAAGCGACCGCCACTTGCCGATATTCAGCAACACATAATTAGTCGCAAAGATTTGTTGGTGCCGCAAGACATTCGCGAACGCAAAGGTGCATTTTTTACGCCCAAAAAGTGGGTCGAACTCTCGCAACAATACATTGCCGATGTTTTGGGCAACGATTGGCAAGACGATTATTATGTTTGGGATTGTGCCGCCGGAACCGGTAACCTACTGGCAGGACTAACCAACAAGTACAACATTTGGGCAAGCACGCTAGACCAAAGCGACGTTAGTGCCATGCACGACCGAATAGAAAACGGCGCCGTATTGCTAAAAGACCACGTGTTTCAGTTTGATTTTTTGAACGACGATTTTAGCAAACTGCCACAAGGTTTGCAAGACATTATTAATGATGACCAGAAACGCAAAAAATTGGTGGTTTATATTAATCCGCCGTATGTAGAAGCAAGTAGTAGAGATACTGTTGTAGGTAAAGGTGAAAACAAATCAAATGTTGCGACAAAAACGAAAGTATACGACGATTTTAGTATTATTGCTGGTTCTGCAACTAGAGAGCTTTTTGCACAATTTTTCTTGAGAATTTATAGAGATTTACCTGATGTTAAGTTAGGTTCATTTAGTACATTAAAACATATTAGCTCACAAAACTTCCATAAATTTAAGCAATATTTTAAGGCTGAATATTTAAAAGGTTTTGTTTGTCA
>JANNWM010000057.1:0-36175 GCA_031408435.1 Bacteroidota bacterium
TGAAGTGGTTTAAACTTTTAGCATTTAAGCGAAAATTTAGGATTTTGGAACCAATTGAAGTCTTTTTTAAGATGCATAGTTGGACTACGGAGCGCAAAAAAGGCTAAAAGTGGATGCAAAAGACAAATTTTTTAGCAAATGGGAAAAGTTTAAACCACTTCATTATATAAATCATGATAAACAACAACTTTCAAGTTCATATCCAAAAAAAAGGTTCGCTAGAATATAAGGATCAAAAACTCTAGATTTAATTTGGCTTTTTATCTTTGAGCCTTAATGTGAATTTAATTTAAATCATGCCAAAAATGTTATTATTTAAACAAATCAAATAATCCAAAAAAATTATTGATTTAAAATTAAAAAATCAACTTTTTTAGACTAATTTAGCACCGTCTCAAAGGGGTGCTTTTCTAAAAGGCTGAGATTATACCCAACGAACTTAGAACAGGTAATGCTGTTTAAGGAAAAATGACAACAGAAATAGTGTGCACGCTATGAATTTGTCATATGGAACAAGCAATTTTTTAATTTAAACAAAAGAATAATTGCCCCTTTTATTTGTAAAAACAACTTTACGAATGAAAATTTTATTTAATCACAATTTTATTTGCCACAAAGTATCAAAGACTCAAAGTCTAGCATCTGTAAGTCTAGCGTATGTTTTCTTTTTTCTTTTTTCTATTTTAACAACAGCCCAAGAACAACAAAAAGATTCCACCAAAGTTGGTCAACTCGACGAAGTTTTGGTAAAAGCGACACGCGTTAATGACAAATCACCATTTGCATTTAGCGATTTGTCTAAAGAAGAAATTGCTAAACGAAATTTAGGTCAAGACATTCCGATTCTTATGAATTATTTACCGTCGGTTGTAACTACTTCCGATGCAGGAAACGGTTTTGGATATACTGGAATTCGTGTTCGTGGCTCTGATGCTACACGTGTAAATGTAACCGTAAACGGCATTCCATATAACGATTCCGAAAGTCAAGGTACTTATTTTGTTGATATGCCAGATTTTGCGTCATCATTGCAAAGTGTTCAATTACAGCGAGGTGTAGGTACATCGACAAATGGTTCAGGTGCTTTTGGAGCAAGTTTGAACATGTTAACTGATAACTTTTCTGAAAAATCCAACGGCGAAATTTCTAATTCTTTCGGTAGTTTCAATTCAAGAAAACATACTCTAAAATTTAGTACTGGTTTGATGAATGACCGTTTTGAAATCGCAGGAAGGTTATCAAATCTGTATTCTGATGGTTATGTTGATAGAGCATTTTCTGACCTAAAAGGTTATTTTCTGCAAGGAACTTATGTAGGAAAAACAACATTAATTAAGGCAATGGTTTTTGGCGGAAACGAACGAACTTATCAAGCTTATTATGGAATTGACGAGGCTACATTAAATACAAATCGTACAGAAAATACAATTGGAGTGTTTACCGATGAATCTGGAAATAAACGTTTTTATGACAACGAAACCGATAATTACCAACAAGACCATTATCAATTGCATTGGAATGAAAAATTATCTAATAACTGGAATACAAACCTTGCTTTTCATTATACAAAAGGTCTAGGTTTTTATGAAAATTATAAAGAAGACCAAAAACTTGCTAAATATGGTTTACCAGATGTAACTATTGGAAGTACAACCCTTAAGAAAAGTGATTTAATTCGACAAAAATGGTTAGACAACGATTTTTATGGCACAACATTTTCTGCAAATTACAAAAATGAAAAACTAGATTTTATTTTTGGAGGAAGTATCAATAAATACGAAGGCAAACATTACGGAAAAGTTATTTGGGCAAGATTTGCATCAAATGGAGAATTGGGCGATAAATATTACGATGATTTTGCAACAAAAACTGATGCTACTGTATTTGCAAAAGCAACTTATAATTTATCAAAAAAATTAAGTTTTTTTGGAGATATTCAATTTAGAAATGTGGGATACAAAGCCAACTTTGACCCTAGCAATTTAGTAAATGAAAACTTAAATTTCTCTAATCCAAAAGTAGGAATTTCCTATTTGATAAATAAAAAAAATACAATTTATTATTCTTACGCTAAAGCAAATAGAGAGCCAAATAGAACCGATTACGAAAACGGAAAACCAAAACCAGAAAGTCTTGACGATTATGAATTTGGCTGGAGATATGCAACTTCAAATTTTCAGTTGAATGTAAATTCGTATTATATGGCATACAAAAACCAACTGGTTTTAACAGGTTCATTAGACAATGTTGGAAGTCCAATAAGAACAAACAGTGGCCAAAGTTATAGATATGGAACCGAGATAGATGCAAATATAAAAATTGGATCTAATTGGAATATCCGCCCAAATATAACTTACAGTGAAAATAAAAATATCAATTTTATAAATGATAACGGAACAACATTAGAGAATTTAGGAAATACCAATTTGTCTTATTCTCCAAAAATTGTTGCAGGAAATATTTTAAGTTTTCAACCTATTAAAAATTGTCAAATTTCTTTATTATCAAAATTTGTAGGCCAACAATTTTTATCAAATACTGAAAGTCAAGATTCAAAATTGAATGATTATTTTATACAGGATTTTCATTTTAGTTATGTTATCGAAACCAAAAAAATATTCAAAACTATAGCGTTTTCGATTTTAGCAAATAATGTTTTCAATACGAAATATATTTCTAATGGAGCCGATTACGGCGGTGGATATGTAGTTTATTTTCCGCAAGCTGGAAGTAATTTTATGGCAGGTATGACATTAAAATTTTAAAAAATCAAAATTAGTTTTCCAAAAAAAGCCATCAATTTATTTGAGGGCTTTTTTTTATTTAATTTTATAAAAATTTAAATATTTAGAAATATTTATCAAAATTAGAAAATACCAATATTAAAATTTGAATTAAAATCTTTAATTATCAAAAGTATTATTTTAAAATTTTCTATTTAAATCAACTTTAAAAACTATTTATTCTCCCGTATTTTGCAATACAATTCAAAATCTAGGTTATAACAATCTTCTCTAAAAATTAGTTTATTGTGGTCTGACCAAGCTGTCCAATACAACTGAAAATGTTGAATATCTTGTTTGATATTAACCGGAAATGTTTTTTTAGAAGCAATTTTTTTGTTAATCTTTTCACGATTCCATTTAACAGAATCGTTTAAAACATATTCGGCCAAGTCCAAAGGGTTTTCAACTCGAGTGCATCCAGAACTTAGTGAGCGTGAATTGCTCGAAAAACCACCTTTGTGATTGGTGTCATGCAAATAAACCGAAAATTTATTTGGAAAAATAATTTTCATTATTCCCAACGAATTATTATTGCCAGGGTCTTGAACATAACTATAATTTCTTGCGTTTTCGGGTTTCCAAGAATACGGATTTACAATTTTGTGTTTTCTATCAAAAATCGTAATTCGGTTTCTGCTAAAATAACCACGATTTCTGGTGGCGTCTGGAATCAAATCTTCTTTAAGAATTGTTGGCGGAACAGTCCATGTTGGATTAAAAATAACCGTTCCGAGTTTGGTCGTAAAAACTGGAGAACGACGAGAAGATTTGCCAACAATTGTCTTCCAGGATTGAACTGTATCATTGTTTTTTACTGCACTTAAAGTGAAAGTCGGAATGTTAACTATTGTATAATTGTTACCAAAATTTTCAGGATACCAACGCCATCTTTCAAGATTAACAACTATTTGTTCACGACGTTCTGTTTTGTTAAAATTCAGAGCAACTATTGTTGATTTACCTATTATCGCATCTGAAATTAAACCATTATTTATTTGAAAAGCTTTGACTGCTAACTGTGTTTTTTTGTCATAAACTTTACTTATTGTATCGCTTTTGACAAGATATTTCCAAAATATTAATCTTTTTTTTATTGGAATAATTAATGTTGTAATTTCATTTGGTTTGATTTTACTTTTGGCAGTAAACGTCATTGATTTAGAAATATCATCAGGCAAAGCATCTAGAATTTCTAAAGCTTTTTCGAGTTGTTTGTAAACTTGACTTTTGGGTTTTGCACTGTCCAAAACAGCTGCAAAATTATCGCTTTCGAAACCAGATTTTAAAATTGCATTTATATCAATAACTTTTTCTTTTAAATCGTAATCATCATAAATTTTTTTGGGATCGAGTTTGCCTTTCGCTAAATGATTAATATATTTTTGAAGATTATTAGACAACAATAAATCGTATTCAACCAAACTGTTATCGTCTAAACTGTCAATTTTTTTTTCGTAATCTAGCAATTTCAAAATTTCGTAATCATTTGGTTCTAAACCATCTGACCTAGATTTATTGAATTTCTCTAAAACAATATTTCGTTTTTCTGAAGATTGCCAAACGGTTTCAAGATTATTTGATTTATAAAAAGTCATTAAATCTTTGTTATTAAATTTTGATATTAATAAGGTATCGATGATAATTTTTTTGCCTTCAAATATATTTGAAAATGGAATTGTACTTGCGTTTACAGAATTTTCTTTCTTGCAACTAATAAAAAAAGTGAAGATAATAATTAAATAAATTTGTCTCATGTTAATTCAAAGTTAATCAAATTTTTTAATAATTTTTTATGAATATGTTAAGATTTCATATTTATCGGTAAATTTCAATTTTTATCGACAAACAGTTTATTCATTAAAAAGTGCTTGCCTATTTCTGGAATTTCAAAACTTTTACCTGATTTAGAATATCCTAATTTTTCATAAAACTTTACGGCACTAGCTCTAGCTTTAAACCAAATAAATTTTACTTGATTTTGAACAGCATAATTCTCGCAATAAATAACAAGTTTTTCTCCAAAACCTTTTTTTTGATACTCGTTTAAAATTGCCATTCCACGAAGTTGATATTGATACAACTCAGTGGAGATTATATTTGAAGTTTTATAAATAGACACAACACCAACCAATTTTTTACTTACAAAATAACCAAAATGTTTAGTAGTTTCTAAATTATCGCCATCAAAACGGCAAGATTCGATTGTTTTTCCAGCTCTTAAAACTGGATGTCGAACCAAAAAAGTATCTATTGTGGTAATTTCCTTAATCATTTTAAAATAATTCTATCTCATAACAAATTAGCTTTGAGTGTTTTAAATGCAAAGTTAAAATAAAATTTTATTTTGTCGCAGATAAATTTGCATCAAGTCAAAGTTATTGTATATTTGCACCGTTGTAATGCGAAAGTAGCTCAGTTGGTAGAGCTCCAGCCTTCCAAGCTGGTTGTCGCGAGTTCGAGCCTCGTCTTTCGCTCCAAAATCCTTAAATTTCGATTTAAGGATTTTTTTTTGAAAATTTTTTCTAAAAATTAATAAAAAACACAAAGCTTGGTTGTCGTCTCGTTAATTTCAACGAGAAGCCTCGTCTTTCGCTCCAAAATCCTTAAATTTCGATTTAAGGATTTTTTTTTGAAATTTTTCTAAAAATTTAATAAAAAATACACAGCTGGTTGTTGTCTCGTTAATTTCAACGAGAAGCCTCGTCTTTCGCTCCAAAATCCTTAAATTTCGATTTAAGGGTTTTTTTTTGAAAAATTAAAACTCATAACCACTTTCTAACTCAACAGGTTTTCTGTTTTGTTCAAAAAATCTTGCTTTCAGGTTTCCTTTTAATGTAACTTTCGTACCAACCACTTCAAGCCAACTTCCTTCTCGAAGTCCAATTACGGGAATTTCGTTAAACGAATGAAATTCTTTTATTCTGGTTTCTCGAGTTTCGCCTTTGTGTGTCGATTTGGCATCTGGGTCTAAATAATGTGGATTCAAATTAAACGGAATAATACCCAAAGTTTCAAAACTACTTGGATAAACAATCGGCATGTCATTGGTGGTTTGCATCGAAAAACCAGTAATGTTACTGCCTGCACTGCAACCCAAATACGGAATACCAGATTTTATTGCATTTGATAAAACCGTCATGATTTTATTGTCGTGCAATTGCTTGACTAATAAAAAAGTGTTTCCACCACCCGTGAAAATGCCTTCGGCTTGACTTATTGCCTCCGAAAAATCATCAAATTCGTGTAAACCAATAATTTTTTTATTGATTTTAGCGAATGCTAATTTTACTTTTTCTGTATATTCATCATGAGAAATGCCACTTGGTCTGGCAAATGGTACAAACAAAATTGTTGCTGTTTTTGAAAATAATTTTTCGAGTTCTGGCAATAAATATTCTAAATATTGGCCACCAAAAATAGTCGATGTGCTTGCAATTATTGCGTTTGTCATTTTTTTTAGATTTGTTTTCAAATTTAAGGTATTTATATTTTTCTGATTTTTATTTCCTAAAAATTTATTAACATATAATTATTAACACATTAGCAATTTATTTTGAGTATTCGCCAATACATTTACATCTTAATAAATTCTATGAGAAAACTTTACAGCAATATATTATTACTGTTTATGGTAATTCAATTGTCATTTTCACAAAATGAAAAATTAATTTCGGGTAAAATTATTTGTGATAATAATGTTGTTTCGAATATTCAAGTAACTAATTTAGTTTCCGAAAAAAGTACGATTTCTGACATAAACGGTAATTTTTCAATTTTGGCAAAAGCCGAAGATATGCTGGTTTTTACATCTACAACTTATGATTATAAACGAAAGATTTTAGAACAAGAAGATATTGATTTCAATAATTTAATTATCAATTTAACTAAGAAAATCGAACAATTAGACGAAGTAATAGTTACTAAAATTCCAGAAATTGATGTTGTAAAACTCAGGATATTATCAAAACCAGCCAAAGAATATACGCCAGCCGAAAGACGATTAAAAACCGCAACTTCGCTTGATGCTACTGCAAATGCTGGAATGATGATGGGCGGAGCAATGAGTTTAGATCCTTTTTTGAATTGGTTATCTGGTCGAACTAAAAAACTAAAAGATCAATTAGAAATCGAACGAAACGAAATGCTTTTAATGAAAATAAAAGCCCTATATAAAGATGTTTATTACATTAAAAAATTAAAAATCAACCAAGATTTAATAAATGCTTTTCAATATTATGCCATTTACGACGCTCTATTTGTTGCTGATTTAAAATCTAAAAACAAAGTAAAAATCAATTTTAGAATGATAGAGTTGGCTCAAAAATTCAATAACCTACAAACCAATGAGAAATAAAATAATATTGTTTTTGTTGTTTGGAATACATTCTTCATTTTCACAAAATGAGATATTGATTACTGGAAAAATATACGATGACCAATTTACCGTTCAAGGCATTCAGGTTATTAATTTGGTTAATGAAAAAAGTACGGTTTCTGACCAAAATGGCAATTTTTCTATTTTGGCAAAAGCAGGTGACATGTTAGTGTTTTGTTCGAATATTTATGATTACAAACGCAAATTTCTGGAACAAGAAGACATCAATAACAATTGTTTAATAGTTAAATTATCAAAAAAAGCAGAACAATTAAAAGAAGTTATTGTCTATAATTATTCGAAAATTAATGCCGTTTCGCTTGGAATTGTTGGCGCAAATATCAAAAGCTATTCGCCAGCCGAACGCAGAATATTGGCTGCAAATAGTGCTGATTTAAAAGGAAACATTGATGGCACAACTGGCGGTTCAATCTCGGCTGACCCAATTTTTAATATGTTCTCGGGCAGAACAAAATCTTTAAAAATTCAATTAGAAATCGAGCATAAAGAAAAAATACTTTCTAGATTAGATATCATGTTTATGAAAAGTTTTTTTGTTGAAAAATTAAAAATCGATAAAGATTATGTTAAAGCTTTTCAATATTATGTTGTTGAAGATAAAGATTTTGTAGATTTTATTGACAATAACAACAAAACAGCAATTCATTTCAGAATTATTCAATTGGCAGAAGAATACAACAAACTCCAAATTAATGAAAAATAAATTATTAAATTCGCCTAAATTTATACCTTTATATATGAAAATTTTTTGTTCAATTTTTTTATTGATTTTAGTGCAATTTGGATTCTCGCAGACTAACAATAGAGTTTTGTTAAACGGGCAAGTAAAATGCAATGTTTCAAAAATTGAAAATGTAATTGTTTTTAATGCTAGCGCTAGAAATGGTAGCATCGTTAAAAACGAAGGAGTTTTCGAGATAAATGCGAAAATAAATGATACATTGGTTTTTTCGAGCATAAACTTTTACACAAAAAAAATAGTTTTAATTAAAGAAAATTTCGAAAATAATTTTTTAGAATTAAAACTCGAATTAAAGATAAATAATTTAGATGAAGTAAAAGTTTCTAATAACAATGCAAAATACAATCCAATTCAAGATGACACTCAGAAATATGTCGATAAACAATATTTTAACGACGAAAAAAGTCATTTGACAAATGCAAATGTTTATGACGGTCAAACTCCTGGAATAAATTTCGTAAGACTTTTAAAAGATGTTTTTAAATTATTTAAGAAAAAGAATCCGAAACAAACAGATTTTTATTCAGATGTGAGTTTTACAGAATTGGTTTTGCAAAAAGTAAAATATAATTATTTTATTAATAGATTGAAATTAAAAGACGAAGAAATTAGATTGTTTTTGGTTTATTGCGAGAACGATTCAGCAGCAAAAGAATTATCGAGATACAAAACAACGTTTGAATTAATGGATTTTTTATTCAATAAAAACAAAGAATTTACGAATATCAAAAACGAAAATAAATGAAAAAATTAATAATTTTAGTTATAATTTTGTTTTCGTTTTTTGGATTTTCATCATTTGACTTTCATAAATTTTATGTATCTATTTATCAAATAAACTATAACCAAAAAGACAAAAGATTAGAAATTACTTCTAGAATTTTCATGGATGATTTAAACGAAGTTTTGAATAAAAAATACAACAAAAAAACTTTGTTTACCGATAAAAATATTAGAATTGAAGATTTAGAATTGATGAAAAAATACATTTCAGAAAATTTTATGATCAAAATAAATGGTGTTTCAAAAAAAATTAATTATTTGAGTAACGAAACCGAGCCAAACGTATTGATATGCTATTTCAACATTAAAGATATCCCGAAAATTAAATCATTAGAAATAAAAAACGCCGCTCTTTTTGACTTAAATTCTGAACAACAAAACATTATTCAAACAACAATTTACAACAAAAAGCAAAGTTTGCTATTAACTATTGACAATCAAAAAAGTATGTTAAAAATCAATTAACTTTAAATATTCCATAAAAATAATTACTTTTACAACAAGAAAATTATCAATAATGAAAAATATAGTGTTACTAGGGTTTTGTTTATTCGCTTTAAGCGCAATTGCACAAGAAAGTCCAAAAACCAAAGAATTGGGTCACGTTGACAGTAACAAATTTCGTCAGATGTACAACGATTTTGCGACTCCAAATATGTATAGAACGGCTTCGGGCGCACCAGGACCAGAATATTATCAGCAACAAGCCGATTATAAAATGGACATCGAGCTTGATGATAAAAACATGAAATTGTATGGCACAGAAACAATAACTTATACCAACAATGCCAAAGAAAGTCTAGATTATTTGTGGATTCAGTTGGACCAGAATATGATGGCAAAAACTTCTAAAACGCCATTGGTAACAGAGACTAAGGTTGACCCAGTTGTTAGTGTTGCGGGTTTTTCTAGAACATTTTTAGAAGAAAAATTCGATGGCGGTTTCAAAATTGATTATGTAAAAGATGCTTTGGGCAAACCAATATCGTATTCGGTAAACGAAACAATGATGCGGATAAATTTGGACAAACCATTGGCAAAAGGACAAAAATTTTTAATGACTATAAAATGGTGGTTCAATATCAATAATTATATGGTTGATGGTGGACGTTCGGGTTACGAACAATTTACCGATGGAAACAGGTTGTATGTTTTGGCACAATTTTTTCCGAGAATGGCAGTTTATAACGATGTAGAAGGTTGGCAAAACAACCAGTTTTGGGGACAAGGCGAGTTTGCATTGCCATTTGGAAATTACGATGTAAACATTACAGTTCCAGCCGATCATGTTATGGAAGCTACCGGAAATCTTATGAATCGATCAGAAGTTTTCACGCCAGAACAAGTCAAAAGATATGCTTTAGCGCAAAAATCTTACGAAAATCCTGTAATAATTGTGACACAAGCCGAAGCAACCGTAACAGAAAAAGGTTTTTCAGACAAAAAGAAAACTTGGAAATTTAAGGCCGAAAATGTTCGAGATTTTGGAATTTCGACTTCTAGAAAATTTATTTTTGATGCAATGGCTGTTAAATTAAATGACAAAACCGTAATGGCAACTTCGGTTTATCCAAAAGAAGGCAACCCGTTGTGGGAACAATTTTCGACTCGTGCCGTTGCTCATACTCTAAAATCTTATTCAAAATACACATTCGATTATCCGTATCCAAAAGCAGTTTCTGTAAATGCACAGGATCAAGGTATGGAATATCCGATGATTTGCTGGAATTTTGGTCGTCCAGAAGCCGATGGTAAATATTCTGATGATGTTAAATACGGAATGTTGGGCGTAATTATTCACGAAGTTGGACACAACTATTTTCCGATGATTGTCAACTCAGACGAACGCCAGTGGACTTGGATGGACGAAGGTTTGAATACTTTTATGCAATATCTAGCCGAATGCGATTGGACAGAATCTAAATTCCCAAGCCGTCGTGGTCCAGCAAAATTGATTGTACCTTACATGTCAGGCGACCAAAATATGATAGATCCAATTATGACAAACTCTGAATCTATTCGTCAGTTTGGTAATAATGCTTATGGCAAACCTGCAACGGGATTGAATATTTTACGTGAGACAATTATGGGTCACGAATTGTTTGATTATGCTTTCAAAACTTATGCAAACCGTTGGAAATTCAAGCACCCGACTCCCGAAGATTTTTTTAGAACCATGGAAGATGCGTCGGCTGTTGATCTAGATTGGTTTTGGAGAGGTTGGTTTTATTCTACAGATTATACTGATATTGGTATCAAAGAAGTGAAACAATTTTATGTAAGTAATACGCCTCCAAAAGATTTAAAAGAAGTAGTTACAACAAGGCGAAATCGATTTGCAACATCTGGACCAAAAGTATTTTTAATAGCAGATAAAAGCGAAGTAGCAAACGATAATTTGAATAAAACTTTGAATATTAAAGACATCAAAACACTAAATGAGTACGTTGAAAATCATTTTAATGCAGAAGAAAAAGCAAATCTAAAATCGCCAAAATATTTTTATGAAGTGACTTTCAATAAACCTGGCGGATTGGTAATGCCCTTAATTGTCGAACTGACGTTTGATGATGGATCAACGGAAACACAGACTTTTCCAGCACAAATCTGGAGAATGAATGACAAAGAAGTTTCAAGAACATTTGCAACACAAAAAATTGTAAAGAAAATTTTGGTCGATCCAAAGCTAGAAACTGCTGATATTGATCTCAGCAATAATACTTGGCCAAAAGAAATTGTGAAATCGAAGTTTGAATAATAAAAATTAGTTTAAAAGGTTTAAAAGTTTAAGGTTGTTTAATTCAGTTGAACAAAATTGAACAAAATTGAACAAAATTAAACAACATTAAACAATAAAGAATGGATTTCGGAATAGGATTTGGAGAAATAATATTTATTCTAGTAGTAGTCTTAATGCTTTTTGGATCAGACAAAGTTCCAGAAATAGCTAGAACTTTAGGTAAATTTATGGCTAAACTTAAACATGCGACCAACGAAATAAAATCAGAAATACAAAAAGGTGTAGACACAATTTCTGATGATACCACAATTTCTGATATTTCGGCAGAAATAAACAAAGCAAAAGATGGGTTTTTAGGAGATTCAACAGATACTATTAACAAAGTAAAAGAAGATTTAGAAAATCTAACTGGACCTATAAAACGTCAATTGTAATGTTAGAAAAAATTATTGCCATAGATAAACAATTATTAGTTTTTTTGAATAGTTTTGGCTCAGAAACATTTGATCCGTTTTGGTTAATTATTACAAAACAACTCAATTGGACTCCATTTTTTTTATTGCTTTTATATTTTATTTATAAAAAATTAGGCACAAAACAAACATTAATTATTGTTCTATTTGTTGCCGTTTTAATGACCGTAAATAATACGTTTACCGAAATCGTAAAAAATTATTTCCAAAGAATTCGTCCATGTAACACTTTAGATATTAAAGATATTATCAGAAATATTAAACCAAGTCAAACGTTCAGTTTTTTTTCGGGTCATGCAGCTAATTCATCTGCAGCAATGATTTTTTTGTTTTTGATTATGAGACAATATTACAAATATTTTTGGTTGGTTATTTTATTTCCTTTAATATTTGCATACAGCAGAATTTATTTAGGTTTGCATTTCCCAACCGACATTTTAACTGGATTTACTGTTGGTAGTTCGATGGGTTTTTTAACTTACAAAATCTATGAATTTTTTCAAAAGAAATATTTTCAGAATATTACTCCTTTTGATGTAATGGGTTTATAAGGAAAAATTAAATATTTTGGCTGTAGTCTAGTTAATGAAGTGGTTTAAACTTTTTTTAATGGGCTGAAAAATTATATTTTTGCCCAAAATAAAAAAATTTTTAAACCACTTCAATATATGATTTTTATTCTAGCCACAGATTTCACAGATTATCACAGATTTTTTTATTATCAAATATAAAAAATCCTTTAAATCTTTTAAATCTGTGTCAAAAAGTTTTTATATGAATATACTTTTTAGACCAGAGCCAATATTTTTAAAATCTAAATAAAATATTTGTAATTATTTGAATATTACTTGACCCTGAAACAATGCAATAACTTCATTAATTACATATGGATTTTTGCAAATAATATCGCCTGTCGAATACATTTTTCCAGTTATTTTTATTAGCGGATTCAGAATCATATCGTTCGAACCTATATGAAAAACATTTATATTTTCGGATAATAAATCCGCAGATTCTATTCGACCATTGCCTTCGTAAAAACTAGCTTGAAAATCTTTAGTTTTTCCTGAAATATAAAAATTAGAAGCGTTATTGCTTTCTATAACCAATTGGTTATTATTTATTTGAAAAATAAAATCTCCTGTTCCGCCACCTTCTGTTAAATCTATTGAATTGAATTTGAGAATAGGAAAATTTAAAATTCCGTTACTTGATATTGGTTTTTCAGTCTTGCAAATAATCTCTGATAATGTGGGTGTTGTAACATAAATAGTAGTTTGTCCGTAATCTCGAACCCAATTACAAGTGGTATTGTCATTCAAAATCAATGTGTTGTTTTCTACTTTTACATTAATATTTGACATTAGGTTATCGCCAGTTTTGACTTCAATTTTTTGAAAATTTCCTTGAGAAATAACCAAACTAATTCCACGAAATACCTTAATTTTATCGAAACTAGAAACAGAAAATTCTTTAGAAATAATGTTTCCAGTAGTTTCTATACAATCGCTTGGTCTTGAACAACCAAAAATTAGGATAAAAAATAAAATTGCAACTTTTTTCATTTATTTAAAATCTTGTTCCTATTATTAATTCGAATGCTTCAGCAAGAAATTCGTGAGTTTTTAATGAAAATCCTGTAAAAATTTTTGGTGCAACATAATATTTTATTCCGATTCGATCGTAAACTGAAATATCAAATTTAAATGGTTGATAAACATAATATCCTACTTGTGCTTCAAATGACATTCGATTTATAAACATTTCATAGCCTACAAAAACACCAACTTTCTTGTAATCGGTATTGGGGTCAATATTTTTATTGGGATAAGCCACAGATTGATATTTGATGAAATTTTTAGCATAATTCGAGAAAAAAACTTCGGTTCCAAGTTGAAAAGCACTTTTTCGAGAAATGCGTTTATCGATATAAAAACTAGCATGATAAAACGAAAATTGACCTGAGTTTATTACCGAACTTTCGTTTAATCCGCTACGCAAAACAAAATTATATTTTAAGTTTTCACGATAACTTATCTTAGAATCTGTAGAATCGATTACATATTGTTGAGGTTGCTCGAAATTATAATTCAACCCTAAATTGAAATTAAAAGTATTTATTCCGCTGTTCGGAGCTTTGAATCTTCCGCTAGAATAATGTGTGAAAATTAATCCAGTTTGTAATCCAAAATTTTCAAAAATATGTTCTTTTTTATATTGCAAACTCAAGTTAATATTGGCAATAACTGGCGAGCCAAAAGCCTTGTTTTTGTTATTAGATACTTTGTCGTAAGGTTTTGTTATGTATGCAATTCCTTGACCAATATCTAGACTTAACTGTCTATTAAAAAAATAAAAGTTATAATGACCACCAATTGCATAATTCTTGCCCAAATATTGATTTTTGAAATCTTGATATAAAAAATATGCACCATAATCTGGATAATTAAATGCTCGTTGCCATTCTTGTTTGCCGAAAGTTTTTCTCGAAAAAGTCAACATTATTCCTTCAGGATGCCCCGTTAAAGCAGCGACATCTTTTGAATGAACAAGAACATTTCCTCTTAAAAAACTTAGGTTAACGGTAGTTGTTTCGTTTTTTTGTTGTGCGAATGTCAATGATTCGAGAAGAAAGAATAACAATAATAAATGCCTCATTTTGTAGATAATTCTTTCGCAAATATAAAATTATTTAATAAAAATCAGCTCTTTAAATTCTAAAAAACTTCTTTGGCAATCAATTTTATATTTTCAGCTTTTCCCATAGAATAATAATGCATTACTGGAAAACCAGCAGCTACAATTTCTTTGCTTTGTTGAATGCACCATTCAATTCCGATTTGTTTCACTGCATCATTATCTTTGGCTTTTACAACTGCCATAATCAAATCGTCGGGCAATTCTAACGAAAATCGATGTGGAATTAAGTTCAATTGTTTTTTGGTTGCAATTGGTTTCAATCCTGGAATAATCGGTACATTTATACCAGCATTTCGGCATTTATCTACAAAATCAAAAAATTTTTTATTATCAAAAAACATTTGAGTAATGATGTATTCTGCACCGTTTTTGATTTTTTGCTTCAGAAAATGAATGTCAGAATCTAAACTTGGTGCTTCCATATGTTTCTCGGGATAACCCGAAACGCCAATGCAAAAATTGGTACAAGATGAATTTTGCAAATCTTCATCAAGATAAATTCCTTTGTTCAAATTGGCAATTTGTAAAACCAAATCGCTTGCATATTCGTTTCCTGCTTTTTCAGGTTTAAAATAGGTTTCGGTTTTCAAAGCATCTCCTCGCAAAGCAACTACATTATCTATACCCAAAAAATCCAAATCGATTAATAAATTTTCGGTATCTTCTTTATTAAATCCGCCACATAATATGTGAGGTATCGCATCGACATGGTATTTGTTTTGGATTGCAGCACAAATTCCGACCGTTCCTGGACGTTTCTTGACGATTTTCTTTTCTAACAATCCGCTTGGCAATTCTTTATATTCGTATTCTTCACGATGATAAGTAACATCGATAAATGGTGGTTCGAATTCCATTAGTGGATCGATTCCGTCAAATATAGATTGAATATTTTGTCCTTTTAATGGAGGCAATATTTCAAACGAAAAAAGTGGTTTTCCGTTTGCTTTTTGTATGTGTTGTGTTACTTTCATTTTTTTTTAAATATAATGTGTATGGTTGTATAATGTATTGTTGTAAATCGTATTTTTTTATAAAGTCTAAATCCTGTAAATACTTTTGGTTATGTTTTAGAAAGTTGTAGATTTTCATGATTTGGTTACTATTTTGCCATTTCGACGATAGTAAAAATCTCATTAGTTACTCAATTTATGTGATTTCTCCTATCTTCGAAATGACAAATAGAAGTTTTATTTCAATGAAATAAAGAGTTTAAAACAACAATAATATTATAAAACATAACCATACTTTTTTACAAAATACATTATACATTTTTTACTAATCTGCTATATTCGGTGCCAACCATTTCATTGCCTTTTCGGTTGATATTCCTCTTCGTTTGGCGTAATCGATGACTTGGTCTTCTTTTATTTTTCCGAGTCCAAAATATTTACTTTCTGGATTTCCAAAATAATATCCAGATACTGACGATGCAGGCCACATTGCCATCGATTCGGTTAATATTACACCAATTTCTTGTTCGACATTCAATAATTTAAAGATTGTTGGCTTCTCTAAATGGTCTGGACAAGCTGGATATCCTGGTGCTGGACGAATTCCTTTGTATTCTTCTTTAATCAAATCTTGGTTAGATAAAACCTCATCAGAGGCATATCCCCAAATTTCTTTTCTGATTTTTAAATGCAAATATTCGGCAAATGCCTCTGCAAAACGGTCGCCCAATGCTTTTATTAAAATAGAATTATAATCGTCTAAATCTTTTTCGAATTCTGATGCTTTTTCATCAACTCCAAAACCAGTTGTTACGCAAAAGCAACCCACATAATCTTGAATTCCAGAATCTTTTGGAGCGATAAAATCGGCTAAAGCAATATTTGGTGCACCAGCGGTTTTTTGAGATTGTTGTCTAAGCGTAATCAACGTCAAAGCCCCTCCTTGGTTGGGGTTGGGGAGGTTTATGTCGTCATCATTTATAGTATTTGCTTCAAAAATTCCATAAATTCCTTTGGCTGTTAACCATTTTTCGTCCAATAATTGTTTTAACATTTCTTGCGCATCTGCAAAAACAGCTGTTGCTTGTTCACCTACAACCTCATCGGTTAAAATGGCTGGATATTTTCCGAACAACTCCCAAGATTGAAAAAACGGAGTCCAATCAATAAATTCTACTAGTTCTTTTAAGTCAACTTCGATGGTTTTTGTACCAATAAAATTTGGTTTTATGGGTTTGTAATTGTCCCAATCTAGTTTTAATTTGTTTTTTCTGGCATCTTCGATTGATAAGAAATTCTTATCGCGACTTCTATTCAAATATCCTTCACGAAGTTTATCGTATTCGGCACGAACACCTTTTTTGAATTCTAAATGAGTCTCTTTTTGCATTAAATTACTTGCCAAAGCAACTGCTTTTGAGGCATCGGTAGAATGAGCAACTGTTCCTTTGTATTCTGGGGCGATTTTCACGGCTGTATGTGCACGCGATGTTGTGGCACCGCCAACCATCATCGGAATTGTGATGTTTAATCTATCCATTTCTTTAGCCAGATAAACCATCTCGTCCAACGAAGGCGTTATTAATCCGCTTAATGCTATGATGTCAACATTGTGTTTTATGGCTTCTTCAATAATTTTTTCTGGTGGTACCATTACACCTAAATCTATCATTTCGAAGTTATTACAACTCATGACGACCGATACGATATTTTTTCCGATATCGTGCACATCGCCTTTTACTGTTGCAATCAATATTTTTCCAGCCGATGATGATTTACCTACTTTTTCGGCTTCGATGTAAGGTAAAAGGTAGGCAACGGCTTTCTTCATTACTCTTGCCGATTTTACAACTTGTGGCAAAAACATTTTCCCTGAACCAAATAAATCGCCAACAACCGACATTCCTGCCATTAAATGGGTTTCGATAACGTCAATTGCTTTATCTGAACCTTCTCGTGCATCTTCAACATCGTCTTCGATAAATTCGTCAATTCCTTTTACTAATGAATAAATTAATCGTTCTTGGAATGAATCCTTTCTCCATTCTTGAATTGCTTTTTCGTTGGTTTTAAATTCCCCTTTAAAACTATCGGCTAAATCGAGTAATCTTTCGGTAGCATCTTCTCTCCTATTTAGTAGCACATCTTCAACGTGTTCGAGTAAAGTTTTGTCTATTTCGTCATAAATTTCTAACATTTCTGGATTCACGATTCCCATTGTCATTCCGTTCTGAATAGCGTGGTATAAAAATGCCGAATGCATTGCTTCGCGCACTTTGTCGTTGCCACGAAATGAGAACGATACATTACTCACACCACCAGAAATATTGGCGTAAGGTAAGTTTTCACGAATCCATTTTGTGGCTCTAAAAAAATCTAGAGCATTTAGTTTATGCTCGTCCATTCCAGTTGCAACTGGAAAAATATTTGGATCAAAAATGATGTCTTGGGCTGGAAAACCAACTTTATCAACCAAAATATCATAACTTCTTTTGCAAATTTCGATGCGTCGGTCGTAATTATCGGCTTGACCTTTTTCGTCAAATGCCATTATGATTACTGCAGCACCATACCTTTTTACTAACTTGGCATGATGAATAAATTGTGCTTCACCTTCTTTTAACGAAATAGAATTCACAACCGATTTGCCTTGAACAACTTTTAAACCTGCTTCGATAATTTCCCATTTGGAACTGTCAATCATTATCGGAACACGAGAAATATCTGGCTCTGATGCAATAAGATTAAGAAATTTGGTCATCGCATAAACGCCGTCCAACATTCCTTCGTCCATATTAATGTCGATAATTTGTGCACCACCATCGACCTGATCTCTGGCTACAGAAAGCGCTTCGTCGTATTTTTCTTCTTTTATTAAACGAAGAAATTTACGAGAACCTGTTACGTTTGTTCGTTCGCCAATATTTACAAAGTTTGATTCTTCTGTAATAAAAAGCGGTTCTAAGCCTGAAAGTGCTAAATTTATTTTATTTAATCTTGACATTTATATTTATTAATCCTGCAAGGTTTTTTTTCTTGTAGGTATATTTTTATTTTTTTATTTAACAAGACACTTACAAGGTTCAAAAAAAAACCTTGCAGGAAAACAACTATGCTAATTATAATTTTCTAGTTTTAATCTCAGCTGCTGCCTCGGCTATTAATTTTATGTGTTCTGGGGTTGTCCCGCAACAACCACCAATAATATTGACTAAATTATCTTGCAAATATTCTCGAATTAAGGCTTGCATTTCTCTTGGTGTTTGATCGTATTGTCCGAATGCGTTTGGTAAACCTGCGTTTGGATGCGCTGATATGTTCAAGGATGTATTTCGAGATAATCGTTTGAGATAGGGTTTTAATTGATCGGCACCCAATGCACAATTAAAACCAACACTCAACAAATCAATATGCTGAATAGAAATTAAGAACGCTTCGACGGTTTGTCCAGAAAGTGTGCGCCCAGAAGCATCGGTAATTGTGCCCGAAACCATTACTGGAATATCAAGATTGCGTGCCTCTTTGACTTCTTCGATGGCGAAAAGTGCGGCTTTGGCGTTTAGCGTATCGAAAATAGTTTCTACTAACAAAACATCGCAACCACCATCTATCAAGGCTTCGGTTTGCAGTTTGTATGCAATTCGTAAATCGTCGAAAGTTACAGCTCGAAATCCTGGATCGTTTACATCGGGCGACATTGATGCTGTTCGGTTTGTTGGTCCAATGGCTCCAGCCACAAATCTTGGTTTGTCTGTAAACTCATTTGCTACTTGACGGGCAATTTTGGCTGATTCGAAATTGAGTTCGTAAACCAAATCTTCGAGATGATAATCTGCCATTCCGATTGTTGTTCCCGAAAATGTGTTGGTTTCGACAATATCGGCTCCTGCTTGAAAATATTGGCGATGGACTTCTTTTACAGCTTCGGGTTGGGTTATGGACAACAAATCGTTGTTTCCTTTTAACGGATGTGCAAAATTTTTGAAACGTTCGCCACGAAAATCTTCTTCGGAGAAGTTGTGGCGTTGCAACATGGTACCCATTGCACCGTCGAGAACTAGGATTCTTGATTTTATTTCTTCTTGTATTTTTGACATAGTCTTTTTCTAACCACAAAGTTCACAATGGTAATTTCACAAAGTTCACAAAGTTTTTATTTTTAAATGAATGTTCATATTTAAACTGATGCCTAGCCCTGATAGCAGTGAAAATCCTTGTCTCGTTTTACAGAACGAGACAAGATTGTAACGAATAGCAGGAAATAGCTCCAGAAAAAAATCTAATTCGTTTTAAAAATAGTATGTGTTATGTAGAAAGTTTGAGAGAATTCTCTTGGGTTATCTGTCCTCGTTAAAAAAAACGAGATAGAATGTAGCACCTTCTTTCTTTACTAGAAAGGGTTGCTAAGCTGTCGTTGGGTCTAATCCCTCGAGCTTTCGTGATAACAAACAATAATTTTAAGAACAATACAAAGTAATGAAATAGAAATTGGTTTTGCAAATGATTATTAAGAAAAAACTAATTCTTTTGTTTTTAATAATTCTGAAATATTCAAAATATCGGACAAAACACCTCTAGCGGTAACGTTTTTTCCTGCACCTGCGCCTTGGATTATGATTGGAATTTCGCCACAAGAGTGTGTGTAAATTTCGATGAGATTATCGGCTCCTTTTAGTTGACCGATTGGAGAATTTCGTGGTTCGGATAATAACTTTACTATGAAATTTTGATTTTCGAGGTCAATTTCGCCAATATATCGCAAAACGTGGGTGCCAAATTGAGTAATTTTGGCGATTTCGAATGGTTTGTCGAGTAATTTTTTATTGTTTTCAAATTCTTTTAAAGTATTGTTTTCGTTAAGATTTGGTAATAATAAAGATTCGATTTTGATGTCAGAAAAATCGATTTCTTGATTTAATTCTCTGGCTAAAATTAATAATTTTCTGGCAACATCGTGACCAGATAAATCTTCTCGTGAATCGGGTTCTGTTAATCCTAAACGTTCGGCATCGAGCAAAATATTTGAAAATGTAGTTTCTTCGTTTGAAAAACGATTGAAAATATAGCTTATTGAACCCGAAAAAACACCACGAATTTTTGTGATTCTTTCTCCAGATAAATACAAATTTCGAATGGTGTTAATTACTGGCAAACCTGCTCCGACATTGGTTTCGTATAGAAATTTTTTATTGTATTTTTCGAGATTTTGTCTCAAATTTTTATAAAAGTCTAGCGATTGTGTATTGGCTTTTTTGTTGGCTGCAACGATGTTAAATCCGTTTTCGATTAACAAATCGTAGTTTTCTGTAAAATCTTGACTTGCAGTTACATCGACAGCTATCAGGTTTTCGAGTTCGTTGTTTTTTACATATTCGATAACATCTTGAATTGAATAACGAATTGCAAATTTTTCAAAATTATCTTGCCAATTTTCAATACTTTTTTCCTGATTGAAATAAGCTTTTTTTGAGTTTGCAATTATCGGAAACTGTAAGTCTATCCTTTGATTGTACAAGAAAAAAACTTTGCTTTCGATAAATTGTTTCAATAATGTGTTTCCAATATTTCCAATTCCGAAAAGTGCAATATTAATTTTGATTATTGACATGGTTTAAAGTTTTTGTTTTGTTGAAAATTGGGTTTAAAATGAAATTTAGTTGCTCAAATTCAATTAAAAAAGCATCGTGTCCATGAACTGATTTTATTTCGTGACGGAAAACATTTTGCTTTGATTTTTTTAAAATTTTATAAGTTTTTAAATCCTCGTCTTGCGTAAAAAACAAGTCAGAATCGACAGAAACTATTTGAATATTGGACTGAATGCTTTCCAAAACTGTTTCGAAATAGCTTCGGTTTCGAGTAATATCGTTCGTTTTTAGCAAATGATTCATGAGTTTATATGCCGAAAGCGTAAATCGATTTTTTAAAGTTTCGCCATGATAAATCAACCAATTTTCGATTTCGAAGGTCAGATTTTTGGTTTGTTTGCGATTGAACCGTTGATTGATTGATTGTGGCGTTCTGTACAAAAGCATGGCATGAATTCGCGCATCATCGATTGGGTTTTTGGAATTGTTCAAAATAGAATCTTGTAACAAAACATTGGCAATCATCCAATCTGTGGCTTTCCAATCTGTCGCAATTGGAATAAGATTTTCGATTTTTTTGGGCTGCAAAACTGCCATTTCCCAGGCGATTGCTCCGCCAAGACTTCCGCCAATTACAGAGAATAATTCTTGTATGTTCAATTCGAAAACAGTTTTCCAATAAATAGTTGCGATGTCTCGAATGGTAAAATTTTTGTAATTTTTGATCAGATTTTCTGGATTTCCATCAAATCCATTTCCAGGAATATTTATGGCTAGAATGGTAAAAAAGTCGGTGTCGATAGTTTTGTTTAGTCCAATTATATCGTTCCACCAACCTGTTTCGCCAATAACATTCGAATTTCCTGTCAAGGCGTGATTGACTAAAACTACTGGCGAAGTGCCTAATGTTTGACCAAAAGTTTGATAGAAAATTGAAATGTTTGCTATTGTTTTGCCGTTTTCTAGATGCCAGTTTTTGATATTGATATTTTGTAGCATAATGTTTGATTTATGAACGCAGATGACACAGATTTAATAGTTTTGGATTGATTCTATTTTCTAAAATTGATTTTTTACATAACCATTAAGAAATTAAGGTTCATTTAGGTTGTGTACAAAAACTTAATGAATCTCAATTTCTTAATGGTTCATTTTTAAAATTTAAACCAATTGCTCAACTGGCAATTTTTCAAAAACCACTTTTAAATCGGCTTTCAAATCTTCGATATCTTCTAATCCAACCGAAAGTCGAATTAAATCTTTTGAAACTCCAGTTGTTAATTGGTCAGTGTTTGAAAGTTGTTGGTGTGTGGTACTTGCAGGATGAATTATCAATGATTTTGTATCGCCAATATTTGCTACAAGCGAAAACAGTTTGGTTTCGTCTGCTACTTTTTTAGCGGCTTCAAATCCGCCTTTTAAACCAAAAGTAACGATTCCACTTTGACCTTTTGATAAATATTTTTTGGCTAAATCATAATATTTATTATTTTCTAATCCTGGATAATTTACCCAAGCCACTTCGCTTTGTGTTTGCAACCATTTTGCTAATTCAAGTGCATTTTCTGAATGTTTTTTGATTCTGATTTCCAAAGTTTCTAATCCTTGAATGGTCTGAAAAGCATTAAATGGGCTTAATGCTGCGCCGAAATCTCGTAATCCTTCGATTCGTACTTTGGCAATAAACGAAATTGCTCCAAGAGCTTCATAATATTTCAAACCGTGATAACCTGCTGAGGGTTCAGTAAATTCTGGGAATTTTCCGTTGCTCCAATCAAAAGTTCCTGCATCGATAATTGCACCACCTAGTGAAGTTCCGTTTCCTGTGATGTATTTTGTTAACGAATGAATAACAATGTTGGCTCCGTGTTCGATTGGATTTAACAAATAAGGCGTCGCAACTGTATTGTCAACAATAAATGGTACTTTAAACGCATTTGCTTCGAGCGAAATTGCTTTTAAATCAAGAACATCTAGTTTTGGGTTCCCTAAGCTTTCGACAAAAAACACTCTAGTGTTTTCTTGTGCTGCTTTTGTGAAATTTTCAGGATTTGATGAATCTACAAATGTTGTTGTGATGCCCAATCGCGGTAACGTAACATTCAAAAGATTAAAAGTTCCGCCATACAAACTGCTCGATGCAACGATGTGATCGCCTGCTTTTAGCAAAACCAATAATGTTGTCGCAATTGCTGCTGTTCCAGATGCAGTTACAACAGCAGCAACTCCGCCCTCGAGTTTTGCCAAGCGTTGTTCCAAAATGTCGTTTGTTGGATTGTTCAATCTCGTGTAAATAAATCCCACTTCTGAAAGGCTAAATAAATTCGATGCATGATCAGAATTGTTAAAAACATAAGATGATGTTTGATAAATAGGTACGGCTCTAGTTCCAGCGTTTTTTGTGGTGTCGTGACCTGCGTGCAATGCGTTTGTTGCAAATTTTTGTGTGCTCATAATAATTGATTTTAGATATTAAATTTTAGATATTTGATTTTGAAATTTAGATTTTTAAGTCTTTCTCTTTGCGAAAGATTTAGGATGGGCAAAAAAAAGCCCTTTTGGAATATTACCAGAAGGGCTTTTATAGTTTGACTATAAGTTAGGATTATTTCCTTCGCTTTTGATAATGACGGTTTGGTGCACAACAGCACATCATACAACACATTATCATTTTATTTAGAATTAAATTTTTCATTTTATATATTTTCACTTAATTGTATAAAAAAACCTCTGCGGTTTGCAGAGGTTCTATTTGTTATATTTTAGTTTATAAAATTATACAATAATTGCCACTGCGGGATTTCTCCACATCATCATACAACACATATTGTAAATATTAAATTTCATAATTTTGGTTGGTTAATACTTTGCAAATGTAAATTAATTTTCTGTATATCAAAATTTTTTAGATAAATTTTCTAATATTTATTAATATTTGAGTCAATAATAGATTTATATTCATTATGACTTAATTTATTTAGATTAAAAAACTTTGTTTGTTTTGATTATTAGTTTATGACTTTGAAATATTTAGTTTATTAACATTTAACAATCTATTAGTATCAAAATAATTATCAAAACGTAATCTTTGTTCAATAATTAAATTTAAAAAAATATGATAAAGATTTTAATAAGTTTTGCAATATTATTTTCACTCGCTGTTGCAAATGCACAAAAAGATTTTCAAGGCTCGGCAACTTACGAAACAAAAACATCTACATCTGATTTCAAGAAACGTTTTGAAGGCAATAAAGACATTACGCCCGAAATGCAAACAATGATTGAACAACGAATGAAAAAAATGTTCGAAAAAACATTTGTTCTCTATTTCGACAAATCTGCATCAATATATAAAGAAGAAGAAAAACTTGATAATCCGGGACAATCTGGAGGTGGAATGGGAAGAATGATGAGCAACATGATGGGTGGCGGTGGCACATTTTATAAAAACATTAAAGATAAAAACTATGTTTCTGACAAAGAGTTTATGGGAAAAGAATTTCTAATTAAAGACTCTTTGCCCAACTTGAAATGGAAAATGGAATCTGAAACCAGAATTATTGGAGGATACAATTGCTTCAAAGCAACAGCAATTCGACCAGCAAGCAAAACCGATTTTAGAAATTTTAGACCAAAAGAAGAAAACGCAGCTACAAAAAAAGCCGATTCTGATAAAAAAACTACTTTGCTCGATAATATAGAAATGCCAAAAGAGATTATAGTTACTGCTTGGTACACTCCCGAAATTCCAATCAATCAAGGTCCAGAAAATTATTGGGGTTTGCCTGGTTTGATTCTTGAAGTTAATGATGGTAAAACAACAATTTTGTGCTCGAAAGTAATCATGAATACCAAAGATAAAGCCGAAATTAAACCTTCTGAAAAAGGTGATGTCATATCACAAGCCAAATATGACGAAGTTGTGATCAAAAAAATGGAAGAATTAAAAGAAATGAATGGAGGAAAAGGTTTTGGTCAAGGAATGGGTGGAATGAGAATTGGTCGATAAATTAAAATTTAAAAACCGTTTTGAACAAAATAAAAAAATAAATGAAAAAAATTTGCCTTCTGCTCCTACTCTTTTCGTGTTTATCATTTTCACAAAACATAAAATTCGAGGGTTTTATTCAAGATAATACTAAATTGGGTCTTGAAATGGCCAATGTTATGGCTGTAAACCAAACCACAAAAGCTATGGATGCTTATGCTATAACCAATGATAAAGGAAAATTTGCGTTAAACCTAAAACCAAATACAACTTATAATATTAAGGTTAGTTATTTAGGAATGCAAAATAAAGAAGTTCTCATTTCAACAAAAAACGAAAATCTAACTCAAAATATTATTCTAGAAAATTCAGAAAACCAACTAAATGAAGTCGAAGTTGTTCGAGAAATGCCAGTTTCTATTAAGGGCGATACAATTGTGTATAATGCCGATTCTTTTAAAACAGGAACCGAACGTAAACTTGAAGATGTGTTGAAAAAATTGCCAGGAGTTGTGGTCAACAAAGATGGCGAAATTGAAGTCGAAGGCAAAAAAGTGCAAAAATTAATGGTCGAAGGCAAAGATTTTTTTGATGGCGACACTAAACTTGGTGTAAAAAATATTCCAGCCGATGCGATAGATAAAATTCAGGTTTTGAGAAACTTTAACGAAGTCGATGCGCTGAAAGGTTTGGGAAATGACCAGGACAATATCGCAATGAATATAAAACTTAAAGCTGGAAAAAAGAATTTTTGGTTTGGCGACATTACAGCCGGAATAGGCGTGGTTCGTGACGAAAGTCGGTATTTAATAAATCCAAAATTGTTTTATTACAACCCAAAATACAGCTTGAATTTTATAACCAATTTTAATAATATTGGCGAATTGTCATTAACTGTTCAAGATTATTTCAAGTTTACTGGCGGTTTTAAAAACATGATGAAAAAAGGCGGCTCAAACTTCAATTTATCATCAAATGATTTAGGGATTTCGTTGTTAAGAAACAATCGAGCCAAAGAAATCGAAACCAAGTTTGGAGCAACTAATTTTGTTTATAATATCACAAAAAAATGGAGTTTGAGCGGTTTCGGAATTATAAATTCATCTAAAACTAATTTAGAAACTTTTTCTCAAAATACGATTTTGACAACTGGTGTGAAACAAAAAAATGATGAAAATAGCACTCAAAACAACAATTTAGGTTTATTCAAAATTAGTTCTACATACAAACCAAATGCAAAACTACAAATCGATTATGATGTTTTGTCTAAAATTTCAAGACAAGAAGAGCAATCGAACTCGTTTCGGGAAATAATTTTTAATAATTTAAACGTTGGCGAAACTATTTCAACATTAAAAAAACAAAATCCAACTTCTATCAATCAAAACTTTAATTTGTATTATACCAAAAACGATAAAAATATTTTTGCTCTAGAATTACAACATTTGTACCAAGACGAAAATCCGTTTTATAATGCCAATTTGCAAAACCCAACTTTCAATTTATCAGGAATTATTGCTAGTCAAAACCGAAATGATTTGAACCAAAACCGATTTGTAAAAACCAATAAAATCGATGCAAAACTGGATTATTATTATATGATTACGCCAAAAAGCAACATCAATTTGACCTTAGGAAATACCAATTCGCAACAAACTTTCAATTCCAATATTTACCAGATTTTGGATAATGGTTTCAGCAATGATTTATCTAATTCAGAAAGTAACAATCGAGTAAAATATTCATTTAACGATGCTTTTTTAGGTTTGCATTACAAAATATTGAGTGGGAAATTCACATTTACTCCAGGATTTAGTTTTCATTCGTACAATACAACTAATACACAGTTAGTATCAGATTTTAAATTAAATTTCACAAGAATATTGCCTGATTTTTTTGCTTTGTATCAAATGAAAAAATCAGAAACTTTGACTTACAATTTTTCATTGAATAATGATTTTACAGATATTAATCAATTGGCGGCAGGAAAACTTTTATCCAATTTTAATAGTTTATTCCAAGGAAATCGAGAACTAGAAAATGCCACTTCGCAAGTTCATTCGTTAAGGTATTTTAAATACAACATGTTCAATTTCGAAAATATTTTTGCAAATGCAACCTATTCTCGAAAGGTAGATGCAGTCAAAACAAATGCTGATTTTACTGGAATAAACCAATCATCGAAACCTTATAACTCAAATATTGCAGATGAAAATTTGTTTGGAATGGCGAGTTATCAACGTTCGTTTTATAAATATTACAAAGCTTCGGCAAATGTCAATCTTAATTGGGCTAAATTTTATAATATTCAAAACAATATTCAACTTGTAACCGAAAGTTTTACGCAAAACTACCAAGCAAAATTGGCAACAAATTTCAAGAAATATCCCAATATAGAATTGGGCTTCGAAAAGCAAATCAACAAATACAGCGGTCAAACTTTTTTTACCGATACGCCATCAATCAATTTAGATTATTATTTCTTGGATAGCTTTTCGTTTGTGACCGAATACGAATACAATTCTTATTACAATTCAGACAAAACAGTCAATAATTCGTTTGATGTTTTGACTTCGAGTTTGATTTTTCAGAAGAAAAACAGCAAGTTCGAATACAAAATTTCAGGAACCAATTTGTTAAACACAACTTCGTTAAACGACGATAATTTCACACAATTCGCTACAAGAACTTCTCAATATGTAGTGCAACCTCGGTATGTGATTTTTAGTTTGAAGTATAATTTATAAACAAAATTACTAAATCGAAATAGTTTAACAAAAATATTATGCACGCATAGTATATTTATCAAAAATTAATTTGTAATTTTGTATTTCAAATTTGATAATTATACACAATATGAAAATATTAGTTTGCATCAGCCACGTTCCTGATACTACTTCCAAGATTAATTTTATCGATAACGATTCTCAATTCGATACCAATGGCGTTCAATATGTTATCAATCCAAATGACGAATTTGGTTTGACAAGAGCCATTTGGTTCCAAGAGCAACAAGGCGCAAATGTAACCGTCGTTAATGTTGGTGGACCAGAAACAGAACCAACTTTGCGTAAAGCATTGGCAATTGGTGCCAACGAAGCAATTCGTGTAAACGCAACAGCGATCGATGGTTTTTATGTTGCAAAACAATTGGCAGAAGTCATCAAAACAGGAAATTATGATTTGGTAATTGCCGGAAAAGAATCTTTAGATTACAATGGTGGAATGGTTCCTGGAATGATAGCAGGATTATTAGGATATAATTTCGTGAATTCTTGCACCGAATTAACAATCGATGGTTCATCTGCGAAAGCATCAAGAGAAATAGATGGTGGAAAAGAATTGGTTTCGACAAGTTTGCCATTAATAATTGGTGGACAAAAAGGATTAGTTGAAGAAAAAGATTTGCGAATTCCAAATATGCGTGGCATCATGACCGCAAGAACCAAAGCATTAACAGTTCTTGAACCAGTAGCTGCAAACGCAGAAACAAAAGCAATAAAATTTGAAAAACCTGCTCCAAAATCGGCAGTGAAGCTAATAAATGCTGACAATTTGGACGAATTAATAAATTTATTACACAACGAAGCTAAGGTTATCTAGTAATCAGTTTTCAGTAGCAGTTTTCAGAAATTTAATATTTAATATTTAAAATCTAATATATCATGTCTATATTAATATACGCAGAATCAAACGACGGAAAATTCAAAAAAGTAGCTTTTGAATTAGCATCTTATGCAAAAAAAATAGCCGAAAGTTTATCAACAACAGTTACGGCAGTTACAATAAACATGTCTGATGTTTCAGAATTATCAAAATATGGTGTCGATAAAGTTTTGAAAGTAACCAATGATAAATTGGCAAATTTTACAGCAAAAGCTTATGCAGATGTTGTCAAACAAGCAGCACAATCAGAAAATGCCAAACTAATTTTATTGTCATCTACAACCGATAGTTTGTATATGGCACCACTTGTTGCAGTTGGTTTAGAAGCCGGATTTGCATCAAATGTGGTTGGTTTGCCGTTGTCAACTGCACCATTTCAAGTAAAAAGAACTGCTTTTTCTAATAAAGCATTCAATATTACCGAAATTGCTACTGATGTAAAAGTTTTGGCACTATCTAAAAATTCTTACGGAATATTCGAAAATGCTGGAGCTGCAACAGCAACCGATTTTAATCCAACAATTGGCGATGCCGATTTTGGAGTAAAGGTAGAATCAGTAGAAAAAGCATCTGGACAAGTGACAATCGCCGATGCTGATATTGTTGTTTCGGCAGGTCGTGGCATGAAAGGTCCAGAAAATTGGGGAATGATCGAAGAATTAGCAACAACTTTGGGCGCAGCAACTGCATGTTCGAAACCAGTTTCTGATTTAGGCTGGAGACCACACGGCGAACACGTTGGTCAAACAGGCAAACCAGTTGCTACTAATTTATATATCGCAATCGGAATTTCAGGAGCAATTCAGCACATTGCCGGTGTCAATTCATCGAAAGTAAAAGTAGTTATCAATACCGATCCAGAAGCACCTTTCTTTAAAGTTGCAGATTACGGAATTGTTGGCGATGCCTTTGATATTATTCCAAGATTAAATCAAAAACTAAAAGAATTTAAAGCTGCAAATGCTTAATTTTTAATATTCTTTAAATTAAATAACAAAACCATCTGAAATAATTTTAGATGGTTTTTTCTTTTTAAAAGAGAAAGTTTTTTGTTACTTTGCATTATTAAAAAATTTAAAACATATAAGGAATATAAGTTCATTTAAGTTTTAAAGTAATATGATTTAATTATTGGGTAAAATCTAATATTGAAAATCTAATATCTAATATTGAAAATGAGTTTAGTAAAACTAACCATAAAAGGAATTTCTTACAGCCAAACCCAAAACGGAGCTTATGCATTGATTCTGAATGAAGTAGATGGCGACCGAAAATTACCAATTGTCATTGGTGCATTCGAAGCACAATCTATAGCAATTGCTTTAGAGAAAGAAATCAAGCCTCCTCGCCCACTGACTCATGATTTATTTAAAAATTTTGCTGATAGATTTGGAGTAATAATCAAGCAAGTTATCATTCACAAATTGGTCGATGGCGTTTTTTATTCGAGTATTATTTGCGAACGCGACAACATCGAAGAAGTAATTGATGCTAGAACTTCAGACGCAATTGCATTGGCACTAAGATTTTCGGCTCCGATTTTTACTTATAAAAACATTCTTGAAAAAGCTGGAGTTTACTTAAATAATCCAACTGGAAAAGAAAATTCTGAATCTGATGACGATATTTTATCTAATCCAGAAACTTTTGGACAAGAACCAGAAAGTAACGATTCGGGTAATACTTATTCTAAAAACAGCATTGCCGAATTGCACGAGTTTCTAGAAACTGCCGTTAATGATGAAGATTATGAAAAAGCAGCAAAAATTCGTGATGAAATTTCAAAACGATAATGTTCAGTGTTCAGTAATTGGTTTACAAAACAGTTTGTTGTTGCAACAAACATTTTAAACTTTTAAACTTTTTTTAAACTTTTTCAAAAAAATGAAACAATACCACGATTTAGTAAAACACGTTCTTGAAAACGGAAACCAAAAAGGCGACAGAACTGGAACTGGAACAAAAAGTGTTTTTGGATATCAAATGCGATTTGATTTGTCTGAGGGTTTTCCGATGGTTACAACTAAGAAATTACATTTAAAATCGATTGTTCATGAATTGCTTTGGTTCTTGAAAGGCGAAACTAATATTGCTTACTTAAAAGAAAATAACGTTAAAATTTGGGACGATTGGACTGACGAAAACGGAGAATTAGGTCCAGTTTACGGACATCAATGGCGCAATTGGAATTCAGAAGAAATTGACCAAATTACCGAATTAATCGAAACTTTAAAAACCAATCCAAACAGCCGAAGAATGCTTGTTTCTGCTTGGAACCCAAGTGTTTTGCCAGATACAACAAAATCATTTTCTGAGAATGTGGCAAACGGAAAAGTTGCCTTGCCACCGTGTCACGCTTTTTTTCAGTTTTATGTTTCCGAAGGGAAATTATCTTGTCAATTGTACCAGCGAAGTGCAGACATTTTTCTTGGTGTACCTTTTAATATTGCTTCATATGCACTTTTTACAATGATGATAGCGCAAGTTTGTAATCTAGAAGTTGGAGAGTTTATTCACACTTTTGGCGATGCACACATTTATAACAATCATTTCGAGCAATTAGAATTACAATTATCACGAGATTTAAAACCATTACCAAAAATGATTTTAAATCCAGAAATAAAAAATATTTTTGATTTTAAATTCGAAGATTTTGAATTGATTGGATATGAGCCACATCCACATATAAAAGGAGAAGTAGCTGTTTAACAAATAAAAAATCCACTTTATAATTTAAAAAAGTGGATTTTTGATATTTCAAGAAGTTTTAAACTGCTAAAACACTGTTTTCAGCTCCTGCAAAATCATTCCAAACTTGAGAATCTGCTTCTGGTTCGTTTAAAAAAGCACCATCTACAACATATTTAAATTCGTATGAAGCATCTTTTGGAATTTCAAATAAAGCCTTGAAAGTACCGTTTTTCAGTTTTTCCATTTTTCCAGATTCAATATTCCAGTTGTTAAAATCACCAACTACCGCAGCGTTTATTGCTTCTTTAGCCAAAATCGAGAATGTAACTTTACATACAGGTTTGGTTTTTATAAATTGTTTCTTGATAGACATAAGTATTTCATTTTTAAATTGATACTGCAAAGAAAAGAAAATATTATAAAATTAAAAAAAATCAAACTCGAATTAGGATTGTCATAAAAATATACATAATTTTTAATGAATTTGATGTTTTATGATAAATAAAATTACGAAATGTTAATACTATAATGTTTGCGTATTAAATATTCAATTTGTTGTTTTTTTGGAATTCTGCAAATAAACTTTATCTTTATACCAAAAAACAACCATAATGGAAAAAGACCAACACGAATTGTATGAATATGCTCGCAGGAGAATTAAACAAAAGAAAAATTTGTATTATCATTTTGTGCTTTTTGTGTTAATGTCAATATTAATGTACATTGTCAACAAATGGTTTAAGCTTGGCGAACCAAACAATTGGTTTTTGTGGGTTGCTACTTTTTGGCTTTTTTTATTAATCTTGAATTTTATAAAAGTTTTTATAACAGACCGTTTTATGAACAAAAATTGGGAACGTGAACAAATTGATAAACTTGTAGTAAAACAAGAAATTAAAATTAAAGAATTAGAAATACAGGTTTCTAAATGATATTTTGAATTAAATTTTAAACGCACACTAAACCAAAAAATGATTACAATAATTGCAGCAATTGGCGAAAATAATGAGCTCGGAAAAAACAATGATTTACTATGGCATTTACCAAAAGATTTTAAACGGTTTAAGGAAATAACTTCGGGACATTACATAATTATGGGACGAAAAACTTTTGAAAGTTTTCCGAAACCTTTGCCAAATAGAACTCATGTTATAATTTCTAGACAAAAAAATTATGCACCAGAAGGTTGTATTGTGGTTGATAGTTTAGAAAAAGCGATTGCTATTTGTCCTCAAAACGAAGATTTATTTATAATCGGTGGTGGCGAAATTTATAAACAATCTATAAACATTGTCGATAGACTTGATTTAACTCGTGTTCATGAAAATTTTGATGCAGAAGTTTTTTTTCCAGAAATAGATTTGGATATTTGGAAGCTGGAATCTGAAGAATTTCACGAAAAAGATGATAAACACAAATATGATTTTAGTTTTCAAAGCTACATAAAAAAATAAAACTCAAATTTCAGATTCATGATTTTTTTAATGATTCGAAATTTGTATTTTTGCATTCACAAAACAATAAAATGTCTCAACAAGTTAAGCCTTACAAAGATTCTGAATTAGGAAAAAAAGAGCAAGTTGCTCAAATGTTTGATACTATTTCGGGAAATTATGACCAATTAAATCGTGTAATTTCGTTTGGAATTGACATAAAATGGCGTAAAAAAGTATTAAAAATGGTTTCGGATAAAAATCCAGCTACAATTCTTGATATTGCGACAGGAACGGGAGATTTAGCAATTTTGATGACCCAAACCAAAGCCGAAAAAATAATTGGTTTGGATATTTCTGACGGAATGCTTGAAGTTGGTCGTCAGAAAATTGCAGCTCAAAATTTATCAAATAGAATAGAAATGGTTTTGGGCGATTCAGAAAAAATGCCATACAATGACAATTCATTCGATGCAATAACGGTAGCTTTTGGTGTTCGAAATTTCGAAAATTTAGAAGTTGGTTTAGCCGAAATACTTAGAGTTTTAAAACCAAACGGTATTTTTGTAATTCTGGAAACATCGGTTCCTGTAAAATTTCCATTCAAACAAGGTTATAATTTTTATTCGAAAAATATCTTACCGTTAATAGGTAAAATGTTCTCGAAAGACAATGTTGCTTATGGATATTTGTCAGAATCGGCATCTTTTTTTCCTTTTGGCGAAGCTTTGAACAATATTTTACGAAAAGTTGGGTTTATAGATGTAGTTGCAATGCCACAAACATTTGGGGTTGCAACCATATATTCGGCATCAAAAAAATAAAACTGATAAGTATCCTAAATCAACATGAAAAAAATATTTATAATTTTAATGTTTTTCGTTTCATTAAATAGCTTTTCTCAATTTCGACAAAGTATGTTTAGTAAAAACCCAATAATCAATCTCGAAAATTGGGACAAACAAAGAGTTTATTGGGGATTTTATCTTGGATTTAATTCGTATGACTTTAAAATCGATTATAAAAATCCAAATAAAGAAATTATTCAAACGGCAACTACAGGTTTTAATGTTGGTATAGTGGGCGATTTAAGGCTATCTGAAAGATTAAATCTAAGATTTGAGCCAGGATTGTATATCACTCAAAGAGATTTGAATTATACTCAATTTACTGACAAACAAGATAGGTTGCGAGAAGTAAAAGCAACAAATATTCATTTTCCTTTATTACTAAAATACAGTGCTTTGCGCACTGGTAATATTAGACCTTTTTTGGTTGGTGGATTTTCAGCGACTTTAAATCTGTCAAGCAATAGCAAAGTTACTGATGATAATGCCCAACAAGTTTTTAGAGTACAACGAATTACTAATAACACCGAATTGGGTTTCGGAATAGATTTTTATACCGAATATTTCAAATTTTCGCCTTCTATTCGTGGTGTTTTTGGTTTGAGCGATGAGCTAATTCGTGACCAAGATCCAAATTCTCCTTGGACTTCAAATATCGAAAGTATCAAAACTCGTGGAGTTTTTATTAATTTTACTTTTCATTAAACAAAAATATTAGTTAAAAAAAAACCTGATTCTAAAATTTAGAATCAGGTTTTTTTGTATTTAATGAAGTCATTACAACCCAAAAGTAGTTTTGACTTGGTCGATATAATCTAGCTTTTCCCATGTAAACAACTCGACTGTAACTGTTTTACTTAATCCGCCAGGAGCAGAAAAAGTTTTGGTAACCGTTTCTGGTTTGCGCCCCATGTGACCATAAGCAGCAGTTTCACTATAAATTGGGTTTCTTAATTTCAATCGTTGTTCAATAAAATAAGGTCTCATGTCGAAAATAGATTCTACTTTCTTACTTATTTCTCCGTCGGTCAAGCTAACTTTAGAAGTTCCATAAGTTACAACATTTATAGATGTTGGTTTGGCAACTCCGATTGCATACGAAACTTGAACTAAAATTTCGTCACACAAACCAGCTGCAACCAAGTTTTTGGCAATGTGACGGGTTGCATAAGCAGCACTTCTGTCAACTTTACTCGGATCTTTTCCTGAAAATGCACCACCACCGTGGGCACCTTTTCCACCATAAGTGTCAACAATAATTTTTCTTCCTGTCAAACCAGTATCTCCGTGTGGTCCACCAATCACAAATTTTCCGGTTGGATTAATATGATAGGTTATTTGGTCATTAAATAAATGAGCATATTGCGGATATTTAACTTTTATTCTTGGAATTAAAATACCAACCAAATCAGATTTAATTTTGGCAAGCATTTTTGACTCTTCATCAAAATCGTCGTGTTGTGTCGAAATTACAATTGCATCGATTCTTGATGGTTTGTTGTCATCAGAATATTCAAGAGTAACTTGAGATTTAGCATCTGGTCGCAAATATTTAATTTCGTTATTCTCGCGTCTTAAATTTGCCAATTCAATTAACAAAGCATGAGATAGATCAAGTGCCAATGGCATATAATTCTCGGTTTCGTTGGTTGCATAACCAAACATCATTCCTTGGTCGCCAGCACCTTGCTCTTCTTTACTTGCTCTATCAACACCTTGATTGATATCCGCAGATTGCTCGTGAATTGCCGAAAGTACTCCGCATGAATTGGCTTCGAACATGTATTCGCTTTTGGTATATCCAATTTTTCTGATTACTTCTCTAGCAATTTGTTGCACATCTAGATAAGTATTTGATTTCACTTCGCCTGCCAATATTACTTGTCCAGTAGTTACTAATGTTTCGCAAGCTACTTTTGAATCAGCATCAAATGCTAAAAAATTGTCTATTAATGCATCGCTAATTTGGTCTGCAACTTTGTCCGGATGTCCTTCGCTAACAGACTCTGACGTAAATAAATAAGCCATAATTATTTTAATTATTAATTTTTATTAAACGAAAAAATTGCAGGTAATGATAAAGTAGAAGTTTTCTGCTTTAGCATTTTTTTTACGAGGTTGCAATCAGTTCAAATTTTTCCTCAATATTATGATGCAAATGTAATAAACCAAAATTGATTTGAAAACATTTTTTCAATAAAAAAGCTTCAAATAATTTTGAAGCTTTTTTGTTTTATATTTCTAACCATTGAAGTGGTTTAAACTTTTTTGATTGAAGCGAAAAATTAAGATTTTTGTTTCAGATTTTGGATTTTTTTTATTGGATAGCATCGCTATCGAATAAAAAAAATCTGAAATATGGGGCAAAAAGACAATTTTGCAGCCAAT
>JANNWM010000058.1:0-17704 GCA_031408435.1 Bacteroidota bacterium
CTGTCCGAATACAGATTTTGTCGAAAAATACTTATTTTTGCTCATCGTGTTTTTAAATTTTGCAATTCAAATTTACGATGTTTTTTAAGAAGCCATTAATTTGGCTTCTTTTATTTTTATTTTTTTATCGGACAACAATGATCTTTAATACCATTTTTTAAAAAACCTTTTTCAAATTCAAAATAATCAAAAATAAAAAAAACCATTAACAAAAATTAGGATTTAAAAGAAATAAAACTTTATTTTACTTTTCTATTACTAACCATAAAAACAATTAAAATGGGATTATTATCATTTATCAAAAATGCTGGTGCAAAAATTTTCGGAAAAAAAGAAGAGGAAGCTCCAGTCGAAGAGCGAGCACATTTAAAAGCTGGTGCACTCTTGGCTCACGTTCAATCTCACAATTTGCCGTTTAACAAACTAAGTGTAAAATTAATGACCGACAATTCGGTTGATATTTCAGGCGAAGTTGACCAGCAAGAAGATGCTGAAAAAATCGCATTGACAGTAGGCAATGTTGATGGCGTTGAGTCGGTTGACAATAACATGACCGTTGCAACTCCAGCTCCAGACTCACGTTATCACACAGTGGTTTCTGGCGATTGGTTGTCTAAAATTGCTCAAACTTATTATGGCGACGCTAACAAATACAACGTTATCTTCGAGGCAAATAAACCTATGCTATCTGATCCGGACAAAATTTATCCAGGACAATTATTAAGAATTCCGAATTTGTAATAGTTTTTAAAATAGTATTCACTTCAATCCTGTAAAGTTTTTTTTAAACTTTATAGGATTTTTTTATTAATATAAAAAAATTAATCCAGATTTGGTATTTAAATTTATATTAAAAATAATTCGAAGAAAAAAAACTCAACCAATACGGTAATATATGTCTTTTTTTCAGGATAAATTCCCTTAAAATCTACAATATTCTGTATCAGAACCTTTGTTAATTAATATGTCCACTAAATATATTGCCGAAATTATGAATATTCAAGGATGAGTTTTAGAATTAACAAAATACAGATTAAAAAAAATAAACAAAACCAGACAGGTTTTTTGATGTTGATTTAATTTAGTTTAAAATTATATTCAATTTTACCAACTTGTTGTTCAAGTGCGTTTTCGTCTGAGCTCCATTTTGTGTTCATAGCGGCTATTTTCGCTTGGTCTAAAAGACATTTTGCAGTATTTGTTGTGCCTTTTATTCCAGGATTTGCACTAATGGTTTTGCCGTTTTTATTTACAGTAATTTGCACTACAACTTTGCCTACTTCGTCACAATTATATGCCGGTGCTGGTTTAGATATTGCTTTTCGGTCACCAAGCGAATAACCTGCGCCCGAACTTTTTCCGTTTCCAGAACCTGAGCCACCACCTGTTCCTGAACCCGAACCTGAACCCGAACCTGACCCCGTTCCAGTGCCGTTTCCAGAACCAGTCCCACCAGCACCATAACCAGAATTGTTTAATCCGCCATTTGCCGAACCTTGATTACCAGCAGCTTTACCATTTCCATCACTAGTTTTCGAACCTTTTAAGATATTCGATAAAGCATCATTTTGTAGTTTAGTAGGTGTTTTTGGCGTTTCTTTTATTGGTTTTGTAATTACAATTGGTTTTGTTTCTTTAATTTTAACTTCTTTGACTTTCTTGATATTTACTTTTTTTGGAATTACAAAACCTTCGTCCTTAGAATTTTCTTCGGCAATAACATCTTGTTCTTCTTGTGTTTCTTTTGCAGGAATTGGTTTTGCTTGGTTTTTCAAGACCTTTTCTTCGTTTTGAAAATTATTACCCATACCTATATCCGAATCTCCAAAGTTTACCGATACTCCGCCACCTCCGCCATCTCCGGTTAATTCAGCTAAATTTGACGGAGGCCAAAAACGAATAAGAAACAAAATTATTAACATTGTTCCATACAAACAAAGCGATAGTATTATCGATTTTAGTTTGTCCGAACCTTTTGAATTGACAAACTTTTCTTGGAGATTTTCGAAAATTTGAATTTTCATATAAATTTTTTATAAATATATTATTTTTATAACGTCTAAATGTATTTAAAATTGCAAAATTACTTCAAAATCAAATATTTTCTAAATCTAAATATTTTTATTCAAATTTGATAATCGATATTAGAAGCTAATTAGTATTTTTGTATTTGTTAAATATCTTTAAAATGAACAAAAATTATTACGCAATTTTAATGGCTGGTGGAGTAGGGTCTCGTTTTTGGCCTGTTAGTACTGCCGAATTTCCTAAACAATTTCATGACATGTTGGGCGCAGGACAAACTTTAATTCAGAAAACGTTTACGAGATTATCGCAACTAATTCCTGTAGAAAACATTTTGATATTAACCAACGAAAAATACAACGATATTGTACTTGAACAATTGCCATTAGTCAAACAAGCTCAGGTTTTGCTTGAACCAGCAATGCGAAATACAGCTCCGTGTATTTTATACGCTTCATTAAAAATTCAAAAAATGAATCCAAATGCAGTTATGGTTGTAGCACCCAGCGATCATTGGATAGAAGACGAAGCCGAATTTTCTAGAAATTTGCAACAGTGTTTTGATTTTTGTGAATCAGAGAATGCTTTGATGACTTTGGGCATTCAACCAAATTTTCCAAATACAGGTTTTGGATATATAGAATATAATAAATCTGACAATAATCCTATAAAAAAAGTAGCTCAATTTCGTGAAAAACCAGATTATGAAACAGCAAAATCTTTCTTAGATTCAGGTAATTTTCTGTGGAATGGTGGCATTTTTATATGGTCTGTAAAATCAATATTAGAATCGTTCGAGAAATTTCAACCTCAAATGAACACTTTATTTATTCAAGGAATCGAAAGTTATAATACTGTTAATGAGCAAAAATTTATTAATGAAAATTATGGTCTGTCAGAAAATGTATCTATAGATTATGCTGTAATGGAAAATGCCAACAATGTTTTTGTTTTACCAGCAACTTTCGATTGGAATGATCTTGGAACATGGAATTCTTTGCATGAAAAACTCGACAAAGACGAAAATAATAATGCAATTGTTAACGCCAAAGTGCTTTTAGAAAACGCATCAAACAATATTATTAGATCTGATGCTGATAAATTAATTGTAATTGATGGTCTAAGCGATTATATAATTGTTGATAAAGAAGGAATTTTGTTGATTTATCCGAAGGCAAAAGAACAGGATATTAAAAGGATTGTAAATTCTTTGAAGGATTAGAAGTTAACCCTTCAAAACCGCTTCACGGACTTTTTTAAACAAATTACTCGAATATACAAAATCGGTAACAGCTTCGTTATCAGTTTTAAAAATCTCTTCTTTGGTGCCTTGCCAGGCTTTAAGTCCGTTTTTTAAGAATAAAATATTTTGCCCGATTTCCATAACCGAATTCATATCATGGGTGTTTATTACGGTTGTAATATTGTACTCTTCTGTGATTTCCATTATCAAATTATCTATCAAAATTGCGGTGTTTGGATCCAATCCCGAGTTGGGTTCGTCGCAAAACAAGTATTTTGGGTTATTTACAATCGATCTTGCAATGGCTACACGTTTTTGCATTCCACCCGAAATTTCTGATGGTTTTTTTTGATTGGCGTTGATTAAATTCACTCTTTGTATAACAAAATTAACACGTTCAGTTATTTCTTCAGGCGTTTTTGATGTAAACATTTTTAGCGGAAAACCAATGTTTTCCTCGACAGTCATTGAGTCAAATAGTGCCGATCCTTGAAAAACCATACCGATTTCGGTTCTTAATTCTCTTTTATCTTCTGCAGATAAATCACCATATACTCTACCATCGAACTCGATTGTACCGATTTCTGGAGTAAAAATACCAAGCAATGATTTTAATAATACTGTTTTTCCAGATCCTGATTGTCCAATTATTAAATTTGTTTTGCCTGTTTCAAAAATTGTCGAAACACCTTTTAATACTTTACTATCGCCAAACGATTTTTCTATGTTTTTTACTTCTATCATTAGGTCAAAAGTAATTGTGTTAATATATAATTTACCAAAATAATCACAACCGAAGTCCAAACAAATGAAACTGTACTTGCTTTGCCCACTTCGAGTGCACCGCCTTTCATATAAAAACCGTGAAATGATGGAATTGTAGCTAAAATCAAAGCGAAAATAAAAGTTTTTATAAACGCATAAGCAATATGAAATGGTACAAATTCGCGTTGTAATCCATCAATAAAATCATTAGCACTACCAAATCCGCCATAAACACTGGCAATAAAACCTCCAGCAATACCTAAAAACATCGCAATTCCGATAAGAAAAGGGTAGAGTAACAGTGCGATTAATTTTGGAAAAACTAAATAGTTCAATGAATTGACACCCATAACCTCTAGGGCATCTATTTGTTCGGTAACACGCATTGTTCCTATCGATGAGGTTATAAATGACCCCATTTTTCCTGCCATAATTATCGATATGAATGTTGGTGCAAATTCCAAAATTACAGATTGTCTGGTTGCATAACCAATTAAATATTTAGGAATTAATGGATTTGTCAAGTTCAATGCCGTCTGAATAGCAACAACACCACCAACAAAAAACGAAATGAAGGCTACAATTCCGAGTGAATCTATTATTAAATCGTCTATTTCTTTGAATATTAATCCTCGCATAACCGACCATTTAGTTGGTTTTTTAAAGATTTCGACCCACATTATGAAATATTTTCCTATTTGCGATAAGTAACGTGTAATCATATTTTGTTTTATTGACCGTAAAAATAGTTATAAGTTATGAGTTGTGTGTTATCTGTTTTGAGTTTTTTGTGAAGTTGTTAACTTAAATTAAAATCCAAATTTAGAAATCATTTTAGAAATTCTATATCTTCTAATAAATTTTGCTTGTTCGTTAGAAACTAAAAGTGGTTTTTTTGACAATTTTGCATTCCAGAATCCTTTCAAGTAATCTACAAACAAAAACGGTTTTCTCTTTAAAATTGACAATTTTGCCGATGCAATAGCGGTTATCCAAAAACCATATCCAAGACTATAAAAAGCTTCGCCTTGTTTGTAACGGGCTGTTGTGTTGTAATTTGCGCCTGTTGGTTTTAAATGTTTTACTTTTAATGAAGTGTCAGTAACAACTTTCCAGTTATAAAATTTACAAAGCAACTCATCAACGCTATCCCAACCCATTGCAGGTTTTAATCCACCAATTTGTTTGAAAGTTGCTTTCCTATATGATTTTAAAGCACCTCGAATATGATCTTTATCGGTTAGGTTTTCAAGAATCCATTCGTTGTTTTTTGCTATATAACAAAAACCACCAACCATTCCTATTCTATCATCTGATTTGAAATGTTTAATGATTGTTTCGAAATAATTATTCGGTAAAATTAAATCAGCATCGAGTTTTACAATAAAATCATAATCATTATCAAGAATTTCAAGCCCTTTTTGAAAAGCCAGAATAACTTTGCTTCCCGGCAAATGAATGGTTTCTGATGTATTATTTATTAAATTTATGAATTGATTTTTTTTGGCAAATTCTAAAACAATATCTGCGGTTTTATCTGTTGAATTATCATTTACAACAACAATTTTTTTAGGCAAAACAGTTTGCGAAATAATTGATTGCAAAGTCAATGCAATAAATTTCTCTTCGTTGTGTGCTGGAATTACAATATAATATTCCATAAAATCAATTTTCTTTTATCTTTTTCTTTTTTTTATTTTCTATTTTATTACTTTTTCAGCATAAACAATATAATACCGATTAGTAAATCGACGTAAAAAAGGTCGTATTCCAAATTTTTTTACTGGATTTGTCCATTTTTTTCGATCAATTATTTTCCAACCAGTTTTCTCTAAAAGCCAATCGAGTTGCCAATCTTCAAATTCATGATAATGTCTGTCCCACATGTCATTTTTACTGCGATACGCTGGCGAAAACCACAAACGCATTGGAATTGAAATAAACAATTTTTCGGATTTTATTTCTTTTAAAACAGTATAAGGATTAAGCAAATGTTCAAAAATTTCGAATGCGGTTGTAATACTTTCTTTAGAATTTCTTATTGAATCTTGATTTTCGTCTAAATCTTCTCCATTTGTATTTGTAACTCGAAAACCATTATCTATCATTATTTTCGAAAACGGATTTTCTACTCCTAAATCTAAGATTGTTTCAGAGGTTGATATGTGCTTTTTTAAAAATTCTAAAGTATGTTTAAATCTTTTATTAGGAAATGTTTTTTCGTACATTTAGTTTAGTTTTTAGGATAAAGTAAGTTTTTAAAATCAAATTAAATCTAAAGTTTTTTCTAATGCCATTCCTCTTGAACCTTTAATCAAAATAAAGCTATTTTTAGGTTTGTGGTTATTTAAAAATAATGAAAAATCGTTAAATGTTTCAAAAAACGATAAATTTTCAATTTCAATTTTACATTCAAATAAATATTTGCCAATAAAATAACAAGTAATACCGTTGTTTTTTAATAATGAATTTACAATTATTTGATGTTCAAGATTACTTTCTGAACCTAGTTCGAACATGTCGCCAAGGATTATTATTTTATTCTGTTTTTTAAGTTGCAAAAAATTATCAATCGCAACCTTCATACTGCTTGGATTAGCATTATATGCGTCTAATATAATTTCGTTAGAATTTTTATTTAACAATTGTGAACGATTATTTTCTGGAATATAATTTTCTATTGCATTTTTAATTTCTAAATCAGAAACTTTGAAATATTTACCAATTAAAACTGCGTTGTTTATATTGTTTGAATTATAAAGTCCAATTAATTTCGAATGAATAGAATTGTTTTCATATTCAATTGTAACTAATGGATTAGCAGTTATTGATAGAATATTCAAATTTGCAATTGGATTTTTTAATCCAAAAGTAATTTTTTCTAAATCGATACTTTTTTCAACTTGCAGTTTGTCATCTAGATTTACAAAAGCAATTTTGTTGTTATCAAATAAATAATTATAAATTTCACTTTTACCAATAATTACGCCCTCAATTCCGCCAAAACCCTCTAAATGAGCTTTGCCAAAGTTTGTAATTAATCCAAAATTTGGTTGAGCGATTTCGCATAAAAATTCAATTTCTTTTTGATGATTTGCCCCCATTTCTACAATTCCTATCTCAGTTTCTTCTGTAAAAGAAAGCAACGTTAACGGAACTCCAATATGATTGTTTAAATTACCAATTGTTGCTGATGTTTTATATTTTTTGGACAAAACACAGTTTATTAATTCTTTGGTTGTAGTTTTTCCATTGCTTCCTGTCAATGCAATTATTGGGACTTTTAAGTAATTTCTGTGAAATTTAGCTAATTGTTGCAAAGTTTCAAGGCTGTCATTAACAAGAATAGTTCGGTTGTCAACATAAAAATCTTCATTATCTATAATAACATATTTTGCTTTTTTTTCTAATGCTGATTGTGTAAAAGAATTTGCATCAAAATTGTTGCCTTTTAATGCGCAAAACATTGAGTTAGGAATTATTTTTCTTGTATCGATTGATATTGAATTGCACTCCAAAAATAACTTATGTAAATTGTCTATGTCCATAAAATATATAATAATAAATTTTCTAAATAAAAAAAGCCCTTTTTACAGGGCTTTCATAACTTTTAAATTTAACTTTTTGGTTTCCCTCTTGGGGTTTTCTTATTAGATTTTGGTCCAACTTTAGACATTGCACATCTAAAACCGATATAGTCTGTTGCCATATCTTGTGGGAAATATCTTCTTTGAGCAGGGTCTAACCAGTAGGCTCTATCTTTCCACGAACCACCTTTGTAAACTCTAACTTTGTCATCAATAAGTGTTGTTCTTTTTGATGTTTTGTCAAATTTTCTTGAAATTGCTCCTAAACTATCTGCCATAACACTATGCTCAGGAGAATTATACATTCTTTGTTTTTCTGCTGTTGTTTTGTCAATTACATCATCACCAGATCCAAATTTAAAAAATCTTGAAGATTGTCTGTCCCCATCTCTGTAATTTATATTATTAGATTTATTGAAATTTTGTCTTAAATAAGTCTCATTATCATCTACTGGAATCTGGGTTATTTGTCCAGGAAAATTTCTAGCTATTATTTTACCATTTGACAAAGTATCAAATTTTTGTGTTGCACTAGTAACTATTTCTATTTTACCATCTATACCTATTTTATCTTTTAAGTAAACGTTACCTCTATAATAATTAAAATCGTTGGCTTCATCGTCTACAATTGGTCTGTAAACATCGGCAACCCATTCAGCAACATTTCCTGCCATGTCATACAAACCAAAGTCATTTGGTGGATATGCTTTTACAAATTGAGTAATATCTGCACCATCATCAGACCATCCAGCAATTCCTCCGTAATCTCCTTTTCCTTGTTTGAAATTGGCTAATTGATCTCCTTTTACTTTACGTTTTCCTGTTCTTGTATAACTTCCAGACCAAGGATATTTTTTCTGTCCTTTATATATATTGTATTCTCTTTGTCCTACGTCTGCTGCAGCTGCATATTCCCATTCAGCTTCTGTTGGTAATCTATATTCTGGTAATATTATACCTGATGTTCTTTGTGCATACAAGTTTTTTGCTTCTCCTTGTGGAGTTTCACCTTTTTTAGTTTTGGTTGGTTTTTTCAAACCTTTTTTACCTCCTTTTATGACAACTTTATCATTTCCTGCAAATGTTAATGAAGGTGCTGCAAGATAAGTATCAGTGCTGAAAGTAGCATCTCCTTTTTCATCTACAACTTTAGCATCTTTCTTTAGAAAACCTTCTTTTTCAAGAACATTTTCATTGACTCTATCAGTTCTCCATTTAGCAAACTCTGTTGCTTGAATCCAATTCACACCAACCACTGGATATGCAGCATAACCAGGGTGTCTTAAGTAATTATTGGTCATAGTTTCGTTAAAACCTAATCGATTTCTCCAAACTAATGTGTCTGGAACTGCTCCAGCATAAATATTTTTGTAAATTTCTTCTTGTGGATCGTAAACACGTTTTACCCAATCCAAATATTCCATGTACATAAAATTGGTAACTTCTGTTTCATCCATGAAAAAAGATTGAACATGTTGTTGGTTTGGAGTATTATTCCAGTCATGCATGACATCGTCTTGCACTTTACCCATAGTAAAAGTACCACCTTCAACAGCAACAAGCCCAGGAGCTGTTTGTTGTTTTTTGAATTTCGAATTGTACTGAAAACCTCCCTTTTTGTCGTTGATTTTCCAGCCTGTTGCTGCCGAAACGTTTTTCGAGCTCGACTTTTTACTACAACTAGTAAAAGAGAATAGACACGCTATTACAAGCACAATATTCAGAGTCATTAAGTTGTTTAATTTCATGTTTTGTAGGTAATTATTTCGTTGTGCAATATAGGAATTAACTTTTAATTAGCAAAGAAAAGCTAAAAAATTTAAAAATAAAATTATTCCTCGATTTTTCTTAATCATAACGCTTAGTTTTTATTTTTATTATACTTTTTTTTATTTAATTTGTACAATATTTTTTTAAACAACACGTTATTGACCATTATGAACAAATTTTTATTTATATTTCTCTGTTTATTTGCTTTGAAAAGTGTTTCTCAAACTGCAAAAAATTGTACTATTAATTGGTCTTCAACTTCAAAATATGCTTACCAATCGTTTGAAGTTAAAATTCCAATAATTGAAAATAGTGGATTTCGTTTTGATTTAACTAAAAAAGCTATTTTTTTTAATCTTAAATTGACTCAATCTCAATTCGTTAATGTAAATAGCTTAAAAATCTTAAATGTTATATTGAAAGAAATATCAACAATTGAACTTGGCGATTTAGATATAAATGAAATTCCATCTTCAATGAATCCAAAACTTACTAGTTTGGAAACACGTGATAATATCGATGCTGTAATTTCAATCTCTCCTATTATTAAACAGGGAAATGGTTTTTTTAAAGTTATATCATTTTCTTATGATTTTGATTTTGAAAATAAAAAAGCAAGTTTATTTTTACCAACCAAAAATTCTGTTTTGGCAACAGGAAATTGGTACAAATTTTATGTTCAAAAATCGGGAGCTTACATACTTGACAAACAATTTTTGAAAAATTTAGGAGTTGATATCGAAAACATTGACCCCAGAAATATAAAAATCTATGGCAATGGAGGAAAAATGTTACCGTTAACCAACAATATTTTTTATCCAGACGATTTAACCGAAAATGCGATTGAGGTTTTTGGAGAGAATGATGGCGTTTTTAATGACAATGACAGTGTAGTTTTTTATGCAGATGGAACTGATAATTGGAATGATGAAAGCAATACTTTTATTAATCTATTCGAGAACAAAGCTTTTTATTATGTAAATGTTGCAGGAGGTTTAGGTAAAAGGTTACAAACCACAACACAACCAGATGCAAATGCTTCGGTAATAATTAATGATTTTAACGATGTTGTTTTTAGTGAACAAGATGATGTTAATTTGGGTAAATTGGGCAGACTTTGGGTTGGTGATAATTTTAAAAACAATAATTCACAAACTTTTAATTTTAGTATTCCAAATGTTGTAACAACTTCGCCAGTGAATCTCGAGATTTTCGCTGCTTCTAAATCATCAAATGTTGTTAACTTTCAAATTTTTGCTAACGATGCCAATATTGGTTCCTTGAATGTTGGTCCAGATAACAATCTGTTGGCTACAAATTCTTTTTTTAGAAATTTAACACCTGCTGCCAATATTGCAATAAAAATGGTTTTTGATGATCGAGGTGTCCCGTCATCATCGGGTTATTTAGATAAAATTATCATTAAATCTAATAGATTTTTAACTGGTTATGGCAAACAATTTAGATTTGAAAATATAATCTCAAAATCTAATAACGGAGCAATTGGGCAATATCAACTTACAAATGCTGCCAATATTAATAACGTCTGGAATATTACTGACATTAATAATGTAACAAAAATTGAAAACAATACCAGCAATTTTTCGTTCAAAGCTACATTAGGAACTTTACAAAAATATATAGCCGTCGATTTCAATGATTTGTACCGACCAGCTTTAGATTCTGATTCTAAAGTAGGAAACCAAGATTTAAAAGGGCAATTTTTTGATAATTCTGGTCAGTTCAAAGATATTGATTATTTAATTGTCACTCCAAATTTTTTAGAAAATCAAGCCAATAAATTAGCCGATTTTCATAGAAATAATACTGGAATGAAAGTCGTTGTAACGAATCTTGAAACTATTTACAAAGAATTTTCATCTGGTAAACAAGACATTGGAGCCATAAGAAATTTTACAAAATGGATTTATAAAAACGCAACTGATATAAGCAAAAGAATAAAATATTTGAACCTTTTTGGCGATGCATCATACGATTATAAAGATAGAATAAAAAATAATACCAATATAGTACCTATTTATCATTCGACAGAATCGAAAACCATTGGGGAAAGTTCGTTTTCATCAGACGATTTTTTTGGCTGCATGAGTTTAAACGAAGGCAATTTGACATCTGGCAGTATCGAAACTCTTGACGTTGCCGTTGGTCGAATGATTGTAAGTTCGACCCAACAAGCCGAAGAAATGGTCAATAAAGTTATTGAATATCACGACCCAAAATCTTATGGAAATTGGCGAAATAATGTTGTTTATGTTGCCGATGACCCAAGCCAACAAGCTGGTAGTGACAACCAATTGCAATACATTCAAAATAAATTGGCAGATACAGTTCAAGCCGAAAGACCATTTATAAACACCAAAAAAATATTAATAGATTCGTATGTGCAAGAGGCATCTGCAGGAGGTTTTAGATATCCAAAAGCACGTGAAGATTTTTTTAACGCATTTGCCAAAGGCGCACTAGTTGTAAGTTATTTAGGTCACGGTGGCGAAGACGGATTGACTCAAGAACGTGTTTGGGAAAAAGTCGATGGTATAAATCTTGCAAATCAAAACAAATACCCATTATTTGTTACTTTAACCTGTGATTTTTCTAGGTTTGACAACCCGACCAAACAAACTGCTGGCGAGTTTACTTACTGGAATCCAAAAGGTGGTGCAATATCTATGGTTACAACAATTAGAGAAGTAAGTCAAACAACAGCACAAAACTTTAGTTTTACTTTTTTTAAAGAATTATTTAATTATGGATCAGATAATTATGTGTCTGTAGCCGAAGCCTTGAGGATTGCCAAAAATCTTGATCCAGGTGGCGAAAAAGTAATTTTTTATGTTGGCGATCCAGCACTAATGTTGGCAATTCCAAAACCAAAAGTCGTTCTTACAAAAATAAATGATCAACCAATAACTGGATTAGTCGATGATTTTAAATCTTTGTCGTTTACTAAAATTACTGGAGAGGTTCGCGACGAAAACAACAATATTATTACCGATTATAATGGTGAAATTGCAGTTAGTATATTCGATAAAGAAATAACTAGAAATACTTTGCGAAACGACAACGACGATGCCGTCACCAACATGATTAATAATTCGGTAGTATCAACAGCATCAACAATGCCTTTTGTAACTTTAGGAGAGACCATTTATCGAGGCAATGCATCTGTAATCAACGGCAATTTCGAGTTTGGATTTGTCGTGCCAAGAGATATTCGCATTCCTCTTGGCAATGGACGAATAAGTTTTTATGCAAAAAAAAATCAATCCTTGTCAGATAAAACAGGTTTTGATACCTCAATAAAAATTGGTGGCGTCAACACCAATGCTGTCGCAGATACTACGCCACCAACAACCAGATTGTACATGAATGACGAAACATTTGTAAATGGTGGTTTTACGAATCAATCACCAATATTTCTTGCATTTATTAATGATGAAAACGGCATAAATACAGCCGCTGGGATTGGTCACGACATAGTTGCTATTCTTGACGGAAAAGTGACTGTTCCTTATGTTTTGAATGATTATTACGAAACCGAATTAAATGACTACAAAAGAGGTAAACTTAAATTTAATTTCAGAAACTTAGCCGTTGGAATGCATACTTTGACTTTCAAAGCTTGGGATGTTTATAATAATTTAGTAACAACCGAGTTGCAATTTACAGTTGTTGGCGACGAAACTTTAACGCTAACCAATGTTTTAAATTATCCAAATCCGTTTGTAAATTATACTCAATTTTGGTTTACGCACAACCGACCGTTCGAATCATTAGATGTTCAGGTTCAAATAATGACTATCACAGGCAAAGTTATTTGCACCAAAAACCAGGTTATAAACACGACCGGTTTTCTATCTCGTGAAATATCTTGGGACGGAAAAGACGATTTTGGCGACCGAATCGGAAAGGGAGTTTATGTTTATAAACTTACCGTAAAATCTATCTTGACAGAATCTATTACAGAAAAGTACGAAAAACTTGTAATACTTTAATTAAACATTATATTTGTAAACTATTTATTTAAAATTAAGAATGAAAAAAACAGCATTAATACTATTTAGTATATTAATTTCAAGTATATCTATTTCTCAAGTTCGAGTAATAACCACTGGAGTACCATTTTTATTAGTTTCGGCAGATGCTCGCTCGGCTGGTCTGGGAGATCAAGGAGTTGCAACAGCACCAGACGCATTTTCGCAACAATGGAATCCTGCCAAGTTTGCATTTATATCTAAACATTCGGGTTTTACAACAAGTTACACCCCTTATTTAACAAGTTTAGTAAACGATATTTCGCTTGGTCAATTTTCTTATTACAATAGGTTTAATGAAAGAAGTTCATTTGCAACATCTTTAAGATACTTTGGTCTTGGAGAAATCGAATTAACTAATTCTAATGGCGAATCGCTTGGAAATGTAGAACCAAACGAATTAGCCGTTGATGGTTCGTATTCATTAAAGTTAAATGATAAATTTGCAATCGGAGTAGGTGCACGCTATATCAGATCGAGTCTCAGAATTCCAGATGCTAGTAACAATGCTAGTGCAGCCTCAACATTTGCTGTCGATATTTCTGGATTTTATCAAAGCGAAGAAAAAGCTTATGCCGATTTTAATGGTCGTTTGCGTTTAGGTTTTAATTTGCAAAATCTTGGACCAAAAATTAATTACGACAATTCTCAAATTGCAGATAAAACATCCAATTTTCTGCCTGCTAATCTAAAAATTGGGGGTGGTTATGATTTTGCTTTCGACGAATTCAGTAAATTATCAATAAATGTAGAATTAGCAAAATTATTAGTACCAACGCCACAAATTCCCGTTCCAGTTGATGCAAATGGTGACGGAGATTTTACCGATACTGACGACGTTTCTCTTGATGATGCAAAAACTAAAGCCAATCAAGATTATCAAGCAATTAGTTGGACATCAGGTATTTTCAAATCCTTTAACGATGCCCCAGATGGTTTCAAAGAAGAGCTAAAAGAGTTTACTTATTCTATCGGTACAGAATATACCTATCAAGATTCGTTTGCATTGCGACTTGGTTATTTTAATGAAAATAAAGATAAAGGTGCTAGAAATTTCTTTTCTTTGGGAGCTGGTTTCAAATACAATGTCATAAAAATAGATGTATCATATTTGTTTAATGCCTCTAAAATAAAAAGTCCATTAGAAAACACATTAAGATTTTCGTTATCATTTGGTTTTGGAGACGATTATGGCGATAACTAATAAATTTTAATCAAACTAAAATCCAAATTTCATTTTTTGAAATTTGGATTTTTTTTCCTTAATATATGAAAGAAATAAACATAACTACCAAATTTGACGTTTTCGAAGATTTCGATGAATTGCCAAACGACATTCAATTATTAATGAATGATGCAATTACAATCAGAAAAAAAGCTTATGCACCTTACTCTCAATTTCGAGTTGGTGTCTCAATTTTATTAGATAACGGAGAAATTATTTTGGGTTCTAATCAAGAAAATGCTGCTTATCCATCCGGTTTATGTGCCGAACGTGTTGCTATTTTTTATGCTGGTGCAAATTATCCAGAGGCAAAAATTCTGAAAATGGCAATTACAGCCACCTCTGATTTGAATACCAATACAACCCCAATTCCGCCGTGTGGCGCCTGCCGTCAATCGATTGCAGAATACGAATCGAAACAAGAATCGCCAATCGAAATGTATTTTATGGGCGAAATAGGCGAAATATATAAATCAGATTCTTTGAAAAATTTATTGCCTTTTACATTCGATAAACATTTCTTGTAAAATTCATAAAAATTAGATTTAAAATTTCTTATCTCAAACGGAATTTCCTATTTTTGCAAATCGCAAACTTGTGTGAGGTCAAATTTGTGATTAAATAAATAATATCAAAAAATGAAAGAAGTTACAAAAGAAGTTTATTTAAAATGGTACGAGGATATGTTACTTTGGAGAAAATTCGAGGACAAACTTGCTGCACTTTATATCCAACAGAAAGTTAGAGGTTTCTTGCACTTATATAACGGTCAAGAAGCTGTATTGGCTGGAGCACTTCACGCAATGGAATTAGGAAAAGATAAAATGATAACCGCATACAGAAACCACGTGCAACCAATCGGAATGGGCGTTGACCCAAGAAGAGTAATGGCAGAATTGCTAGGTAAAGTTACAGGGACTTCTAAAGGAATGGGCGGGTCGATGCATATTTTTTCTAAAGAAAAAGGATTTTTTGGTGGACATGGTATTGTTGGAGCTCAAATTCCAGTAGGAGCAGGAATGGCATTTGCAGATCAATATTTTGGTCGTGATGGTGTTACATTGACTTATTTTGGAGATGGAGCAGCGCGTCAGGGTTCGCTTCACGAAGCTTTTAATATGGCAATGTTATGGAAACTTCCTGTGGTTTTTATTGTAGAAAATAATGGTTATGCAATGGGAACTTCTGTTGAAAGAACCGCTAATCATTCAGATATTTGGAAACTTGGACTAGGATATGAAATGCCTTGCGGACCAGTAGATGGAATGAATCCAGTGAAAGTAGCCGAAGCAATGCACGAAGCAATTGACAGAGCTCGTCGTGGTGATGGACCAACGTTTTTAGAAATGAAAACATATCGTTACAGAGGACATTCAATGTCTGATGCTCAACTTTATAGAACAAAAGATGAGGTTGAAGAATACAAAAAAATAGACCCAATTACTCAAGTTCTTGATGTAATTAAAGAAAAAAAATACGCAACCGAACAAGAAATTGATGCTATCGATGAGCGTGTAAAAGCTTTGGTAGAAGAATGTGTAACATTTGCCGAAGAATCTCCGTTTCCAGAAATACAACAATTGTATGATGTGGTTTACGAACAAGAAAATTATCCATTTATTCCTCATAGACTATAATTATGGCAACAGTAATAACAATGCCGCGATTGAGCGACACTATGACCGAAGGAACAGTAGCAACTTGGCTTAAAAAAGTAGGAGACAAAATTGCCGAAGGCGATATACTCGCCGAAATCGAGACCGATAAAGCCACAATGGAATTTGAATCTTTCAATTCAGGAACTTTATTATACATAGGAATTCCAGAAGGTGAAACTGCACCAATTGATTCACTTTTAGCTATTATTGGTAAAGAAGGCGAAGATATTGCTGCATTAATTTCAGGAAAACAAGAAACAAGTTTAGCAACAGCAGAAGTTGAATCGTCAAGCCCAGTAGAAAAGCCAAAAACAGAAAATAATGATTCAGTTTCGAGCGAATTACCAAAAGGAGTTATTGTTGTAACAATGCCCCGATTATCAGACACAATGACTGATGGAACGGTAGCAACTTGGTTGAAAAAAATTGGTGATAAAATTGCAGAAGGTGATATTCTTGCTGAAATCGAAACAGATAAAGCAACAATGGAATTTGAATCTTTTCAATCTGGAACTTTATTGTATATTGGTGTTCAAGAAGGGCAAACTGCACCGGTTGACAGTGTTTTAGCAATTATTGGTCCAGCTGGAACTGACATTACTGGAATAGCTGAAAATTATAAAAAAGGTGGAGTCGTTTCAAATCAATCAATACCCGAAAATACAAATGCAGTTGTTGAAGAACCTGAAACTAACAAAATAGAAGTTACAACAACTTCAAACGAAAGAGTATTTATTTCTCCATTAGCCAAAAAAATTGCTCAAGATAAAGGAATAATACTTTCGCAATTAAAAGGCTCGGGCGAAAATGGAAGAATCATTAAGTTTGATGTTGAGAATTTTAAATCAGAAAATGTTGTTTCTCAAACTCAAATAAATGTTGTCGTGCCAAGTTTAGTCGAAGAAAAAACCGCTCCAGTAAAAGTTTTTGTTCCTGCTGGTGAGCAATTTTCTGAGGAAATTAAAAACTCGCAAATGCGCAAAATTATTGCCAAACGTTTGTCAGAATCAATATTTACTGCACCACATTTTTATTTGACGATAGAAGTTGCAATGGACGAAGCAATGAAATCTCGTGCAACAATTAATTCAATTCCAGACACAAAAATTTCTTTTAACGATATGGTTATTAAGGCTTGCGCAATGGCTTTAAAGAAGCATCCAAAAGTAAATTCACAATGGACTGAAGCTGCAACAATAATTAACCATCATGTGAATATTGGAGTAGCTGTAGCTGTTGAAGACGGATTGGTTGTACCAGTTTTAAAGTTTGCAGACCAAATGAGTTTATCTCAAATTGGCGGAAATGTAAAAGATTTGGCTGGAAGAGCAAAATCTAAAAAACTAAATCCTGCCGAAATGGAAGGAAGTACTTTCACA
>JANNWM010000059.1:0-1661 GCA_031408435.1 Bacteroidota bacterium
TACGAAATATTACAAATTTTATCAATGTCTTTACTAGACAAAACACTTATAAATGAACTACTTATGAAAACAGATAACAATAATATCAATGAACGAAATACTAATCAACTGGTTTTCAACTTATTTTAAGTGGACACTAGTTAAAATATATGATAAACTAATGACTTCGCCAGATTTTAAGAATTTATTTTCTAATTTATTTGCAGGAGACCAAACAAAATATAATGTAAAGTTTGAAATCGCCGAACACGTTTATGATAGCGATAACACTACAGAAGAAGTTAATGGAAATTGTTCGCCAATTAGTACAAACAATTTAATAACAATTAAAATAAACAAACAAATTTTTAATCCAAATGTTTTAATGGGAAAAACAAACTTAGAGGTTGCAAAAACAATACTTCACGAATGTATTCACGCCTATTTATTTGTCAAAGCAAAATATCCTGAATTAGGTATGCCAATCCCAAATGCTCAAAATATGACTTTTGAAGAAATTTGTAATGCATTATATGGTCAAAACGTACAACACGAATTTATGTTTTCTCATATGGTTCCAACATTACAAAACATACTTTCTCAAATGCTTAATGTATTAACAACCCTTCCAAGTCGAACAGAAGTTGAAAACTTAACAATGCATCCTACTATTAATCCATTAACTAATGCCTCTTGGAATTGGACTACATATTTTAGTTATTTAAGCCTACAAGGTTTAGACGCAACAACTGGTTATCAAAATGAATATCCCCAAGGATCTAATATTTTAAGTTTATTTAATCAGTATAGTGGCTATGGGCATTTATATTTAGACAAAATTTTACCATAAAAAAATAAATATGAAAAAAACATTTACAATTTTAATATTATTTTTGCACATAATTATTTACAGTCAAAAAATTGAGGATATATTAAAATTAGACACCATCTATATTGAATACAATAATGTCAAGTCATCTTATAAAATAATTGAAGATATTGACAAAGAAGGATTTGTTAACAGACTTTATGGATTTACTAGTTTGAATAAAAAAAATAAAAACTCCAATATTCTTGTTCTTTTTCGTAAATACAAATCTGTTGAAAATAGGGTTTTGAATAAATTTGCGGAAGTAAAAACTGTAAATAAATTGTTTTTAAATAAACATAAGAAAAAAATTATTGGAGCTAATTTCTTTCTTAAATACGAATCTTGCGATTTAGAAAAAATTTTAAATGAAAAAAAAGTTTTTTATTTAATAGACCTTAAAGAAAATAAAAAAAATAAAATATTTTTATTTGAGGTAAATGCAACCGTATACTGCGTAAGAGGAGAGTAAATAATATTTGTAATTTAAAACAACATATAAAAAATAGATAAAGATTTAAAAATATTTATTTTACAAGAATTGTTATAAAAAACCTCTTGTAACAGCGGTTTGCAAAAATTGGGGTTTTGGTCTTGAATTTACACATTGTTTTGTACTTTTGTGTTCAGTGATTTACTGAAAGTTCGGGCTAACCAAATCCCCAACTTCTGCAAGCCACGAGACGTTGTACGTAATTTTCGCCAAACTTTGTAGATAAAAATACTCTATAATTTAGACTTAAACTTTTCTGAAAATATGAAAGAAATAAAACTAAACAAAACACAATTTGCAATATTCAACGACAATGATCAA
>JANNWM010000060.1:0-3707 GCA_031408435.1 Bacteroidota bacterium
TCAGTGATTTACTGAAAGTTTAGGCTAACCAAATCCCCAACTTCTGCAAGCCACGAGACGTTGTGCGATATTTTAGAAAAAAATTACGTTTAAAATAGTTTCTAGTTAATGAAACTTTTATATCTTTGTAAAAGTTAAATAGAAATAAATGGAAAAACAATTTGAAGTAATATTTTTGGAAGAAGTATTTGAATATTTAAAATCTATTGAAGTTAAACATTCTGAAAAAATAATTTACAATATCCGAAAATCCGAAAACAAAAATGATCCAGAATTATTTAAAAAATTGGAGGATGATATTTGGGAATTCAGAACTTTATACCAAAAATTGCAATATCGATTATTAGCATTTTGGGACAAAACTGATTCTGAAAAAACTTTAGTAATTTCAACACACGGATTTGTGAAAAAACAAAGTAAAGTACCAAAAAAAGAAATTGAAAGAGCAAAAAATTTGAGAACAAAGTATTTTGAAGAAAAAGAAAACTTAAAGAAATTATGAAAACATTCACTTTAGATGAAGTTACCGACAAAATTGTTGGTGAAATTGGAACAGAAAATAGAGATAAATTTGAGTACGATTTACAAATGGACTTAATTGGAAACGCAATTAAAGAAACAAGAAAAGAACGTAAACTAACTCAAGAAGATTTAGGGAAATTAATTGGAGTACAAAAAGCGCAAATTTCGAGATTGGAAAACAATGCGAGTAACGCAACTATTGACACTTTAATGCGGGTATTTTCTGCATTGAAAGCGACAGTGAAATTACAAGTTGAATTACCGAACTTACAAATAAGTATTGGTAAATAAAAAAACATCGCACAACAGCGGTTTGGCGCAATTGGGGTTTGAGGCAAACTTTAGAGTTGGTTTTGTACTTGGAAGTTCGGTCTTAAATTTATACATTCGGCTAACCAAATCCCCAACTGACGCCAAGCCACGAGACGTTGTAGGATATTTTAAAAAAACGGCGGGGAAACTAATAATTAAAATTAATTCCAATTCGACGCCTTTAAACTCCGAATGGAGTAATCGGGAATAGTTTAATCTTATGAAAAAATTAATTATGATGGCGGGTTTGGTAATTTTATGTTCTTGTAAAAATGAATCTAATGAAAAAGGAATTTTAGATACGCTAATTGCAACTGATGACACACCGAAATGTGAAGACGAGGAAGTTAAGTCGACAGTTATTTCACTTTTAACAGAAAATAAAAACGATTTAACAAGTGCAGAAGGTCATAGCGTGGGCTTATTTTTCAATAACAAAAATGATGGAAAAATAATAAATTTACTTACAAAATCGAAGGATAAAGAATTGAAAACTTGTACGTGTGAGGGGAATTATGAAGATGAGACAATTGTTGGAAGTGTGTCTTATACCGCTCAAAAAAATTCTGAAGGCGAAATAATTGTACAAATTGATTATGCTGGAGCATTTCAATTAAGAGCATTCAATGAGATAAAGAAAAAATTAAATAATGTTGATTAAATAATAATTAAAAAAAATCAATCAATATGCACAAATATCACGACCCAAAAAATGTTAAAAGTCCAAAAGATTGCATAACTGATATACAAGTAATATTCGACGGTATGACAAACCCAAATTACTCAATTGCAAAAATAAAATGGTGCGGTAAAACCAAAATTGCAATTAGATATAATGTCAACCAACAAGAGTGGAATAATCCAAATAAAGAAAATGGTAACATTTTAAGTATTGGTGAACCAAACTCTAGAGGTTACGCAACGTGGTTTGTTCTACCTTATGATTTTTTACAAAATCTAATAAATGATAATTGTGGCTTTATCGAAGAATTGAAAGAAACTTTAGAAATTATAGAAACTGAAAATATTCAACTAAATAAATGAAAAACTTAAAAATTTACTTTTGTGCATTATGTTTTACTATAAACATTCAAATTTTTTGTCAAGAACAAAAAACTTATATATCAGAAGACAAAAAATTAATGTACGAATATTATGAAAATACAGAATTTGAAAGGATATACAATGGTAAATTTGAAAATCAATACTATAATAATGAAAATACAAAGTCATATTTGAGAAAAGCTAAAGGGAAATTCATAGAAAATAAGAAAACAGGATATTGGTATTATTACATAGGGAATAATGATGGTATAAATAATAAAACATTTGAAGAATATTCAGGTGAGTATATTAACGATTTAAAAAATGGTCGTTGGGATATAACGTACCAATCTTTCAAAGAAGGAAAGCTACAAAATCAGAAAATAAATATTAACTTTAAAAATGATACAATTGTAGGAGATATAGATTTTTCAAACTTTACAAATGGTACTATTGTAGAGGGAACAGGTTATAAAGGTCAATTGGATAGTTTAGGAAATTTTAGTGGTATATGGCAAAACAAAATAAATTCTAAAAATGAAAACATAATAGAATTCTATAAAAATTTTATTATCAAAATTTTAAAAAGAGATGCTGAAACAGGAACTATATATGAAAAATATTTACCAAATAGAAAACTGATAATTAATAAAATTGATGAAATATATTTAAAAAAAATAAAATTAAATAAATGTGAACCACAATATTACTGTCAAGGAACTGATTTATTAAGATTTGAAGAAACTAATTTTGGACAAGAACTTGTTGGGACTTATATTCGTGAGTTTTTTCCAATAAAACACAATAATTATAAAAAAAAATCTGAGGATTTTATATATATGAAACCAAAATTTCTTTTGATAAGAACATCAGAATATAAATTTGAAAGATTCTTGAACTAAAAAAACATCCTACAACAGCGGTTTGCAAAAATTGGGGTTTTGGTCTTGACTTTACAAATTGTTTTGTACTTTTGTGGTCAGTGATTTACTGAAAGTTCAGGCTAACCAAATCCCCAACTTCTGCAAGCCACGAGACGTTGGTCGCAAGTTTTTTTCCAAATTCCGCGGCGGAATTTACTCAAAAAACAAATTGACGTTGAAGTTGGTAAGTTCCAAAATTGTGAAGGATTAAGTTGGCTTCGCTCCTATTTTTAAAAAATTATTATTGGAATTGTGAAACGTTAAAAAAATTGAACGTTATTTGAAATCAAAAATACTCGAAATTGTAAAAGGCGGAAGCCAATTAAATGTTATTGAAAACCAAAAATACTATGAATTGTGAAACGTTGAAAAAATTGAACGTTATTAGAAATCAAAAATACTCGAAATTGTTAAAAGCAGAAGCCAATTAAATGTAATTGAAAACCAAAAATAATAGGAATTGTGAAAGGTTGAAAACTATTTTAATTGTCGTAAATTCATAAATTAAAGTTGCATTTTTTACTTTTTATTAATTTTTATTCTGAATCCGAATAACAGAATTAACTGAATATTTGAGCATAAAAACTATAAAAAAAAATTTATATTTGCAAAGAATTGAAAATAACAATTTAGTTCTAAATTAAACCTGCGACCAACAGCGGTTTGCAAAAATTGGGGTTTTGGTCTTGACTTTACACATTGTTTTGTACTTTTTTGGTCAGTGATTTACGATGAGTTTAGGCTAACCAAATCCCCAACTTCTGTAAGCCACGAGACGTTGTACGTAATTTTCGCCAAACTTTGTAGATAAAAATACTCTATAATTTAGACTTAAACTTTTCTGAAAATATGAAAGAAATAAAACTAAACAAAACACAATTTGCAATATTCAACGACAATGATCAA
>JANNWM010000061.1:0-2209 GCA_031408435.1 Bacteroidota bacterium
TAGAGTTTTAGAAGGTTTGGAGTTAAAAACTGCAAGAAATTTAGCTAATTCAACTAATCAATCATTAAGAAATTCAAATCCTTCCTTTTTTAAAGGTTTAGAAATTCATGAAATCCAACCTGTTAAATTTAATGGTAGTCCAACAGATTTAAATAATAAATTATTTTTGACACCAACAGAACATAGAGCCTTCAGCAATTATTGGATAAAACAACAGTATAATTGGTTTAAATAAAAATATTATGCAAAATATAACAAATTTAATTTCAAATTTTAGTAAAAATGATGAACCTGAAATAGAATCATTAAATTATCTAATAACAAAAATTGATTTTAAAATAGACGAGGAATTTTTAGAATTTTATAAAAAATTTGATGGAATGGAGGGTTATCTAGTGAATTCTGATATATTTATTATGTTTTGGAAAATTGAAGAAATTATTTCTCTAAATCCTTATTTTGAAGAGGTACCTATTTGCGATGAGTTAATGTTTTTTGGTACAGATGGTTCTAGTCTTGGTTATGCAATTGACAAAAAGAATTCAAAATTTGTAAGTATCGATTTTTATGAAATTATGGAAATTGCTCCGACTTTTATTGCAAATTCATTTTTTGATTTTCTTAATAGATAAAATTAAGATTTAAAACTATGGCAACAATAATTAAAAACAGTCCAGCTACTGTTGATGAAATTAAATATTTTTTAAAAGAAATTAAATTTAGTATTTCAGATGATTTTGTAAATTTTTATAAAGAATCAAATGGAGGAGAAATTAGTACAAATGAATGTTTTGTAATTTTATGGAAATTAACTGATATGGTTCAATGGAATATTGATTATCAAGTTTCAGAGTATGCTTCTAATTTTTTTATGTTTGGTTCTGATGGTGCTGGTATTGCCTATTCTATTGAGCGAACAACTGGTTTTATATTTGAGTTTGATTTTATATGTATGTCAAACGATGATGCTATTTTTATAAACAAAACATTTTCTGGATTTATTCAAAATTTACCTGATTAAAAAATTTAATTCTTGCAAAAGCAGGACTTGTTGATGTAACAGACAATGTTGGTCGAAAAATTGTTGGAGCAGGAATTATAAATCTTGATGAGGTTGTTGTTCAAGGGGCGGCGAAATCAGGTTGGAAAGTTGGTCAAGCAATTACTAATTTTACGTCAAAAGGAACACTTCCTGTTTGGAGTACCGTAAGGCAAAGATTTTGGAAAAATGAAAATTTTTATAACTCAATTGAATACAATAATTTAAATTTAACAAGAATGCAAAAAGGTCTAGCACCACAATATCCAAACTCTAAAGGAATTATGGAAAGTATGGAATTACATCATCATCTTACACCTAAAAGACAAGGTGGCTTATTTGATTTTATAAAAGTAACTGCTGATGAGCATAAATTAATTGACCCATTTAGAAATTAAATTATGAGTGAAATAGATTTTTCAGAACTTTTTAAGAATAATAATTTTGAACCATTGATTTATAATAATAAATTAATAAAACTTTACGACAAATGGAATTTAAAATCTAATAATGTAAAAATAAAAATTACATTTCTTTCTGTTAATAAATTTCGAAAACAAGGTTTTATTATTAGAATTGATGGTTCTTTTGATATAAATGGTCAAAAAATACAAAATCAAATTGTTTTATGGGAACATACAGCACCAAAAGAATTTATTTTAACTATTGAATCGAAAGATAAAAAAATTTGTATAAATAATGCGTGGCTTTCAGATAATGAGTTAGCTCACCAAGCCCATTTTGGCGCAGCAATGTTTGTTGAGGAATCTGAAAATTTTAGAGTTTATAATTGCAATGATGGTTTACCAAATGATGATTTTAATGATTTAATATTTAAAATAGAATTTTTAAAAATGTAAATAAGAACTTGCAAAAGCAGGACTTGTTGATGTAACAGACAATGTTGGTCGAAAAATTGTTGGAGCTGGAATTATTAATCTTGACGAGGTTGTTGTTCAAGGAGCAAAAGGTTCTTTTTCAATTTCGAATTGGGCGGGTTATCCTTTAGGTGGTATAAAACCGATTGGACCTTTTAGAGTTTTAGAAGGTTTGGAGTTAAAAACTGCAAGAAATTTAGCTAATTCAACTAATCAATCATTAAGAAATTCAAATCCTTCCTTTTTTAAAGGTTTAGAAATTCATGAAATCCAACCTGTTAAATTTAATGGT
>JANNWM010000062.1:0-195518 GCA_031408435.1 Bacteroidota bacterium
ATCAACTCTTGAATCAATACTGTTTTACCAACACCGGCACCACCAAACAATCCAATTTTTCCACCTTTTGAATAAGGTTCAATTAAATCGATAACTTTGATACCTGTAAATAAAACTTCTGATGAAGTTGATAAATCTTCGAATCTTGGGGCTTGACGGTGAATTGACATTCCGTTTTCGCCATCTTTAGGTAACTCACCTAAACCATCAATTGCATCTCCAATTACGTTAAACAAACGTCCGTAAACGTCGGCTCCAATTGGCATTTTGATAGGGTTTCCAGTTCCAACAACTTCATATCCACGGCTTAATCCGTCTGTAGAATCCATAGAGATTGTACGAACAGTATTTTCACCAATATGAGATTGTACTTCAAGAACCAATAAAGTTCCGTCTTTTTTAGTGATTTCTAGTGAATCATAAATTTTTGGAAGTTCAACATCTTTACCGTTAAAAACTACATCGACAACTGGTCCGATGATTTGGGCAACTTTTCCTATTACTTTTGACATTGTTTATGAGTGTGTTAAATAGCTAATTAGGTTTTGAATAATAAAATTTTGAACCTACTTGTAATTTGGTGCAAAGATAATTTTTTAAATTATAATATCCATAATTATTTTCGAAAAAATTATTGGTTTTTTATGGTATTGTTTGTTGATTTGGTTTTTGTTGATGATTTGGTTTTAAAAGCAAAAAACCGCCTTGCAGGATTGCTTGGCGGTTTTGATGTTTTTAGTAATATAAAGAACTACCAAAGTGTATTGATGTCTTTATATAAATGTATATTCTCATCTTTTGTAATCAAAATCAATTCTTCTGATTTTGTTTGAGCGATAATAATTCTATCAAATGGGTCTTTGTGAATGAATTCAAGATTTATTAGATTTTGGTAATGATTAAAATTAATATTTAATATTTCAATTTCGTTTTTTAAAAGATAATCTTCAATTTCATCAAACTCAATTTCTAAAAATAATTTATTTAATGAAATTTCATGGCGATTTCCCAAATACTTGCGGTACTAATAAAACATTTTGAGTTTTTGTTTTCTATTATCTCTTTAATCCTTTGTGGTAAAAAACTACTACCATCCATAAACCACAACAAAACATGAGTGTCAATTAAATAATCCATTACATGTATTCTTTAAAATCATCTAATGGCTCGTCAAAATCATTAGCAATTTTAATTTTACCGCTATATTTACCAAACTCTCTTTTTTTAATAATAATAGATTTTTTATTAATTAATTTAGTTTTTAAAAAACCTACAAAATCTTTTACTTCAGTTTGCATATAAACTGGCAAAGATTGTATTTCTGAGATTAATTGATTGTCCATAACAAATGTTTCTACAAATATAATTAAAATATATTTATTAAACCAAAAAAACCACCTTACAGGATTGCTTGGTGGTTTTTTATTTGGATTTAATTTTTTTTATTTATTACCGTCTCCTAAAACTGCAGGATACAAAAATTTGTAATTACCTAAATCTACGGTTTTAATATTTGAACCGTAAGTTTTATTGATTTCTTTAATAAATGCATTAGCAATGTAAGCATAACCTCTTGGTGCAGGGTGAACTCCATCTAAAGAAAAAGCACCACCAGTTGCAAATGTTGATTTTATTGTGAATCCACCATCTGTTCCGCCAAATTGTGCTACATTTTTTAATAAAAGATTTGCGTCGACAAAAGCTAATCCTTTCGCAGTTGCCAAAGTTTTTATAGTTTCGTTATAAGCATTTGTAGCCGTTCTTAATTCAATTACCTCATCTTTTGACAAAACAAATTTATCAGCTAACGCAATAGCTGATCCATTTCCTGCTGCAAAAAATGCTTGGTCTAATGAAGTCGCTCCAGCTCTTAATACTAAAAAATCATCTGCAGTTGCTTGTCTATATTTTGGCAAAGAGGGAATTGACGTTAAATATTCATCCTCAATTACGACGAAGTTTACGCCTGCTTGAAATGTAATTGTTCTACGAGCTTTTTCTTCAGCAGTAATTAAATTATTTGCAAGAGCAAAAGCAAGTCCACCATTATAACCAGCATAACCTGGTGTTAATAAATCAACACTTGCTTGGCTGATTGGAATTTTATTTGGAACAGTAGTAAAGAAAGGTAATGAGCTTACATCTGGGATATTAGCAACTGCACCGCCAATTTTAGGAATAGATATCATTTTGTTAATAATTTCATTATAAACAAAATTGAAAGTAGGTATTGGTGTTATGTCACTTCCACTAATTGGATCTTGTGCAGCAGTAACACCCCCAGCAGTTGCAAAACCTAGTACATCATTATTACCAATCCAAAGAGAGAAAAACGTAGGAGCTTGGTTATAAGCATAATCCAACATAGAAGTTGGGGTTGTCTGAGAAGCAAAACGAACATAATAAGGGTTTGCAGTTCCTGAAGCTAAATTCGAAACTTGACCATATCCAGAAGAAAGCAAATGAAAACTTTTAGCGCCAGGAACACCGACATTGTTATAGGGTCCGCCAAGACCAACAGTTGGACTGAAAACTTCGTTTACAGTTACCCCAACGCCGGTAGCAGGAGCAACACCAGCTCCAGTAAAATATAATCTAGGTCCAAAAGCCGGGTTTGCAATACCTCCAAAAACTAAACCTCCAACATTATTATTTGTTAATGGAATTTTATATTCTCCGCCACCAACGAGCTTGAATTGTTCAGCAAGAATGTTTGTCCAAGAACCTAATTGTCCGTCTCTAAACAAAGCATTGTCGCTAAAACCTGCAGTTAATGAATTTCCTAAAGAGACAAATTTTGAAAAATTCGCAGTTCCAGAAGTTAGTGCTAATCCATCTGATGAGTTTGTAACAGTAGTAACAACTTCGTCTTCTTTTTCGCAAGCTACAAAGACTAACGAAGCCAATGCAAGTATTTTTATATTTTTTATCATGATATTTAATTTATCTATTTTAATAATTACGGATTAATTGTCCAAGAAGCAAAATATTGTTGACCAATAAAACCTGCTCCAACAACTTGTCTGTATTCTTTTCCACCGATATTTGCAGCTCCAATTTTCAAAGTTGATTTTAAAGCCGGAATTGTGTAATTTAATTGTGCATCAATAACTGTTGCAGCCTCGATAACTCCATCAACGAAAGTAGATTCCCATTTGTATTTGCTGTTGTAACGACCGCTTACATTGAAACCAAGATTTTTGAATAATTTGTCGTTTCCTAAAGATACTTTAACTCTTTGTTTTGGAGTGTTGAAACTTGCTTCGAAACTTGGGTCTTTTGCTTGATCAAAATCAAATTGAGCGTAGTTGTAGTTAACTCCTAATTCAAAATCTGCAATAATTTTTTTAGAAATTCCTAATCCAAAACCTAATGATTTAATTTGAATATCTGTATTTGTGTATAATTGATAATTTCTTGTGTTTCCTGTAGCTAATGCATTAAGTGATTGAACAGGAAGATTAGATCTATAAGCAACAGGTATACCTCCTTCAGCTGAATTTGGACTTGGTGTTAGCGATGCATCAGAGGTAAAATTGAATGTTTCACTTACTGTTCCGTATAACGGTGCAACAACGGTTAAATTTCCTATAAATTTATCATAAGTGTTATAATATCCATTGATATCAAATGAAAAATCTTTAATTTGAGTTCTGTAACCTAATTCGAAAGCTTTTACTGTTTCTGGCTGTACTGGTTTAGCGTTTGATACTTTCAACAAAGCTGCTGCACCTGGAGTATTCCCTGGATTTGCTTTTGCAAATGCAGCAAAAGCAAGTACAGAAGCAGCAGTGTAAGAATTTCCATATGCATTTACGCCTGTCATTGTTTTTGTTGTAGAAAAACCATTGTACTCTTTTCCAGCAGCTCCAGTAACATCTCTTAGCTCATTATATCTCGTTAAATTATCTGGTGCCGATCCAACAAGTACTGCACTACCAACATTGAAACCTATGTATTGATCTTGAGTTGTAGGGTTACGGAAACCTGTTTGGAAAGAGGCTCTAATGTTATGGTTTTTCTTTTCGCCTGCAGAATAAACTACAGAAGCTCTTGGAGAAAAATTACCATCGAAATTTTGAGCTTTGTCATAGCGAACTGAAGCACTTAATTTCAATCTGTCCTCCATTAGTTTTGTTCTTGCTTGAAGGTAAGTTCCATATTCGTTATAGCTAATTTTACTATCCTTATCAGTATATATTCTACCTTGTGAATTCAAATCGTATAATCGGTATGATCCACCAACCTGAATTTCAGCAAATTTCACTAACGACTGTCTGAAATTGTAATTAGCATCTGAATGATAAATATGAGAATTATCAACTAATTTAGAACCAGTCAAAACATCTGGATCAGCAATTACTTTGTTGAAAGCATTTTTAAATTCAACTGTTCCAGGTTGAAATCTTGGTAAACCTGAAGGAGTTGGCAAAGTAGGAAATGAAGGCAAACCAGTTTGTACAGTATTGTTATCTGCATAATTTCTTGCTACTTGATGTGCTTTTGTATAATCTGCTCCACCAAAAGCACTTGCCAATGAGAATGCAGTTGCGTATTGACCAAACCATGTTTTATCATCTTTTGCTGCTCTGTTTACATTTAAACCTGTAAAAAGCATGTCGTAAGATCTTCCGCCGTCTTCGGTAGTTGTATATCCTCTTACGAAGAAATTTTTTCCTTTGAATTCTATTTTATGTTGTTGCATAAAAAAGTTATTCAAATAATATCTGTTGGCACCAGTATAAACCGTGTTACCAAAACCAAATTTTGACTGCCAAATAATTTCTAATCTTTCATCTCCAAATGGTCTTCCGTGAAGGGAGAAATCCATTTTTGTGTTTTTAACTTTGTTATCTGTCAAATCAACTTCTCGGTAGCCTGTTCTAGAGACATCTTCATTTTTTAATTGATTTTCAAATAATGTTTGTTGCGCAGCAGTTATTCTTCCTGCATCGAATAATCCTTTTGGTACATCTTTAATATTAGTTTTAGCTTCGTCACCATAAACGTTAACACCATTATAGGCAGCATTACTTCTATCTCTGCCAGCAACTGTTGTATCACTATAATCTGTTGCGAACCAGTCTGTCCCGCTTAGAATTGAGAAATTTGCTTTTGCTGCAAAATGTTTAGAGAATTTTTTGGCCGCTCTAACTCCATAGTCAAAATATTGGTTATCACCTGCTGCTTTTTGACTTGTTTGACCAAATTTTGCGTAGGCTGTAATTCCTTCGTTTGTAAATGGGCTTTTGCTGGTCATGAATAAAATACCATTAAATGCATTTGCACCGTATAATGCAGATGATGCTCCTGGCAATAATTCCACACTTTGAACATCTATTTCTGAAATACCTACAAGGTTTCCTAGAACAAAATTCAATAACGGAGAAGAATTGTCCATTCCGTCTACCAATTGCATAAATCTTGTGTTTGCAACAGTTGCAAAACCACGTGTGTTAATAGATTTAAATGATAAACTTGAAGAGTTCATTTGTACTTCTTTCATGTTTTCTAAACCGTCGTAAAAAGATGGTGATGCTGATTTCTTGATTTCGGCAGTTCCCATTCTCTCGATTGTAACTGGCGATTCTAAAACTCTTTCTGGAGTTCTAGATGCCGAAACTACAATTTCGTTTAATTTAGTTTCAAGTTCTTGCAACATTATTGTTGCTTTTGTTCCTGAAGTTGCTTTTACTTTTTTGGTTTCGAAACCAATCATTGTTACTTCTAAAGTAACGGTTGGCTTAGATGCGTTTAGTTTAAATGAACCATCGAAGTCAGAGGCTACGCTCGAATCTTCTCCAGAAACTTTTACATTGGCACCCGAAACAGGTTCGTTTTTACTGTTGGTTACAGTTCCTGAAATTGAATTCTGCGCAAACGAAATTCCGCAAAAAAACAATGACAAAATGAATAGATAGATTTTCATTGGGTTAAATTTTGTTAGTTTAAGAAGCCAAATTAAACATTTTTTTTGATAAAACTAAAAAAGTAAGAAAAAATTTCACGATTCATAAAAAAAACTTAAAAAAATTACGAAATTGCTTACGAAAACGTTTTCTTAAGTTAGTTAGAGTCTGTAAACATGGAACAAAAAAAATCCATTTGAACTAAATCAAATGGATTTTTAAAAAATTATAAAGTCTTTATTCTACCGTAACCGATTTGGCTAAATTTCTGGGTTGATCGACATTGCAACCACGCATTACTGCTATATGATAAGACAATAATTGCAAAGGAATTGTTGTTAATAATGGCGAAAGTGCATCTGATGTGTCTGGAATTTCGATGGTATAATCGGCTAATTCTTTGACTTGAGTATCGCCTTTGGTTACAACTGCAATAATTTTGCCTGATCGTGATTTTATTTCTTGAATATTACTAACAACTTTGTCATAATGTCCTTGTCGTGGTGCTATGACAACCACTGGCATACTCTCGTCAATAAGTGCTATTGGTCCGTGTTTCATTTCGGCAGCTGGATAACCCTCTGCGTGGATGTAGGATATCTCTTTTAGTTTCAAAGCACCTTCTAAAGCCACCGGAAAGTTATAACCACGACCTAAATACAAACAATTTGGTGCGTCTTTAAATTTTGAAGCAATTTCTTTGGCAACATCATTGGTTTTTAATGCTTCGGCAACTTTTTCTGGAATTAATTCTAATTCTTGCAAATACCTATGAAAATCTGTATGACTTAATGTTCCTTTTGCTTTTGCCAATCGCAAAGCAATCATTGTCAAAACCGTAATTTGTGTTGTAAATGCCTTTGTCGATGCTACGCCTATTTCTGGACCAGCGTGTGTGTATGCACCAGCGTGAGTTTCACGAGATATTGATGAGCCTACAACATTGCAAACACCAAATACAAACGCTCCGTTTTCTTTGGCTAACTTAATTGCAGCTAGTGTGTCTGCGGTTTCGCCTGATTGTGATATGGCAATAACGACATCGCCTTTATTGATAATCGGATTTCTATATCTGAATTCTGACGCATATTCGACCTCAACTGGAATTCTTGTAAACTCCTCGAAGACATATTCGGCTACTAAACCAGCGTGCCAAGATGTTCCACAAGCTACTATAAGAATGCGTTGTGCATTCAAGAATTTTTCGAGATTGTCCTCGACACCTGCCATCTGAATTAAACCTTCGTTGGCGTGAAGTCTACCTCTATATGTATCTTTGATAACGCTTGGTTGTTCGAAAATTTCTTTAAGCATAAAATGGTCATATCCACCCTTTTCTATTTGCTCTAAATTCATTTGAAGTTCCTGAATGTAAGGGTCAACCAATGAATCATCTTTTATTTTACGAATTTTCAAAGGCTTTTTGATACTTACAATTGCCATTTCTTCGTCTTCAAGATAAATAGCATTTGATGTATATTCTATAAATGGTGACGCATCAGAAGCTATAAAAAACTCTCCCTCGCCAACTCCAATTGCCAATGGCGAACCTAATCTGGCAACTACAATTTCGTCTGGTTTGTTTTTATCGAATACACAAATCGCATAGGCACCAACAACTTGATTTAGTGCAACTTGAACTGCTTTCCCAAGTTTCAGATTGTCTTTTTTCTGAACTTCTTCTATAAGATTTACCAGAACTTCGGTATCGGTATCTGAGTGGAAAATATATCCTCTTTTTATTAATTCTTGTTTTAATGGTGCATAATTTTCGATTATTCCATTGTGAATAATTGATAAATTTCCAGAATTGGATACATGTGGGTGCGAATTGACATCGTTGGGTACACCGTGGGTTGCCCAACGTGTGTGTCCCATTCCGATAGATCCGTTTGTAGATATTTCTTTGGCAGATTTTTCTTCAAGACCAACAACTTTGCCCTTAGTTTTAGAAATTTTTAGGTTCTCGCCATCATACAGCATTATGCCTGCACTGTCATAACCTCTGTATTCTAATCTTTTTAACCCTTTAATTATAATTGGGTATGCTTCTCGGTGACCTATATAACCTACAATTCCGCACATAAATTTATATTTTTATTAATTAGGTTTTGTATAATAAATTTCTAATTTTAGCCTTTTTGATACATCGATGTTTTGTTTACTACCATACAGCACTACTCCAAGCGGATTCATTATTGATCCACGAGGCGAATAAAATGAATTATTGTAATATTTCATTGGTTCTTTGGGAACATTTACAGGATCGTTTGTATAATTATTATCTGAAAATGGACTATTGCCTGTTTTACCAAAAAATGTATTGGCTATATTTTGAGTTACACAAAGTCCTAATTTTACATTTGTAGAATCTTTATTGACTATATTTCGGATATGATTAGTTAACCTAATTTTATATTTTTGGGTTGTTCCAGAAGCATCTTTTATTACATTTCCGCCGAAAACATTTTTTGCAGGGTTGGTTGTTGTGCCTACTGTATTATCAAATTCATAATCTATAATTTGTCTTTTATTATTCATATCATAAAGAAAAATCCTGTCGGCTTCTAGCTGATTTGGACTGTTTCCCATTGAATTTTTATCGATATAAAAAGTCAAATTTGCTTCGTTTATTATCCAACCACTATTTTTTAAATCGATAACATCGTTAATTCCGTTTGGTCCACCAAGACCGTTCAATCCGTGTTTGTCTTCTTTGAACAATTCAATCACCGAAACCGATCCATCGCCACCTTTTAAAAATAAATTGTCGTCTCCAAATATTTTGTTTGGACTTGAAATTGCCGATAAATAGGTCGGGCTACTTGCGTTTTTTAGTAAATTGACTTTTACGCCTGTCATGTTTAAAACTAGATTGCTAGATTCTCCGTAAGATATGGTTACTGTACCTTTACTAAAATCGAGTAGCGACAAACAACCTTTGCTGGTGCCTGATTGTGCTACTTTAAAGTACAAACCTTTATAGAACTCTACAAAATCTGAATTGTTTTTTAACTTACTTCCAGCTGCTAAAATCTCTGTACCAATAATATTATTTAGTTTTAATTTTAGTGCTGGGGCAGTTTTTACGATAGTAGTTGTTACTGCACCGTTGGTTCCAGTTGTTGAAGTTGTGGTTGATATCTCTGAATTGTCGAAAAAGAATTCGGTGTTTTGAGCTGTTGATGGATTATCATTTAATTTATTGCCCAATATAAAAGAATCAAAATTTAGATTCGAAAAATATTGAATATTCTCTGCACCCGAATCTGAAAATCTTTGCAAAAAAACATTGCTTCTATAAACACTTAAATTAATTTTATTGGTTAAATCGCCGTATATTGAATTTAAAGTATAGGTGTTAACGTCATTGGTTGTTGTTTTTGTAGAAAAATAAGGTATTTCTAAAGTCACATCAGTTACAGTTCCAGTAGTTATTGTTGTGGTTAGTGTGTTTAGTAATAATTGAGTTGCTACACTTGCCGTTGTTGTTCCAAAAAATGGGTCTTCGTAAATTCCTAATTGGTTTACTTGCAAATTATTTGTTTGGACTTCGTTAGTTTTATGGTTATAGGCAATAACGCTAGATTGATCGAATAAATTAAATTCGAAATTATTTTGACCAATAATGCCTGCTCCTAAATCGTTATTGTCTTTGTCGCAAGAAGTAAAAGTTAGAAATATTGAAAATAAAAGTACTATTCTAGAAAAAATTGAATTCATATTTGTTTTGTAATTTATACGACCGAATTTTTATAAAAATTTGTGTACTCTTCGGTCATTTTATCTTTAGAGGCGAAAGGTAAAAAAGGTTTTTTTGAAGATTCTATAAAATTTGTTAAACTTAAAGAAAGATTGTCTGATGCAATAATAACCCCGTCTGAATGTGTAATGGCAGTTTTAAGAATATTCTCATAACTTGGCGATTCAAGATCTGCAATTGCTTCTCTAGGAATGTTGTCGAACAATATTTTATTGATTAACTCTGCATCTAAATGTCCGTCAAACGATTGTGCGTAAACTGATGTTACAATTTTTGTGTTTTCAAACAATGCTTCGTCTTTATAATAATGTTTCATATATATAGGCAGCAATGAAGCCATCCAACCATGAACATGAATAATGTCTGGAACCCAATTTAGTTTTTTGACTGTTTCGATAACGCCTTTGGCAAAAAATATTGCACGTTCGTCGTTATCCGGAAACATTACGCCTTCTTCATCTGTAAAAGTTGCTTTTCTTTTAAAATACTCGTCGTTGTCGATAAAATAAACTTGAATACGTTCTTTTGGAATCGATGCTACTTTAATAATTAGTGGCATATCCATATCGTTTACGACTAAATTCATACCAGACAACCTGATTACTTCGTGCAATTGGTGTCTTCTTTCATTGATATTTCCATATCTTGGCATAAAAATTCTAATTTGTCCGCCTTGGTCATTGACCATTTTTGGTACGTCGTAAGACATCAGCGAAACTTCGTTTTCTGCTAGGTAGGGAACTACTTCAGATGATACATATAATATCCTCTTATCTTCCATAATTTAATATAAATTTATTTGTAGGTATTAAATAACGTGCAAAAGTACAAAATTTTATGAACAAATGCTATAAAATAGTATGTTTGCACTTTCAAATTATTTAAACGTATGTTAATATTCGATAATAAACTAGCACTGACTAGTTATATAAAATCAATTTCTGAAACAAATTCCTCGATTGGATTTGTGCCAACAATGGGTGCGTTGCATGCAGGTCACTTGTCTTTAATTCAATTATCATTGCAAGCCAATACAATCAATGTGGTTAGCATTTTTGTAAACCCTACTCAATTTAACAATCCTGAAGATTTAGCAAAATATCCAAGAACTTTAGAAAATGACGTCGAAAAAATAAAAACAATTTCAGATAACGTTATTGTTTATGCACCCAATGTTTACGATATTTATGAAGGAAAAACAGTTTCGGAAAATTTTGAATATGATGGTTTAGAAAACCAAATGGAAGGCAAATTTAGACCTGGACATTTTAACGGAGTAGGAACAATTGTCAAAAAATTATTCGAAATCGTTCGGCCAACCAATGCTTATTTTGGCGAAAAAGACTTTCAGCAACTGCAAATTGTTCGAAAAATGGTCGAAAAAAATAAAATTAAAGTCAATGTAATAGGTTGTCCGATTTTAAGAGAAAAAAACGGTTTGGCTATGAGTTCTAGAAACGAACGTTTAACAAAAATGGAACGCCTGGAAGCCGAGATAATTTTCGAAAGTTTACAAAAAGCCAAAGAAATGTTTCAAACAAATACAATTCCAATTAAAAAAATCAAAGATTGGATCAAACTATTTTTCGATAAAAGCGATCTATTCAAGCTAGAATATTTCGAAATTGCAGAAGAAAAAACCTTAGTTTCTAGTAAACGAAAAAACAAAACCAAAACATTTCGTGCTTTTATAGCTGTTTTTGTAAACAATATTCGATTAATTGATACAATTTCATTAAAATAATTTAATTTTGCAAGATGCAAATACAAGTAGTAAAATCAAAAATACACCGTGTCAAAGTTACCGGAGCCGACCTAAACTATATAGGCAGTATAACAATTGACGAAGCTTTGCTAGAAGCATCTAACATTATTGAAGGCGAAAAAGTATCGATTGTAAACATTAATAATGGCGAAAGATTCGAAACTTATGCCATAAAAGGAGGTCGAAATTCTGGAGAAATAACATTAAACGGGCCCGCAGCAAGAAAAGTGCACAAAGGCGATATTATAATAATTATTTCATACGGAATTCTTGATTTTGAAGAAGCAAAAACCTTCAAACCAAGTTTAGTTTTTCCGAACGAAAATGACAATTCATTGACTTAAAATCGTGAGAAAAGCAACAACTAAGTGGATTACGGTTATATTTCCTTTGCTAATTGGGATAATCATTATTTATTACCAATATTCGACTTTATCCAAGAATGAGCTCGAAAACATAAAAATTAGTTTTCAAAAAGCCAACTACAATTACATATACATTTCGTTAGTTATTTCTACAATTGGCTATTGGCTTAGGGCTTATCGCTGGAAATATTCTTTGAACCATTTAGGATATTACACTCAATTTAAAAATAATTTTGCAACAGTTTGCGTATCTTATTTGGTCAATCTTACAATTCCAAGATCAGGAGAAATTTCTAGAGCCGCACTACTCAAAAAATACGAAAATGTTCCATTTGACAAAGGTTTCGGAACAATTATCGCCGAAAGAATTGTCGATTTATTAATATTTTTTGTATTTGTTGTAATAGGAATCGTATCGCAATTCGAAACACTTTATCAGTTTGTGATAACCAAAAACATTTCCTTTTCAACGATTTTACTATATTTAATTTCAGGGTTTTTATTATTTGTGATTTTTGTTTTAATTTGGTTTTACGCCGAATGGGGATTTGTCAAAAAACTCAAAAAAAAGTTATCTGGTTTGACCGAAGGCATTTTTAGTATTTATAAAATGAAAAACCGTTGGTCGTATATAGCTTATTCATTTTTGATTTGGATTTGCTATTTTGTAATGTTTTATGTTACAATATTTGCTTTGCCAGAAACAGAAAACATAAGTTTTAGTGTTGTAATAATGGGGTTTATATTTGGAAGCCTAGCAGTTGGGTTTACCAACGGTGGTTTGGGCGCTTTTCCGTTATCGATTGCATTAATATTCTCGCTATACGGCATTTCTAATCAAAACGGAACTGCTTTTGGCTGGTTGGTTTGGGTTTCACAAACTTTGTTTACAGTTTTTATGGGATTAATTTCATATGTAATGTTGCCGATTCAAAATAAAAAATAAAATCGACTTTTAATCTGTTAAAATGGTTTTACATCGATTTTGTTAAATGTTAATTTTACATTCAACAAAAATCATGTATATTGGCAGAATATTAAAAAGCATAATTTCATATAAAATAATCAATAAAATGAAACAACTATTTTTTTTTTTAATATTCACTACTTCAATGTTTTGTCAAAAAAGGAGCGAATTATTTAATTCTATAAAATTAGGCGAAAGCAGAGAAATAACAATAGGACTACCAGCGTCTTACACTAAAAATATAAATAAAAAATATCCTGTTTTAATATTGCTAGATGGCGATTATCTTTTTGATCCGTTTTATGGTGCATTAAGCTATGGCGAATATTGGGACGATATTCCCGAAACAATAGTAATCGGAATAAATCAAAACAAAAAAAATCAAAGATTAGATGACTGCGAATTCGACCCAGAATTTGGAGTTCCAAAAGGAAAAGGTGCCGATTTTTTTGAGTTTATTGGTTCCGAATTATTACCATATATCGATAAAAAATACAGAACAGCTCAATTTAGAATAATTGCAGGACACGACACAACAGCAGGTTTTTTGAATTTCTTTTTATACAAAGACCAACCCGTTTTTAATGCCTATATTTCGCTAAGTCCAGATTTAGCAACCGAAATGGAAAATATTTTACCAAAAAGATTAAGCGAAATAAATCAACCTGTATTTTATTATCAGTCGACCGCCGAAGGAGATTTGGATAATATAGACAATCCCGTTCAAGAACTTACAGACAAATTAAAAGCTATTGAAAATCCGAATTTGATTTATAAATTTGATGATTTTAAGAGTGCCTCTCACTACTCGATGGTTTTATATTCAATTCCAAGTGCGTTATATCAAATATTTGAATTGTTCAAACCTATTTCAATTATAGAATACAATGAAAAAATAGCAATTTTACAGGAAAACCAGGCAGAATATTTAGATAAAAAATATACTCAAATCGATAAAATATATGGTTATAAAACACAACTAAGACTTACTGATGTAAAAGCAATTGAAACATCAATACTAAAAAATAAAAATTATGGAGAACTAGAAAAGTTAGCCGTAATTTCTAATAAATATTACCCAAAAGATATGCTTGGAGAATATTTTCTTGCAGAAATGTTCGAAAAATATGGCGAATTTGCAAAAGCTGGAAAACATTATCAAATAGCCTACACAATGAACGAAATTGGTCTGTACACAAAAGATGCAATGATGATAAAAGTAGATGAAATGAAAGCAAAATTGCCAAAAAAATCTGGCAGAAAAGAAGTAAATTTGGTAACAGAAACACCACTCGAACAAACCAATAGTGATGTTAAAATTGAAACCCCAAAAGAAGATATAAAACCTAAATAATGGCAAAAGTAAAAACTACTTTCTTTTGTCAATCTTGTGGTGCTCAATATGCACGCTGGCAAGGGCAATGCAATTCGTGTAAAGAATGGAACACAATTGCCGAAGAAATTATTCAAAAAGAAGAAAAAGCAACTTGGAAATCTGAAACTGCAACTGTTACAAAAGCATCGAAACCATTAAGAATTAACGAAATTGATTCGACACTTGAAATTAGAATGGACACTCGTGACGGCGAATTAAACAGAGTGCTTGGTGGCGGAATAGTTCCCGGATCATTAATTCTTTTAGGCGGAGAACCAGGCATTGGCAAAAGCACACTTTTGTTGCAAATTTCTTTAAAATTACCCTACAAAACATTATATGTTTCTGGCGAAGAAAGTCAAAAACAAATAAAAATGCGTGCCGAAAGAATCAATCCAATTAGTGATAATTGCTATATTCTGACCGAAACCAAAACGCAAAATATTTTCAAACAAATAGAAGCAATCGAACCCGAAATAGTGATTATCGATTCGATACAAACACTTCATACCGAATATATTGAGTCGTCGCCTGGAAGCATTTCGCAAATTCGTGAAACAACAGCCGAACTGATAAAGTTTGCTAAAGAAACCAATATTCCAGTTATTTTAATTGGTCATATTACCAAAGACGGAAGCATTGCTGGTCCAAAAATTTTGGAACACATGGTCGACACAGTTTTACAATTCGAAGGAGATAGAAACCACGTTTACAGAATATTGCGATCTCTAAAAAACCGTTTTGGATCAACAGCCGAACTCGGAATTTACGAAATGTTAGGTTCTGGTTTGCGAGAGGTTTCAAACCCATCCGAAATATTGATTTCGAACAAAGACGAACAACTTTCGGGAACCGCAATCGCATCGACACTCGAAGGGATGCGGCCATTAATGCTCGAAATTCAAGCATTGGTTTCGACGGCAGTTTATGGCACACCGCAAAGAAGCACAACTGGATACAACGCCAAAAGATTGAACATGATTTTGGCCGTTCTCGAAAAACGTGCTGGTTTCAGGTTAGGTGCCAAAGATGTTTTCTTGAATATTACTGGCGGAATTTCTATAGATGATCCTGCGATTGATTTGGCGGTTGTAGCCGCAATCTTATCGTCAAATGAAGATATTTCGGTCAATAAAGATTTTTGTTTTGCTGGCGAAGTTGGACTTTCTGGCGAGATTAGACCAGTTTCAAGAGTCGATCAACGCATTCAAGAAGCCGAGAAATTGGGTTTCTCGACAATATTTGTATCTAAATACAACAAAATTTCATTAAAAAATACTGGAATAAAAATAAGATTAGTTACCAAAATTGAAGACATTGCAAGTGAATTGTTTGGGTAGTTTATTGCTATTTAAATTATCAATATATAGTGATTTGTATCTTTTTTATTTGTTTTTTAATTCATCAATTGTATTTTTCATTTCAATTATTAAACTATTCAATTGTTGATTTTCTTTTCTGATTTCTATTAATTCTGTCTTTAAAATTAAATTTAAATCAATAACTTCATCAGCAAGCTTATCCGCAATATAATAAATAGTAGATATGCCACCTTTTTGCTTAAAGTTGTTTTGAGAGATTTTGTCATCAATTAAATCACTTTTTGGAACATTTAAATATTCTGCAAGTAAATCATACTCTTCATCAGAAAAAGAGGAATAACCTACTTCTTTACGTTGATATTGCGGTTGTGATATACCAAGTAAACTGCCTAAATCTGCTTGCGATTTTTTTTTATGCTCCCGAATATTCCTTAATTTTATATTCATCATTAGAAATTTGTTAACAAATATAAATATAATTTCTGATTATACAATTATTATGCTTTATGTGAATTGTTTTATTAAATATAAATTTTAACATTTGCACAAAAAGTAAAGTTTGAAAAAAATTTTCATTTTAATTGCAGAATTTATTTATCTATTACTAATAGGTTTTTTTTGTTATACAGCTATAAACAAAATGTTCAATATTGATTCCTTTAGAACTAATTTAATGAAAACAAGTATATTTACACAAAATCAAGCAATCATATTATCAATCGTTGTAATATTAATAGAAATATTGATTGTTTTAGCTCTGTTATTTTATAAAAAATTAGGATTGTTCATTTTCCTGGTTACTATACTATTCTTCACAATTTACATCTCTTTTCTTAGATTTAACGGATTATACGAAGTTTGTGGTTGCGGCGGAATTCTTAACGGCTTAGACTATAAATATCATTTTTTAATAAATGTTTTATTGATAATTTCAGCATCTTATACATTGTATGTTTTTAATACTCTAAAAAATGAAAAATAAAGTTTTAATTGCCACAATTACTTTCTTTTTTACAATTATTGCAAGTATTTTATTTTTGAATACTTTCACAGCAAAAACTATCAAAGTTTATGAGATTAATCGAAAATTTTCGAATGATTTAATATTAAAATTTCAAAATCTTAATTATAAAACTATTACTAATAGGAGAGCTAGAAATGTTTCATCAAAAAAGTATATCTGCGAAACCTTTACTTTTAATAATGATGAGAAAACCGATTCTTGCCATATTTTTAAAACGGATTATGATTTTAAAGAAAAAGTGTTTTTAAAGGCTAGGCTACCTAAAAATGCATTTATTGTTGAGGTAGATTCAAATACAATTAATTATACAATAAATTTTAAATTATTTACACATACAATAAAAACGAAACTTAATCACGCTATTTTGCCTTCAAATTTAAAAATTTATTCAATAAAATCATTAACAAAATCAAATGTAATAATCTGTTTTGGTGAGTATAACGAGAAAAAAAATGATTTCAAAACAGGATTTTTTGCAGTAAATATTTCCAGTAAACAAATAAAAAAATTAAAAATTGTTGAAACATCAAAATTTTCGAAATCAACAATTAATGCACTTAGATATTCTGGATTATTTAACAATTCTAATGAAAGTGGTTTAAATATTTACACTTGTTCTAAATATTCAAAAATTTACTTATTTGATGAAAATGGCTATTTTCTAAAAGAACTTTCAACTCAGGAAAAAATTCCATTACCAACTGTAAAAATAAATGAAATAGGTAACAGTTTTTTTGTTCAAGGATCAACTTTTTATACCAATAAAAGTTGTTTTGTTAAAGATAAAAGGATTTTTGTTTTTTCAGATATTAAAAATAATGAATCCATCATAATTGATGAATATGATTATTTAAATTTAACTTACATTAATAGCTTTAAGTTACATTTTAGAAATTTAACAACACGTGATATTAATAAAGTGTTTGTTAAGGATAACAAAGTAATACTAGCTTTTAATGATTTTTATGCATCCTTTATTTTCTCGAGATATACTTGATGAGTGTTTTTATTTATTAACTATTTAATTTATTCTATTATGAAAAATTACTTAAAATTTATTGTTGCAGTTGTTGCAATTTCTTGTACAACTTTAGGTTCAGTTTACGAAACTTTCGCAAGACATGACATAGATTTTACTTGCCCATCTGGCGATGACACCTGTGGTTACAATAGAAATGGTAATCCAATTTGCGGTAAACTTAAAGTTCGTGACTTGTAAGTTAATTATCCCCAATAAAATTATTGGGGATTTTTTTAAAATCTAATCAACTTTTTTTTTATTAAATTTGATAACTATATTAGTATCCTAAAAATTAAAATATATTTACACTGATGCTTAAACCTTTATTTTTATTAATTATATTATCCATAACAAATAGTTTTTATTCACAGCAAAAAGCCACAATTAAAGGCAAATTGCTTTTTGAGAATACAGTAATTAGAGATGCTTTAATCGAATTAAAAATTAACAAGAAAAGCAAATTATCCATAACTGATAAAAATGGAGATTTTAAATATATTGATATTGAACTTATTACAGGTGATACTTTACAATTAAAAGTTAATCAATCAGGTTATGAAATCTATACTCAAAAATTAGATTTATCTCAAATAAATCAGATAATAACAATTGATTTAAAATCTATAAAAACTAATACTTTAGATGAAGTTGTAGTTTCAAATGATAATAAAGTTATCAATAAATCAAATAAATCTATTTACAAAATAGATAAAAGAGATTTTATAGCTAATTCAAAAGCAGATGAAGTCTTGAGTACAATTCCAAATGTTGCAATTTATGAAGATAATGCAATTGTTGAAGGAAAATTAATTGCAAAGATCTTTATCGATGGTGCAGAGTCATTACCACAAGAATTAAAAACTATTAATGTTAAAGAAATTGATAAAATAGAAGTCATTTCAAACCCATCTGGTTCATATGGTACTGATTTTATAGGGGCTGTAATAAATATTATCACTAAAACAAGAACTGAGGACTTTTTAAAAGGTAGTTTGTCAGGCTCAGAGGGACTAATAAATAATTTATGGAGTTTGTCTCCAAGTTTATCTTATAAAAAAGGACGATTTAAATTAAATTCTTTATTTAGTTATAAAGAATATAATTCCAGAAATGTGTTTGAATTGAACAGAAATGACAATAATAATTTATTTGAACAAATAATTACCAATAACACTCGTGTTTATCAAAAATATTTTCAAACAAAAGGAGAAATAAAGTTTTCAGTAAAATCAAGTCTTACACTTTCAAGTTTGTTGAATAATTATAAATTTGTTGGTTTTGGAGATGGATTTACTAAATCTAATAATTTGAATGCTATTCCTTTTTCAAGAAATGGTGAGGAAGCTATAAACTCTTTTAACTTTGCTGGAGTTTATAAATATAAAATAGATGACAAAAAGACTTTTTTGTTTAAAAGTAAAATCCTTGAATATAGTGATGGTAGTGCATATAATTTTACTGACCAGTTTTCAATTTCAAATTTAGTATTAAATAATTCTTTAAATAGAGAATTAAGTTTTTCCGCAGATTACGAAGTGGAAGAATTTAAATTATTAAGTAAAAATTCAGCAATTTATTCAGGAGGAAAATATATAAAAAGAAAATTCAGTTTTGGGCAGTTACCTTATTTTATAAATCAAAACATTTTTAATCTCAATTCTGAAATAGAAACTGAATGGACTGACCATTTATCATCAACAATTGGATTAACAATAGAAAATACAAATAATTTTAATAACACTTTAAATCAAAATTATTTTTTTTGGTTGCCAACAATTAGTTTTTTGAATCATTTTAAAAACAAATATGACCTGAAATTTGGATATAACAAAAGAGTATTAAGACCAGATGCAAATGACCTTAATGATAATGCTTTTATAAATTATCCAGGACTGGCAATTTCAGGAAACAGTAAGTTAGAACCACAAATTAGAAACTATTTCTTTGTTTCAATAACAAAATCAATAAAAAAAACTAATTTATCTTTAAAACTCTACAATGAATCTATAAGTAATGCAATTGAAGATGTTTACATAAAGACACCAACAATTTTAGTTCAAACTTCGCAAAATGCTGCGATATTTAACTCAACGGGAATTAATTTTGGAATGGCTGGAAAGTTATTAAAGAAATTAACTTTAAACTTTAATTCAGGATTTGACCATAATACAATTAAAAACAATAGTAGTACATCACTTATAAATAAAGTATCTGGCTATACATTTAGGAGTAATTTATTTTTATCAACTAAAGTATTTAAAGATAAAATATCATTGTCCTTTAATGGGATGCAAAATGGTCCAATTTATTCTTTATTATCAAAAAAAGAATTTATACCACAATTAAGTTTTAAAATTTCAACAAATTTTTTTAAAGATAAATTAAATTTGAATATAAATGCTCGAAATTTACTCGGTCGTTCAGCTAGTGGTTTTACTGATGTAAGTAGGAGCAAGAACTTTTCCCAAATAGTACAATCAAGAGATAATTTTACAAATATTTTAATTTCATTGACTTTTGAATTTGGTAAAACCTTTAATGAAAATATTGAAAACAATGACATTGAAAATGACGATGTAAAAAAATAAATTATTCAAACGCATTCAAGAAGCCGAGAAATTAGGTTTCTCGACAATATTCGTATTTAAATACAACAAAATCTCTTTAAAAAATACTGGAATAAAATTAGATTAGTTGCCAAAATTGAAGACATTGCAAGTGAATTGTTTGGGTAAAAGCTTGACGTGGTTAAAACTTGTATTAATGATAATCTAATAATATTTAATAAATACTAAAAATGCCAATTAATCTCATACAAAAAACAATAGCTTTTGTAAAACAAAAACTAGAAAATGCCGAATCTGGTCACGATTGGTTTCATATTGAGCGGGTGTATAAAAACGCATTATTGATTGCAAAAAGTGAAAATTGTGATTTATTAATAGTTCAACTTGGGGCTTTGTTACATGATATTGCTGATAGCAAATTTTATGACGGCGACGAAAAAATTGGTCCAAAAACAGCCAAGAACTTTTTAGAATCAGAAAATGTTGATGAATTGATTATAAATAAAGTTATATTTATAATTGAAAACATTTCATTTAAAGGAGGCAATTTTGATAAAAAAGCAACAACAATCGAACTAGAAATAGTTCAAGATGCTGACAGACTAGACGCCATTGGGGCAATTGGAATTGCAAGAACTTTTAATTATGGTGGTTTCAAAAATAGACAAATCTACAATCCAGAAATTCTTCCAAACTTAAAAATGTCAAAAGAAGAGTATAAAAATTCAGAATCGCCAACAATCAATCATTTTTACGAAAAATTGTTGTTATTAAAAGATAAAATGAATACCGAAAGTGGCAAAAAAATCGCTCAAAATCGCCATCAATTTATGGAGTCATTTTTAGATCAATTTTTCAATGAATGTAATGGTACAAAATAAGAAATGATATTTTTGCTTTTTAAAATTTCAATATTTAACACAGTGTTTTTTAGTTAAAGTTAAGAATATGTTAGGAAATCAATAATTTATTCCTAAATTCGCCTGTCATTTTATTAATAATGCAACCTAAACCAATTGCAATAAGATGACAATTAACTAACCAACCAAAAAATTATGAAACAAAAAATTACAAGCCTTACTTCGGTATTTGCTATGTCTTTGTTTGCTGTGTCAACTTTTGCACAAAATGCAGACCAACGAGTAAGTCAGAAATCTAAAGGCGAAAACGGATTGCCAAGTTTGATAACATTTAACGAAAAATCGAACTACAAAACCTCTGATTCTAAGCAAATTTTTCAAGAACAATTAGGTTTGAAACAAAACCAAAATTACAGTTTATTGAAATCAGAAACTGATAATGAAGGTTTCACACATCAAAAATTTCAATTATTTCAACAAGGAATCAAAGTAGAATATGCTACTTATACATTACACTCAAAAAACGGCAAAATTGCTTCGATGAGTGGCGAATTCTACAACATAAAAAACACAAACACAACGCCAAGTATTTCTGCACAAGAAGCATTTAAAATAGCAATTGCTCACATAGGCGCGACAAAATATATGTGGGAAAACCAAGCAGATGCACTTGCGATGAACTATCAAAAACCAGTTGGTGAGTTAGTTTTCTTGCCAGATATGGATGATCAAGGTTCAAAAAGAGCGTCTGATAAATTAAATTTAGCTTATAAATTCGATATATTCGCATCAAGTCCAATGACTCGTGGCGATTTATACATCGATGCAAAAACAGGAAAAATTTTATATTACAATGCAACAATCAAACATTTAGGCGAATTTGCAAATGCATCTAAATCAGACAAATCGGCAAATAATCTTAGTGATATTGCTTCTAAATTTGTTGTTGCAAATGGAGCAACACGATACAGTGGCACGCAAACAATTGAAACAACATTGAGCGGTTCGTCTTATATTTTGTCTGATGCAACTCGTGGTTTGGGGATTCAAACATTCAATTCTGCTAGAACTGCCACTTATCCAACAACCAATTTCATAGATGCCGATAACAATTGGACAGCAGCCGAATACAACAATACAAACAAAGATAATGGCGCTTTAGACGGACATTGGGGTGCAGAAAAAACATATGATTATTGGTCGACAATTCACGGTCGAAATAGTTATGACAATGCTGGAGCAAAAATAAAAAGCTATGTGCATTATAATTTAATTGCAGCAGGATACCCAGACAACAACAATGCTTTTTGGAACGGTAGCGTAATGACTTATGGCGACGGTAGTGGTACAGGAGGATTCGATATTTTGACAGCACTAGACGTTGCAGGTCACGAGATTGGTCACGCAGTTTGCTCATACACAGCAAACCTAGCTTATCAAAAAGAATCGGGCGCAATGAACGAAGGTTTTTCTGATATTTGGGGAGCTTGTATCGAATATAACGCTGCACCAGCAAAATCAACATGGTTAATCGGTGAAGATATCGAAAGACGTTCGGGTCACGCGGCTTTACGTTCAATGAGTAATCCCAAAATTGAAGGTCAACCAGATACTTATGGTGGAACCAATTGGGTAAGCGTTAATTGCACACCTTCAAACAACAACGATCAATGTGGTGTTCACACCAATTCGGGAGTTTTAAACCACTGGTTTTATATTTTATCTATCGGTAAAACTGGAACCAATGATAAGGGAAGTTCGTATAACGTAACAGGTATTTCAATTGCAAAAGCACAAAAAATTGCTTACAGGTTAGAGACGGTTTATTTAACTGCAAATTCAACTTATGCAATTGCAAGAACAGGCGCAATTCAATCAGCTGTTGATTTATACGGCGCTGGTTCAGCAGAAGTTATTGCAACAACCAATGCTTGGTATGCAGTTGGGGTAGGCGCAGCTTATGTTTCGACTGTTGTAGACACAACCGTTCCATCAACTCCTGCAAGTTTGACATTTTCTGGAACTACAGCAACATCTGTAAATCTATTCTGGACAGCATCTACAGACAATGTGGGTGTTACAGGTTATAATATTTATAATGGTACAACATTATTAGCAACTGCAGCTACAAATTCGGCAGCAATTACAGGTTTAGCTGCTTCGACAGCTTATTCATTCTCTATCAAGGCTAAAGATGCTGCTGGTAATTTATCAGCATCAAGTAATACAGTTAACGTTACAACATTAGCTGGAGCAACCATTTCTTATTGTGCATCGACAAGTAGTAATACTGCTGACGAAAAAATCGGAAAAGTTGTTCTTGGAACTATTAGCAATACGTCAACTGGAACAGCTGGTTATGAAAATTTTACAGCACAATCAACAATCTTGAAAAGAGGAACTGTAAACACTATAACGGTTACTCCATCTTGGACATCAACAAAATATAACGAAGGATATGGTGTTTGGATAGATTATAATAAAGATGGAGATTTTGCAGATTCAGGCGAATTAGTTTGGAGCAAAACCGCTTCTCAAACAACCCCAGTTTCTGGAAGTTTTACAATTCCAGCGGCAGCAGTTCTTGGAACAACCAGAATGAGAGTTTCGATGAAATATAACGCAATTCCTACTTCTTGCGAAACTTTGTCTTATGGTCAAGTTGAGGATTATTCTGTAAATATTACTTCTGCAACAGCATTTACAGCATTTACAGCTAATAATAATACTGAAAAAACAAATGATGTTCTTGAATTGAAATTGTATCCTAACCCAGTTCAAGATATTTTAACTATTTCTAATTCTGATGATTCAAATGTAACTTATAAAATTATTAACTTAATTGGTCAAGTTGTAAAATCAGGAAATATGAACGAAAAAGAAATCAACGTGTCTGAATTCAAATCAGGAATGTATATTTTCGAAGCTACGACAAACGTGAAAACAGTTACTAAAAAATTCGTTAAGAATTAATAATAATCATATTTAAACTTAAAATGCCTTTCAGAAATGAGAGGCATTTTTTTTAAGCTAATTTCAATTAAACTTATTGCGAATATATGATCATTTAAGTATTACTCATATTATTTGAATAAAATATTTATTATTCAAAAATCAATCAAATTCAAATCAGCAATGACTATATAAACTTAAATCTCTTATATGCTTTAAAAATTAATCTCTAAATTGTTACAAATGATAATCCAAATTTCGAAAGTTGTTTAATTTCTTGATTGTATATTTATTTAAAACATTTTGCACTTGATTGAAATTTTAAGAGAAAAACCAACTAGCTACCAAAATAGCAGTAATTACACAAATTAAATCTACCAAAAGCATTGTTGTTAAAGTATAACGTGTATTTTTAATATTTATAGAACCAAAATAAACCGCAATAACATAAAATGTGGTTTCTGCACTACATTGAAAAATACAACTTAATCGACCAGTCAACGAATCGACACCAAAAGTTTTCATAGAATCGATCATAAAACCACGGGAACCGCCAGAACTAAAAGGACGAAGCATTGCAACTGGCAAAGAGTTTGTAATTTCGGTACTCACGCCAATATTTGAAAAAACAACCGAAAGTCCGTTACTAATAATCTCGAATAATCCACTGTTTCTAAAAAACGAAATTGCAACCAACATGCCCAAAACATAAGGAAAAATTTTGACACCAGTTTGTAATCCATTCTGAGCACCGGTAACAAAAGCATCAAAAATTGTAGTATTTATTGCTGTAAATTTCTTTTCATGAATGAATGAAAAAACCAATGTAAATGCAATAATAGCGATTAACATTAGACCAGATAAATTCGATGTAAAAAAGTTTTTACCGATTAAATCCAAAGTGTTTATATAAAACAATAATCCAACAATTGCCGCAATTAATGTCATTAATCCAATGACTAACGATGCGCTCATAAAATTAATTTTCTGACGAATTCCGACAATAACAAACGCCGCAATTGTACCTACAAATGATGTAATTATGCAAGGCAACATAACATCGGCTGGATTGGCGGCATTTTCGGCAGCCCGATAACCAATTATCGAAGTCGGAATCAAAGTCAAACCCGCAGCATGTAAACACATAAACATAATTTGAGAGTCGCTCGCACGATCTTTATCTGGATTTAATTCTTGCAAACTTTGCATAGCTTTTAATCCGAAAGGGGTTGCAGCAGAATCTAATCCAAGAAAGTTAGCTGCGAAATTTAAAGTCATGTACGAAATCGATTCGTGATTTTTAGGAACCGAAGGAAATATTTTTACAAAAACTGGACTTAATAATTTAGATAATTTTTCGGCTGCACCAGAATCAATTAATAATTGCATGATACCACAAAAAAAAGCCAAATAGGCAATTAATGGCAATATCAAGTCGAATAAACTGGCTTTGCAAGTCGGCAATAACCCATCGGATTTTTGAACGCCACTAAAAATTTTTACAGTTTTGTTTTTATAAACATAAGTAGTGTCTGGATTTGTTTTAACATTATTGACAACCATTGTTTTATCAGGGGCATTGTCAATGCTATCACGAACAAAGGTTGGTAGTTGTTTTAAATATTTTTCAGAAACAAGCATCATATCGTCTTTTTTGCCATTTAACATAAAATCGATCGTGTAACTATTGCCCAAAAACAAACTCATTATTATAAATGCAATCGATGAAATAAAAATCGCTAACCAAAATCTACTTAAAACCATAATGATATTTTTTTGCTAAAGTAATATTTTTTTAACGAATCAAACTATTTTTAATTTTCAATGAATAAATGATGATTCTGTTTTTTTTTAAAGCTTTAAATTGAAATTTTATTATACATTTATATTTTTTAAAATTAATTATGAAATTTAATCAAAACACTAATTTAAGTCGTTCGTTTATTGTCGCTGCATCTTTCGTAATAATATCATTAATTTTATGGAATACTTACACGTTTTTTCAGATTTTTAAAAATGAAGAACGAGTAAAAATGGAGTTTTGGGCCGAAGCTCAAAAAACTTTAATCAATGCTGGTGAAAATACCGATATAGAATTGCCATTGAAAATACTTCAAAATGCAACAATTCCTATTATTATGACCGAAAACGATTCAATAATTAATAGCAATAATGTTGACGAAAAAATCAGAAAAAACAAAATTGACTCCAAAAATTTTCTGCAAAATTTAAAAAATCAAAACGATCCAATAATTATTGAATATGTTCCTGGAAAATTTCAAAAATTGTATTATGGTGATTCTGATTTATTAAACAAATTAAAATATTATCCTATAGCTCTTTTATTGATAATTGTATTGTTTGGCGCTGTCGTATACAACTTTTATCAAAGTTCGAAAATGGCAACTCAAAACAAACTTTGGGCTGGAATGGCCAAAGAAACTGCACACCAAATTGGCACGCCATTATCATCATTAATTGGCTGGCTCGAAATCATGAAAGCAGATAATGTTGATGAAACTACAATCTTCGAAATCGAAAAAGACATTACTAGACTGCAAACTATTACTGATAGATTTTCGAAGATTGGTTCGGAACCTGTACTTGAAAATTTAGATATTATTCAAGAATCGAAACAATCTTATGACTATTTACAATCTAGATTTTCTAAGCAAGTTGTTTTTTCTTTTTCTGCTCCTGAAAAAATAATTTTAGTTTCTTTAAATTCTGCTTTGCACAGTTGGACGGTCGAAAACCTTGTTAAAAATGCAATTGATGCGATGAAAGGCAAAGGTAAATTAGATGTTAGAATTGAAAATCAACAAAAATACATTAAAATTTATATTTCAGATACTGGAAAAGGAATCGCCAAAAATCAATTTATTCGTGTTTTCGAACCAGGATATACTACCAAAAAACGTGGTTGGGGTTTAGGATTATCTTTAACAAAAAGAATTGTCGAAGAGTACCACAAAGGAAAAATAAAGGTACTTCAATCTGAAATAGGTAAAGGAACGACAATGGTCGTTAGTTTTAAAAAAAATAATTAAAAAAAACGACCACTATAGATTTCTGTAATTTTTAATTAATTACCTACAAAAATTGCTTTTCTTTTTTCTAAAAATGCAGTTGTACCTTCTTTGAAATCCCCAGTTCCGAAACATTTTCCAAAGGCATTTATTTCTGTAATATAACCATTTTCGCCATCTTTAAAATTAGCATTCACCGCTTTGATTGCTTGTGCAATAGCAACTGGCGAGTTTTTAATGATTTTTTGTGCGATCGAATTACAAAAATCTAAAAGTTCTACTTGAGGCACAACGTGGTTTACTAATCCTGAACGGTGTGCATCGTTGGCAGAAATCATTCCAGCGGTCATAATCAATTCCATGGCGCGACCTTTTCCTATCAATTGAGGCAATCTTTGAGTGCCACCATAACCTGGAATAACGCCTAACGAAACTTCTGGCAAACCCATTTTGGCATTGTCGGAAGCAACCCTAAAATGACAAGCCATTGCCAACTCTAGTCCGCCACCAAGTGCAAAACCGTTAACTGCTGCTATAACTGGAGTTTTGAGATTTTCTACAAAATCAAATAATATTTCTTGTCCTTGTGCAGCAAGTTGCGCGCCTTCTTCGACAGAAAAATTAGCAAATTCCGAAATATCTGCTCCAGCAACAAATGCTTTTTCGCCGTTTCCTGTTAAAATTATAGCTCGAATTTCGTTTTGATTCTCTAAATATTCAAAAGCTGAATGCAATTCTTGAATCGTAGCAACGTTCAAAGCATTCAATTTAGTTGGACGATTAATGGTTATTGTTGCAATATTTTCATTGGTTGCAACCAAAATGTTTTCGTAAGTCATAATATATTTTAGTTTTTTGATTGTTTTTTATACTTTATAAAAAACATCTTCAAGTGCAATTTGTAATTCTGGAAATAAAGGACTTTTTATATTTTCGCCTTCGGTTTGTGGAGGCAATCCTATGTATTCATTATCTTTTAAAGTGTAAACTAAAAGCAATTTATCATAAGGTTCAATAATCCAATATTCAATAACTCCCGCCTCTTTATATAAATTAAATTTGGTGTGAATGTCGTGTTTGCTGTTGTTTGGCGAGATAATTTCTACCATTAAATCGGGTGTTCCGTTGCAGCCTTTTTCGTCTAATTTTGATTCGTCACAAATGACACACAAATCTGGTTGAACAACTGTTGTATCTTTTTTTGCTGATTTTATTGGCAATCGAACATCAAATGGTGCAACAAAAACGCTGCAAGGTTTTCGTTTGAAATTCTCATAAAAGCAACCCGATAAATTTTGCGAAACTCTCTGATGACCCATACTTGGTGCCGGACTCATTTTTAGTATAAAACCTTTAATAAGTTCTACACGCTCTTCGAATTTCCATAACAAATAGTCAGAATAACTATAGGTTTTGGTTAAATCTAAATCGGAAAAATTATAAACTATTGGCATACAAAATGTAATTTCGAAACAAAAATAATGTTTTATTGGTTAATTAACGGCAAAGAAACCGTAAAAGTTGTTCCTTGTCCAAATTGTGATTCAAAAGTAATTGTTCCTTTGTAATTTTCTATAATATTTTTTATAATTCCTAAACCTAAACCCATTCCGCTGGTTTTGGTTGTAAATTTTGGTTCGAAAATGCGTTCGATATTCTCCTGTTCAATACCAATTCCGTTGTCTTGAACAGATATTAAAACATTGGTTTCGACCTTTTTTACAGCAACTAAAATAGATTTTTCTAGTTGGTTTTCGGGTATTGATTGAATGGCGTTTTTGACTAAATTATTAATTATTCGAACCAGTTGACTTCTGTCCATTTTAGATATAATTTCCGCTTCTTCGGATTCGAAAATGATATATTCTTCATTAAAAATATCTAATGTCAAATCGACTACCTCAACAACATTTAGGTTTTCGTTATCTTGTGCAGGCATTGATGCAAAGTTAGAAAATGCTGATGCTACCGAACTCATTGCATCGATTTGTTGAATCATTGTTTCAGAATAATCTTTGAGTTTTTGTTTCAAGTTTGGATCTGTTTCGTCAAATTTTCTCTGAAAACTTTGCACGGTCAATCGCATTGGCGTCAACGGATTTTTGATTTCATGAGCAACTTGTTTTGCCATTTCGCGCCAAGCTTCTTCTCGTTCGCTTTGTGCCAATTTCAAGGCACTTTCTTCAAGTTTATCAACCATTTTATTATAAGCTGCAATCAACGAATTGATTTCTTTGCTATTGGCCTCGATAACGATTTTTTCGTTTTTTTGGTTCAAAGAAGTTTCACTTAATTTATCTGAAATTGTTTTTAAAGATTGTGTAATGTATGACGATAAAAAATAGGCTACTGCAAATGCCACGAGCAACATAAAACTGTAAACTTGCGCCAATCGCCATAAAAAACTGGTCAATTCGGCTTCATAATAACTGTCATCTTCGACATAAGGCAAATTCAAAATTCCGATAGGTTTGAACTTATCATCTTTAATTAAACTAAATGATGATCTATATTTTTTGCCGTCTTCTCTTGGACTTATATCAACATATCTTTTTTCGATTGACGATTGAACCAATTTCAAAATATATTTTTCTATTGGAGGTGCAACTTTATCAACAGAAAATTTGGCTTTTGACGATTTTACTAAATTACCTTTTAGGCTATAAATATTGATTTCAAGATTATGAATATCGGCCAGTTCGTGAATTTTATCTTTGAAAATATAACTCAAATTACTCGCTTTTAATGCATAATTTGTATTGGCAAGAACGTAATCAATATTTTCTTTGATAGCAACTTCTTTTCGGTCGAGTTTCTCTTGGTGGTAAATTTTTGCTTCGTTCTTGAACTGATAAATCGAAATCGAAGCCATTATTACTAGCGAAATTAATATCAATAAAATCATCGATAAGAAAATTCTTATTCGAAGCGATAGCATTGATATTTTGAAGTTTTTCATTTTTTGGTGTTCAGTTTCCATACGCATTCTCAATAACATGATTAATTGAAAACTGTGACTGAAAACTATTTTCTTTCTCTAATTTTTTTATAAAACTTAAATCCTAGCATTATTATTATTGAAAAAATAAATATTCCTGCAACGCCATAAATCCAATTGACTGCATTTTTTAAAACTACTAAAAAAACAACAGCAAATAAAATTATGGTTGCGCCTTCGTTCCACAAACGCATAAAGTTATTTGAATATTTAACTTCGTCTCGTTGCAACTGATTATAAATTTGTTGGCATTTTGCATGATACAAATACAACACAAAAACAAAGCCAAGTTTTACGTGCATCCAAGGCATTTTGATCCAAGCTGCTCCCAAATCTGTAAAAAACAACATCCAATAGGCAAAAATACTAGCCAAAATTGCACTTGGCCAAGTAATAATATACCACAATCGATAAGTCATTATTTTGTATTGCGTTTGCAAAATTTCTCGCTCAGGCGATGGTTTTTGGCTGGCTTCTATTTGATATACGAATAGTCTTACGATATAAAATAATCCTGCAAACCAAGTTATTACAAAAATTAAATGCAATGATTTTAGGTAATTGTATAATTCCATTTTATTTTATTTTTCCGTGAATTCAAGGATTTACAAATTAAAATTAGTGAATTCGTGGCGAATATTGATTTATTTCTTAAAATCCCCAATCCATTTTGCAACTAATTCACACCAAGCATCATCATCATTCAGACACGGAATTGCTTTGAATTCTTCGCCACCATGATGCAAAAACTCTTCGTTGGCTTCCATTGCGATTTCTTCAAGAGTTTCTAAACAATCTGATACAAATGCTGGAGTTACAACCGCTAATTTCTTGATGCCTTTTTCTGGCATTTCATTAATTGTAGTGTCGGTATATGGTGTGAGCCATTTGTCGCCCGCCAATCGAGATTGAAAAGTTTGACCGTATTTTTCTTTTGAAATGCCAAGATATTCTGTAACTAATTTGGTAGTTTCGTAACATTGATGACTGTAACAAAACTCGTGCGCTGGACTTGGCGTGCTGCAACAAGTTCTATCTATTTTGCAATGCGATTTGGTAATATCAGTTTTGCGAATGTGTCGTTTTGGAATTCCGTGGTACGAAAAAAGCAAATGGTCATAATCATAATCTCCTAAGTGTTTTTTAATGTTTTCTGCCAAAACCTTAATATAATCGGGTTTATTGTAAAATGCAGGAACGGTCGTAAACTTCATTTCCGGAAAATGTTTCGCTCGCAATTCTTCTGCCAAAACCAAAATAGTTGTTGTCGAAGCCATTGCGTGTTGCGGATACAACGGAAAAAGCATTACCTCGTCAACGCCTTTATCTTGTAATTCTTGCAAGCCTTTCATTATTGACATAGTTCCGTAACGCATGGCCAAAGAAACCGGTATATCAACTAAATTTTGCACTTTTTTGTGCATTCGTTTGGACAAAACAATTAGTGGCGAACCTTCGTCCCACCAAATTTTGGCATAAGCAGCAGCCGATTTTTTTGGTCTGGTTTGCAAAATAATTCCTCTAACTAATAATGCTCGCAATAAAAACGGCACATCGATTACGAATCGATCCATTAAAAATTCGTCTAAATATGGTTTTACGTCTTTTGCTGTTGGACTTTCTGGCGAACCAAGATTTACAAGTAATACTCCTTTCATTGTTGTTTTTAATTTTTTATAAAAGTACTAATTCTGACTTTTTAATTGAGTTGATTAACAATTTTTTATTTTTTGTTTGCAATTTATAAACTTGGATTCAAAGCCATCAAATATTTTTTTGGTGTCGTTGCAAATTTCTTTTTGAAAGCCGCAATAAAATGACTTCCAGTGCTGTAACCTATTTTTAATCCAACTTCATTTACATTATACGAACCTGAATCTAATAATTTTCGTGCATAATCCATTTTATAATCAAATAGAAAACCATAAACCGTATCGCCATAAATTTGTTTGAAACCCATTTTCAGTTTCTTCAAATTCAATCCAATTTCGTCTGCCAATTCTTGTAAACTTGGTGGTTCAGACATATTGGCAATAATAATTTCTTTGGCTTTTTTGATTTTGATAACGTTGTCTTCATCGATTAAAAATGGACATTGTTCAGCATTTGGATCTTCGTTTCGGTTGAAATACAAACTCAATAATTCATATCCTTTTCCTTTATAATACAAGTTTTTAATAGACGGATTCAAGTTATAATGAAACAATTGACTCAAAACAATTGCCATTGATGGCGAAATATTATCTTCTTTATAATATTTTTTGTCCTTATTGTCATCACTCAGAAAGGTTATATAATTAGCCTCGGTTGAAAATAATGTGTGAAATTTTTTTATAGAAATAATTACCGAAATTGCCCAAGAATTTGCTGCTAATTCCAAGTTCAACGGCAATTCTTTTTGTGGATTATAAAGTAATAATGATTTTTCTTCTTTGAGATCTAGAGCATAATTGCCTTGATTAAAAATAAATTTTCCGCTGCCTTTCAATCCAAAATGAAACTGAATCAAGCCACTAGTCACTTCGCGTTGCGCCTGAAAAACTTCATTCGAATCGTTTTGAAAACGAATCAAAATAAAATCATCTTCAATTTTTATAATTTCTTCTGAACCCATAGCGATATTTTTTTTGTATTAAAACGAACTAAATAGAATTAAGCTATTTAGAATAACTCTAAATTAACCAATTCTTAAACCTTGAAAACATTACAAAAGTAGGAATTTATTAGATATATTGACGATAAAAAACCAAAAAAACATCGAGCGTTACAATTAGAACTTTTAGCGTTGTTTTAATCTTTAAGTTAACTATAATTTTGCAGTGCAAATTTTAAAGTAATTTATGGAAAATCTAAACCTATCAAAACACCACACTTTTTACTCAATCGGATTGAGTTATAAGAAAGCTGATGCTGAAGTTAGAGGAAAATTTTCATTGAATGACAATGCAAAAAGTGCACTTTTGCAACAAGCAAAAACCGAGGGAATCGATAGCCTAATCGTAACATCGACCTGTAACCGAACCGAAATTTATGGTTTTGCAGAACATCCTTTTCAACTAATCAAATTGCTTTGCGAAAATTCTCAAGGAACTGTCGAAGAGTTCCAAAAAGTTGCACACGTTTACAAAAACAAAGAAGCTATTTCGCATTTATTCAAAGTCGGAACTGGTTTAGACAGCCAAATTTTAGGCGATTTTGAGATTATTTCACAAATAAAAACGAGTTTCTTTCAAGCAAAATCTTTTGGACTTGCAAATGCTTTTATGGAACGATTGGTCAATGCCGTGATTCAAGCCAGCAAAAAAATTAAAACCGATACCGAAATTTCTTCAGGTGCAACATCAGTTTCGTTTGCATCGGTACAGTATATAATGAAGAATATAGAAAATATTGGTGACAAAAATATTTTACTTTTTGGAACAGGAAAAATTGGTCGAAACACTTGCGAAAACCTTGTTAAGCATACTAAAAACGAACAAATAACTTTAATAAATCGAACCAAAAACAAAGCCGAAAAATTGGCTGGAAAACTCAATTTGATTGTTAAAGATTATTCCGATTTGCATCTTGAATTACAAAAAGCCGATGTTTTGGTCGTAGCAACTGGAGCACAAAATCCTACGATTGACAAAGCCATTTTAAATCTAAAAAAACCATTATTAATTTTAGATTTATCGATACCAAAAAATGTAAACGAAAATGTTAGCGAAATAGAAAACGTAACGTTAGTTCATCTTGACGATTTATCGCAAATAACTGATGAAACTTTAGAGAATAGAAAAAGTCAAATTCCTGCGGCCGAATTAATCATTGATGAAATAAAAGACGAATTTATAGCTTGGACAAAAAACCGAAAATTTGCACCAACCATTCACGCACTCAAAGCAAAAATGAATGAGATAAAAAACACGGAACTTAATTTTCAACGAAAAAAACTATCCAATTTCGATGAAGAACAAGCCGAAATCATTAGCAATCGCATTATTCAAAAAATTACCAATCATTTTGCCAATCATTTAAAAGACGAAGACACTATGGTTGACGAAAGCATAGATTATATCAATAAAATATTTCAATTGTAACTTAAAATTTATAATTAGTTAAAGTCGAAACATTAAGAAATTAAGGTTCATTAAGTATATGATAAAATGACTAAAAAAGAAATAACCAAATTATCTTTTGAAATAACTGGATTCGCAATAAAAGTTCATAAAAGACTTGGTCCGGGTTTGCTAGAAAGTGTTTATGAACAGCGTTTAAAGTTCGAATTAGAAAGAAATGGTTATGACGTAAAACAACAAGTTGTCGTTAAAATTGAATATGATAATTTAGAACTTGAATCAACATTAAGAATAGATTTATTAGTTAATGACATTGTAATTGTTGAACTTAAAACAGTTGAAAATATTTTACCAATACACGAAGCACAACTTTTAACATATATGAAATTATTAGAAAAACCGCAGGGATTATTAATAAATTTCTACACAACAAATATTACAAAATCATTGAAACCTTTTGTAAATGAATTTTTTTCAAGATTAGAAGATTAAAATCTTAATGAACCTTAATTTCTTAATGTTTCAAAATTAATAATGTTAAATAAAACAATAAAAATAGGAACTCGTGACAGCGAACTCGCACTTTGGCAAGCCAACACTGTCGAGAAATTTCTCAATGATTTAGGTTATAAAACCCAAATTATTGCCGTAAAATCTCAAGGCGATTTATTGCTCGACAAACCACTTTACGAACTCGGAATTACAGGAATTTTCACTAAAACTCTAGATATTGCAATGATAAATGGCGAAATTGATATTGCCGTACATTCAATGAAAGATGTGCCAACAGCTTTGCCAATCGGAATGATGCAAGCCGCAGTTTTGAAACGTGCCAACGAAAAAGATATTTTAGTTTATAACAACAATCTAGATTTTCTTGAAAATTCTGGTACAATTGCAACAGGAAGTTTGCGTCGCCAAGCGATGTGGCTCAACAAATATCCGAATCATAAAGTGGTCGATTTGCGTGGAAATATAAATACCAGAATGCAAAAACTGAAAGATAATAATTGGAACGGAGCAGTTTTTGCAGCAGCAGGATTGGAAAGAATAGGCCTCACCCCCAACCCCTCTCCAAAGGAGAGGGGAGCCGAAAACCAATTAAGTTTCATAAATCTCGATTGGATGATTCCCGCACCAGCACAAGGCGCAATGGTTATTCACGCGATGCAAAACGACGAATTTTCTAAAAATGCAGTTGCCGAATTGAACGATCTCGAAACCGATATTTGTACCTATATCGAACGACAATTTCTTCGAACTTTAGAAGGCGGTTGTACAGCACCAATTGGAGCATTGGCAACTTTTAATGATGATGAAATTTCGTTCAAAGGCATTTTATTATCCATCGATGGAAAACAAAAAATAGAAGTAGATAAAGTTGTTCCAATTCAAGAATGGAAAAAACTAGGTTATAATTTAGCACAAGAAATTTTGAATAACGGCGGCACAGAATTGATGAAAAAAATTAAGGAAAGTTTAAAAAAGTAATTCCTAAATGCGAAACTGCGGTTTCACATTTAGGAATTTTAAAAGTGAAACAGCCTGTTTCACTTTTAAAAAATAAATTAACTATGAATCCACAAATCAGCATATTATCAACCAAAACACTTTCTGACGAGCAAAGACAAGTGTTTGTCAATGCCAATATTGATTTATTAGAACAAGATTTTATCGAAATCGAAAATAATAATTTCGAACTAAAAAACATCAATAACAATCTTATTTTTAGTAGTCAAAATGCGGTTTTAAGTTTGATGGAACAAAACGATTTTGAAAAATTAAAAACAAAAAATTGTTTTTGTGTTGGCATAAAAACCAAAGAACTATTAGAAGAAAATAGTTTTAAAGTTGATGTTTATATGGATTATGCATCGGAATTGGCAGAAATTATTACCTTAATCTATAACAAAGAATCATTCACCTTTTTTAGCGGAAACTTACGTAAAGAAACATTGCCAAAAGCATTGAAAGAAGCCAAAATTAAATTTAATGAAATCGAAGTTTATCAAACCAAATTAGCACCTTTCAAAATCTCAAAAGAAGAAAAGTTCGATGGTATTTTGTTTTTTAGTCCATCAGGTGTTGAAAGTTTTTTGAAAGACAACAAAATAAAAACCGAAACTTGCTTTTGTATTGGCGCAACAACTGCAAGTGCATTAGAAAAAATTACAAAAAACATAATAATTGCCGAAATTCCAACTATTGAAGATGTGATTGAAAGTTGCGTCGAAAAATATTTATAAATTCTAAAACCTAACATTTTTAGAAAACTTATTAGGTTAAAAAATAAAAAAAATGATCAAAAACGATTTATTTCTAAGAGCCTTAAAAGGCGAAACCGTGCAACGACCGCCAGTTTGGATGATGCGTCAAGCAGGAAGATATTTGCCAGAATTCATCGCTTTGCGAGACAAATACGATTTCTTTACACGTTGTCAAACTCCTGAATTAGCGTCAGAAATTACAGTGCAACCCATTCGCAGGATTGCTCCAGATGCAGCGATTTTATTTTCGGATATTCTAGTGGTTCCGCAAGCAATGGGAATTGAAGTGTTAATGAAAGAAAGCGTTGGACCTTTTTTGCCCAATCCTATCCGAACGATTCAAGATGTTGAAAGAGTGATTGTTCCAGATGTACACGAAACTTTGGGTTATGTTTTTGAAGCCATCAAAATGACAAAGCAAATGTTGAATGACGAAGTGCCATTAATTGGTTTTGCTGGTTCGCCTTGGACAATTTTTTGTTATGCAGTCGAAGGAAAAGGCTCAAAAAGTTTTGATACTGCCAAAGGATTTTGTTTTTCTAATCCAGTCGCGGCGCACGTTTTATTACAAAAAATTACCGACACAACTATTGCCTATTTAATCGAAAAAGTAAAAGCAGGTTGTAACGCCATTCAGATTTTTGATTCTTGGGGCGGCATGCTTTCTCCAGTAGATTATCAGGAATTTTCGTGGAAATACATCAACCAAATTATCGAAGCTTTGGCTGATATTACACCAGTTATTGTTTTCGGTAAAGGATGTTGGTTTGCGTTGAACGAAATGGGAAAATCAAAAGCATCTGCATTAGGAGTTGATTGGACTTGCTCGCCAAGAAATGCACGATATTTGTCGGGCGGAAACATTACGCTACAAGGAAATTTTGATCCTTCAAGATTACTATCTCCAATTCCGACTATCAAAAAAATGGTTCATGAAATGATTGACGAATTCGGAAAAGACAAATATATTGTCAATCTGGGTCACGGAATTTTACCAAATATTCCTGTTGATCATGCAAAAGCATTTGTTGATGCAGTGAAGGAATACAATATGTAATATGATAAATCTAGATTTATTTTAAATTGACTTTTTAAAAACCGAAGATGCGAAAAGTCTTTCTGAAATGATGATGTCAAATTCAGAAAGATTTAATCGTTATTTTCCAATTACATTGTCCAAAAACACTACGTTTGAAGCGTCTCAAAATTATATTATTGATAAAAATAATGACTATGAATCGAAATTACAATTTGCATTAAAAGAATCAAGTACGAATCGAATAGCTGGAAATATAATAATTAAAGAAATAAATTAGCAAACAAAACAAGGAGAATTTGCTTTTGCATAGATTTAAATTATGAAAATAGAGGTTTAATATCCAAAACAATAAATGCAATATCGAAACGTGCATTTGAAATTACTGGACTCGAAAAGCTTCAAAGAATTGTTAATAAAGACAATATCGGAAGTCTAAAAGTAGCCAAAAAATGTAATTTTATTTGGCAAAAAACACTTTTAAATAGATATACACCACCAAACGAGTTACCTTTGGATATGGAATTATATGAATTATTAAAAATTAAATAATTCTATTCCAAGCTTCAACATCGCCAGATTTTTCTATGAATTTATATCCTTGGTTAATCAATAAATCATAACATTCGTGAAGTTCTTTTTCAGATAACATGTGGGGTTTACAATGAGTTTCCCAAACAATAAGTCTTATCTTTGAATTTTTAAGGTCAAATGATTTAAAAAAATCAAGCTCACCACCTTCGATATCCATTATTAAAGCAGTAAAATCAAAATATTCACTAACTAAATCATTTAATGTTTTACCTTTTATTAAAGTTTTTTGACCTCCACCCAAAGTACTAGACCCTAAAAATGCAGTCCCACCAATAAAAAAAGTAACTTCTGGCAATTTAGAAACGATGCAAGTTTCTATGACAAATTTACCTCCGTTACATTTTCTATTTATAGTAAGAAAAGGCAACATTTGAGGGTTAGGTTCAACTGAAACTTGTTTGGTTTTATCTGTCAAAATTTTATTTATTGTTAAAGCAACAACACCAATACAGGCGCCAAGTTCAAGAACAGAATCATTTTTATCTAAATATTTTTTTATGAGTTTTCTTTCATGTTTTTCGTACCCTCCAAATAAAGTGGCTGCTAATTCTGGTCTTGTCATAAAAGAGGGAAATCTTATAATAAAGCCACCTTGCATTGATGGTATTTTAAAAAAATGAACAATACTTCCTAAAACAGACAAAAATGGACTTAAAAATTTTATCATAACATAGTAATTTAGGCATAAATATATAAATTTTTATCTTTTTAAGATAATTTTTATTTTGCAACATTAAATTTATATTTGTCAACAGAGTCAAAACTAATGAAAAATAAATTCTACTCCTATATACTTCAACTCCAAGACCAAATCGTCGCTGGTCTTGAAGCCGTCGAAGGCAAAGCCAAATTCCGTGAAGACATTTGGGAACGTCCAGAAGGTGGCGGCGGACGAACACGAGTTATAGAAAACGGAAACGTAATCGAAAAAGGCGGTGTCAACATTTCGGCAGTTCACGGAAAATTACCCGAAGCCATGCAAAAAATGTTTAATGTTGGCGAAGCTGATTTTTTTGCTTGCGGATTATCATTAGTAATTCATCCGAAAAATCCAATGGCACCAACTGTTCACGCCAATTGGCGGTATTTCGAAATGTATGATAATAACGGAAATATAATAAACTCTTGGTTTGGCGGCGGTCAAGATTTAACACCCTATTATTTGTTTGAAGAAGATGCGACACATTTTCATAAAACGTGTAAAACCGCTTGCGACAAACATAATTTGGAATTTTATCCAAAATATAAAAAACAATGCGACGACTATTTTTGGAATGCTCACAGAAACGAAGCACGAGGAATTGGCGGCTTATTTTTTGATTATTGCAAAGAAACAAATGAAATGTCAATGGAAAATTGGTTTAACTTTGTAACCGAAGTTGGCAATAGTTTTCTTGATGCGTATATTCCAATTTTAGAAAAAAGAACAAATTTACCTTATACCGAGGCACAAAAAACCTGGCAAGAAATTCGACGTGGCCGTTATGTCGAGTTTAATTTGGTTCACGACAAAGGCACACTTTTCGGACTAAAAACCAACGGACGAATCGAAAGTATATTGATGTCTTTGCCTCCAAGAGTGCAATGGGTTTATGACCATCATCCAGAAGTTGGAAGCGAAGAAGAAAAATTAATTGCTGTTTTAGAAAATCCTAGAAACTGGAATTAAAAATTTAAACTTTATAAACCTAAATTTCTTAATGTTTCAAAAAAAAATAAAATTTATGTTAATTAGAAATAGAAGATTACGCACAAACGAATCAATTAGAAGCTTGGTTCGTGAAACAATTTTACATCCAAACGATTTTATAGTTCCACTTTTTGTTGTGGAAGGCTCGAATATAAAAGAAGAAATTCCGTCGATGCCCAATTACTTCAGAATGAGCTTGGACAATATCGAAAAAGAAATTAAAGAACTTCAAAAACTCAACTTAAAATCGGTTTTACTTTTTGTAAAAGTGCCAGATAACTTGAAAGATAATGCGGGAAAAGAAGCCTTAAACCCTAATGGATTAATGCAGCGCGCCATCAAAACCGTAAAAAACATTGCACCAGAAATGATCGTAATGACTGATGTAGCGTTAGACCCATATTCAATATATGGTCACGACGGAATTATCGAAAACGGTCAAGTTGCCAACGATATTACAGCCAATTTTTTGGGAGAAATGAGTGTTTCGCATGCTCAAGCCGGAGCCGATTTTGTCGCACCAAGCGACATGATGGACGGAAGAATTCAAACCATTCGACAAGCTTTAGAGCAAAATAGTTTTACAAATACTGGAATTTTGGCTTATTCTGCCAAATATGCTTCGGCACATTATGGTCCATTTCGAGATGCTTTAGACTCTGCTCCTGTCGATTTGCAAAACATTCCAAAAGATAAAAAAACCTATCAAATGGATTACCACAACCGCATAGAAGCCATTCGAGAAACCGTTATGGACGTTCAAGAAGGTGCAGATATTGTAATGGTAAAACCCGGAATATCCTATCTAGATATAGTTCGAGAAATCAAAAATGAAGTCAATGTTCCTGTTGCGGTTTATCAAGTTTCGGGCGAATACGCCATGATAAAAGCAGCTTCAGAAAGAGGTTGGCTCGACCACAATGCGATTATGATGGAACAAACAACATCAATAAAACGTGCTGGTGCCGACATGATTGCTAGTTATTTTGCTAAAGATATTGTGAAATTAATTTCTTAATAATCATGAAAAAATTATTGTTTTTATTGTCAATAATATTCTTAGTTTCTTGCAAAAACCAAGAATCAAAAACCGACAAAATTAGTAATCAAACTCCAATAGAACTCGGAAAAGAAATATTCGAAGGAAAGGGAAATTGCGTTGCTTGTCATTTGGTTGATCAAAAAGTTGTTGGTCCAAGTATTCAAGAAATGTCTAAAATTTATAAAGCCAAAAAAGGAAATATCATCGATTTTTTGATTCATGATGCTGCTCCAATTGTCGATCCAAGTCAATATGAAGTGATGAAAACCAATTTTGAAATCACAAAAGCCATGTCAGAGCAAGAGTTAAAAGCTATTGAATCTTATATTTATTCGAATTGATTTTTTATTGAAGCCAATTACACCATCAGTTCTCTCGTTCCAAAAAAACGAGATCCCATGTGTAACGGCTAAGAATAAGATTTTTTAAATAATTTTATTTCAGAAATGGAAACTTGCCTTATCAAAACACAATTAGGAATCACAAAAATAGTTGCAGATAAATATGGAATTTCAGAAATTTCAGTTTTAAACGACGGAATTATTTCAACAGAAATTCCTGAAAATTTACAAGAGGCTGCTAATCAAATTCTAGAATATTTTGATGGAAAAAGAAAAAATTTCACTTTTCAAATTAACCCAAAAGGAACTGCTTTTCAGCAAAAAGTTTGGAAAGAACTTATAAACATTCCTTTTGGAAAAACAATTTCGTATCTTGATTTAGCCAAAAAATTGGGTGATCCAAAAGTAATTCGAGCTGCTGCATCGGCCAACGGAAAAAACCCACTTTGGATAGTCATTCCGTGTCATAGAGTCATTGGCACAGATGGTTCGCTCACGGGTTACGCTGGGGGATTGTGGCGTAAAAAATGGCTTTTGGAACACGAAAATCCAACCAATCAACAGCGTTTGTTTTAGAAAAAAATTTAATTAAACCCTAATTTCTCACGAACCCTATCTAAAACATTATTAGCACTTTTTCCGGCTTTTTCGGCTCCGAGTTTTAATAATGTGTCTATTTGAAAAAGATTATTCATGTAATAATCATATTTTTCTCGTTCGGTTTTAAATTTTTCTAAGATTAACTCGAACAGCAATTGTTTTGCGTGACCGTAACCAAAATCTCGGTTTTCGTTTTTGTATTTTTCTGAATATAATGCCAATTCGGTTTCGGTAGCCAATAATTTATAGATAGCAAAAATCTTACAAGTTTCAATATTTTTTGGTTCTTCGAGTTGTGTACTGTCTGTTTCGATTGACATTATCTGCTTACGTAAAGCTTTATCATCAAGAAAAATATTGATAATATTGCCACGAGATTTGCTCATTTTATGTCCGTCGGTTCCAGGAATATACATGGTTTCTTCTTGAATTTTTGCTTCTGGAATAACGAATGTTTCGCCCATTTGGTGGTTGAATCGTGAGGCGACATCGCGAGTAATTTCGATATGTTGCAATTGGTCTTTTCCGACTGGAACAACATTAGCATCGTACAACAAAATATCGGCAGCCATAAGCATTGGATAACTAAATAATCCAGCATTTACGTCGTCTAAACGGTCGGCTTTGTCTTTGAATGAATGTGCTAATGTCAAGCGCTGAAACGGAAAAAAACAACTTAAATACCAAGATAATTCTGCGGTTTGTGGCACGTCTGATTGCCGGTAAAAAACAACTTTATTAACATCTAATCCGCAGGCTAACCAAGCGGCGGCTGTACTGTATGTGTTGTGGCGCAACGTCTCACCGTCTTTTATTTGGGTTATGGAATGCAAATCGGCAATGAAAAGATATGATTCATTTTCGGGTTGGTTTGACAAATTTATTGCTGGAATTATAGCGCCCAAAAGATTACCCAAATGTGGCGTTCCGGTGCTTTGTACGCCTGTAAGTATTTTTGACATAGTTTGTTTTTTTGCAAATGTAATATTTTTAAAGAATGTATGGAATGAATTGTTATATTTGAATTTTGAAAAAGGTTAAATAATTTGATTTTGAAGTTAGAAAATTTTAATAAAATTGATACAAATTTCACAAATTCTTTTCAAACATTCTGAAAACGCGAAAACCTTTGCCGATTTAACCCCGATTGAAGGGAAAATCCTTTTTTTTAATTTATCCTTCTAGGGTTTAAAACCCTGGAAGGATAAATTAAAAAAAAGATTGGAATGAAAAGCGGGAATTGCCATAACAAAAATGCCAAATCTTTGGTTTCTAATACCTATAATAAATGCGATTTTTTAAAATTATTTTTTGGTGCGTTTGGCGAGTTTGGTTTTATATAATGATGTCGTTGCCAATTTTGGCTATGTTTCCGTTTTTGGTAATTTCGATTCTCAAAGAAAAATGGTATCCTTACTTTTTTGTGATGGCAAGAATTTGGGCAAAAATAATTTTATTTGGAATGGGTTTTTATGTAAAAGTCGATAAAGATCAAGAACTTGACCCAAAAAAAAGTTATATGCTCACGGCCAATCACCAGTCGATGACCGATATTATGTTGATGTTGGCGATTACTAGAAATCCGTTTGTTTTTGTAGGAAAAAAAGAGTTGGTTAAAATTCCACTTTTTGGTTTTTTCTATAAACGAACGTGTATTTTGGTCGATAGAAGCTCGACCAGAAGCCGAATGGAGGTTTTTAATCTTGCTCAAAAACGCATTAATCAAGGTTTAAGTATTTGTATTTTTCCTGAAGGTGGCGTGCCTCATTCTGATGTTTTGCTGGACGAATTTAAAGATGGTGCTTTCCGATTGGCAATTGAACACAAATTACCGATTGTTCCGATGACTTTTGCTGACAATAAGAAACGTTTTTCATTTCAATTTTTGAGTGGAAGCCTGGGAATTATGCGTGTTAAAGTTCATAAATTTGTCGAAACAAAAGACAAAACTCTTGATGATAAAAAGTTAGTTCGTGAAGAAGTTCGTAATATGATTTTAAAACAAATTGGGGTTTTTGCGAAATAAGTTTTTTGATACGAATTTCGCTATTTTCAAAATTCATAGCTAATTCCGGAATAAATTACAATAAAATATGGTTTGTAATTGTAGTGTTACAGTTGTTCCTGAAATGACATTCGAAGATTATAATCAAATCCATTTGTCGTCCATTGAATTGGAATTTTTATAATTGGCGTAATTTCATTATCAGATTTTGAATAATTAAATTGCAAAACTACTAATAAAAATAAAAGGCTATGGTCTAAAAATTATTTTCATATAAAAAACTTTGTGCAATAGATTCAAAAGATTTTTGTTTTATTTTATAAAAAAAAATTGTGATAATAATTGTAATCTGTGTCTTAAAAAAATACCTTACTTTAACTAGCCTAAAGCCAAAATATACTGTTTTTTTTAAATTTTAAATCATTGAATTTGTTTTCCACAAGGATTTCTGTCGATTGTGAATTTACTTTTATAATTAATATTTTCATTGATAATCAAAATAAAATCGGGTTGATATAGCCACTCACAGGTTTCTGTTTTAGATGCATATTTTGCATATTCTATTTTTTCTTTTCTCAAAACCGAATAAATTCCTTTTGATAATTTAATACTGTAATTGCCTTTTTCATCTGTTTTGAATTGTGTAACAATTGGTTCATTTAGATTGACAATGCTGTCTTTTCGAACATAAAAATCTTGGTTTGCAGAAACGCGATAAATTGCCAAATTTTGCTCCATTCCCTCTAATGGTGTGATTCCGCCAAGATAATTGCTGTTGTTTTCTATAAATCCATTTATTAAAATAGATTTAGATTGTAAAACCGAACAAGATTGTAAACAAGAAATTGAAATTAAAATTAAGTACTTTTTCATTTATAAATTATTTTAAATTATGGCAACAAATTAATTTTTTAGTTTATTTATTATAAATATATACTAATTTGTCGTAAAATAAAATTTTAATTTAGAATTATATCGTCAATTCCAGTTCGACCAAAATCTCTATTGCAAGTGTTATTGTCAACCGACCAATTAATTTTTACTTTTAATGGAAAGGTTGCAGCTTCTAAATTAATATTCGAATTGGCCGATAAAAATGGAACTGATGTGTAAATGGTAAGGTTATATTTGCAAGATAAACCAAATTATCAATCACAATTTTCCAATCGCCACAACAGACGCACAAAGCCATATCACGAACTATTATTTTTGTCATCATTTTTCGAACAACTTAAAACTAAAAAAATAATTGCAAATAATTTTAAAATTTGTATTGCTTTTTTCAACTTAACAAGGTTTTTATTATAAGATGCAAAAAAAATAAAAAGGTTGCAAAAAATTCAAAAATATTTTTTGAAATATCAATTTATTCCTTAATAACTTCTATTTTACGTTTTATTTCATTGCCAAATTCATCGACAACAGTCAAATAATGAAAACCTGTATTTGGACTTATTGGCATTTCGTGAAACGTTTTGGTCGTGCCTTTGTAAACATTATCGACATACCAAAACAAGTTTGCTTCTCGGTTTGAATGTGCGACTTTCAGAATTACAGGCTGAATTTCTGAATTAAAATTCTTGGTTAAATAAATTTTAGCGTTCGATTTCGGATAAATAAAATCCATTGATTTGGTTTGTGTTCCTGAACAATCATCTCGAAATGGCGGCAACGATTTGTAATCAACATGCTGGTTTTTATAATACCATTCCATAACTGGTGGCAAAACAAACCATTTTTTGGTTACAATATTTTCAATGTTTTCGCAACTGCTATTGACTCTAAATTGTTCTAATTTATCTAAATGCACCGTTTTATGATACACACAAATCGAAGTGTTTTTTCCTTTTAGCGGCACCAATTGCTTTATTTTCGGGCAATCGGTCTGCGCCAAATGTCCACTTAATTTGCAAATATCGACTTCGGTTAAATCTTTGTTTGGGGTTGCAAACCATTTTTGTCTTGGCGTTAAATTAAAAACATCGAACAAAATTGGTGCCGCACTCGAAACGCCTGTCAATGTAGGTCTGCCTTCGCCAGTTGCATTGCCAACCCAAACGCCAACTACATATCGTGAGTTGGTGCCAATCGCCCATGCATCGCGGTTTCCGAAACTGGTCCCCGTTTTCCAAGCAATTTTTAGCGAACTGTCATAAAACTGCCAAGCTTCATCGCCTTCTGGTCGATTAACTTCTTGCATTGCGTTGTAAGTCAGCCAAATGGAACCCGCTCCAAAAATAGTTTTTTGGCTAGAGTTGCTTCCGAAATCAGATTTAAAATCATTAATAAAATTCAGTTCTACAAACTCTTTTGTTCTGTATTTTCCATTACTGGAATTAAAAAAATTTACCGTCGATGACATTCCAGCATAAGTTCGGCACAAATCCCAAAGATTACTTTCGGCGCCACCAAGAATTAATGACAATCCATAATGATCCGGATTTTTGGTAATGTCACGCAATTTGAATTGTTTTAAAGTTTCATAAAACTTGTTTACACCAAAATCTTTCAACATTAAAACCGCAGGAATATTCAACGATCTAGCCAATGCCCGATGAGCAGGAACGGCTCCATCGAAAGTCAAATTGAAATTTTGTGGCGTGTAACCAGAAATTTGTGTCGGAATATCAGCAACTAAAGTATTGGGCAACAATTCGCCATCATCAAGCATTGCGGCGTATAAAAATGGTTTCAAAATACTACCTGTACTTCTTGGAGCATCAATAATATCGACATCTTTTTGATGGTACAAATCGGTTGGCGAATTGCCCACATAACTCATTACATTTCTGGTTTGAACATCGATTACTAAAATTGCTAAATTGTTGACATCGTTCTGTTTATATTGGCTGTAATAATATCTAGCAATTTGATTTACACGATTTTGCATTTCGAATGCAACGGTAGTTTTTACTCGAGTTCCTTCTTGATTTTTTGATACTTTTTGCAATAAATGTGGTGCAATTTCGGGTAAATTGTAGGGTTTTTGAGGCACGGGTTCATCGATTGCCAATTCATAAGTTTGCTTATCGATAATACCATTTTTTTGTAATTTTAGTAAAAGATTATTGCGTTTTCGTCTCAACTTTTCTTGATTTTTTCCAGGATAAATCAAACTTGGGGCATTTGGCAAAACGGCTAAAGTTGCAGTTTCTGCCCACGATAATTGATTGGATGGTACGCCAAAATACCGCCAAGATGCCATTTCTAATCCAACAACGTTGCCACCAAATGGTGCATGTGCTGCATATAATTCAAGTATTTTATTTTTAGAATATCTCAATTCTAATCGTGTTGACAATAACAATTCGATAATTTTCTCGAAATAGGTTCGTCTTTGATTTTTTCTTGATAATCTGATAACTTGCTGCGTGATTGTACTTCCGCCACGAACTGTTTTTCCTGCTTTTTGATTTTGTTTTATAGCATTAACCATTGCTACGAGATTAAATCCAGGATGGAAATTAAAATATTCGTCTTCAAAATAAACTATACATTTATTGAATTTATCTGGTATAGAATCTTGGGCTGGAAATCGCCATTGTCCGTCACGAGCAATCTTGGCACCCAATAACTCGCCTTCTTTGCTTTCGATAACAGTCGAATAGGGTTCTTGAAACAAAGTTCTTGGCAACGAAAAATAATAAAATATCAAAAGTACAAATACAATTGATGATTTAATTTTGTTAAGTTTTATATAAGATATAATGCGTTTTAAAAACGCTTTTAGTTTAATTATCACAATCAATTTTGTGTATTAATTTTTAAAATTCTTCAATATTTAGACTATCAACTACAACCGAATCTAAAACTTTTAGGTTTAAAAATTTTCTTGCATTGCCAGTAATAATTAAATTATTTGATTGCAGAATTGAATCATTGACAATCAAACCTTTTTTAATCATTATTTTTCTGATGAATTCTTGGCGTTTATCAGCCGATGATTTTAAGTTTCCGGACCCATCAAAATTATACATGAATTTTTTGGGACTTGGTATTATTGTAGCCAAAAACAAACATTCTTTTAAAGTTAAATCTATCGGTTTTTTCTGAAAATAAAATTGTGCTGCTTCGCCAATTCCATAAATATCTGGTGCCCATTCAATAATATTAAAATAAACTTCAAGCATTCTATTTTTAGTAGCTATTCGATTATTTTCGAGAATATAAACCAACAAAATTTCTTCGAGTTTTCTTGAAATTGTTTTTTCTCTTGTTAAAAAAATATTTTTAACCAACTGCATACTTATTGTGCTTCCGCCACGAGCGAACTTGTTTGTTCTGATATTTTTTAGGATTGATTGCCTGAAAGCTTCGGTAATAAACCCTTTGTGTGTAAAAAAAGATGGATCTTCGCAGGTTAAAACACATTGCTGCAAATAGGGCGAAATCTGATTTAAAGTTGCATAATTTGGGTTCAATAAACTAACTTCTATTGGCCGTTGCAAAATACCTTTTTCTATTGAATTGTATGTAAAATCTGTGTTTAGTTTATCTAAATTGGCACTTCCGTATTTAATAATTTTAAGGTTTTCTTTTTGCAAATTGCTGTTAAAAGTTAGTTGCCAAGGTTTATTTTTGTTGAATTTAAAATTAACATTGTAAACAAAATTTCCAGTTGCTTGCATACCTCCAAAATGCGAAAAAAGTCCTGTTGGTAGCGAATTTATAAAATCTTGGGCTTTCATTTTATTAATGTTTGCTCTGAATTTATAAATCACATCATTTTCTGTATTGTATTCGGCATAAGGATTGACTTTTATGTTATTCAATTCTAGAACTGAACCATTATCGATTGCAATAAAATTTGAAGAAAATAAAAGTTTAAAATCAAATTTCGATTTCTTGAAAACTACATCTTTATTGGCCAATTTTGGGTTGTTCACCGTCAAATTATCAACCGAAGCCATTCCGTTTATATGCAAATCGCCACTTTCTGTTTCTATTTTAATAATTTTAAGATGCAAATTATCAAAACTCGATATTAGTTTAAATTTTTCGTCAATATAAGGCAATTTTATTTGGGTTGAATCGGAATTTTGAATAATTAAATCGGCGATTTTCTTTCTAGGATTGGCTGTTCCAGAAACATTCCAAATTTGCGAAAAAGTATTAGTAGTTACATATAATTTAGTTTCAAGATTGTCGTTTTTTAAGTTCAATCTTGGCATTTTAAGTATTAATTTTTTGCCTAAATCGTCAAGTTTAAAAGTTACATTTTCGATTAAAATATTTTCTGGAACTAAGTCTAAAACCTTGTAGATTAATTTACTGGCGAATTCAGCATAATCTCGTTTTTCTGATTTTTCGGTAATTTCTTTTTTATCAGATTTTAAAAATTCGACGAAGTTTTTACCCTTTTTATTTTTTACTAGTTGAATAAAACCGTTTTTCAATTCTAGATTTTCAATTTGTAAATCTCCAGTCAATAATTTATAAACATTGATTTTGGTTTTTACATTTTCGACAGACAATAAAGTATCCGCATTTTTTGGAACCAATAAAATATTGGACATTTGGACTTCTGAAATTCCAATAAAACTAGATTTCTTTATAGAAAATTCTGCGTTATAATCAGTTCTGAATTTGTGTTCTGCTTTGGCAATAACTTCTTCTAAAATAAGATTTCTGAACAAATAAGCACCCATTACAGAAATAAAAAATAATCCAAAAACAATTATTAAAAACCGAAATATTTTTTGCTTAATGTTTTTCATTTTCTAGGCACGGATTTTTTCAAGACAAAAGTAACAATTTTTCGACTTCATTTTTTTGTTTTTGATAAACATATTGCAATTCTGAATTTTCGCCCATTCGGTCATAATATTCAATTGCTTTTTTGGCAAATGCTTTTGTATGAAAATTAGAAAGTTCTGGAATTTTATTATAAATATTATGAAAAATCATCTCGTAATAAGCTTGCCATTCTCGTTCGTTTTTATCTTTTACGATAAAACCAGTTTGTTTTTGACCAACATGAACAATTTCATGAGCAAGTAAATTTAGCATTAAAACTAGTGGAAATTCAAAAGTGTTTTCTGGAATTTTAATAATTTGCTTTTCTCCAAAAACGCCTTCGGTTGTCATTAAAATAAAATCGGGTTTGGCAATTTCTCTCAGTTCGAAACCTTTAAAATTAGAATGATTCAAATCGTATTCTTTCAATAAAAATTCGGCTGCTTGAATAGTTTCGCCCAAAGCGTGAAAATTATTTACGATTTGTGTAATTTCTTTGAAAATTTTCATTTTTAAACTTTATAATTTCAAATGTAATCAAAAAACTATAACCTTTTCTGTTCCTCTGTTTTTTCTTTTGCAACATTGTTTTTTAGTTTCTGATTGCCAAAATTGTATTTCAAATTAATCCTAAAACTTTGGTTATCGCGATAATCCAAAAAATAATTGTTTTGATTGGCATAATTGGTCGAAACTTTTTGTTTTTCGCCACGATAAATATCAGATAATAATAATCCTATCGAAAATTTTTCATCGAACAATTTTTTTAAACAACCTAGCTGCAAGCTCGAACTTTCTGAAATGTCAAATGTGCCTTGAACTGACGGAGAATTATATGAAAAATTAATTTCGCCAGTAAAACTCTTGCTTTTATTGAAATTAAATTGCTGATTTACTGATGAATTAAAACCAATAACATTGTTTTTATAAATCCGGTTATCAATGCCTTGAAAAGTATCTTCTGTAAACATAAAAGTCGTGTTCAAACCAATTGTCCACCAAGTTTTTGGATTTAAGTTGCAACTAAAATCCAATCCAAAAGCCTCGTCTTTTTCTATGTTCGTAAAATTATAAACTAAAGTATTTGTTGTAGGATCTTGAAATGAAATTTCGATCGAAGGATTTTTTTCATTTCTATAATACAAATCAAAATTGTACTTACTTTTCAAAGTATAAAGTAAACTTATATTATGAAAAATAGTTGGTTTCAGGTTCGCATCGCCAATAAAATAGGAAAATTTATTGTAATATGATTTCGACGGATTCAGCCAACTGTAATTGGGTCTAGAAATTCGTTTTCCATACGAAATACCAATTTCGTTACTTTCTGACGGTTTGTACATTGCATACAAAGTCGGGAAAAATTTCAAGTAATCTTGAATATTCTCTTCTTTCGGGTTGATAGATATTCCTTTCAAATTGGTATATTCTGCTCGCAAACCAGCTTTCAATTCCCATTTTTTCAATTCTTTCGAGAAGCTTGCATAACCAGCTAAAATGGTTTCATCGTAATTAAAATCATTGCTTTTATTGGGTTTATCAACCAATATATTGGACTCTTCTTCTTGAAAAATTAAATTCGTTATGGCTTTAACATTTCCGAATTTTATACCCGATTCGAAGTTTGATTTGTCTTTTTCTGACCTAAAATCTATTTGTGACGAAAATAAATTTATAAATTGTTTGTTATCGCTCACAAACCTTTCGGAATATTCTGGCGTTCCTGCAAAATTGAATTTTGTATCAATATCTTGCTTTTCGAAATAGTTATAATTGGTATAATCTGCCGATAAATTCAAAGTTTTTTTATCTGTAAATTTATGTTCAAATGCTAAATTGTAACTCGAATTTTTTTGTGGCGTTTGTCTATTATTAAATGTTGTGTAATTAGAAATATTTAAGTTATTTTCATTCAAAATTAATGTCGGAACGTTGTATTGAGCTGTGTTTTTTAGAGAAGTTAAACCATCAGTTCCAAATGAAATTGTGTTTAAAGAATCTATTTCGTAATCAAAATTGAGTCGGTATGTGTTTTGCGACAGCGATTTATCTTTGCGATTCATGATACTTTTCCAAGTTTGTTTTTGTTCTTGATAAACCACAACATCTTCGCCAAACCTGATGTAAGTTCCTGCACCAAAACTATAATTTCCAAAAACCGATAATTTTTTGGACTTGTAATATTGACTAGTACTTGCCACAAATTTTGGATAAGTCGATTGCACATAACTTGTTCTAACAGATGATTTGTAACCTAATTTCAAGTTTTTTTTGAGTTTAATATTCAAAACTGAACTGCCCTGAGCATCATATTTTGCTGGTGGATTGGTGATTACTTCAATGGTTTTCACATCGTCGCCATTGGTCGATTCTAGCAAATTTTTGAGTTCTTCGCCAGTCAAATAAATTTTTTTATCATTAATTGTTACTAAAATCGAGTTGCTTCCTCGAATAGAAATATCGCTTCCTGAAACTAAAACTTCTGGTGTTTTTTTGATGATTTCCCATGCGTTATTGGTTGCCAGAATAGTATTTTCGACATTAAATTCAAGTCTATCGATTTTGCGTTTGATAGTTGGTTTTTTGGTTTGAATAATAACCTCATCAAGATTTGCAGCGATTTCTTTTAAAATAATTTCTTTGTTCAAGATATCATTTTCGAGATTTAAAACATCAGAAAATTCTTGAAAACCAATAGTGTTAATTTTCAAATTATATTTTGCACTTGGAATATTTTCAATTTCAAAATAACCTTTTTCGTTAGATATTGAACTATATTTTTTCAAACTATCAATTTGATTTGATATTGAAATATTTGCATTCGATACAATTTCTTTTTTAGAATTGAAAACTAATCCAGAAAGTTTGATATTTTGCGAGAAACCAATACTTGAAATTAAAAAGAAACCAATAATTAGATTTTTCATAGTTTTATATTTTATGCAAATCTCTAACAACATTTTTTAGATTTGGGTTAATGCAAGGTTAACGCAAGGTTAATGCTCGTTTTATTTGAATTAAAGTGTTTTAAAAATGTACTTTTGTTTCATGAATAAAAATAAATTTTTAATAATTGGTTGTGTTTTTGCAGTATTGGCATTGCTAACAATTCAAGGTTATTTCATTTACAATACATATCAATTAAAAATTCGTGAAATAAAGTTCGAAGTAAAAACAACTTTAGAAAAACTCGATGGTCGCAAACAAAACCAAACAAGTGATTTAAAAGACGATCGCGAACAAGAAATTTTGATTGAATTTGAAAATAAAAAAATTAATCGAAAACAATTTATTAAAGCTTTGCAACTTTTAGAGTCAAATTACGCCAAGAATGTTATCCAATTTATTGAACATAAATTCAAATCGACTAATTACGACGTTGGGTTTTCTAAAAATATTGTGTCAATTATTTCAATCCATAATGGAAAAAACACCAATTTAATTAATGAAAAAATTGAATTGTACAAATACAAAAACATTTTAAATTACAAGGAATTATTGTTCAAAACAAGTTGGCACACTTCTACCGACAGCAGTAAAGATTCTGGCAAGAAAATTAGAAAATACGAATACGAAGTTCAAAAAACATACAATTACAGCATTAATAATCTAGCAAAATTGGTTTTTTCTGAAATGATTGGTTTATTGATAATTTCGTTTTTATTGATGGTTTTTGTCGTTAGTTTATTTTATTATTCAATAAAAAATCTTATTCAACAAAAGAAAATTGCCGAAACACAACGCGATTTTATCAATAACATAACGCACGAATTCAAAACACCATTGGCAACCTTGAGTATTGCTACCAAAACATTGAACGACCATTATTTAGATAAAGAAAATTTAGAAAATACAGTTGCAATTATTGAAAGACAAAACAATCGATTGCAAAAAATATTTAATCAAGTAAACTTCAATTCAATTTTGACGAATATAGAAAACACTAAAATCGAACAAAATATTGACTCTAATTTCATTGAAAATTGCATTAATGATTTCAAAATTGCCAATCCAGCTATTGAAATTAAATATCAAATTGATTCAGAAATCGATTTGAAAATGAGTAAATTTCATTTTAATACAATCGTCTCAAATCTCCTAGATAATGCAGTAAAATATGGTGGAATAAAACTCGAAATTACTTCAAGACTGGAAAACAATTTCTTAGTCTTAAAAATAAAAGACAACGGAATTGGGATTTCAAAAAAAGAACAAAACACTATTTTCGAAAAGTTTTATCGAGTTTCAACTGGCGATGTTCACAATACAAAAGGTTTGGGTTTAGGATTGTTTTATACAAAAGAAATAATCGAAATTTATAATGGTAAAATTTGGGTCGAAAGTTCAGAAAAAGGTTCAGAATTTATAATTTCAATCCCAAAATTATGAAAAAAATATTATTAGCCGAAGATGATTTCGATTTTGGAACAATCTTGAAACAATACCTTGAAATTTCTGGTTTTGATGTTGTTTGGGCAAAAAATGGTCAAGAAGCATTTGGCTTTTTCAAGCAAACAAAATTTGATATTTGTGTTTTCGATGTTATGATGCCAATTTTGGATGGATTTGCACTTGCCGAAAAAATAATTGACATTAATCCAGAAATTCCGTTTTTATTTTTGACAGCAAAATCATTAAAAGAGGACAAAATTAAAGGTTTAAAACTCGGAGCAGACGATTATATTTTGAAACCTTGCGAGGCTGATGAATTGGTGCTTAGAATACAAAATATTCTCAAAAGAAGCCAAATTATTTCGATAAAACCTAATGAAATTATTACTATTGGAAATTTTGAATTCGATAATACTAACTTGCAATTAATTCATAAAACTAAAACCCAAAGATTGACCGAAAAAGAAGCGCAATTGATTCGATATTTATTCGAAAACAAAAATAAATTGATAAAAAGAGAATTAATTTTGAATAAAATCTGGCAAAATGACGATTTTTTTTCTGGGAGAAGTCTTGATGTTTTTGTTAGTAGAATCAGAAAATATTTTAAAGATGACAAAAACATTTCGTTAGAAACAATTCGCAGTATTGGATTTGAGTTTAAAATTTTATGAAATATTGTTTTAAAAAAAAGTTAAACAACCAAACGATTCTTTTAATAGCTTGTGTCATTAAAATTATAAAAACCCAGTAAAAATATTGAGCAACGCCAATTTTTGATGTAGCATTTTTATTGGATTTTTGGCCTTTATAAACTTTTAACTTTCAATACAGCTGTTTTTTATAAATTTCCTTTTTCTGCCAATTTTCGTTCTAGCTCTGCCGTAAATTCTTCAAGAACAGGCTTCATTGTACTTTCTGGAATATCAGAAATCCTAATGTACATCAAGCCATCGGTTGCATTATTGAACAATGGATCAACATTAAAAGCTACTAATCTTGCGTTTTGTTTGATGTATTTTTTTATTAATACAGGCAAACGAAGATTTCCAGGTTCCAATTCGTCAATTATTTTATCAAATTTATTCAAATCGGCTTCGGCTTCGTCAAAAATAAAATCTTTGTCAGCATCTTTCAATTTGACTTTAAATTCTTTTTTTGGATGAATGTATTGTGCAATATATGGATCATAATAATGCGATTTCATAAACTCGATCATCAAAGATTTAGAAAAATCCGAAAACTGATTACTAATACTCACGCCACCTAACAAGAATTTATGTTCTGGATAACGAAGTGTTGTATGAATAATTCCGCGCCATAAAAGAAACAGCGGCATTGGTTTTTGTTGGTAATCTTTAATAATAAAAGCACGACCCATTTCGATAGAATTGTGCATCATTTCGTGCAATTCGGGTTCGAAACGAAAAAGTTCATTTAAGTAAAATCCTGCCATTCCATATTTAGGAAAAATCTCTGAACCCAAACCCATTCTATATGCTCCAGCGATGCAACTGTGGTCAATATCCCACAAAAACATGTGGTGATAATAGCGGTCAAACTTGTCAATATCTATCGATTCATTTGTTCCTTCGCCAACTTCTCGAAAAGTAATTTCTCGCAAACGACCTATTTCGTGAAGAATATTCGGAATATCATCTGCGGCAGAAAAAAACACTTCGTAATTTTTACTAACCAACAATCGACAATCTTTTTTTCGTTGTTGGTCAACCTCAATTATCATTTTTTCTTGATTGGCACCAGTAACTATTTGTTTTGGTGCTTTTGGAAGTTTAAGATTTTGAGGATTCAAATTATCTAATAAATTTTTCTCTTTTTCGAATGGATTTGCCAACATATAGGTTTTCTTTCTCAAGAAATCGCCATATTCTTCTATGGTTTTGTATTCGCTTTGTTCGGCAACCGAAATTGGTTTTCCTATTCGGACTTTAATAATTCTATTTTTTTGCGATAATAATTCCGAGGGTAATTTGGCTGTTCGTAAAGTATCGCCAATTTTAGAAAGAAAATAAAACAATCGACTGTTTTTGGCATGAAAATAAATTGGCACTACCGGAACTTGAGCCTTTCTAATTACTTTAATCGCTCCTTCTTCCCAAGGTTTGTCGACCATTAATTTGCCGTCTTTATATGTAGAAACTTCGCCAGCGGGAAACATTCCCAAAGGTTTTCCGTCGCTTAAATGCCGCAAAGTTTCTTTTATACCAAGTACACTAGATTTGATATCTTTATGATTTTCGAATGGATTTACAGGCATTATATACTTTTTCATTGGCTCTATTCGGTGCAATAAAAAGTTGGCAATTATCTTAAAATCGGGTTCACGTTCTAACATCAACTTTAATAACAAAACACCATCAATACCACCAAGCGGATGATTAGATATTGTAATATAAGCTCCATCTTTGGGCAATCGTTTGAAATCTTCTTCGGGAATTTCGAATTTAATTTGAAACTCATCAAGTAGAGAATTCAAGAAAACCGTATCTTCTAGATGTTTATTTCGGTCATATATTTTATTTAAAGTAGAAATTCGCAAAACTTTCATCATCAACCAACCCGTAAAAGTACCGAAAACTCCGTACTTATCTGTTTTTATAGCTTTGGCAATTTCTTTGGCAGTAACTAATCCCATTTGATAATTTTTTTATGCGAAAAACAAAGATAAAAAAATATACCAAAATCTGTTAAAAATTAATAGTTATTTCAAATATTTCTATTTCTATTTATTACTTTTGAAAATCTTAATTAATTGTAATGAAAATTATCTCATATAATGTCAATGGAATTCGGGCAGCAATAACCAAAGGTTTTCTCGATTGGTTGCAAACCGCCAATCCCGATGTGATTTGTTTGCAAGAAATAAAAGCCAACGAAGACCAAATTCCTGTCAACGAAATTACAAAAGCAGGTTATCCTTACCAATACTATTATTCGGCACAAAAAAAAGGTTACAGTGGCGTGGCAATTCTCTCTAAAATTAAACCAAATAATATTGTTTTCGGCACAGGAATTGAACACATGGACTTCGAAGGACGCAACATTCGAGCCGACTTTGATACTGTTTCTGTAATGAGTTTGTATTTGCCATCGGGCACAAATATTGAACGTTTAAGTCATAAATTTAAGTTTATGGACGATTTTCAGAATTATATTAACGAATTAAAAATCGAATGTCCAAATCTAGTTATTTGTGGCGATTACAACATTTGTCACGAATCGATAGATATTCACAATCCAGCTCAAAGCAAAAACGTATCGGGATTTTTGCCCGAAGAACGCATTTGGATTGGCAGTTTCATGAAATCTGGTTTTATCGATAGCTTTAGACATTTTAACACCGAACCGCACAATTACACTTGGTGGAGTTACCGTGCAGGTGCACGTGGCAACAACAAAGGTTGGCGATTAGACTATGCATTGGTCACCGAAAATTTGCGAAATAAACTAAAAAGAGCCGTAATTTTGTCAGACGCAGTTCATTCTGACCATTGCCCAATTTTGTTAGAAATCGAATAATATATTTTGAAGCTATTTCCAGCTTTTCGTTACAATCTTTTTTTAAATCCTATCAGGGTTTGAAACCCAGATAGGATTTAAAAAAAGGATTTTCACTGCAATCTGGGCTAGGGCATTTGCCATTTAAACAAATCAATTAATAAACTAAAACATTCAAAAATGTTCAAAAAAATCTACGTTTCAATTCTAATTTTAGCATTATCAACATCTTGCGTGTCTAAGAAAATTTTCAACGATTTAGAATCCAAATTTTCTGATCTCAAAAAAGAAAACCGCCATTTATCAGACACAAACGATAGCATTTCTAAACTCAAAAACCAGTTAGATGTCGATAATTTGGCATACAAAACCGATTTAGAAAAAACCAAAGCCGAACGTGACAGGTTGCTCAGCGATTATACCGTTGCCAGCAAAAACCTAAAAACATTGCAAGAATCTTACAAAGCATTAGAAAAAAACAGCGACGAATCATTGCAAAACAACTTGACCAAAAACCGCGAATTGTTAGCACAACTCGAAGGCAAAGAAAAAATGCTTGCTGCCGAGCAAGAACGTTTCAATAAGACCAAAGCCGATTTGGCTGACAATGCCAAACGTCTTGCCGAACTAGAAAGCATAATTGCAGCCAAAGAAGCCAGTATGAAAAAACTGAAAGAAACCCTATCGAAATCGCTAAAAGCATTCGAAGGAAAAGGTTTGACCGTGCAACAAAAAGACGGAAAAGTTTATGTATCTATGGAAAACAAATTGCTTTTCGAATCGGGCAGCTATGCCGTAAACCCACAAGGAAAAACAGCAGTTGTTGCAGTAGGAAAAGTCTTGGGCGACAACCCAGAAATAGCAGTGTTAATTGAAGGTCACACCGACAACGACAAGTTTGGAGCAGCTGTTGGAAGCATCGAAAACAACTGGGATTTATCGACTAAACGAGCTACTGCAATCGTTAATATTCTTGGTGAAAACGCCAAAGTTGTCAAACAAAATCTAACCGCAGCAGGTCGTGGCGAATATGCACCGTTAATGAGTAACGACACGCCCGAAGGCAAATCTAAAAACCGAAGAATTGAAATTATTCTAACTCCAAAATTAGACGAAATTTCTAAGATGTTGAATGATATAAATTAGAAATAATTTTATTGAAATTGATTATGAGTAAATTTCAAACCAAGAAATTTAATCCAGAAAAACTATGATAAAGAAAATGGTATAATTATTTTATTTATATAGATGAATTATTTTGGGCAAGAAACTTTATTGATGGTTATTTGATTTCTATTTATTCTGGTGAATATAAATCTAAAACAAATAGCAACTTAAACTTTATCTTTTGATTTTTAAAGAAAAAAAAGACGTTTTAGAAGTTGACAATAAAATAGTATAAAGTTTTTTTTAATCTCACTTTCACCAATTTCCAAACAACAAAAAATAGTTTCAAAAATTGAAAAAATCGAAACAAAAATAAATATTCTAGAAAAAGAAATCGCAAGTATTCCAAGCCAAAAAAAAGCCGTTTTAAAAAAATATTTATAATCATGGAAAATCAAGACATTCGCTGGAAACAACGTTTTATGAATTATGAGAAAGCACTTTCTCAACTAAACGATGCTATAAAAAAATACAGCATTAATCCAGATGATATTGTTAAAGAAGGAATTATTCAGCGATTTGAATTTACTCATGAACTAGCTTGGAAGGTAATGAAAGATTTTTTAGAATATGAAGGTTTTCAAAATATTATGGGTTCACGAACTGCAACTCGAGAGGCTTTTAATAAAAATCTTCTAGATGATGGTGATGTTTGGATGGAAATGATTAAAAGTAGAAATGAAACCGTTCACACCTATCAAGCAAATATTCTAGAAGGCGAATACAATAAAATTATTCAGATTTATGCAACTCATTTAAACCTGTTTTATGATAAAATGAAAACCTTTTTATAACATGGACAACCAAGACATTCGTTGGAAACAACGATTCAATAACTACGAAAAAGCATTATTAATGCTTAAAAATTTTATAGAAGTAGACAAATTGAATATTCGTGAAGAACAAGGACTTATTCAATGTTTTGAATATACCTATGAATTAGCTTGGAATGTAATGAAAGATTATTTCGAATTTCAAGCAGAAGAAGGAATTAATGGTAGTAGAGACGCGATAAAACTATCGTTTAAAAGAAATTTAATAACTAATGGCGAGGGTTGGATGGACATGATAAAAAGTCGAATAAAATCAAGTCATACATACAACAATGAGATAGCAGATGAGATTGTAGAAAAAATACTTAATCAATATTTTGATCTTTTCATTGAATTTGAACAAAAAATGAAAACCTTTCTGTAATGCAATTTGGACTAAAACAAACCACAATAGACAAAATAAATTCGGTTTTTGAAAAAATTCCAGAAGTTGACCAAGTTATTATATATGGCTCACGAGCCAAGGGAAATTACAAAAACGGGTCAGATATTGATATTACTTTAAAAGGAGCTAATTTAAGCTACAATATATTATCAAAAATTACTGGCGAAATAGACGACCTAGATACACCGTATATGTTCGATATTTCCATATTCGATAAACTAAACGCACCTAGTTTAGAAGAGCAGATCAATCGAGTGGGATTGGTTTTTTACGAAAAACTCTCTAAAACATCTCCATAAAACTCAAACATTTATTAATAGATTTTGCATTTTCAAAAGTCAATAATAATCGTAATCCTGCTGGAGTTTGTTTCTCTTTCATTCTGCAAATACTCGGGTTTTTTTGTACAAATTGCAGAACTTTCATGAATTGTGGCGAGTTGTAATAACTGCTTTGCTGATCCGAAACAAAATAACAAATCATTTTGCCTTGCTTCATAATCAGTTTTTCGATGCCGAGTTTGGTCGCAATCCATTTTATTTTTATGCTGTTCAATAACGAAATGGCTTGTTTTGGTAAAGGCCCAAAACGGTCAATTAGTTTATTTTCGAAAAGCAATAAATCTTCTTCGGTTGTAATTAAACTCAATTCGTTGTACAACTTCAAACGTTCGGAAATATTGTTGATGTATTCGTCAGAAAACAACAACTCAAAATCGGTATCTATCTGTAAATCTTTGACATAGGTTTTTTCTGGCTGATTGGGTTCGTTTTCGTACAACTCTTTGAACTCGTTTTCTTTAAGTTCATCGATAGCTTCGTTCATGATTTTTTGATAAGTATCAAAACCAATATCATTGATAAAACCAGATTGTTCGCCACCAAGCAAATCGCCTGCGCCACGAATTTCTAAATCTTTCATTGCAATATTGAAACCTGAACCCAATTCTGAAAATTGTTCCAAAGCCGAAATTCGTTTTCTAGCATCATCAGTCATTACAGAATAAGGCGGACAAATAAAATAACAAAAGGCTTTTTTGTTGCTCCGCCCTACTCTACCACGCATTTGATGCAAATCTGATAATCCAAAATTATTTGCATTATTTATGAAAATCGTGTTTGCATTTGGCACATCTAACCCAGATTCTATGATGGTTGTCGCTACCAAAACATCGAATTCGCCATTCATAAAAGCCAACATCAATTCTTCGAGTTTCGAACCTTCCATTTGACCGTGACCAATTCCGACTTTGGCATCTGGAACCAATCTTTGAATCATTCCAGCGACTTCTTTAATGTTTTCTATTCGATTATTAATGAAAAAAACTTGACCGTTTCTTTGAATTTCATAACTAATCGCATCACGAATTAATTCTTCAGAAAACTGCACCACATTGGTCTCAATTGGATAACGGTTGGGCGGTGGCGTCGTAATTACCGATAAATCTCTTGCCGCCATCAACGAAAATTGCAACGTTCTCGGAATTGGTGTTGCTGTCAAAGTCAGCGTATCAATATTAGCGGTAATAGTTTTGAGTTTATCTTTAACATTCACGCCAAATTTTTGTTCTTCGTCAACAATCAGCAATCCTAAATCTTTAAAAACTACATTTTTATTGACCAATTGATGTGTACCGATGACAATATCCAGTTTTCCATCGGCAAGTTCTTTCAGCGTTTCGGCTTTTTGTTTTGCGGTTCGAAAACGGTTTAAATAACCAATCGAAACCGGCATATCTTTCAATCTTTCGGTAAAAGTTCTGTAATGTTGATATGCCAAAATGGTCGTTGGAACCAAAATTGCAACTTGTTTTGAATTGTCGACAGCCTTGAAAGCAGCACGAATAGCAACCTCTGTTTTTCCGAAACCAACATCGCCACAAACCAGTCTGTCCATGGGTTTGTCGCTTTCCATATCGGCTTTTACTTCTTGCGTGGACTTGGTTTGGTCGGGCGTATCTTCATAAATAAACGAACTTTCTAACTCGGCTTGCAAATAACTGTCTTTGGCAAATTGGAAACCTTTTTCGAGTTTCCGCTTGGCGTATAATTGAATCAAATTAAACGCAATATGCTTGACTCTTGCCTTGGTTTTTTGTTTGAGAACCTTCCAAGCATTTGATCCTAGTTTGTAAATTTTTGGTGGCGAACCGTCTTTTCCGTTGTATTTCGAAATTTTGTACAACGAATGAATGCTTACGTAAACAATATCATTATCGGCATAAACCAACTTGATGGCTTCTTGGGTTTTGCCTTCGACTTGAATTTTTTGCAAGCCGCCAAATTTTCCAATGCCGTGGTCAATGTGCGTGACATAATCGCCAACTACAAGCGTTGTGAGTTCTTTTAAAGTGATATTTTGTTTTTTAGAAACGCTGTTTTTAATGTTGAATTTATGATAACGCTCAAAAATTTGATGATCGGTGTAACAAGCAATTTGGTTTTCTTCGTCGATAAATCCTTGATAAATCGGTAAAGTTATCGTAACGTATTGTTTTCTTATACTTTCAGCATTTTCCTCATCTAAACTTTCGAAAATATCGTGAAAACGTTTTGCTTGAGCATCATTCGAACAAAAAAGATAATTTTTATAACCATTAAAATGATTGTCACTCAAATTATTCAATAACAAATCGAATTGTTTGTTGAACGATGGTTGCGGTTGTATAAAAAATTCAAATGTTTTTTTGGTTCTAAAAGTTGGTTTCGATAATTCGATAATCGAAAAATCCAGTGCTTTTTTGATGAATTCGGTTTGATTCAAGAAAATTTTTGCTGGTTCCAATCTTTGAATTGTCGAGTTGAGATTGTCGAAAATTTCTTGAGACTTTGCAAATAATTTATCTAATTTTGATAATAATAGTTCTGTATTTTGAATGCAAATAATGGTTTCGCCAGCAATATATTCCAGAAAACTTTCCCGATTTTCTTCAAAAAATTTATTTTCGACGTTTGGAATAATCGTAATTTTGTTTTGTTTTTCGATTGAAAGTTGCGTTTCGACATCAAAACTTCGGATAGAATCGACTTCGTTGCCAAAAAATTCAATTCGGTATGGATTGTCATTAGAGAATGAAAAAACATCAATAATTCCGCCACGAACCGAGAATTCTCCTGGTTCTGTTATAAAATCGACACGTTTGAATTCGTATTCAAACAATACTTCGTTGATAAATTCTATTGAGATTTTATCGGCAACAGCGACTTTCAAAGTATTCTTTTCTAAATCTTTTTTGGTAACGACTTTCTCGAAAAGAGCTTCGGGATAACTAACAATTACGGCTGGTTTTTTGCGAGAATTAATGCGGTTTAAAACTTCGGCTCGAAGCAAAACATTGGCGTTGTCGGTATCTTCAATTTGGTAGGGTCGTCGGTAAGAACCTGGATAAAACAAAACATCTTTTTCACTGATAAGTTGCTCTAAATCATTTAAGTAATAAGCCGCTTCTTCTTTATCATTCAATAAAATCAAGAAAGGTTTTTCGGTTTTTGTAAACAACGAATGTATAACAAATGACAATGATGATCCAACCAATCCTTGCAAATGCAGTTTGTTTTCTTTGTTATTCAGGCTATCGACAATTTGTTTTATTTTTGGAGAATTGTCGTAGGTGTTTTGTAATTTAGATTTGCTCAAAATTTATTTTTTCTGATTTGAATTTTTTAGATTTTTTTAACTTGTAATTTTCAATTCAAAATATTGATTTATTTTTTCTGAAATTTCGGTGTTACTTGGCAATAAATTTTCAAATTCTTTTGGTAACAAATTCGATGTTTGATAAGTTGCAACGCCAATCGGCATAGTACTAGTTTTTAATGAATATTCTACAATTGTTCTGTCTTTGCTTTTGCAAATAATTATCCCAATTGATTCATTTTCATGTGACAATTTTATTTTATCATTTAAAACAGATAAATAAAATTCCATTTTGCCTTTGTATTCGGGCAAGAATTCTCCAATTTTCAGATCAATTGCTACCAAACATTGAAGTTGTCTGTGGTATAAAAGCAAGTCGATAAAAAACTCTTTACCGCTAACATTAATTTTATATTGATTGCCTACAAATGTATAATTGTGACCTAATTCTAATAAAAAACTTCGAATGTTTTTAATCAATGCTTGTTCTAATTCACTTTCAGAATGTTCATTAGCAAGGTTCAAAAAATCAAATGTAAATTCATCTTTTACTGCCAATAGCGCTTGGTTTTTGATAGATTCTGGTAAATTCTTATCGAAATTAGTCTGATTTGTTAAATATTTTTCAAAAGTTTGATTCTCTATTTGATGAATTAAAACATTTTTAGTCCAACCAAACTTTTTAGTCGAAAGAATGTAAAATTGTCGTTGTTCATTGTTTTTACACTTTTTTAAAATAGAAATATGTTTGCTCCAGCTAATTTCTCGTACCAGTGGTACGAGAAATTCGACTACTTGATATTCAGAATAAAATTGAGCCATTAGCCATAAGTTTCCAATTGAAAAACCACCAATTCCTGGAAACTCATTTTGCAATTCTTTAGATAAGGTTGGTACAATTGCTTTGCCCCAATTCTCTGACTGTTTTTCGGCAATAGACTTGCCAATTTCCCAATATAGATTTATCAATTGTGTATTTACAACTTTTAACGCTTCGTATTGGGCGTGTCGAACTTTAAGCTTTATCTCGGATATGAAGTTGTGTTGAGAAATTTCTAGATTCATTTATTGAATATTAGGCATTTCGCTAACTGGAACATTTGGAATTGCCCTTGTTGTATCCATCATTTTTATCAAATCAGATTCGCCTTCTTCTGTTTGCACTTGGCTTCTTCGTGTTATTTCGTCCATTTGCGCTTGCAAAGATTGAATTTGTTCGTTTATTTCGCCTATTAAAACAATCACTTTTGCATCAGGAATTTGGCTTAAATTAATGTATAAATCTAGTGAATTCACTTTTGTAATTAAAACCGTGATTCTAGCTTTGATTGCTGGACCATTGAATCTGGTTGGAATATTGGCTTTTAAATCTAGTGCTTTTTTTGATAAATTTTTGGCTTTCTGTTGAAATGCACCAATCGTCGATTTTGGTTTTTTGGACATTTCGTCAAGAAAAATGCGCCATTCGGTCCAATTAGTGGTTAATGTTTGCGAAGTTGCATTGCTTGGTTGTGTGTTAAAAACCCAACCTTTGTTGATGTTTGCAAAAATAAGTTCTTTCTTTTTGGCATCTTTTAGATTTTCTGCAAGTCGAATTTCATTGTTGTCTTTGCAGGAAAGAATTAAAAAAAACAAACATATATATAAGTACAATTTCATTAGTTTAGATTTTGATTACAAATATACAATAATTCTTGAATTGAATGCGATTGACCTGAGTCCAGATAGAAGTAAAAACCAATTTTAAATGTTAAATATTATTTAAATCGAATTGATACATTTATATAAAAGAATAGGCAAAACACTTTAGCGAAATAGGGTTTTTACCATTGTGAGAGATTTTGGTTTGTTATAGGTTTGTGATATTATTAACAAATAAATAAAACTTCCTATGAAAAAAATTATCACATTTTTTATTTTGACATTATTTGTAATTTCTTGTTCAAAAGAAGCAGAGTCGGTTGTAGATCCATGCGATGCAGAAATTTCGACATTAAACACATCGTTAACCAATGCTTCTAGCGAATTAAGTACCAACCCAACACAAACAAATTGTACAGCTTTTAAAACCGCATGGATAACTCTTTACAATAAACTAAAAGCCTGTGGAAAATCAACAGCAGAATTAGACGCAACTCGCGCAACTACATATGAATCTATAGATTGCAGCGTGTTTGGTGGAGGCAACAGCGGTGGTTCTGGTGACGGTGGAACAACAGGAAATGTAACTTTTTGGGTCAATCAAAGCATTGGTTCTAATTATATAACCGTCAATTGCAATGGACAATCTAGGACTATTTCGAATTCAATCAGCACCAATTCTCCAACTTGCAACATGACAAGCAGTGCCAATTTTTCGCTTCCAGCTGGAACATATTCTTTTACAGCTAGTAATGCTTTATTTAATTGGAGCGGAAATATCTCAATAACTGGAAATGGCAGTTGCCTAACCCAGCAATTAACTTTTTCTGGTGGAGGTAACGGCGGTGGAGGATCTGGCGGTGGAACAACCAGAAATCAGATAGTTTGGTCACAAATAGACCATAGTTGTGGACCAATAAATGTAACTATAAATGGTACGTCTCGCCAAATTACATCTTACTACAGTGGTGGTTCAAGCTCATTGAACTGCGGTGCAAGTGGCTGTGCTAATTTCACGTTAAATCCAGGAACTTATTCGGTTGTAGCATCTTGTTCAAGTAAAAATTGGTCTGGAACTTGCACCGTAACCGCAGGTGGATGTTCGTCGCTAAGGTTAGATTGAAATAGCTATTAATCTAATTGCAGCCACAACCATTTGATCCACAATTTTTATCTGATTTTTTCTTGAAGAAGAATTTTTTTATCAAATAAAATAAAGCAAAACCTAGAATAGAAAAAGCAATAATTTGTTGGATTATCATTATGCAAATTTAGAAATAAATTACTGATTCTATGCCAATAAAATTATAATGAATTTATTTTAGCAACTATTTCGTTTGGCAAAATAGTTTGCATTGCATCTTGATAATTATCGACAATTTTGTTTCCGAAAACCGAAGTTGGCAGTTTTGGATACCTATTTCTGTTGGCAGTTAAACAATTTTTTAAAGGTTGATTAAACGGTGAAAACCCAGCAAAAGGATGTGTTGCACCCCAAAGTGTGATGACTTTTACGCCCAACATTGCTGCAATATGCGAATTGGCAGAATCCATAGAAAGCATGATGTTAAGGTTAGAAATTAGTTTCAGTTCTTGTTCGAAACTTATTTTTCCTGCGCAATTTATTACATTTTGTTTATTTATTGTCAGCGTGTTTATGGTTTCGATTTCATTTTTTCCACCGCCAAAAAGCAAGATTTTATTTTCAGGATTCAATGCCAATTCATCAATAACTTGTTGCATTAAATTTATTGGATAAACCTTAGATTGGTATTGTGCAAATGGTGCAATTCCTATTAATTTCTGGTTTTGATTTTTAATTAAATCTAGAACTTCTGAATCTAAAGTTGCTTTTTCGGGAAATTCTGGGTTCAATAAATCGATTTCGAAACCAAGTTCTCGAAAAACTTCGCAATGTCTAATGAACATTGTTGGCAATTGTTTAAAATTTTTATTTACTGAACGCGTTAATGCTTTTTTTTCGGCACGACCTTTATTTATTTTGGCTGTTTTTTTTCCGCTTAAAGCCAATAATAAACCAATTATTTTAGACCTCAAAACATTGTGTAAATCGGCAAAGGAATCTATCTTGAGTTTTTGTAAATCTCGAAATAATTTTATCAATCCAAGAAATCCTTTGTGCTTTTTTTTATCATCAAATTCAAAAAAAGTTAGATTCGGAATGCTATCAAAAAAAGGTTTGAAAAATTTTCTTGAAACTACTGTAATTTTTATTTCGGGATTTTGCATAACAAATGCTCTCAAAACAGGAACGGTCATGGCAACATCGCCCATTGCAGAAAGTCTCATTACGGCAATATGTTTTGGTTTTGAGTACAAATTGGTCTTGGAATTTAGATGGTTTTAGCCCAGATTGAAATGGAAAGCCCGGAACAAAAACAGTTAATTTTTCTTGACAAAAAACAACGACCAACGGAAGTTCGTTTTTTGAATTAGAAAAATAATTGTTTTTGTGAGGACTTGTATTGAAAAGCTGGAAATAGCTTCGAAAATTACTTCTTATTCTGATACAAAACTGGATTCAAATCGTCGTCGTTGTACATTTTCATTTGTTTATAGACTTTCATGAACTTGTTTCCTTGTTCGATATCTGATAATAAATCGTCTATTGCTGTCGATAAATCGCTGCGTTGTTCCAGCAAAATATTTAGTTTTTTCTGGCAATTATCTCGATGTTCTTGAGTTGCAGCCTTGCGGTTTGCTTCTTCGGTCATGTGATAAATTTTGAGAGCCAAAATACTTAATCTGTCAAATGCCCAAGCTGGAGATTCGGAATTGATTTTGGCATTTTCTTTGACAACAACATTGCTGTATTTTTGCAAAAAATAACTGTCGGTATATTCGACCATATCAGTTCGTTCTTGGTTGGAGGCATCGATTCTACGTTTTAATGTTAGTGCCGCAATTGGGTCAATATTTGGGTCACGAATAATGTCTTCAAAATGCCACTGAACGGTGTCTATCCAGTTTTTATGATACAACAAATGCTCGAATTTTTCTTTATTAAAAGGGTTATTTATGGGTTGGTCTACATTATCAAATTTGTGATAATCTTGAATACTTTGCTCGAAAACCGTGTAAGCTAATTTTGAAAACATATATTTGTATTTTGAGACACAAATATAGTTTTTTAGTTTAAAAAAGTTTAAAAGGTTTAAAAAAAGTTTAAAAGTTTAGTGTTCAAATTATAAATTATCATTTCTAAATATTACAATAAAATGCAAATTCATTACATTTCTCAAAATAACAGTATTTTAAATCACTTTTTGGCTCAGATTCGAGATATCAATATTCAAAAAGATTCGATGCGTTTTCGCAAAAACATAGAACGAATTGGCGAAATAATGGCCTATGAATTAAGTAAAACGCTTGATTATAAAACAATTGATATTCAAACACCGCTTGGAGTAAAAACCACTACGACAATTGCCGATAATGTTGTTTTGTGTTCCATTCTTCGGGCTGGATTGGCTCTGCACACTGGTTTTATGAGTTTTTTTGACGATGCCGAAAACGGATTTGTATCTGCATATAGACACCATTTGAACAACGACGATGCTTTTGAAATTAAAGTCGAATATCAAGCTGCACCATCATTTGACGGAAAAAACTTGATTCTTATTGATCCAATGTTGGCGACTGGACAGTCGATGGTTGCGGTTTTCAATAAACTAATTACCGAACAAACACCAAAAGAAATACATATTGCAGTTGTAATTGCAGCTCCAGAAGGCATTGAATATCTCGAAAAACATTTGCCGAAAAATTGTCATTTGTGGGTTGCGGCTCTAGACGAAAAATTAAACGAAAAAAATTATATCATTCCGGGTCTTGGCGACGCTGGCGATTTGGCCTATGGCGATAAATTGTAAATTTGTATTTTGAATAGAACAATTTAAACAAAATTATTTATTTTTAATAAAATTATAAAATTTGAACATCACAGACACACACACACATTTATATGCGTCAGAATTTGATGGCGACAGGTTCGAAACAATTGTTAGAGCAATCGAAAAAGGTGTTACTCGTTTTTTTATTCCAGCAATCGATTCGAGTTGCATAGAAAAAATGTATGATTTAGAAAACCAATTTCCAGAAAATATTTTTTTGATGATGGGTTTGCATCCATGTTATGTCAAAGAAAATTATCTTGATGAATTGCAAATCGTTGAAACCGAATTGGCTCGAAGAAAATTTTATGCCATTGGCGAAATCGGTATCGATTTATATTGGGATAAATCGACCTTAGAAATCCAAAAACTAGCTTTTAAACATCAAATTCAATTGGCCAAAAAATACAAATTACCAATAAATATTCATTGTCGCGAAGCTTTTGATGAGATATTCGAAGTTCTTGAGTCTGAAAAATCTGATGATTTGTTTGGGATTTTTCATTGTTTTTCGGGAAATTATGAACAAGCATTAAAAGCAATTTCGTATAATATGAAACTCGGAATTGGTGGCGTTGTAACTTTCAAAAACGGAAAAATAGATCAGTTTTTAAATCAAATAGACCTAAAGAATATTGTTCTCGAAACCGATTCGCCCTATTTAGCACCAAATCCATACCGAGGCAAACGAAACGAAAGCAGTTATTTGGTTAATATTATCGATAAATTAGCCCAAATTTATGATTTGTCCATTCAAGACATTGCAAGGATTACAACCGAAAATTCAAAAGCTATTTTTGGTATTTAACAACTTGTTTAGATAATTTAATAAAAGTTTTTGTTAATTTGTACTTTAATAATATTCAAATAAAAATTTGCATCATTTAGATTTTGATGCAAAAAATCAAAATAAAATCATGCAAAAATTCGATGCAATTCGACCGTTTTATGATGCCGAAGTAAACGAAGCTTTAAAATTTTCGGTCAATCATCCGATGATGAAAGCGATTATGAATTTTACATTTCCTGAACTATCTGATGGTGTTTGGAAAGAACAACTAAAACGTACATTTTCTATTCGAGATTTTCAATGCAATTTTATTTACCAAGCCTTGCAAAAAGTTCTCGAAAAAACCTCAGATGGGTTATCGACTTCTGGTTTCGAAAAGTTAGAAAAAAATGCATCTTACATGTTTATTTCTAACCACCGCGATATTATTCTGGATACATCGTTGTTAAATGCTTGTTTGTTTGAACATGGATTGGTAATGACGGCATCGGCAATTGGCGACAATTTAGTAAAGCGAGATTTTATGAATACGCTGGCAAAACTAAATCGTAATTTCTTGGTTCAACGCGGATTATCGCCTAGAGAAATGTTGCAAAGCTCGAAATTATTGTCTGAATATATTGGTCAATTATTGCTTCGTGAAAATCGTTCGGTTTGGATTGCACAACGTGAAGGCAGAACCAAAGATGGCAATGATGTTACCAATTCTGGCGTTTTAAAAATGTTGGCAATGGCCAACGACAAAGTAAAACTAACCGATTATTTAAAGAAAATTAAAATAGTTCCAGTTTCTATATCTTATGAATATGACCCGACAGATGCTCTAAAAATGCCACAACTTTTGGCCGAAGCCAATGACGAAACTTATATAAAAAATAAAAACGAAGATTTTGTGACTTTAATGTCTGGCATAATGGGACAGAAAAAGCACATTCATATTCATGTTGGCGAGATTTTAAACACCGAAATCGACGAAATTGGCTCAGAGTTTGACAATTCAAACAAACAAATTCAAGCATTGGCACAGGTTTTAGACAATCATATTATAAAGAATTACAAACTTTGGCCTACAAATTATATTGCTTTTGATATTTTGAATAAAACTAAACAATTTGCTGATAAATATACCGAAAGCGAAAAATCATTATTCGAAAGAAGACTCGAAATGAAAATTGATGCAGAAAATCCAATCGAATTAGAAGGTTTTCTGAACATGTATGCCAATCCGGTTGTTAATAAAATGAAATTTGATGTCGCCAACTAAAGCTAAAATTTTACTTATTTATACTGGCGGAACCATCGGAATGATGAAGGATTTCGAAACTGGTGCACTTAAAGCATTCAATTTTAATAAATTATTACAAAAAATTCCAGAATTGAAATTACTCGATTGCGAAATCGAAACTATTTCGTTCGAAACGCCAATCGATTCTTCGAATATGAATCCTGAAAAATGGGTTCTGATTGCTAAAATTATCCAAGAAAATTACAATAATTTTGATGGTTTTGTGGTTTTACATGGCTCGGATACTATGTCGTATTCGGCATCGGCATTGAGTTTTATGCTCGAAAACTTAGCTAAACCAGTTATTTTTACAGGATCGCAATTGCCAATTGGAGATTTAAGAACAGATGCTAAAGAAAATTTGATAACGGCTATTCAAATTGCATCTTTACAAGAAAACAACAAACCAATTATTACAGAAGTTTGTCTTTATTTTGAGTATAAATTATATCGAGGCAACCGAACGACCAAAATCAATGCTGAGCATTTCAAGGCATTTACATCGCCAAACTATGGTTCTTTGGTCGAATCGGGAGTGCATCTAAAAATGAATAAGGAATTGTTTTTGCCAAAAACCAGAACCAAAAAACTTCAAGTCCACACTAATCTTGATGATAATGTTGTTGTCTTAAAAATGTTTCCTGGAATAAACGAATCGGTTTTGACTGCAATTTTTAACATCCCAAACTTAAAAGGTCTGGTTTTAGAAACTTATGGATCAGGAAATGCACCTAACGACGATTGGATTATTTTAATTCTAAAAAAAGCCATAAAAAATGGTTTGCATATTGTAAATGTTACACAATGTTCGGGCGGAAGTGTCTCGATGGGACATTATGAAACCAGCACAACGATGAAAAAAATTGGTGTAATTTCAGGAAAAGACATTACAACCGAAGCAGCAATAACAAAATTAATGTATTTGTTAGGACAAAATGTAGCCCAAAATGTTTTTAAAACTATTTTCGAAACATCAATTCGTGGAGAATTATCTTGACAATTACTTGATTGGTGTCAATAAAATAACTTTATTTGCAAACCACAAAAAGAGAGGTGGCCGAGTGGCTGAAGGCGCACGCTTGGAAAGCGTGTATATGGCAACATATCGAGGGTTCGAATCCCTTTCTCTCTGCAAAAGTTACTTAAAAAACTCTATTTTTAATTAAAAAAAGCCTCTACATTTCTGGAGGGCTTTTAGTTGCTTGCTCCTGCCGATAGCTATCGGGACGCTGATTAACAGTCGCTGAACTTTTGGATTAATTTCTGAGAAATTTCTGGATATTGAATTAAATTCTGAATGTAAATTTTACTTTTCATCGATTTGATATGTTTCTCGATTTTTAAAGACAATTGTTTTGTTTCGCAATCAATTTTATAACTCAAAACCCAATCATCAGCATTGTGTGTGAATTTTCTTTTTTGTGTATCGTTCAAATGAAATTGAAGTCTTACATCGAAATTTGATGTCATTCCGATGTAAAACTTGCTTAGTTTTTCAGAAAATAAAATATAAACACAATACACAAAACTTTATTTTAAATAAAAAAAGCCCTTACATTTCTGTAAAGGCTTTTAGTTGCTTGCTCCCTCTCTTGGGCTCGAACCAAGGACCCTCTGATTAACAGGGCGAATAGAGACAATTTAAAAATCTTAACAGACTGATATGTAATTGTTTATTTTTGCTAACAATCCTGTTTTTGGTATTTATTTTTTTGCTGGTTTATTTTTTTGTTAGAGTTGAATTACTCTAAAAAAGGTATTTTTTTTGTTCTATATTGGTTCTTTTCAACTCCAAAAATCCAGTTGGAATTGACGTTATATTTTTCGCAAATTATTTGAATGTGTTTTGGCGTGAAATGCGTAACTCCTTTTTTTACTCGATAAATTGTTTGACGCAATACTCCGACCTCATCGCAAAAATCCTGCTCAAAACGAATAGTTGAATTTGCTTTGAGAACCTCAATTAGTTCAAGTATTTTTTCGTCGGACTTGTACATTAGTTTTTAGTTTCAAACTCTTTTATAAGTGTTGTTTTTTCAATTGCACTTAAAGATTTGTATTTTTGTATATCGTAACTATTTTTATTTAAAAGTTGAACAATATAATTTTCTAAATCAATGATTTTTTGTTTATTAACATCTAATAAAAATTTTGCTTTCTGAAGCATTATTTTATTGTCGAAATCATCTATTACTTTTACCTTATACAAATTGATTTCTGCATTAGACATCTTTTGTAATTTGTTTTTGGTAATGGGGAAATCATTTTCAATTTGCTTAATAATGCTTTTTTTATCATTAACATTATCTTTAAACATTAGAAATCCTAATAGTTGGTTTAATGATTCCCGTTGAGTTTCTATACTTATAACATCATAAGAATTGTAATTATTAGATTTATAGACGCTGTCAATTTCTCTTTTTCTTAAATCTGATATTGTACGTTTTTGAGCAGATAGAATTGCTGAAATAAGCATAAATGTTAAAATTAATTTATTCATTACATCATTTCTTTTTTGATTACACCTTTAATTGAATAAAAACTTTTAATCAAACTCAAGTGAAATTCTTTTGGTTTATAAAATTCGTTTATACTTTCTAAAATTAAATTTTCTTTGTCAGTTCCTGGTTGAACTATTTTAATGTAAGTATCTCCATTTGTTAATACTATTACATAAGGGTAGCCGTAATTAAGGTATTTAAACTCAATAGTTTTAACGCCTATTATTTCCCCGGCGTTGTATTTTGGGTACATAGAATCTCCAAAAACATTTATAAAAATCACTTCTTTTTCCCATCCAGGAATAGTAACTGGAATTCTTTTAAGGTCGTTATTCTCAATATTATTATCTAAACCAGCACTAGCCGAAACTTCTGGAAGATAATATCCAGTTATGTTGTCAAATCTAGTAATGTCTTGAAGTATTAAATTATTTGATAAATCGACATTAAGTGCTTTGTAAATAGTATGCAATTTATTTAATGGAATTTTCGTCTGATCTGCTTCATAATTCTGAATAGTTCTTAAAGAAACGTTCAAAATTACTGCCAAGTCGCTTTGCGACATATTTTTTTCTTCTCGTAATACTTTGATTGACAGCATAATTATAAAGTTATTAAATTATTTTGCGTATTTGTGTGAAATATATTTGCGTATATGAAATAAGATTGCGTATATTTGCATAACAATTTTATTGAACAAAAATATTAAATAAAAATGAGTTTAAGACAAGAAATATTAGAAAAAATTAATCAGCCAAGAATTAGAGCAAAAATAGTCTTGGCTTCTCCTAAAGAAATAACTGACTCAACTGTAAAAAGATGGATTAGAAATGATGACGATGCGCTAACTAAGCTTTGGTTACTTAATCTTATTAAAGAAGAATTAGGTATTACTGATAGGGAAATTTTTGAAACGGAATTAATTTCTAATAAGTAAAAAATGAAAGCCACAAAAGAAGTAATACTGAAACTTGAATTTTCTGGGGACGAGGTCAAAAGTTTTCTTGAAATAATTGAGAAAGTAATACTTGGCGAAAGTGCTTCAAATTTAGGAATAGGAATTCTTAATGACAATCAAACCAAGTTATTGAAAGAGATTTTAAAAACTTCAAAACAAGACTAAGATGACACAATCAAAAATACTATCAGAAATTAATCAGTTAAAAATGTTTGCTGAATTAATTATCAACAAGGCTACAATGCTGGAGCGGGGTTTGTCTTTTGTGGTGACTGACAAACCCGCCCGAAAGGGTAAAGCACTACCAGATGCAGAAAAAGCAAAAATTTTAGCCAAAGCAGAAAGACGTAGAACAGGAAAATAAAAAAACCGACATCGTAAAATATCGGTTTTCAATCAAATTTTAACGGAATGTGTAGTTCCATCAAAAAACTTTAGAGATGACAAATGTAAAACAAAATTTTCAATTAGTAGTATGGTTTCGATATGTAATTGCTGGAGAGCAAGAAAAAGACTTCGACGTCCACAATATTGAAGCTACTAATCTACAGGAAGCCGTGAACAAAGCATCGGACTTATACCGAAGCCACAGAGCAATTCCGTTTCAATACTTATACAACGGAGAACAGCAAAAGCCTACGATTATTACAAAGGAGGACATTTTCAACCTAACCGCACCTGTACTATGAATTTAGGTAAAACATTTCAGCAAAGGGTTAAGGAACTGGTAAATGATCCTGCATTTTCGAAACCAATTTCAGACTTAACCAAAGACTATTCAAAACAGGGAACAATCACATTAGTAACTAGAATTAAACCACAGCCAAATTATGGAATTAGAACTGAAATACGGACGATGGCAAACCAAACAAGGTAAGCAATGGAAAGATTTAGATGCGGTCGAGAAACTAATTTTTGACGTGTTAATCGGAGTAGAAAAAATATACAGAAAATACAATTTAAAAAATTAATCAAATCAAATTTTAGAAACAATGAGTAAAACAAACACTTTAGAATTAATAAACAATACTGCACCCGGAAAGATTGCGGAATTGGAAATGGTAAAAAATAAATTCATTGAGAATTTCAATTTAGCCAATGGAAGTACGCAAGGCGAATTAGTGTACCACCGCCAGTTGATGCATTTTAATCAGCAAGTAATGAAGAACCAATCAATAATGAATGCGGACAAATTTAGCCTTTACGCTTGTTTTGTTACTGCTGCAGTTAATGGTTATTCATTTGATCCAGAAGATAACGAAGTGTATTTAATTGCACGGGGAGGCAAAGCATGTTTAGACAGGCAGGCAGGAGCTCACGTACGTAGATTAATTAGAACACGTCAAATACAATTTGCTGAACAATCAAAAATAGTTTACAAAGGCGACATTTTTGAAGTTGAGAACGGTAGAGTTTGTAAGCACGTTGAGAAATTTGAAAGCGATGTAATCATTGCTGGATATATCAGATTTGCAATTGACGATAAAGGAAACGATAGATTTTTTATTTATCGAAAATCTGATTTTGATGCTTGGAGAAAGAAATCCCCAAATCCTAAAACCATTCAAAAAAGCGGTTCAAACGGAACTTACTTATCCGAATCACTTTGGGATAATGGAGTGATTGACGGAACAACTCCAGAACCAGGTTTTTTACGAACCAAAATTGTAAAACATGCTTGTAAAGAAAAATGCTGGGCTACTGGTTCTAAACCAGCAGGAGTTGAAACTTATGAAGGAATTGAAATTGATGCAGAGGATGAATTGAAAGCAGTTGATCCCGAATTGATAGAAACAATTCAAAGTGGACCAACGGCAGAAACTAAAGAATATCAAAATTTCGAGGAAGTACCAACTGGAGAAAAAATTGACGAAGACGCATTTTGATAACAATCAAATTTTAGAGATATGACAACAGATTTAGTAACACAAAATCAAATGCAGGAAGTAATCGTTAGCGGTTCAGAAATACTGCAAACGAGCACCATTAGAGTTGATAAAGCACTATCGGTGGGAGAGAATATCATCCAAGCAATAAAAGAACAAGGAATGAGTGCCGAACTTGACGAGAGAGCAAACAAATTCCTTGTAAATTGTAGAACCGCAAAAAACGACATCGAAATTCAAAGAAAACCCATTACTACTTTCTTTGATGAAATCAGAAAACGTTTTACAGAAACAGAGGGTAAACTTGACTCGAAAAAAGCAGATACCGTTGTTTCAAAAATACAAGCCTATCGTGATGCTTATGTAAAAAAACTTCGTGATGAAGAGGCTGAAAAGCAAAGACTAGCACAATTGAAGTTAGATAAAGACAATGAATTAATTGACATCAAAACTTCTATCGAAACGCAATTGTCAGAGCATGTGAATAATCACGTTTTGGAACGCAAACAAAAACTTCAAAGCTCGTTCAACAATATCACGCTTGAGAACTTTGCAGAAAAATCAAGAGGATTGAAAACTTTGGCAATTACTTATGATAAATCACATTTTGATTCATTCTCGCCAAATTATCCAAGAAAACAAGTTACAGAATCTGAATTTATAGATTTAGTAACGGTTATAGAATCTAGTAAAGATTTCACATTAATAGCCGCGGTTGTGGTTGGAGAGATTGAAAAATTCAAAAATGAACTTATTGAAAAACTGCCATCGTTAAAAACTTCATTGGACGAAATGGCAATTGCTGGAGCTGAAGAATCAAAACGTTTGGCAGACGAAAAAGAAAAACGTGAGACAGCTGCTGCAGAAAAATTGAAAACTGATGCTATTGCAAAAGCCAAAGCAAATGCCGAAGCATTGGAGGTTCAAAAAATTGCAGACCAAACCAATGCGATGATGGACAATATGGCAATTGTTGATTCGGTTGCTCCGGAAACTAAAGACGGCTTCAAAATTACACTTCTTAATAAAACTGCGGTTGCAGAAATATTCACATTTTGGTTTCAACGTGAGGGAATGACTTTGACTATTGATGAGTTAGAGAAAAAATCAATCGGACAAATGAAAGCCTATTGTGAGAAAGTTGGGCACAAATCAAATGATATGATTGTGAGCACGAACTTAAAGTACGAGCCAGTTTATAAAGCAGTAAATAGAAAATAAGATGGATCCTTATTTCGGCAGAAACGAGGTCAGTAATTCTGATTTGAGTTGGTTAAAAAGTTACTGGGAACCTCAAATGGACGAGGTGGTAAAGCAAAAGGCTTACAAGTTTGGAACGCTACTCGATGCCATAATAACTGAACCATTCAAAGTTGATTTTTTCAAGTTCCAAGTTGACGGAGTGCAATATTCAGAAGAGGATTTTGATAAGGTGGCACAAATGAAGAAATCATTTTTCAACCATCCACTCGCTTCAAATATTTTGAAACAATCCGACACTCAAAAAGTGATGTTTGAAAGACGAAAGTTTAAGTTTGAAGATGTAGACTTCGAATTAAATACACGTTGCAAATGGGATTTATGGATGCCGAATTTAGGCTGGGGCGGTGATTTGAAAACAACCACCGCCACTACCCAAAAGCAATTTGAGGAAGCGGTTAGATTCTTTGATTATGATAGACAGCGAGCCTGGTATATGGATATCGCTAGAAGTAATCAAGATGTATTGATTGCGGTTTCAAAAGTGAATTACAAAGTGTTCACGGTTCCGATACGTCGAGACGATGAACTTTATAAAATTGGAAAACAAAAGTATAACGAACTCGCTTTTAAATGGTGGGTATTATTTGAATAAAAAATGAGTAAAAATTTAATTCCCGATGATGTTAGCCGTTGCAACAATCATAGATGCGAGAAGCGAAACAGATGTAATCGATACCTCCAGTTGAGAATTGACACGGAAGATTTTAAAAAAGAAAATCAACATAAATCAATTTCAGTGACTAGGTACGAAGATAAAAACTGCACAAAATTTATAGAATTCGACGATAATAATTAAACCATGAATGATTTAATCACAGCACCGCTAAATATTATTTCAGAACTAGTAGAGATTCAAAACTTTCTTCAGGTAACTATGAGCGAGGATGCAAATGAAGCAGTTGTTAGAGGAAATGATTTGGCGGTTTACATGGCTAGAACTGGTAAGCTAGTAGCAGATTCAAAATACCACAGAGACCAAAAACTGCGTAGCGAAATGATAAAAGAATATCAAAAACTTTTAGACTTTCCAGCAAGTGTAGCCGTGAAATATACGGACACATTGGTAGAGAATGAAACCTATTCAATGACTTGGGCGACACGATTAAACGCCTCATGTACGCATCAATTAGAATGGTGCAGAACAGTAATATCAAAAGCAAAAGCAGAAATGCAGGCGTTCAATCCAAAGTAAATTTTAAACAACAATAGATTATGGAAATTTCAATTAAAAAGGCTGGTATCTCCAGCGGACTATTTTTAAGCTACGAATTTGAACAGACAGATTCGAATGTTAAAAACATCAACAAAACAAAATCAGATTTACCAATTCACGATGATTTGAAAAAAGCATTTAGAATGTTGATCCCGCACTTTTGTTTTATCTGTGAAGAGATTACAGACGAGGCACTAATTCAGAATGCAATCGATAGTTACGATGAATATTTGCTTGACAAAGAAACTTCTTTGCATCCTGCTTTTTTCAAATATTATGTTACAGATTTTGCATTGAACGGTAAAGGAGATGCTGAAAGGATAAAAATTTCAGGCACAAAATATCTTGAGATTTTTTCAAGTATTTCATTTCCTGCTCCTGAAATAGATTTGAATTCAACAAAGTACAAATTTGTTGAAGATTTAATTCATGTGGTTGATATTTTAAAACGTGAAGTTTTGGCTTACATGGAAGGTAAACAAGCACCAAAAATGCAAGTTGAGATGTTTGCCGGAGAAGAAGAGTTAGAGGAAGAAGAAGCATAATAATCAAACAATCAAATTTTAGAGAAATGCAGATATTTGAACGCCCAACCGAATTCCACGTTAAAATTGATTACAATAAATTTCGTGTAAACAATAATAATGCAATCAAGAAAATACCTGGAGCATACTTTAATCACGTTCGTAAGGTTTGGGTAGTTCCTACATATTCTAAAAATTATCTAGCCGAGTTATTTAATACCCAAAAAGCATACAATCCAATAGAATTTATTGACGTTAGTGCGAATCTCCCCGAAGTAGTTGGGGAGATTCTACCACTACCAGAACTTGCTTACAGTTACAATTTGAAATTTGGAGCTTTGAGAGATTATCAAGCCAAAGGAGTAGCACGAGGTTTACAATTACAACGTTATTTTAATGCTGACGAACAAAGATTAGGGAAAACAGTACAAACTATCGTTACACTTATGATCGCTCACGAGCAAGGCAAAAAAGTATTTCCGTGTTTAATCATTTGCCCGTCATCTTTAAAACTGAATTGGGCCGACGAGCTTAATATTTGGGTTGGAGAAAATGCTTTGATTCTGGATAACAAAACGAAAACAACTTGGCACAGATTTTACGAACTAGGAATGAATAATTTCTTTATTGTGAATCCACAATCCTTGAAAAACTTTTTTGTTGATTTTATGCCTGCCAAAGGGCAATTAAGAAAGTCAAGTGATATTATCATGAACGAACGGATTAAGTTGTTCAATTCGATAGTAATTGACGAAAGCCATCGATTTAAAGACCCAACAGCACAGCAAACAAAAATAGCACTTCAATTAGCCAAAGGCAAAGAGTGGGTTATTTTATTGTCGGGAACTCCAGTAAAAAACAAACCAGTTGATTTGTTTTCGCAATTAGCAATAATGGGACGACTAAATGAGTTCGGCGGCTCAAAAGGTTTTAAATCTCGTTACTGCGATGGTGGGAATGGTTCCAGCAATCTTAAAGAATTAAATTTTAAACTTAATACACTTTGTTTTTTCAGGCGAGAACGTCAAGAGGTATTATCGAATTTGCCACCAAAACAAAGACAGACTATTCTTTGTTCAATTACTACCAGAGAGCAATATAATAAAGCACAGAATGACTTTGTGAAGTTCTTGGAGGAGAAAGGATGTAGCGATGCAGAAATCGCTAGAAAACTACGAGGCGAGATAATGGTTAAGATGCAGGAATTGAAAAAGATTTCGGCATTAGGTAAGCTTCAAGATGTAAAAGAATACATCAATGACGTGATTGATAGCGGAGAAAAGATTGTAATATTTTGTGTGCTGCACGCCATTGTCGATGAACTTACAAAAGCATTCCCACAGGCTTTGAGAATTACAGGACGTGAGAATGATGCTGAAAAAGAAGCGGCTAAAACTAAATTTCAGGCGTGTGCCAAATGTGGAGTTAAGGTAGAACACCACCAAGGTAAAGACCACGATTATGTGATTAACAATTTCAATATCATGATTTGTAATATACAAGCGGCTGGAGTTGGTCATAACTTCTCGGCTGCACATGAGGTTGGTTTTGTGGAGTACCCATGGACTGCATCGGATTGTTTCCAATGTGAGGATCGTGTTTTCGATACAAAAAAGCCTAACCCTATGGTATGTACTTACTTCCTTGGTCATAAAACAATCGACGAGGATAATTACGAATTGATAAAATCAAAGGCTGGTATGTCGAATGCGGTAACTGGTTCAACAGACGAAATGGCAACGGAATTTATTGATAAAGTAATTAATTCATTAGGGATTAAGTAATGAAACTTTCAGCTGTAATTGAATCCGAAGTTGTTTGTATCGATGCAAAAGAAAGTCCTTGCACGTGGTTTATATTTAGAAACAACGGAGTGGAAGTTAAGATTGAATTGGTTGACGGAAAATTTAAAACTGATAAAGTTTTAACAGATTTAGAAATAGAATATTTGAATAATAACTTACGATAAAATGGCAGAAAATAAAAAATCATTTGTCCTCTATGCTGACTTATTAAAAGTTGTAGAACAACTTCCAGACGAAATTGCGGGTAAACTTTTTAAAATTATCTTAAGATATGTTAACGATTTAGAAATCTGTGTTGATGATTTGTTGTTAAGAATTGCGTTCGAACCTATCAAACTTCAACTTTATAGAGACTTACAAAAGTGGGATGTTATTAAAGAAAAGCGTTCAATTGCTGGGAAAAAGAGTGCAGAAATAAAAAAATTAAATGCAACAAATTCAACACTTGTTGAAAGTGTTGAAACGGATTCAACAAATTCAACTGTAAATGATAATGTAAATGATAATGTAACTGTTAATGTAAATGATAATGTAACTGTAACTGTAATAAATGAAAAGAGAGGTCGGTTTACACCTCCCACGCTCTTAGACGTTCAATTGTTCATTTTAGAAAAAAAATTGATTGTTAATGCGGATACATTTTGGAATTTTTATGAAAGTAAAAACTGGATGGTTGGAAAAAATAAAATGAAAGATTGGAAAAAAGCAATCGCAGGATGGGAATCAAGAGATAAACAAAAAACAAATCAAAATGGAAACACAGCAACAACAGGACAAAACCGAAATAGGTAAACCCGATGAGTTCGTAGTCGGACCAAGAAAATACGAATATTTAAAAAGTTTGAAAGTTGAAGATTTGACAGACGAGGAAAAAGCAAAAATCGAATATTACGAAAGTAAACATAGAACTGCAACTCCAGATCAAATTCAAAAAAACAAAGAATTCCTTCAGGGGCTTCTAGATCCAAAACCGATAATAGAATTTTCGATAACTGCAAAGCAATTGTGGGAATTATTTAAAGCAAATTTCGAATCAGTAAACGGCAGACCATTTGTAAAAATTGATGGAATTACAATTAAAAATCTCGAGCCATTGATTTATTATTTTTCAAAAGATAAAAGATTTTTTGAATGTGAAAATCTCTCGAGGCTGTCAGAACTAAGTTTTGAAAAAGGATTATTAATCATTGGAAATTTCGGAAATGGTAAAACCTCAACAATGAAAGTTTTTGAGAAAATATTCAAAGGCATCCCTGGAATTGGTTTCAAAGGATTTTCTGCAAACGAAGCGGTGACGATGTTTGAAAAATGTTCGCTAGATACCGATAGAAACGAATTTGAGAAAATGATGTGGCGTGGCATTAGATATTTTGATGATTTAAAAACAGAGCGGTTGGCATCGAATTTCGGTAAGGTTAATATTTTTAAAGAAATCATTGAGGAGCGATACAATCGAAAATCAAAAACGTATGTAACCTGCAATTTTAAAAAAGACTTTCCGAATGATTTGAATGCAGCACTAGACGAATTTGAGGATAAGTACGAAAGTCGGGTTTACGATCGGTTGTATGAAATGTTTAACATCATTGAGTTCAAAGGTAAAAGTTTTAGAAAATGACTTGGACGCAAAAAGACATAGATAATCTAAAGGCCAAAGGCTACAAGATTGATGATTTATACAACCCCGATAGTGGAGTTACAATGATTAAACCAAAAATCAAAATCGTAAAAGTTTCAATCGAAAAGCAGACGATAGAATTGTTTTTAAAGCAGTTCAAAGAAAAGGGATTAATTGAAAATTATGTAACCGAGTTGCAATTTGATGAAGTTAGAAAATTTCGCTTTGATTGGGCGATTCCAAGTTTAAAAATTGGGTTAGAATATGAAGGCATTATGAGTGCAAAATCGAGACACACAACGATTAGCGGTTACTCAAAAGACATTGAAAAATACAATTTAGCAATAACTCTAGGCTGGCGAGTATTACGTTACACAGCCAAAAATTACAAGGATTTAGAAACCGATTTAAACAAATTATTATGAGTAAAGGAGGTAAAAAATATAGAAAAATACAAGGAGAATTAGACTCATTAGACTTTGTTGTTTGTATACGTAGAAATGTTGAATATAAGAAAATAACATTTGAATTTATAGTGAATTCTGAAATTAAAAAAGTCTATAAAAAAAGAGACAGTTGCAACAGACAGCTGGTAAAATTGTATAACCAAAATAAATAATTAAAAAATGAAATTAAAATTAGTAAACGTAGAAAAAAGTAGAGAAACGGGAAAATTCATTAGCGTAAATAAATCAGGCGTGTTTTCATTCTCAAAAGATTTAACCGATACAATCGGATTAGAAGAAGGACAAAAAATTGATTTTTACCAAGATGAGGAAAAGCCGAAAGATTGGTATTTCACTATTGTAGAAGAAGGTCAGAACATCATTAGAGGCAATGGAAAAGATGCCAAATACAAAATGATGATGACCAACTGTTCGGATATGGCAAAGAAAATAAAAACATCTTTAAATTTTGATAACACCAAAACTTTGAGAGTTCCTGTTGGATTGGCGTTCAACGAAAACGGAAATGATTATTACCCAATAATTACAGCTGCAGTAAAATAATTTAAACAATCAAATTTTAGAGAAATGAGTACGATTACGGAAACAAAAGAGGTTAATCTCGAAAGTATAATATTGCTAGGGTCAAATCCAAGAAAGAAAATTAATCAAGATGCGTTGCAGGAACTTGCAGAAAGCATCAAAGCAAACGGATTATTACAGCCAATTTTGGTTAGTTTAATTCCTAATCAGGAAGATGTAGAATACTTTTTAATTTACGGTGAACGTAGATATCGAGCTTCTAAACTAGCAGGATTAGAAACAATCCGTGCCGAAATTAGAGAGGTTGAAAGTGGTAAGATTTTAGAATTACAAGTTTTGGAAAATTTGATGCGTGAGGATATTAGTCCAATCGAAGAAGCTAGAGCGTTTCAGTTTCTTATGAAAACAGACGGACTGGATTTGTTTGCATCAAAAATAAATAAATCTAAAAAGTACGTCCTGGATAGAGTTAAACTTTTGGATTTGTGCGATGAGGCATTAAACGCTCTCGAAATGGGAATTTTGCCACTTGGACATGCCGTGTTGCTTTCAAAAATCGAAATCGAAAAGCAGGAGAAAGTTATTAAAGCATCGAATTTGTTTGCTGGTCAAACGATAATGCAAGGAACTTCTAAAATGTATTGCACCAAAACTTTAAACCAACTTAAAGAATATATTGCTGGTACGATGCTTTCATTTGATAGAGTGAATTTTGATTTAGACGATGCCGATTTAATTCCCAAAGCAGGAAGTTGTCAGGCGTGCCCGAAGCGAACAATCAATCAAAATCTTTTGTTTGGCGACATTACTGAAAATGATATGTGTACTGATAGTTTTTGTTTTGATGCGAAATTAAAAAAACAAGTTGAAGTTAATATCGATAAAGCCAAAGAAGAGTTCGGAGAAATTCAAACAGCCGAAACAGATAAATGGAGTTCGAGTATAATTATAAATGAAACTAAAGAAAAAACCCAGTACAACAAAGAAAAAAATGAACCTTACACTTTGCCAGTAGTCATAACCAAAACTGATAATTACGGTCAAAAGGATATGGGTAGAACGGTTTGGATTGAAGATAAAAGCAATCAAGCAGAGTCAGAACCTGAAATAAGCTATACCGTAACTTATGCTGAAAAACAAAAAATAAAATTCAATGATGTAACTATTCCGAGATTAAACTTCGTTTTAGAAGCAATTCACGGAACACCATTGGAATTGGATATTTTAAGGGATTTTTTCGTTGAAAAATTAGTTACTTGTGATTTAGAACATTTAGTTGCTTATGCAAGTTATTTCAAAATGGAATTTGATTTAAAGCCAGAATATACTGAAATAACAAATTTCAAAAAAGAAAAATCATTTTCAGATATTGAAGAGTTTAAATTTGAAATTGCTAAAAAACTTGTAGAAAAATTCAATATTGAAATGCTTGTTAATTTGGTTGTGTTAGATGTAATCATTGGAGAAGATTTAAGCGAAAGTTCAAGTGATGAATGGGAAATAACACTACATAAATACTATGATAAACTTGGGCTTTCTGATTGGAATAATGATGAAGAAACTCCTGCAGACGAAATCGAAGTTGATGACGATTCGATTACAGAACTGGAAGACGACGAACCTGAAACCGATAAGTTTGAAACCGAAACTAAAGAATATCGTTTTGACGAAAAAGCACAAAACCTTTTTCAAAAAATTAAAAAGAAATATGCATTAAACAATTCGTACTTCAAAAATCACAGACCTCAAGACCCGAAAAACCCATCGGAGGTTATGCAGTATTTCAACGAACATAATGAGTTACCATTCGATAACGGAGCGGATACAAGCAAATGGTTGTATGAATGCTATATTGAATACCAAAAAAGAAATAATGTTTTTCACAGTCAATATTTCACACCACCAGCAACCGCAGACCAAATGTGTGTATTGGCTCACGAATATTTCGACAAAGAGAAAATTGTTTTAGATGCTTGTTGTGGGTTTGGTGCATTATCAAAACCATTAATCGAAGATGAATTTAAAGTGATCGGATTTGATTTATCTGTTGAAATGGTGCACTTGTATAATTCTCAATATTTATTTGAATTAGTTGAACCTGCAGAACATATAAATTTTATGGAAGGAGAATTTGTAAAGAAATATCATAACATCATCTCAAATCCACCTTACGAAGTTCCAGCGCTTACAAAGTTTTTAGATTGTGTTTATGAAAACCTCATCGATGGTGGAACTGCAATCTTATTAATTCCAAAAGGATTTGTTGATAAAGAAAAGCCAAAAGCACTCGCTTGGATATTAAGTAATTTCATTGTAGTTCACAGGGAAGATATGAAAGAAGATTTTGCAAGAACTGGAGTAAAAGCCGAAATTGTTGTTTTAAGAAAATCGTAGCAAAATAAAGACTTTAGTCTCCATCACTCACACGGTGGAGACAAAGTTTTAAAATTGGTATTATGAAAATAGAAAAAATTAAAACTAAGCAAATAATTGAATATGGTAGTGGTGGAGGTTCAATGTTAATTGGTCAAAAAGTAATCATTGAAACTTACGATAAACAATTATTTTCTATTACAGAAGTCGAAAAAATAAAGGAATTCTTTAAAACATTGAGAACATGAAAACAGAATATGAATTATTACTCGAATATTCCGAGTTGATGACAAAGAAAAACCTTTCTGGATTTCGCAATAATATCACAAACGCTCACGAATTTGTCGCAATGGCGTACGAAAAAACGTTTACTGATTACGATAATGCTATAAAAATTATCAGAACAATGGTAATTACAGAAAAAAGGCGATTAATCGGATTGATGCAAAGCCAAATGTTAATCGATAGAGTCGGAGAAAAACGTTGTGGTTGTTGTAAACAAACAAAATCGTATCAGGAATTTAAAAAACGAATTGATTATCAAATAGGCTATCAGTATTTCAGTAGCAAGTGTAACGAATGCCAAAGGCAATATGATAATTCAGAGCAACGAAAAGAGCAACGAAAATTAACTTATGCCAATTCGCCACAGCAGAAACGTTCCGCACGGATTCGCTACGAAAGATTTCGAGATAAAAAGAAAGCACTAAAATTTAAAAATGCATCATGAAAGCACTATCTATAAAACAGCCTTGGGCATCACTAATAGTTCATGGTATCAAAGACATCGAAAACAGAACGTGGAAAACTAATTTTAGAGGTAGGATTTATATTCATGCATCTGAAAAATATCAAAGTAATTTAGATGCAATGTTAACGACAGAGCAAAGTAAAATAGTAAAAGATTTTTACACACATTGGACCAGTTCCGCCATCATTGGAGAAGTAGAAATAGTCGATTGCGTTATCAATCACGATAGTATTTGGGCGGAGAAAACAATTTTAGAGCCAAACAGATTTGATAAAAAATATTGGGATCCAAATTTTGTAAATAAAAGTAATTTTATTTCAAAACTTTATAATAAAGATTTAATTGCTTTTAAAAATTCAAAACCAATCTACAACTGGGTACTCGCTAATCCAATCCTATACGACAAACCAATCCTAAACGTAAAAGGTAAACTATCATTTTGGGAGTTTAATCCAGATGAGTTAAAGAACAGCTAAAGAACGCTAAAGCCTTGCACCCTGAACAGAAGAGCGGTTACTTAGCCTTGTAATTAAAAACAAGGTATCAATGACAACTCAAGAAATTTTAAACAGCGGACTTAACAAAACTCAAAAAGGATATAAGCTTTATGCACTTGGACACACTCGCACAGAGGTGGCAGAATGGTTAACAAATGGAAACTATGGATTTGCACACAACATTTGGAAAAAATGGTCAGACAATCAAACGCCAGCAATTCTTAACCTACCTTTCGAATACAACTTCAATCGTTCATTCGGAATCGAGTTAGAAATCTACGAAGCAAGTCGTGAGGATTTAATCAGAGAGATTACAAGAGCCGGAATTGACATTGAAGGACAATCGTATAATCACAACACAACTACTAAATGGAAAATCGTTTCTGATAGTTCAATATCGGGAGCCAATGGAAACGAAATCGTTTCGCCAGTGTTAAGTGGTTTAGATGGAATAGAGCAAATCAAAAAAGTATGTATCGGTTTAAATCGTGCAGGAGCGAAAATAAATAACTCATGTGGGTTCCACGTTCACTTCGGAGCAACAGATTTCAATCTTGATAACTTCAAAAATCTTTTAACCTCATTCACTCACTTGGAAGATAAATTTGACGAAATCAATCCAACCAGCAGACGTTCAAACAACAATCATTTTTGTAAAAATGTATCGTCAATTGCAAACGGTAACAGAACCACAGCAATTCAAAAGATAAACGGTGCGAGTTCAATATCAAACTTATCAAACTCAGTATTCAACGGAGGTAGATATTTTAAGTTAAACGTTCAATCATTTCAAAGACACGGAACGGTAGAGTTCAGACAGCACAGCGGAACAACTCAATTCTCAAAAATAAAAAACTGGATATTGATTTGTGGTAGATTGGTTGAATACGCAAAACAAAACGGAGTAACTAACAATTTTAATTCATTCTTAAATGAAAGCTTACAAGATTATGTTTCAGATAGAGCGGTTGATTTGGTTGCATAAACCAACTGGAGGGATAAGGAGGTTATTAAAACTTCCTTATCTTTGCCAAATGAAAATAAAATTTAAAGATGATGGTTCAATTATAGAAGTTGAAAGTTACAAAGATTTGGTAACATCAATGCGACTCAACGCACCATTTGTAAAAGCAAAAGACAATCACGAGTACATGATTGGGTATGCTCATAGAACTGTTATAACTCAAAACCAAGATATAAAAGCAACAGACGAAACTTCATTCGTTGAAGATATGATTGAGCACGGACACATTGAACTTTTAGAAAATAATTTGAATTGATACCTCAAATTAATTACCCTAAACCGATTACTGTAATGGTAGTCGGTTTTTTTATTCTTTTAGTTTTAGGAATATAATATATTCTTTTTTACTAATTTTGTGGTAAAATATGTCCTATAACTAATTTAACATTAAATGGAAACCAAAGAAATTAAATCGATTGTCATCAAGACTGTAAAAATCAAATGGAAAACGCTTGAATTTATTCAAGATGAGAATTTTAAAGAATGGATTAACGACGGCGATAAAAAGTTAATTGAATCGATTTTAAAGTTTCAGTTTTGCGATCCTTTCAAAGTTTGGAAAAAAGGCAAGAAAATTTATTGTTTGGATGGTAAGCATCGATTTTTGGATTTATTGAAAATTGAAGCGTTGGGATATACAATTCCCGATGAGTTACCAGCAACGTTTATGGATTGCGAAAATTTGGAATCAGCTGCAGAATTGGTTTTGGTTTATTCAAGTGCTTATGCCAAGATTACCCAGCAGGGATTGTTCGACTTCGTTTCTAAATTCAATTTAGATATTCCGAGTTTGAATGCCGTGATAAATATTCCAGAATTTTCAATGCAAAGGTTTGAACAAAAGTTTGATTTATTTCAAGTAGAGACTGGCGAAGAACCTCACGTTGAATTGGACGAAAAAAACATTATTGTTAAGACTGGCGATGTATTTCAATTAAATGGACATCGTTTAATCTGTGGCAGTTTTACCAGCGAGGACGATGTAAAAGCATTGATGCAAGATGACAAAGCAAGAATTATAAATTGTGATCCACCGTATAATTTACCTGCAAACTTCTTTACTAACAAAGATGAGCAGCGACACAAAGATTTCGCAATGGGTGCTGGAGAAATGACAGACGAAGAATTTGTGCAGTTCCTATCATTGATTATGACAACATCGGTTGCTAATTCCGTTCCTGGTGCAATTCATTATATTTTTATGGATTTTCGCCACAGTTGGCATATGACCGAAGCCGCTCGAAGAGTTTATGGCAATCCACAACCAAAACAAGTTTGTGTTTGGAAAAAAGATTTATTTGCAAACGGTAGTTTCTATCGGGCCCAGCAGGAACTTTGTTTTGTTTTTTGTGATGAGAAAGCCAAAGCATTATGGCAAAAGGATTTATTAGACGAGGGTGGCGAGTTCTACAAAGACAATAACGAATGGTGCTTCATATTCAAAAATGGAGAGGCTGCAAAGCATCTTTCACACTTGGAACTCAAAAACCGCATACGTTCGAATGTTTGGGAATATCCGTCCGCAACTTCAATGGCAAATCCTGATAGGTTTGAATTAAAAAATCATCCGACCCCAAAACCTATAAATATGATTGCTGATGCAATCCTAGATACAACCAATGTCAATGATATTGTGATTGATTGGTTTTTAGGTTCCGGCACTTGCTTAATTGCGTGCGAGCATACGAACAGACGTGGTCGCTTTACCGAGATTGAACCGATGTATGTTCAATCGGCTATTCAACGCTACATAAACTATTGCAACAAACGAAGTATAGATGTTATCTTTACCCATTTAAACGGTAACCTAACAATAAAAGACTTTCAAAATGAATCCAAATTATAAAATGCTGATCGAAATGAGAGATAATATTCTTGATTATTTAGAAAACGAAAAAAGCATCAATGAAGATGCTTTGAGAGCGTATGAAGATGGCCCAATACAAGATACTGATTCCGAAATTAGAATCATGCGTGAAAAGGAGCGCATCAAACTTCGAGACCGAATTTATGAATTGAAACGACATATCGAGGTCATAAAACGAATGTACCCAAATGGCAACAGCTAATAAATCAACTAAAGAGGAATACGAACGACGTATTTTCACGGTGCAAGGCTGGATTATCGATGGTATATCTGAATTCCTTATAAAAAAACAGGCTGTAAATCAGTGGGGAGTTTGCTTTAAAACAGCAAAACGCTACATGAAATTGGCATTTGATGGAATCAAACCCGACCTTGAAAGAACTATCGATGAAAAATGCGCTGCAAAGATTGCAGAACTAGAGCAACGCAAAAGAACAATGGCGCCAGCATTTAAAAATACGCCTATCGGAATTCGTGCTTTGAATGATATTGATAAAATGATTATCAAATTGCAAGGTATTGAACCTCCTAAACGAGTTCAAGTAAGTGGCGACCCGGATAGTCCACTAGAAATAAATCAAGTAGTAGTTTTTAGCCTACCAGACAATCAACGAGACCGATAAAATGAGTAATACAAAAGTCATCAAACCTCAAGATGGTTATCAAATGATGGCTTTATCTTCTCCTGCAGATATTGTAATCGGTGGAGGTGCTGCAGGAGTTGGTAAAACGTTTTGTTTGCTGTTAGAACCATTGCGACATATCAACGTTCCGAACTTTGGAGCGGTTGTATTTCGTAGAACTTCGCCAATGATTCGTGCGGAAGGTGGTTTGTGGGATGCGAGTTCCAAACTATACAATAACATAGCTTTTGCAAAACCAAAACAAACCACGTTGGAGTGGATATTCCCCAAAAAAACAAAGATTAAGTTTTCACATTTGGAGTATGACCAGAATGTTTATGACTGGCAAGGTTCGGAGATTCCATTAATTTGTTTTGACGAGCTCACGCATTTTAGCAAGAAAATGTTTTTTTATCTGTTAACTCGGAATCGTTCGACGTGCGGAATCAAACCTTACATCCGTTCAACGTGTAATCCTGATCCTGATAGTTGGGTTGCAGACTTTATTGGCTGGTGGATAGAGCAAAACGAAAAATCGACAAACTTTGGTTATCCAATTCCAGAACGTTGCGGTGTATTGCGATATTTTGTAAAAGAAAACGACAATATCATTTGGGGAAGTAGTGTTGATGAAGTTTACGAAAACGCAAAGCACTTTTTAGACCCAATGATTGAAGCTTCGGGAGTTGAAAAAGAATATTTTATTAAATCGGTTACTTTTATTGGCGGTTCGATTTATGACAATAAGGAACTTTTAAAATCAAATCCCGAATATTTGGGTAACCTTAACGCACAGGAGGAGGAGGAAAAACTCCGATTACTTCACGGGAACTGGAAAGTATCAATGAAAGGAAACGATATTTATAATTATTACAAATTCCTTGATATATTTTCAAATTCGTACGTTCCAGAAGGCGACAAAAGAATTACAACCGATATTGCAATGAAAGGTTCTAACAAGTTTGTTATTTTCGTTTGGCACGGTCGGGTTCTCAAAGACTTTCACATAATGGACCATTCACGAGGTAACGAGGTCATTGATATGATAAAACGTTATGCGTTTGCTTATGCCGTGCCTTTTAGTAAAATATTATTTGATAATGACGGAGTTGGTCAGTTTGTTGATGGATTTATTCAAGGAGCGCAAGAATTCAACAACGGTGCTAGAGCGTTAAATAGTGAAAATTACAATCATTTAAAATCTCAATGTTATTATAAATCAGGGGAAGCAATTGAACGTGGAGAATACTACATACCACCAGAAGTTGCTAACAAAAGATACAACGATAAACATACTTTGCGTGAGCGATTAATCCACGAGCGAAAAGCAATTAAAAGAGACAAACCAGAGGAAGACGGAAAACTTTGTTTAATTAAAAAATCTGAAATGAAAAATTATTTAAATGGAGAAAGTCCCGATTTAATTGATGCATTAGCAATGAATGAATGGTTTGAAATAGACCAAAATAAGCAAGGAAAAGTTACATCCTATTCAGCTCGAAGTAATGATTTAGGAATGCTTGATTTTTTATAACTTAAAAAGAATATATTATATTCTTTTTATTTATACATTTGTAAAAATAAACAATTTATTATGAACCCAGAAGACATACAATTAACCATCGAGGACTTAAATAATTTGAATGAAATTATCCAAGAGCGACATAAAGAAAATCTATCGTTATGTTTGCGTTTTAACAGCGTTTTCAAACAATTAGCAAATTCTTTAGGTGGATTTGCGGGTGGTAACTTTCAAAAAATTACAAACGAATTTATTCCAAAGCCGTTAACAAATGTTATTGGTAAGGAAATAAAAGAATCAGTAAGTACTAAATTAAATCTTAAGCCAATAGAAGTTGACGAAGTTGAAGCGTTTAGAAATAAAATACAGTCAATTTACGATTCGTTTTTGAATAGAGAAACAACTGATTTGCTAGATGCTTTAGAACCAATTGACATTCGTGGCGTTGCGAAATTGGCAGGTGTAAAAGATTTTGACAAATCTCCAGTCGACGGTCAATTAATCGAATACATTAAAAAATCCATTTTAGCTAAAAATGATTTAGCAAAAGACCAAGCCGATGCAAAATTGAAATTAGTTCCAGATGAGAAACCAATCGTAACGAAAAAATAATGAAGTTTACCTACCAAGATACAACTTACAACTTCCCTACTACACTCGGAGATATTTCGTTACGTCAAAGAATTGAGTTTGACAAAACTTATGGTAAATCTATTATTGATCGCAAAAATGAGATTTTTAAAAAAGATGATAACGGTAATGATTTGCCAGTTGACGAAGTAGAATCGATGTTATTTAATATCGAAATTGCGATTAAAAACTTTTCTTTTTTTACTGGAATATCAATTAATGAAGTGTCTGATAATATTTCAGTTGAAAGTGTTCTAACGGTTTATCACGCTTGTTTCAAAGGACTTTATGAGCAAATGGACAAAATCACATTAGAAGATAGTTATTTGTGGAACGATGAGTTTTGGTTTATAGAAAAACCAGAATTAAGCTTTCAATCACAAATTACCTTTAACGAATTAATTGTTAGTAAGCAAATAATTAAGCAAATGCACGATCTAGGAGCTGGTCATTGGGATGCAATGCCATACTTGGCGGCTATATTTTTAAAAAGAAAAGATGAAGTTTTCGATGAGAGTTGGATGGCACCGAACAGCGAACGAGTTCAAATGATGCAAGATTTACCAATGGACATTGCGATGGCAATAGGTTTTTTTTTGCAAATTTCAATGAGTTTATACACGAAAACTTTAGCGTTTTCGGAGGCGGAGGAACAAGTAAAGGACCCAATTTAAAAATACATTTTGATAAGTGGGGTTGGTTGTCTTTTTTGACTTATGTAGCAAAGGAAGGTGTAATATTTTATAAAAATAACGGGAAGTCAAACCTTGACAATATAAAAGAAACAAAAGCGTATGATGTGATGCTGTGGTCATCAGAACAAAAAGACCACGACGAAGTTATAAACGCCTACTACGATAAATTAAACAATAAATAATTATAAAAATGTGGAAAGAAATTAAAAAAGAAAAACCAACGCATACTGGTTTTATAAATTGTTTTGGAACTGTAAATGTAGGTACTGATTTTGAATGTAGAGGAATTTTTACAGCTTTTTACAACGGTGATAGTTTTACTGATAGAGATGGTGAAGATTTAATTGGAATAAATGAATGTGTAGAATGTTGGTTTGATTTTAGTCAAGTTAATAACCCGAAATAAGTAATAAAAATATTTAAGATTATGAAGTCGATTCGATCGCTCATTATGATTGCAATCTGTATGATTGTTTTCACGTCCACGGCAGTCACAGCCAAGACGGAGCAAAAGAGCCAATGTGAATTTGTGAAAGACATTAGTCCAGTAGCAACAGCTGTGTTTACAGCAAATGATTATTCAGTTGTATCGGTTTATGCTGATGCGACAATTAAAACAGAATTCAAAGTGAAATCCTTTGAGCAAAACGAACCCATAACCTACCTAGCCATCATAACAGATGTCGGTTGGCGAAGTTCAAACCGACTTTTTAATAAAATAATTTACCGAGAAAAGTTGCAAGAAAATCTATTTACAAATGACAATCCTACTAGATATTGTAGGAGCAATTGTTAAAATTCGATTCAATATATCAAAAGCCGTTCAACAAGCAATGGACGGCTTTTTTTAATAGAGAAAGTAGCTCAGTTGGTTAGAGCAGGTTTAGAAAAATTAGTTGAATCCGAAAAAGTAAAGTAAGATTGCTAATGAAGTAAAAATGGTCGTTGGTTCGAGTCCAATCTTTCTCACTAAACAACAATTAAATATTTTAGACATGGACAATCAAATGCAAAAATTCGAGGATTTATTAAGAAAGAAACTAGAATCGACAAAGTTCGAAGTTGCGCAAGAAAACCTTGCGAATTTACTCATTCCCTTCAGAAAGCTAGTTGAAATTAGTTCACTAGAAAAACTTCAATGCGATGTAACCACGCACGGTTCTATTTTGAATGAGCTGTCAAAAGAAGTTCCAGACTTCAATCTTTACAATATTTCGATCCTTTTGAATGCGCTTACTCGATTCAGTCCTAAAGAATTAGAAGTAAAAAGTTTTGTTTACAATAAAATGCTTTTTTACTCAACTGATTTGGCTACAAACTGGAACAAAGTAGTTGCGCCAATTCAAAAGAAACTACAAGTAGATTTTAAGAGCCGTCTGGTTTTGGAAGCCAAAAAGAACGGCACTAAACTAGATTTACATATTCCTAAATTAATAAAATAATGGAAACTAACAAAGGATTAGCTCAAGGATGCGCTGTGATATTTGTATTTGGAATAATCGCATTTGCAATAGGAATTATAGTTGGTAAATACTGGTTATGATTAACCCAATTCACATAATAAAAGGCTGGTTTGCTTCTAAAATTTTTGCATCTGATAACGCAATTAATTTTAGTAAGCAACGCCTTTTGGAGTGTGAAAAATGCGTTTTTACAAAGTCTAGCAAAATATTAAAATTTATAAACGGAGAAGCGAACGAAATTAACACACTAGTTTGTACTGGATGTTCTAAAAATTTGCATTGCCCGGTTGTTGAAAAATCATTAGTCAAAAATGAAACGTGCCCTAAAAATTACTGGAAAATATGAACGAACTTAACCTTTATGATTTATTTGAGCAAATTATTTCAAAGTCCAAAACTATTAAACGTTTTGTTATGGCTCCTGGTTACGGAAACGATTTGAACAAAAATAATCTAGGCGAAATATTGACATATATTATTGGAGGCATTAAAGACGGTGCAAAATATCCACTTTGTATAATGATGCCACCAGTTGAACTAATCGAAAGTTACGACAAAGGTTGGAGTAAATTCAAGTGTCGGGTTTTCTTTTTAGACACTCAAAACAATGATGCCAACGGAATAGCAAACGTCAATAAATTTAATAATCTATCAAAAAAAACCATAAAGCACATTTGGAAAGATATGCGAGGTTGTGGAATTGACTTTAGAAAAGTATTTCAATTAGTAACCGAAAGAAATATGCGATCAGGGATTCGAGACGGTCAAAGTATTGATGTTATTGATCGTGTTTCTAACGTGGCAAATGATAAAGTTGCAGGTATTGGAATTTCGTTTGATGTTGAATTGTTTATCGGATGCGAAGTTATGGATTACAATGATTCTGATATTGATTCAATAATTATAGCATAATATGAGTATTAAACTAATTGCAAAACGAATCCCAGACGAAGTAAGAAGTCAATTGATTTTATCTAATGACGATCCAATTTATAATGCTGTTGCTGTCAAAGATAACGAGCACATGAAATTGCTTTTAAAAATTTGGAAAGAATTTGTAGAACCACACAAAGAAATATCTGATTGCTCGATTTGTATAAATACGATACTTACAAACTATCGACAAATGAAAGATATTCTGATTGAATTAGAAAACGATTATCAATTTTTGAAGCAGTTATGAAGGCAAAAAAAACATTAAACAAAGTTGCTGATTTACTCAATAAAAAATTAGTATCAGAATTGAAAGACCAAGGACACTATTTAACTGGTGCATTGGAACGTTCGATAACTGGTGCTTTTCGTGTTATTGAGAAATCTAAAGAAACGGAGTTGAATGGATATGCGTTGGATTACGCTCAAGATTTAGAAACTGGACAGCCATCTAGTGGAAGACTACCAACCGTGATTGAATTGCAAAAGTATTTTATGTTACGTGGACTATCTCAAAAAGAAGCGTTAGGTGCTGCAATAAATACAGCCAGAAAACAAGCTAAAGAAGGTATGCCAACTAAAGCAAGTTCAAGATTTTCAAAGACTGGAGAGAGAAAACATTTTATTCAAAGAACCTGGAACGAAAACCAGCAGAAAGTAGATAGTTTAATGGATTTTGGAATGGATGGAATTTTTAATGATGAATATAATTTACAAAAAAGCGAAACAATATAATTATGGCAATTACTATTTCATATCAAAAGAATAATGATAGTCTAAATGTGGCTTATCGACCTGTTGTGTTTAGATGTAAAGCGAGAATATCGGGAGCGACTGCGACTAATTACATTCCTCCAGTAGTTTATTGCGATGTTTACATTAATGGAATTTACTATAAATCGTTATCGAAAACTACTTTTATAAATAATGATTTGATTGCACCAGAATACGAATTTGATGTTCAAGATGCCATACAGGAAGTTATGAGTTACAACCTGCCAGCAATTGACGGAAGCAATATTTTATATTTAACAAAAACAGTAAAAAAAGTATTTGTTAAGTTCAGAAATGCGAAATATGATGCAAATGGATTTATAACATCGGAACAGTTGGCACCGATACAAGGTACAAGTTCCAGCATTCCAGTTGCTGGTTACGGGGTTCAATCTAATGAAATGTTTGTTTTTAACGCCACATTGCAGCACGAGGATGTTCAAGATTTTGCGACATTTTGCGATAATTTTAAAACTGGATTTTGGGATGCAAATAGTTATCCATTGACCAAGCGGCCAAAAAAAATGAAACTTTGCAATGACGATAGTTCTTACTTCCCGATTGCAACTGGAAAAACTATAAGTTGTTTGGAATTAAATTATCGAAACAAAAACGCTAACGTATTTCAATCTGCGAGTTATTGTTATCCTGTTTTCGTTTATACTATCAATACGCCATTATCTAAAACAGTAAGTTATGATCCTGATTCATTAACGCCACAAATTGACCACGTTTTCGCATTTAGCGTAACTGAATTGATGGTAAACGTAATTAATTCTCAAAGTAATGCTACAGTTGGATTAAAAATATACAGTTTGCCAAATCGTGGGACTATTACTGACCAAGGGTGGGACGTTCCCGTAGGATATACAATTCCAATAGCACAAATCACAGCAGGATTAATTGATTTTTGGGTTAAAGGAAGTTTAAATCAGTTTCCGAATGGCGATTATTCAACATCATTTACTTACAAAGGAGTTGACAGCCAAGGTAACGAGAGTAATTTAGTTACGTTTACCATCAATGCTGATGATATAATTGCAACAGCTGGATTGACTGCTTCTATTTATTGGAATGACACATTAACCATTGAAGATAGAACTGGAAATGCAGGAATTCAAAATGTTCATATTAGAATTAATCAAATTGTAATTAATATTCCTCAATCAATTGTTTCAGTTGTTTGGCAAATAAAAAACAGTAATGGTTGGGTAAATTTTTCAGTATCAATGGTAAATGATATTCTTTACGATTCTATTCTAGGATTAAATCAATACAGATTAAAAGTTATCGGAAATACTACAATCTGGTATTCAAATGTTTTAAAATACACAGGTCAGGCAAGCGGGAGTTCAGGTAGTTCTGGAGGAAGTAGTGGCGGAAGCGGAAGTGGCAGTTCTGGAGGTTCAGGTTCTGGAAGCGGTTCGGGTGGTTCGGGCTCAGGTTCAGATGGTGGAGGTTCAGGAAGTGGTAGTTAATTTATTAAGAAATGGAAAGAAACGAATTAATACAAGAAATTTATAAAATATCGCCAGATGTAGTTATAGTAGGCGGAACTGCACAACTATATTTTGGTAAAAAAGAAACCGCCAAGGATATTGACATAGTAGTCAAGTCTTTGGCGGGTTTTCACGTTTTAGGAGAAATGAAACAATGGTTTACAAAATCATATTTTAGTAAAAGTGGTAAGCGCGCTTATATCTATCGAAAAGATTTTAGTATTGATATTTTTATTGAAAATAATTTACCAAAATACGAAGTAACATCTTTAGGCGCAAAATACGAAACTATTGAATCAATGGTTAATTTTTACAAAGTTGTTTATTCAAAATTTGACCGTAAAAAGCAATGGAAACAACGAGCTGCAATAAAAAAGAAACACGATTTAATTACTGATAAACATATTTAATTATGGTACCAAGTGTAAAATATATTCCAGAAGGATTGCCAAACTTACAACCACTATTTCCTACTGTAAATATGAGCCAAATTGATGAATGGTTTGTAGTTGCAAAAGATTCTGCTGGAGCAATAATTGCAACTACTCGAAAAAATCAAATCGGTTGCTGTTGTGGTGCTAAAAAATATCGAATTCATTTTATAAATTCTCTAGGAGAAATAGATAGTATAAATTTTGGTCAAATTGAAGCAACAGAGGAAATAAAATCCGATAGTTGGACAAAAACATTGGGATTCCCATTTGACAGAACTAAAGGCGGAACTTACCGTCAAAATATACGTTCCAACGAAACCGTAGAAGCGAATACGAATTGTTATTTAGAGCGAGACCAATATTGGGTAAAAGAATTGTTTGAAACTCCGATTGCGTGGATAGAAATGGAAATGCCACAGGGTTTTGATACGTCAAATACTAAAGAATACGTACCCATTCAAATACTCGATTCTAAATTTACAATTAGAAAAACAGAGAAACGATATGAATATTTAGTTAAAGTAAAATTCACAATGAGTAATGCTAATATTAATTTACGATGAGTTTAAAATATTTAAAAGTAAAAATTGATAATCAGGAATTGGATATTGACACCGATTCTGATTTCCCTATAGTATTTGATTATTTATTAGAAGACACTCAAGATTTTCAAAAAAAAAAATCGTCTGAAAGTATTGGAATGAAACTCCCTGCAACACTTAATAATCAAAAAATTTTAAATACATCTCAAAACACATCAGTTGACGATAATACACCAAATAAAATCTATAAAGGAATTAGGAACATAGTTGCAGAAACTAATGGCATAGAAGTATTTGTAGGTAAAGCAATTCCTAAACGAACTATTAAACGAGGAGCGGTTCCAATTAGTTTTGAACTTAATTGTTTTGGAAACAATGCAGATTGGCTTATTGTTTTAAAAGAAACTACAATTTATGAATTAGTAAAACACGTTCAATTAATCTTTGAAAAAAACACAATCATAAATTCTTGGAATTTCGACGGAACAAATGAAAACCTTCCTTATGTGTTTGCACCAGTTAAATATGCTGGTTGGATGGATGAGGATTTGTCAAATGACAAAAACTATTCAGTTAAGACAATGAAACCTAGTATTTCGCTTTATTGGATATTGTATTGGGGTTTCAAAAGTGCTGGTTACAAAATTCAGAGTAATTTTTTAGACACTCCGTATGCTCGAAAGTTAGTTTTGCCTTGGACTTTTGGACCGTTTCTATCATCTGAAGGAACTAAATATGAAATACATCGGTTTTTAGCCAAAAGTTATGATGAGCGAACATTTTATACTGACCAATGGTGTAATTTAATTGTTTTTGACAACACTGATACTGGTTGTTTTGATAATAATAATACGATTCCAATTGGAGATTACAGTGGAAATAACGAATCACTAACAGTTATACCTCCAGGACCTCTCGGAGGTAACGCTGGAACTTCTGGTACAACAACTTATATTCCAGCTGGAATTGGAGGTGCTGGTCACGGAGGAGGAGACGAAATGCGTTGGACTTACAACACGCCACATTATGGCCCACTCGAAGTAAATTTATTATTAACATTGGATTACAATTATAGAATTGACGTTGAATCGAGTTGCGATTTAAATGTTTATTGGTATTTAAACGGTAATCAAATCCAAGAAAACCCTATAATGAGCCACACTGCACCAACTTTTGGTTATACAGATGGTCAGGAAGTTGTTGATTTAAGATTATCTACTATTGTAAACAATGGAGACACAATAACCTGCAAAGTTAAGGTTGGGGTTGATATAAGTAAAACAGCAGACACAGCTAGAGTAACAATAAAAGTTTTAGAATTTTCAATGGAATATTTTAGAATACCGATCGGTGGAACTGTAAGTTTTGATTCGTATTTAACACTTCAAAAGGAAAAGTTTTTGGATTTATTGAAAGGTGCTGCAGATTCATTCAATTTATCAATTCAAACTGATCCAATTAATAAAATAGTATTAATAGAACCAACTCACGATTTTTCATTGACTAATAATCTAGCAATAAAACAGGAAGGTTATTTTACTAAAAATGTTTTAAGTTTTGAAGAAGATATTTCAGAGGATTCAACTGTTGAACTTTATGACGACAATGCCCGGGAGTTCGTTTTTAAATTTAAAGATGATTCTAATGACGGAGCATTAAAAATTGTACAGGATAGATACAAAATAACTTTGGCAAGTGGTAAATATGTATTTTCGGAAAGGTTTAAAGCTGAAAAAAAGGAGTTTGAAAATAGATATTTTAGCCCAGTAATGCATTATTTGGTAGATGATTTTGCGCCAGTAACTGGTATAACGCCTCAAATGATTTGTTTAGTTCCTGAAAATATTAGTAACACATCTAGTTCGGAGGCACAAAATACATTTTCGCCAAAATTAGCATTTTATAAAGGTAAAATGTCGGGAGTTGGTGGATGGAAGTTTGACGGAATCAATCAAAATGACATTCCGTATTTGTTTGCTGTAAATTATAAAGTTGGTGGAGAAAACGATCCTATCCTTTCTTATTCTGATGAAAATATCGGAAGCGGTGGAAATGTAGTAGTAGGCAAAGGGTTATTGAAGCGTTTCTTTTGGCAACGTTTGGCGATTATGAATAATGGTCAGTGGTTGAACACTCAGTTTATGCTAAATAACAATGATATTACAAACTGGTTTCATAGAGAGCGAATTGATTTAAATGGCGAATTGTGGGAACTGATTGCAATTAGAGGATTTAACTGTTTGAACGATAATTCAACAAAAGCAAGTTTAAGAAAGTGGGTCCCAATTTCAAAAGAACAATTAGACAATACTTATCCTAGCGAATTAACTATACTAACGCCAAGTGTTGTTGTTGTAATTCCACCAATATTAATTAATGGCAATGAAATAGACAAAGTTTTTGACACACAATACAATAGGCTACTTTGCTTGTATAACGACATTCCAAGAGGCTAAAAAATTTATTTAATTAAGAATATATTATATTCAAATTATGGCAAATATTACCAAAATTTACGATATTAAGTTGCAAGGAGAAAAAGAACTTGTAACACAAATGCAGAAAGTCAATAAGCAATTTGATGATGCTAAAAAGCGATTTAAAGATTTAAAAACCATCATTTCTGCTGGTGGATTGTCGTCTGGCGATTTGTCAAAGTACACACTCGAAATGCAACAGGCAAAACTCGAAACTGAAAAGTTGCGCCAGGAAAGCACGAGATTAACTAACGAGGGGAAAGCACAAACTAATGCTTTGAGAACTCAAAGGGAAGAGCAACGTAAAAACCGTGAGGAAACAAAACTTTCGTTAACGGAATATCAGTTATTGTCAAAAAAATTGAATGAACTACGCAATAACGCAAAGGAGGTAGGAATTGTTTTTGGATTAGAATCGCAAGAATTTAAACAAGCGGCTTTGGCTGCGAATAAACTTGACAAAGAACTAAAAGCAATCGACGCTTCACTTGGGCAGTTCCAGCGTAACGTTGGAAATTATCCAAAGGAAATAAATATTGGCGGAGTGAGTTCAGGAGTAATTAGTCAATTGCAAAATGCAGGTTTAGGCGATGTCTTGGGAAACCAAGTTGACCAAACAAAAGGTAAAGTAATTCAATTAAATTCAGAATTTGCAAGATTAAAAGCAGAATTAGAACAAGCAAGAGCATCAGGAACTACTGATTTAAACGCCATTGAAACTGGTTTAATAAACAATAGAATTGAGGCCGAAAGATTAAACATTGAAATTGAAAACTCACAAACGCATTTGGCAGGAATGGGGAGCGTTGGAACTGGCGTGTTTGGAACAATGGGTACCGATATTAAAAACATGATATTGGGTTATGTTGGATTGCAAGCCGCTATGAGTGGTGTTCAACAGTTAATTACTGGCACGAAAGAATTGTCCGATACTACAACAAACCTAGAGATTGAACTTGGAGGAACTTCTGAAACAGCGGGGTTATTAGTTGAAAATCTCGGAAAATTAGACACAAGAACTAAATTAACTTCTTTAGCTGAAATTGCAAATATTGCAACTAAAGCAGGAACATCAGAAGAAAATTTAATTGGTGTTACAGAAGCAATTGACAAGGTTAAAGTTTCGTTTGGTAAAGATTTTGGAGACATTGAAACTGGTACAGAAACATTTGCAAAACTTATAAATGTTTTTTATGAAGACAGAGAGATTACTGGAGATAGAATATTAAAAATAGGTAATTCAATAAGAACTTTAGCAAATGAAACGGTTGCTTCAGTTCCTTACATTAATGATTTTAATGGTCGTATGGCTGGTTTAAGACAAATATTTACAAATTTTGAATTATCAGATAGTATTGGACTTGGTGCTGGTTTTGAGGAGTTTAAACAAAGTGCCGAGGTGTCATCCACAGCGTTGGTTAAAATATTGCCAAAGTTAGCGGCTGATACTGAAAAGTTTGCAAAAATATTAGGTATTCCACAAGCTGAATTTAAAAAGTTAATTAATAAAAATCCCGCAGAAGCATTAATTCAAGTATCTGAAAAATTAGTAAAATCAGGTAAAGGAGTTGAAGAAATAGCAACTTCATTTGCCGATGCTGAATTAGGCGCAGGACGTGTTACAACTATTCTTGGAACTTTGGGTGGTAAAGCTGATGTATTTCGTGAAAGAATTGCGAGAGCTAAAAACACTATAAATGACACTGCTAATATTAATGAAGCTTTTGCGAAAAAGAATGAAAACCTAGCTGGAGTATTAGATAAAGTTTCAAAGAAATTCACAGATTTAGCTAACAACAAAACTTTTATAAATTTAGTTTCAATAACAGGAACTGCTATACTTGGTTTAATTACTATAATTACAAGTATTCCTTTTGGCTGGTGGATTGGAATGTTAGCTTATTTAACTTTAGCGTACTGGTCGAACATTGCGGCGGTTTACGCCAGTATAACCGCTACAGGAAATAAAATTTTAGTTAAGATTTACGAAAACGCACTAACAGCTGCTGGAAACGCACTAATTGTAACTGGAACAATTTTAGAGTATGCACAAGCTATCGCTACAGGAGTTTTAACTGCTGCTAAATGGTTACTTGTAGCATCTATGAATGCATTAGGCATTTCAACAGTTGGATTACGAGGTGCTTTGACGTTGCTAAACACTACTTTTTTATCAACTCCTTTGGGTTGGGTACTTTTAGGAATTTTAGCAATTGGAGCTGCTACATCGGCTTATGCAAGTCAAGTTGATAACACTACTAAAAGTTTAAAAAAACAAGGGGAGCAATTAAAATTAACTGCTTCTCAAAATAGAGTTAATGCTGAAATTGAAAAACGTGCTGGAGAATCCACATCTGAAAGAATTGCTAAACTAAAAGTTCTTACTCAAATTGCAAGTAACTTAAATAATAGCGATGTTGGACGCAAAAAAGCAATGGAGGAACTTATTGCTATCGACAAAGATTATGCAACTGCAATGGACGGAAACATTATCCGTATTGATAAATTAAGATTGTTAACGGACAAACTTACTGCATCGATTTTGTTACAAGCCAAAGCAGAAGCGGCTAAAAATTTGTTAGTAGAAAAACAAAAGAAAATTATTGAAAATAAATTAAAACAGGACGAACTTCGACCAGAAGCCGATAAACTAGATACCAGATTAAATAAGAACATTGGATTTTTACAAGGAACAAAAGCATTTGCACAATCTGTAGGTAAATCGATTGGTATCGGTGACGGAACTGCATCTGACCAATTAATAGATTTATATCAACAGAATTTAAAATTACAGGAAGACGTTGATACATTGGCTGGAATTGTAGCAAAAGATACTACCGATAATTCTAAAAATAAAAATCCAAACGGAGTTCCTCCAACAAATCCTGATGGAGGAACTCCAGGAGGCGGAGACGGAACTCCAAAACAAGTAAAAGACTATTTGCGTGATATCAATGCGCTTCGAGAAGCCGAGTTATCAGAACTTAAAAAAACAAAGTTAGAAGGTTCAATTACAGAAGAACAATTTTTGGTAAAATCGTTGGCGGTTAATATAAAATACAACGACAAAATACTAAATCATTTTAAAGGAACTGACGCTACTACTAGAAAATTGAGAGCCGATACAGCATCTGATAGTATTGATAAAAAGATTGAAACAAACGCCAAACTATTCAAGTTACAAGAAGATGAGTTAAACCAAACTTTAAGTAATGACAAAGCAATTTCACAGTCGAAACTTGATGATGTAAATAGCGATCCGTATACTAGTAATTTAGATAAAGTTCAAGCAGAACAGCAGTTTTATGAGACGTTGTTAAACCTTCAGGTAGATTTCAATACTAAAATGGATTTGTTGGAAAACAAGTTTAAACAAGATTCTAAAAAAAATGCGGAAGATCGCAAAAATTTAATTCTAAAAGAACAATCTGATTTAAAGAAAAAGCAATTTCAACTTTCAAAAGTACAATTTGATAGTTTGATTACTGGAGTTGAAGATTTCAAAACATATCGAAAAAACAACGCTGAAATTGAAGCTTCAAAACAGCGAATGATTATTTTGAATAACAAATCATTAAGTCAGAAACAAAAAGAATATGAAATTGATAAAATCAACGCGGCTTTATCACTTGCAATTACAAATATTGAACTAGGAGCAATTGACGCTCAAATTAAATTTTATGATGATAGAATTGCAAAACAACGATTAACCAATGATGAACAAAAAACTTACAATGATTTATTAAGACAAAGACAATTATTACTCGAAGGCAAAGCAACTGGAGAAGAAGAAGTAAAAAAGAAAGGCGCTGTAAAATTAGCATTACCATCCGATTCTAATACTCAAAATGTAATCAATGATAAATTAACGCAATCACTTGGATTAAGCGAAAGAGAAAGTGCATTACTTGGCCAGGCAATAGCACAATCATTTGACTTGGCAAATCAGGCGATGAGTTCCTACTTTGACGGAGAACGTCAGGCGGTTGAACAAAGCAAACAATTAGCCTATCAAAGAATTGATTTAGAGAAAAAACAACTTTTGGCAAAAGCACAAAGTCAAAATGAACGTGATAGTATTGAGAAACAAGCGGCTACTAAAAAAGCTCTTGCGGACAAACAAGCGCACGAAAAACTTAAAAAAATAAAGAAACAAGAACTTACAATTGCATTTGCTTTACAATTAGCAAATATAGCAGTTGCGGCTGCATCAAACCCGACAAATGGAGTGACTTTTGGAGCATCCGGAGCAATTATGTACGGCATATTAGCGGCTATTGCAACTGCTGGTTATGCTTTAAATATGGCAAATGTTGATAAACAACAATTTAAAAAAGGTGGAAAGTTACCAACCAAAGGCGGACCATTTATTGGCAGTTCTCACGCCGATGGCGGAATTCCAGTTGGAATGAATGAATTTGAAGGAGACGAATTGGCAATTATAAATAAACGATCGGCAAAGTCAAACGAAGTATTTTCGGTAACTGGAACTACTAATCAAATTGCAAGTAAACTAAATGCAATTGGTGGTGGTGTAGATTGGGCTGGTGGTGCAAGTTTAACCAAATTTATGAGAGGTGGTGCATTTTTAGGTTCTAGTGTTCAACCGCCAGTATTTAGAAGTTATTATGAAGGTCGTGGATTAAATCAAAAAGAAGCCAATTCAAATGAATTATTAGATATTGCAGGATTACATAATTCTATATTAGAACTTCGAAATGTAGTTGAATCGGAATCTAGAAAAAAAGTAGTTTTAAATCCGAATGAAGTTCGAGATTACGAAAGAGAAAAAAATAAACAATCTGAAATCGCAACATTATGACATTTGAAGAACTAAAAAAAGAAATACTAAATAGAGCTAGAAATAAAGGAGGAATTTGTGCGGATTTTCACAAAATATCATCTGCAACAACTTATGCTGAAATACTAGAAACAAGCAAAGATATTGTTAGATGGATTTGGAATACTGGAATAATTGATTCTGATTTACTTAAACAATTTCCAAGTACAGATTTAATAAATGCGAATATTTACACGAATAAAATTTCTTTATTGAATCCTGAAAGACCAATCTATATTTTTTCAGGAGCAGATGTTCATTTAGAGTGTGGAAAAAAATTGCAGTTTGAAGTGATTTGTCTAGGAGGTAAAATCGAAATAAATTTATTAGAAAATTCTTATACAAAAATAAAGTCCTACTTTGATTCAGAAATTAATGTAATTCAAAATGACAATTCAATTAGCACAATTTCATTAACGGATAGAACAAAATTAGATTTTAAATCCAATCAAGAAACAAATTCAAATATAATAATAAATCAATTTTCAAAATGTAAAATTAAAACTTACGGAACTTCGTTTGTAAACTTAAAAGCACTTGAAAAAACCGAAATTGAATATTCTAATTTTGATGATTCAGAAATAATAGTAAAAGTAGCATCGACAGTAACAATTATTGAAAGCCCAAAATAAATGGACCAAAATTATAAAAACAAAGCCTTGGAACTAGCGATAGATGATTTCGATAAATTTTGCAAATTTGCAGGAGTAGATTCCAAGCAATTAATAGTTTGTATTGAAAGGTCTAAAGGATTGACTTTGCAACAAATTACAAACAAAACTCAAATACCAAAAAGTACGGTTAAAGACATTTGCGATCGTTGTTTTTCGGGAGTAGTTTGTAAACCACCCAAAGCGGAGAAAATAAAACCATAATTGCTAACATTAAATCTGATCGAATAAATTTATCGAATTTTTCACGATAATAAATTCGTTCTATAAAATAATCAAATTCAAATCTTACTTTTTTCATTTGGCAAATATAAATAATTATGTTCGGAGAGTTCGCACATAAATAAGAATATATTATATTCTTAATGGTTTTCATTCGCAACTTTGCAGTGTTATGAAAAACCAACTTCAAATATTCAATTATAAAATTCAGAATGTATCTGATAACATTTTAGATATTTATATCGATGGTGCTATCGTTGATGCCGAAACGCAAGAAATTTATAAGAATTGGTACGGCGATACTACTTCGGTTTCTTTTAAATCGGTTCGCGATGAAGTTATCAATTCAGGTAAAAAGAATATCAATTTTTGGGTAAATAGTTACGGTGGTCACGTTGGCGATGCAATGGCTATTCACGATTGGATTGTAAATTTAGAAAATAACGGATACGTTGTAAATACTAAAGGTTTAGGTATGATATGTAGTGCTGCAACTTATATTCTATCTGCTTCAAAAAACAGTTCTATATCAAAAAATTCTTATTACATGATACATAATGTATCAGGCGGAATTTGGGGAGATGTAAACGACATCGAGAACTACTCACAAACGATGCGAAAATTCAATGATACCATCGTTGATTATTATACAAATCTTACTGGCAAAAACAAACAAGTAGTTCAGGATTGGATGAATGCTGAAACTTGGTTTACAGGTTCAGAAGCTGTGGCAAATGGTTTTGTAGTCAATCTTTTAGAAAATCAAGATTTCACCAACAATATATCTGCGAGTGCATTCCCATATAAGAATGTGGCCGCAATGAACTTATACAACTCGTTTGTAAAAAAAGACAATGAAAATAATTTTAATCCTGAAAATGTAGATATGAACAAATTCGTACAACAAATTGTGGACGCATTTAAAGCTCAAAATTTGGTAGTTGCCAAAGAAGGAGAAACTGCGAAACCAATGACAGTCGAAAATCTTACCAATGCTTTATCTGAAGCATTTAAAGATTTTAAACCAGAACCAACAGAAGAGCAAATGAGCAATTCTGTAGCCAACTTTTTTAAAGATGGTTTGCCTGAAAATATTGCGAACCAAATCGGTTTAGCGATTACAGATGCTATAAAAGATTTGCCAACAAACTTAAGTGTTGAAAAGTTGACAAAAGATTTAGAAGCAGTACAAGAGGAAATTGCTAACAATAAAGGCGGTGCAAAGCCACCTAAAAATGCTGGCGAAAATGATGGGAAGTATAATCACGAAGGAATTTCTTTCGACAATTAATATTTTATGATTGCAATAGAAAACAAAAATTTAAAAGATGGTTTGCACTATGGTCCGACTTGTATTGGATTTGAACCAGCATTGACCTTTCAGGTTGTAAATACAGCTGCAACTAAAACTGTAAAAGTTGTTGATGCATCAGTATTTGAAGCTACTGCAACTTTGAAAAAAGTTCTAGTACACGTGAATGATGTTGATGGAAAACAAAAACACGCTTCAATTATTGTGGCGGCAGGAGACGTAACGATTGATTTAACTGGTTTGAATTTAGCTGGTATCTCATTCACTGCAACTGTAATTACTGACAAAGGATGTAAAGCCGATTTAGGGGTTTTCAACTTGACTGGTAAGAGTGAAACTGGAAATTTCGTAGGTACTGCGAAACAAGGAAATAGAATTTAATTTTTAAAATAAAGAAACTATGTTTAAGACTTTAAGTATAAATCCAGCTGCTTATTATGAGTTGTTAGTAAAGCCAAACTTTGCTGATTTAATTCCTGATGGAGCATACAACGGAACTCTTGGCGAGTTTACCGTTATGGATGATGTTTCAAGTAAACGAAAAATCGTTGATATTCTTGGAACTCGAAACATTTTGAAACGTAGAGATGCGTCTTGTAATATTACTTTTTCTCCTGTTGGAAAAGCCAATATCAGACAAATCGAAACCGATCCAGTGTACGCTGCAACCACGCAATGTGATAATGAATTTTATCAAGGTTGTTTGGAAGATTTCAGAAATTCTGATCCAAAGTTCACGGACTTTATTATGGATTTCTTTTTGAAAGCCATAAAAGCCGATTTAGATTCAAACGCTTATTTCGGTGATATCGAAAGAGCCAATGATGTGAACGGTGTGTGGAACTGGAACACTTTTGATGGTGTATTCAAGCAATATGCTAAATATATCAACGATGGTACAATTCCGGCTAATCAAACCACTGCATTAGCTGATGGAACGATTACTCCACAAGATGCTTACAATTATTTGCATTGGGCTTGGGGACAGCAAGATATATTCTTAAAATTTATGCCTGATAATGCAAAAGCGTTTTACGTATCGCAATCTATTTTAGATGCATATGAAGAGTATTTGATTTTGACTGGTGGAGCTTTCAACATTCAACTTTATGCAAATGGAGTTCCGAACTTGAAGTTCAAAAGAATTGATGTGTTGCCAGAGCCAACTTGGAACCCAATTATGAATGCATTGAATGGAGGAATAGAAGCTCACGCTGTAGTTTTGACAATTAGAGGGAACTTTGTTTTCGCTACCGATAAAACTTACGGAGAAAGAACAGACGAAGGAAACAAGGCCTTAATGGTTTGGTACGATAAAAACAGTTTAGCATGGAAATATGCAAACTTCATGAGAGCAGGAACTGGAATAGCATTCCCAGAACATTCTGTAATTGGTTTAACTAATTTTTAATAAATAGAAAATATGCTTTGTGTAACCTTACAATCATACAGCGTGCCATGTGCCGCTACATCTGGTGGAGTATCTAATATTTGGGTTTTTGATCCTGCTGATTTTAATTTCAGTCAAACTACAACTTTAGGTAATAAAGACCCGTACGCTGCAATTACTTTAACAGCAGGCGCAACTGCGGCTGGTGGAGCTAAAATGTTCCCTGTTAAATTTCAAAACAAAGAAGCTGAATTTAAATTCAAGCATTCTGTTAACGGCGCGAGTGTAAAATATGATTTTGATATTATGGCTCAATTGCCAAATTTATCAAATGAGTTAACTAACTTTTTAAGATCGTTAGATGACGCAGGAGTTTGTTGTGGACTTGGGATTGTTATTCTTTTAAATTCAGGTAAAATATTTGTGCTTGGTGAAAGAAATGTAAACGGAAATACTTTACCGTATTTTGAAGTGAAAATGGACGGAAGTGAAGGAGGTTCTGGTAAGAAATTTGAAGACTTTAACGGAGCGAATGTGATGTTTAAAGGTGAGTACAGCCGTATGGCTTATGAATTTGCTGGAGGCGCAGGTGCAATAATCGGATTACAATAAATTTAGAAATTATGAGTACTTACACAGTAAATAAAAAAGGACTAGATACAGCAGTTGGATTTAACAACGCTGCTGGCGTTTTATCTACCAGAGAACCTGAGTGGGATAAATTGGCAGAAATTGCCGTTTACAGCAAAGACCAAACCTTAATAGGTTTGTTTGAAAAACTTCCATCTATTGAAGAATGGGATAGATTAAAGGCTGAAAATTTTATAAACAATCAAACGGTAGCGGACGCAACTCAAGTTGCGGCAAAAACAACAACTACTGTAAAACCATAAAAAAATGGCAGTATCTAAAACTAAAGGCACTATTTCTAATAGTGCCTCTTTAGATGTTAAAAATCCAATTCCGTTTGAACCTACAGGACAATCGGCTGCCTTTGCATATTCAATTAAAAATAAAAAATACCTACCTTTTTTAGAACCAAAAGACAACTTTTTTCAGTTGCTATTGGAAGCCAAACTACTCTCGCCAACTAATAATGCGTGTGTAAATTCAAAGACAAATTTCTGTACTGGAAAAGGACTTTATTTCAAAGACCAAAAACAGGAAGATAAAGATTTTTTGAAATTTATAAAACGTGTAAACAACAAAGGACAAAACCTCAACAAATTACTAAAAGCAGTTTTCAATAATCATTTTACAGTTGGAAACAACTTTGTAGAAGTGATCCGTGGAAATGTGGGAAGTAAAAAATTTGTACGTATAATAAATCGACCATTTTTAGACTGTAGACTTTCTGCTCCAAACGAGGAAGATATTTGCGAAAGCGTATTTATTTCAAAAAAATTCAGAAAAAGAAACTCTTGGAGTTTTGTAATGGAGGAAGCGGTGGAACTGCCAATTTATTATGGAGACCCAAAAATGCAATGGTATAAAGATGCATCTCAAAAAACTGAACATTGCATCATTCACGTAAAAAATGACTTCCCAGGTTATGACTATTATGGAATGCCAGATAACGTTAGTTCATTGCCTTGGCAAATTTTAGAATATAAACAAGCTCGTTATAATATAGACGTAATAGATAATAATTTAGTGGTAGGTGGAGTATTGTTTTTAGAAGGGAATGTTTCTGCTGAAGAAGGTAAAAAAGTAGCTCAAGATTTAATTTACACGCATACTGGCGACGGTAAACGTGGACGTTGGACAGTTGTAACTGGTGGAGCTGATATTGCAAAATCATCTTTACAACAATTCGATACTAAATCTGAAGGATCTTTTTTGGAATTAGATAAAAGTGTTGAAAGTAAAATAATCAATTCTAATAATTGGGATGAGACACTTTACGGTCAACATGCCAGTGGCGGTTTAGGTTCTAACGGATTTGCTTATTTAAGTTCGATTTTCGACACTAAAAATAAAACAGTTATCGAGCCAACGCAAGAAATTATTATGAATGATTTATTAAATCCATTCTTTGAAATTTACGATGCTTGGGTAGGAACTAATTGGGTAGAATATGATTTAGGTTTTAAAACGGTAGCGCCAACATCATTTGCTGGAGAACTTATGATAAATAAAGTTTTGACAAAAGATGAAGGAAGAACAATTCTAGGTTTACCAGTTTTGGAAGATTTAGAAAAAGGAAAATCATTTATTGAAGAATCTAAACTAGGAAAAAATGTACCGAATCAACCGACTGCATAGAAATGTTTTAATTACTCCAGATGAAGTAATATTTCACGCTGCGACAGATGCTGAAATTGACGAACGTCAAATTCTAAATAATATTATTGTGGCCGAGGAACGATTTATTGCAAACACACTGGGGGATAAGTTTTACGAAGATTTTATTTCAAAAAAAAACGTAAAAGTTCATGTAAATAATCAGGCGGATTTATTAATTAAAATAAACGAATCATTGATTTTGAGTGGAGGTTATGAAATAATTGCAACTGATATTCCAATAGGAACAATTATCAATTCAATTGAGTTAGTCGATGATGAATGGTATGTGAAATTGTGGGAGCGTTTTTTGTGGAAACTAACTGCTGAATGCGTTGATATGATGACAATAGTTCCTAGTTGGTTAAGACATACCTCATCTGGTCAAATGATGAATAATCCAGAAGTTATTGGAGGTAATGCTGGCGGATCGGTAACTGGAAAAATGCAAGATGTAAAATTTAAAATGAATACATCATTGCAGGATAGAATAGATCCCTTGTCAGAAAGAATGCAATTGTGGATTTGTCAAAATAAAAAATATTTTGATTTATACACAAAGGACTGCGGTGGAACTTGCGGTGAAAGTGGGAATATTCCTGATGGTATTTCTAGCATTAGAAAAACAAATTTTATTACAAATATTTATAACGATTAATTATGACAAATATTACAACATTTACCGACAAAACATTTCTATGTAACGATAGAGCCGTTTCGAAAATATATCAACTTCGTAAAATTGTAAATAATGAAGTTAGTTGTGAAAATGTATTTGATAAATCAGATATATTATTTAGAAGCAAACTTTCTGAAATTTCTATTGACGGAGTTGTATCGCCAACTTTTCAATCCTTATGTTTAGCATTTGAACCTTTTAAAGTAAATTTTAATAAGGCAGGAGCGACTGCCCAAGATTTGTTATTGTTACAAAACAAAATAAACACAATTAATGCAATTATAGGAACCTCAACTACTGACGCTGACAATGTTGTAAATACTGTTTCTGAATTATTAGCTGTTTTTACCAATTTTCCTGAGTTACCTACAATGCTTACAGTTTTAAATGCAAAGCAAGACAAAATAACTAAAACAAATGTTATCTGTAGAGGAAAAACGGCTCAAGCCTTAGCGTCTAATACTTGGAATCTTTTAAGAACTTGGGTTGAAATATCGGATTTAGGCAATAATTTTAATCCCTTGACTGGAGTATTTACCTGTGTTACTGCTGGTATTTATTCGTTTTCAACAGGAAACGCTTCAAATATTCCAGCATCTCAATATTATGGAATGGCAATTCGTAAAAACGGAACGCAATTGTATAATGATTTACGTTACTCAGGAATTGCAGGAATATATTATTGCTCACTAGCAGGAACGATAGAACTTGCAGTTGGAGACACATTAGTTTCTACATTTTTTAAAGGTGGTCCAGGTGGTGTATTAGATACAGTAAGTGCAGGAAATTCGTGGTTTACTATTAATCAATTATAATTATGAAAACGAAAATACAACAAAAAGAAATTCCTTATTTGTGGGAAATTATAGAAAACGAAATCATAGTTGAAACTTTTGTAAATGAAGCAGATGCGGAGTTATTTGTGCAAAATAAAAGCATTAGGCAATTAGTCATATATACACTAATTACTCAACAAATAAATTCAATAGAGGAATTGTACCAAGTAGATTTTACTTTAATTGGTCTTACAAATGAAACTCCAAAATACGGAACAAAGGGAGTGAAATTAACTTCGGATTATACTTTGAATGGTCAATTGGCAATTCGTAAAGAATTTGAATATTTAAATACTGGATTACAAATAACATTTGATTACTATTTTGCAAGTGGAGAAATTGGTTTTACAAAAACAGAGTTTAAACCATTAGACAAAGTGGAACTTGGTAAAATTGCAAAGTCAAATAGAGATCGCACAATCACTTATTTACAAGTTTCTGCTGTTGGAACGCCAATTGAAAATTTTGTAAATGCTTTATTAAAAAGATACAAAACAGAAGTCGATTTGTTTATTTACAACAATACAAAAGATTTTGAAAATGTAATAAAAAATGAAACTGTTACACCATTTTTAAATTATTTAAATATCGTTGTAGCACCTCCAAATTTTACAGTAAAAGATTCAATTTTAAAACAAATAGTATAATGGAAAATTCAAAAGACATAAAACGATTAGAAATTTCGGTAGCATTTTTATTGATGTTTATTCCATTAATATTAAAACTTATTGACGGTTCCTGGAGACCAAGTATAAGCGATTATGTTTACAGCCACCAATCATTTGCATTTGCATTCTTATTAACATTAGCTGGTTCTATGTTTCTTTATAACGGTATTGGTTACAAACGCCATTGGTATAATTCTATTTTAGGAGTATCATTATTTGGAGTGGTTTGTACGCCCCATTTAGACTATCCAATTTGGCATTATTTTTTTGCTACTAATTTCTTTGTAGGCTCGGTTGTTTCAATAGGATTAAGTTCAAATATTGCATTTCGTGGCTTTAAATTCTTTATTTCTGGAATCGTTGTTTTAGGGTTAATTTTACATTTTGCTTTTAATTTATTTAGTTTATTAGTAGCAGAATGGATAGGAATTATTCCCATAGCAACTCATTTTATTATAAAATCCCTAACAAAAAAAACATAAAACAATGAGAAATTTTATACAAGAAATAACATCTAATGCAATGCCAAAATTTACATTGATGATTGATTTGATAACAAAACCGTTTTTAGGAATTTTAGCAATAGTTCCAGCAATATCAGTTAGCCCAGTTGTTGATTTTTGGAGTGCGGTTTATATTTTAGGATTGCTATTTATTGGCGATTTAATTACTGGAATATTGGCATCTTATTTTATCTGGAGAAAGAAAGTTGATCGTGTAGAAAAATGGTTTTTTGGAAAAGGCGAAGGATTCAGTTCCGATAAATTCAAAAAGATGTTTGTCAAATTGATGATTTATTTAGGAACTCCTTTCGTGGTTCAAAAATTTCAAGAAACTTTTAAACTACATAATTTTAGGTACGAAACTATTTCAGATGCTGAATTTAGTATTGCAACAATTCTAATTATTGTTTTTTGCTTGAACGAGGGATTTTCGATATTTCACGAGAACCTACCGGGGTGCGGTTTCAATTTGTGGGAACGCATAAAAAAAATGATCGGATTTTATAAAGAAGTTAAAACTGAAATAACTGAATAAAATGAAAAAGCAAAAATATGTTTACGAAGCCAAAGTATTAGATGTTCACGATGGAGATACTATTACAGTTGAAATAGAGCTAGGTTTCGAGATGCGATTTACAGATAAAATGAGATTTTATGGAATCAATGCTCCAGAACTTAAAGTTCGTGACGAAAATAAAAAGTTAGTTCCAAATTTTGAAGGAATGAAAACTTTGGCAACTGTAAATGATTTTATTAAAGTTGGAGATATAATTATCATTGAAACCATCAAAGACAAAAAAGAAAAGTACGGGCGTTATTTGGCTAATATTTATGTTACAAAAAACGACGAACAAATATTTTTAAACAAATTTTTATTAGATAATGGTTTAGCAACCGAAATGAAATATTAATTATGAAATTAGACAAAACAGGTTATAATTTAATTGCACAATTTGAAGGTTTGTCTTTAAAACCATACAAGTGTAGTGCTGGAGTTCCTACAATAGGATATGGTAATACATTCTACTCAGACGGAACAAAAGTAACAATGGATGACAAATCTATATCAAAAGGACTGGCTTTAAATATGCTAGTTGATATAGCAGATGATTTTGCTTTTGATGTTTATAATGTAATCTTAAAACCGATAAATCAAAATCAATTTAATTCATTAGTTTCTATTGCTTATAATATTGGAATAAACGCTTTTTCAAAGTCAACTCTATTAAAAAAAGTTAAAGTTAATCCAAATGACGAAACTATTAAAAATGAATTTTTGAAATGGAATAAAGCTAATGGAAAAATGATAAAAGGCTTAACTATTAGAAGAGAGAAAGAATGTGAAATTTATTTTAAATAATATTATGATACTTTTATTAAAAAATCTAAAAACCATTTTAATAATGGTTGCAATTGGAATAGCAATTTGGTTTTATAAAGATTGGCAATTTCAAAAGTCTGAAAATGTTAGGCAAACTGAAAACGCAAGTCAATTAAGAAAATCGGATAGTTTAAGATTTACAAGTCAAAATTTGACAAGTCAAGAAATTAAGGAATATTTGCAGTATTCTAATCCTGATTTGGCAAAGAAACTAAAAGCTGATAATATTAATTATAATAGAATTGAGAGTATTGTTTCTCAAAGTTTAAAGTATCGAGATAAAGAAAGCAGAACAACGGATATTACTAAAATAGTTGATGCTGTAAAAAATAATATTCCAACCTCAACGCCTATAATTGACAGCACAAAGTGCCTTACTATAAAAGGATTCGTGAGGTATGAAAATGATAGTTTAAAGTTAAGCATAACAGAAAGGATTTTCAATAATAAAACCGATGCAGTGGCTTATTGGCAAAGGCGACAATGGAATTTCTTGGGGATTAAAACGAGACTTTTAGGCAAAAAAGAATTTACAGCCGTAAATTATAGCGATTGCGGAGAAAGTACGGTAATGAAAATTGAAAAGAAAAAATAGTTTAAAGGTGTCGAATTCGACCACTTTACTTCATATATTAATTTAATAAGTAATATGTAACTTTTAATATATAATTCAAGAACAAATATGTATTTTTAGGAAATAATTACCTTTTTTAACTATCTTAAACCCAATAAAATTGAGCAAAATGTTAAAGTTTCAAAATAAATTAAAAATAATTACCATTTATGGTAATTTATATAAATAAGTGTTATATATTTGTACAAGAGTTAAGGAAGTGATTTACACGGCAAACTTTAAAAAGGAGATCAGCAACTTCATAACAAATGGCAAAAATTAAAATGAAAACATTAAACACAAAATTAGAAAATGCAGCAGTTGGAACTCGTGGATTAGTTAGAACTTCACTAAATGAACTAAGAACATCAGGAGTTACTTCAACTGGCAAAAATCAAAACAGAAAATCTCAAATTTGGACTAAAGAAGTTTGCGAAATTTTGACAAAAAATAATATCCCATTTGAAAAAGGAAACGATGCGCCTAAAGGTGGCGTTTGTGGTGAATTCGTAAAATTAACTTCAAAAACACAAATCAAAACAATTCAAACAGAAATTCAAACTAAAAAAAACGAAGTTGAAAATGCTAAATTAATTCTAAAACAAAATCTTGAAACTTCTAAAAATTCAATTATTACTTTTATTAACGAAAACAAAGATTTAGTTGAGCAAAAAAAAGCAGAATTAATGGAATTAAAAAATTCAGTAAACAAAGAACAATGGCATGTAAAAGCAAACGCATTAATTCAAATGGTTTGCAAAAATGATTTTTCTTTAGGATGGTCAAATATTTATAATTTAATCAAAAATAACTAATGAATGTAAATCCAATTAATGAAAACGAGCAATGGAAATTGCTCGTTTTATTACTCGATCAAATTCGAGTACAAAAAGGAATATCAAATTTAAAAGTTTCAGAATTAAGCGGGATTGCTCCTGCTCATACTTCTCGTTTTTTTAGTTGTAAATTTCCTCCAACTTTGCCAACTTTTTTAAAAATTTCAAAAGCAATTGGAGTTAATTTTTTCTTTGAAGATAAAGAAAGTAAAACCGATTTGAATTTAGCTATGGAAAAAGCTATGGAACAACTTGGTCGTAGAGTTAATAAACTACCAAAAAATTAAGTAAAACCCCCTCAATCGAGGGGGTTTTTTTTCAGGGAATTTACCCTTTTTTTTAAAGTGGTCGAATATAACCACTTTAAAACTATACACTAATTTGTTTTAGAATTTCGTTTTTTCGCTTAGTTCTACCAGTGGTATAAACCCCGTGTGTAATCTTATCACTTCGGTGACTACCCATTCCTTGAGCTGTATTGATTTCGGTATCGTTAATCGAATCCAGCAAGTCCAGAAACGTATGTTTACCAGCGTAAAAGTCTGCGGTTATACTTTCGTACTCAAAATCATTTTCTTTGTCTAATTCTTTTTTTAGGCGAATGGTTCCGTCTTTTATAACTAACCTTTGTTTCACTTGTTCTCGCCATCGGATCGTAATTTGTTTTGATACATTTTTTTCAGGGCCTGGAACTAATCCGTGAGAAAAAATATAGTCATCTTTACTTTTGCACATTTGGACAATTTCAGTCCAAAACGGAATCGCATTTTTAATTATGATTTTAGTTTCCCAAACATACTGGCTACCTTTTTTAATCAAAACATCGTATTCTTGTTTGTCTAACCGTACGTGTTTTAATTGAACTGATAACAGTTCCGTGCTTCGAGCACCAGAATAAAAGAAAACTTTGCAGTATCTATGAAATTTATAATTAGGAACTTTTAAATAATCATAAATCAGTTCCAATGTTGTTAAATCCAAAACCTCGCGCTGATTTTTTGTAATTTTTCTTTTTTGAATATCTCGAGTAATATTATTTTCGCAACATTCGTATTCAATCAATTGTTTGAATAGAGTTGAGAAATATGCTTTTACTTTATTGAAATAATTATCAGTTAGGTTAAGGTAGTCAAAAATTTCTTTTAGTTCGCTTCGACGAAATTTGTAAATAGTAATTTCGGACATTCGCAATTTTTTAACTGCAATTTCAAAACGGTTTAAAGCGAAATGAATTTGCTTGAGATACTCATCAGTTCCTTTTAATTTAGTTAATGCTAATCGGAACGCATCCATGATTAATAAATCGGGGTGCATTGTGCCTAGCGGTTTTTCTTGCTTGACAATATATTTTTTTGTGATCGGATTAAACCCTAAACCTTTTAAAGAATGTAATTCGTCATCCAAAATTATTTGAGTGGAACATCGACGTTCAGAAACTTCTCGATACATATTCATACCTTTCATGGTTACCTGTTTTGGTTTCTCAAATTCAGGATCGTAAAAGCGATATGAAATGTACCAGTCTTTTTTTAGAGCTGATTTGTTACAAGATTTCCAGTTTTTTGGATTGATAGTTGGTGTGCTGCAAGAGCAACCATTTGGAAGTAAAATTTTTGTTGTCATAGTTTTTGTGTTAGCCTTTTTGTTAGACTTAAAAACTACAATGCTGAGAAATATTTTTTAAAAAGAAACGGAAACCCTTTTGTGGTGTGGGTTTCCGTTTTGCTCCCTCTCTTGGGCTCGAACCAAGGACCCTCTGATTAACAGTCAGATGCTCTAACCAACTGAGCTAAGAAGGAAAGTGTGTTTCACTTTTAAAGCGGTGCAAAGATATGATTATTTCTTGTTATTGCAAACAAATTATAATTTATTTTTAAAATATTTTATTTATCCATTATCAAATGCCAAATATCGTTACCGAAAACCAATGCCATTAACGACAAAAGTATCACAACGCCAATGGTTTGTGCAATTTCTAGTGTTTTTTCGGTTGGTGCTTTCCTTGTGATTACTTCTATCAAAATAAACATTGCGTGACCGCCATCTAGTCCTGGAATTGGCAAAATATTCAAAAATGCCAACCAAATCGAAAACATTGCTGTAAAATTCCAGAAAAATGTCCAATCCCAAGTTGGTTTAAAAATTTTGAACATTCTAAGCGGTCCACTAACTTGTTTGTAGCCTTCTGTTTTGGTATTAAAAATAAGTTTGAATTGTTTAATTTGTCCAGTTAATGTTGCAATTGTTTTTGTAAAGCCAGCTGGAATAGCTTCTACAAACGACAAATTTTTGGTTACAATGGCACTTTTTAATAATTCCATACTTGGATAAAAACCAATCTTTCCGTCTTTATCAGCCTTAGTTTTTAAGGTTAATTCTTGACCATTTCTTATTATATTTATTGCAATTGAATCTTTTTTAGATTTGCTTAAAGCAGTTCCAAATTGGTCAAAAAATTGAGTTTTTGTTCCGTTTAATCCAACAATTTTATCTCCTTTAATTAATCCCGCCAACATTGCTGGCGATTTTGGCATAATTGAATCTACAACGGTTTCTACTCTTGGCGCCAAGAAACCTTGTCCTTTGCTTTTTATTACGTCACGTTTTCCTTCGTCGTTAAGGTCGAATGTGATTTCTTTTCCTTCACGATTTACGGTTACATTATCGCCAAATAAAATTTCTAATGGCAATTGATCAAATTTCGATTGCACTTTTCCATCTACTTTCAAGATTTTGTCTCCTGATTTTAAACCTACAAGATTTCCTGTAGAATCGACAGCAATTCCGTTTGTAAATTTTGTGTTATCGACATAATTATCGCCATTATTAAACAGCAACATTGTGTAAATAAACCAAGCCAAAAAGAAGTTTACAATAACGCCTCCGCAAATGATTATCAATCGTTGGTAGGGCGGTTTGCTTCGGTATTCCCAAGGTTGCGGTTCTTGTTTTAGTTGCTCTTTGTCCATACTTTCGTCGATCATTCCAGCAATTTTTACGTATCCGCCCATAGGCAACCAACCTATTCCGTATTCGGTTTCGCCAATTTTGGTTTTGAATAACGAAAACCATGGATCGAAGAATAAATAAAATTTATCTATTTTGGTTTTGAAATATTTAGCTGGTATAAAATGACCTAGTTCGTGAAGTATTACTAAAAATGACAAGCACAAAATTAATTGTGCAATTTGAATAAGTGTTCCCATTAATTGTTTTTAATTTCTTTTTAAAAAGCAAAAGTAAGGTTTTCGCCTTAATTTATACTACATCTGTTAAAGGTTTTGGTTTTTTATGAATTTTTTATGAATCATTACTCCCGAAGTATTAACTTCTAAATTTTAAATTCCGTTTGATATATCATTTACAAAACGGTTCCAGTAGTGCTTTCTGTAACTTTTTGACCTAAAGTGTTGTAATTTGATATTCTTTCGATTTTAACAAAACTTGGCACAATAATATTAACAAAATCGTTGGTTGGATTAGGTGCAACAACAATATTTTCATTCAAATCGAAATTTTCATTTGCCAAAGCTGGTGCTAGTACATTATTAATGTTTCCCTTAGAAATTAAGTGCTTGTTTGGATAAAAAATTATAAAAACTACATCAAAAGGAATGTTTTCTATATAAAATTTGAACTTGACCTTCTGTCTCCAAAACACGAATTGAGACTGGCATTTCAAAATAAGTAAAATTTGGGTTTGATTGTTTATTTTGTAAAAACTTGAAATTTAGTTTGAGCATCAGAAATTTTTTGACTGGTTAGGCAGTAACTCGGGTAGCCTTGCCCGTAAACCCAATCGTTAATAAATTCTTGCAGCGAACTGCCGTAAACTGCTTCTAGATGACTTTGCAAATCGGTGGAAATTGCATATTTGTAGGTCAAATTAGCAATTGCTAAATAGTTTTTTATTCCTTGAAAAAAAAGAGCATCGCCCACCTTGAAAGGTAATATTTCGATAACAATTGCTCCTTTTATGTAAGTTGTTCTGTAATCAAAATGACACCTACAGTCAGAATTTCTGAATAGGTTTTATAAACGTTTCCGTCATTTACAGAAGTTAAATAATCCCAGATTACGCAGTAATAATCTACTCAACTTCATCCGCTGTGGCAGATTTATACACTTTATTTATAATTTGTTATTGTTTTTTGGAATTTATCTATCTTCGATGTCTCATTTTTTAAATTTTGAAATATAACATAGATTTTATTCAAAAAATTTCGTGAGCATTTGATTTTATTGAAAAATATTGTTTCACAACGATTCCTGATGCGTAATCCAGGTTAAAAATAAAAAATCTAGTTCATACTTTTAAATAATAATTTTTAAATAAACATGATTTTATTATTTTATAAATAAATCTATTGAAAATTTAATATTTAAAGTCGTTTTTCAGGAATTTAAGTCGTTTTTTAACAAGTCGTTTTTTGAAACTATTTTAATTTTGTTATTTATATATCAAAATAATCAATCCAAAAAATCATGAAAACCAAAATTTATTTATTAATCATTACTTTATTCTCAATAAACGTTTTATCGCAAAAAACCAAAATGAGTATCAAAGATCTCGTTAACTTTTCTGATTTACCAGGTAAAACAAGCAATACGCCAAGTTGGGCAAATGTGTTTTATGATAATCCTGATCAAATTAACATAATAACTCTTGAAAAGGAAATTAACGATTGGATGCTTGCAGAGAAAAAAATCAGAAAAGAAAAGTTAATTAATAAAAATGATTATAAGAACGAACTTGAAACTGATAAAGAGTTCGAAAAAGAACTTCAAGAAAGTATTTCGGAAATACCTATTGTTCGATTTTCTTTACGCTTCATTCGAGTAATGCCCAACGAGTGGATTGATGAGGTGGGTAATTTTAAATTACCAACAAAAAATGAATTCATCAAAGAAGCAGAAAACAATCAAAAAGTCATAAGTACTGTAAATCAAAAAAATACACTTGTAAACAATTGGTCTCAGATTGGTGCTAAAGAAGTAATTGAAAACGGAAAACAAACCGTTAAAAGCTGCAATATTTATTATTTAAGTATTGCTCCTTCTCAAACTAACACAAGAATGGCTTGCACAGAAAACGGTGCTTTATATAAAACTGTTGATGCTGGCGAAAACTGGTCTTATCTAAATGGTTACGGCGGACTTGGTCAATGGGGTGGACCAACTGCTTTTCATCCGACTAATCCAGATAAAATTATATTTGGAATTAAACCCGCTAGATTAAGTTCTGATGGAGGAAATACTTGGACTACTGTATCTTCATTAACTGAAAATTGTAATCAAATTTTATGGTCTAATAACGGAACAACCATAATTGCAGCTGCAACAAATGGAGTTTATGTATCTACAGATTCTGGGTTAACATTTAGCCAAAAAATAGCTGGTCTTTTTCATGATGTCGAATTCAAACCCGGAAGCACAACGATTGTCTATGCAATTAACAATCAAGGAGTTTTTTATAAAAGCACCGACGGAGGACAAACTTGGGCTATTAAACCCACAAATTATTCTTTAACAACCAATAAAGAAGGCTTTTTAATTGGAGTTTCTGCCGCAAATCCAGATTTAGTATCTATTGCATTTTTGACAATAAATGAGAAAACCGAATTAATAAAAAGCACAAATGGTGGCGAAAGTTTTGCACCATTATCAGTAATTAATACAGGATACTCTCAAGGATACTATGATTTTGTATTTGGTATTTCTCCCAATGACACAAATATTTATTTTGTTGGTGCATCATCATTATCAAAATCAGTAGATGGTGGTTTGACTTTTAACTTCGTTGGTGGTTATTCTGGTCCATATGACATTCATCCTGACATACAAGATCTTGTGTTTATTGGTAATACTGTTGTCGTTGCAACAGATGGTGGCGTGAGCCAATCGACCGATAATTTTAGCAGTGCAACTAATTGGAAAAGTACTTGCAAAGGTCTGGACGCTTTGGATTATTGGGGATTTGATCTCGGTTTTAACACCGACCAAATGGGTGGCGGAAAGTACCATAACGGAAACAATATTTTTAATCCAAATTGGAACAATGGTAAAACTTTGTTTATTGGTGGTGCTGAAGAAGCGACTGGAAAAGCTATTTTCAGCAGACCCAATTCTTTAGCTTTTTTTGGACCAAATCCCACAAATGGATTAGACAAAAAGTTTCGTTTAATAGATGTTGAGTACAATACTAACGTAACCGGCTCACACACTTTCACAATGGATAATAATCTTGCATATCGAGGATTACGAAATAGCGATACGACATCTAACACTATTTACAGTAATATTATTTATGCAGGTCTTGAAAACAACGTAATGATTTCTTATGACAACGGAGTGAGTAGTCAAGTTTTAAAAAGTTTTAACTCTTTGGTTTGGGATGTAAAAACTACACGCGCAGATTCTAAAGTAATTTATGTACTCACTCAAACTGATGGTTTATGGAAAACAGCAGATGGTGGTGTGAACTGGACAATTTGCAATTTGACAATAAATAATGTTAATTTAAAACCTATTGGTCGTAGTTGTTTTATTGATGTATCTCAAACCAATGCTAGTCAAATTTGGATTACAAGCAATAACTCAAATGCACTAATTTCTAAAAGTATAGATGGAGGTCAAACTTGGGTTGACTTAAAGACTACAGCACTTAACGGTTTTGATTTAAGACAAATTACACATCAATATGGCACGAATGGCGGTATTTACTTGATGGGTCAAACAGGGTCTATTGCTAAATGTTTTTACAGAAGCAACACTATGATCGATTGGATTGACTATTCTGCTAACTTATCGATTATTACGGCTAGATTGAATCTTTTTTTGAAAGCATCTCATTATAAAGAAAAATTACGAGTAGCTAGCCATATGGGAGTTCAAGAAATTTCTTTTTATGAAAAAAGTAATCCTGTAGCCCAGCCAACTACAAACGTAAGAGAAATATGCATAAACCAAGAAGTAACATTTAGTGATTACAGTATTCTGGATTATTCAGGCGCAACTTGGGAATGGTCATTTTCAAAAAAACCTGTTTATTTAAATGGCACAAGTGCAAGCTCGCAAAATCCAGTTGTAAAATTTTTATCTCCAGGAAATGTCAACGCCACATTAAAAGTAACAAACAGCTCTGGAATATCTGACACCAAAACAATTAATAATTTTGTAACTATAAATTATGATGCTGCAAGTTGTTTAATTTCAAATTCAGATTATTTTTATGAATTTGATTGTGTAAATAATATTACAAACGTTCCAAATATTCCGGTTACTTCGCAAGGAGTAATAACAAATTTTAATAATGCTACAAGTGGCAAATTTTTAGTAAAATTAAATTTTCATACTCTTTGTTATGGTTTTAGAAGTGGCAGTTTAATTGCGTTAATCGATTTAGATACAGATAAAATTAAAGTTATTCGATTTAGCAACATTGCTGGTGACTATTTAGAAATGTGGGGAAACAACACAAGCACTGTAACAAGTGTGAAGACCAATTGGGCACAACTTGGTTTTTCATTAATCAATAACGCTTTATATCTAAAACATATTAGTAACCGTTGTACTGATGACAATTTGTCTAATATGACAATTATTTTAGATAATTCTTGCTGGAGATCTTACACAGATGTTGGTCAAGACAACACAGACTTAGCAGAATTGCAAAAATGTAATAATCAAATTCCACAATCAGTTTCAGTCAATAGCAATAACGATATTTTGGTAACAGATTTTGCAAACGCTACAAGTGGACTTTTTTACGTTAATCTTAATGCATTTACTTCTTGCAATAACACAACCAATAATTTAAAAGCTATTGTAAATTTAGATTCAGATGTACTTCACGTTTTAGATTACAAGCATTTTGGATCTAATGTGACTTCTTATACAACCGGAAACGAAACCAGTTCAGTTACTTCATCACTAACCATAAATGCACAAGTAAACTATTATCTAAGCAACAACAAATTATACTTAAAAAGAACATCAGAAACTTGCAATGGGTCTAGTTTTAGATTAAATCAATCTTGCTATTCTGCATTAGATGATAATCAAAATGGAGTTGACAACGCCTTGGAACCAACTATTTGTAACAGTACATTATCTACAGCACAATTTTCAGATGCAAACTCGCACCTTGTTCAAGATTTCTCATCATTAGTAGCAACTCAGGCTGGAGTGTTCGTTAATTTAAATATAAATTCAAGTTGCAACAACACCAATGCATCTGTTTATTTGAATATCGATTTTGGAAAAAATTTAATTCACGTAATTAATTACAAACATTTTGGAAGTACGACATCATCGTCTGTTTTAAATAATGACACCCCAAATGTATATTCAGAATCTGCATTAAACGGCAAATTAAAATTTATGTTGATTGACAAGAAACTTTATATACAAAGATTATCGACATCTTGCGAAGGAAGTAATTATCAAATCGCAAATTCTTGTTATGCTATGACTTCGCAACAATTTTTGGCTATTGATGATTTTATTTCTAAAACAGAATCAAATGTAATCGCTTATCCAAACCCAACCGAAGGTTTATTTACAATAGACACAAAAACAAAAGATTCGGACTATAATATAAGTATTTATGATATTAATGGAAAATTTATAACATCTGCCTTTCAAAAAAATGATGAAAATTTAATGCAAGTAAATCTTGACGAAAATGCAAAAGGATTGTATTTTGTAATTGTTTATAATAAAACGGACAACAAATACAATTATCTCAAGATAATAAAAAAGTAAAATGTTATGAAAGTTTATATACTATTAACCATGTTGCTTTATCAATTTGCTTTCTCACAACAAAGAACTTGTAAGACCAATTTGTATATGCAAAAAATGGCGACTGACCCAATAGCAAAACAAAAATACTTGGATTTACAAAATAGTTTCAAAATAGAATTGTTGAAACTTAAAAATAAACAAAACAAATCTGCTTTAAATATTGGTTCATTAAAAAAAATACCTGTTGCGGTTCATTTTCCAAATGTCGCTACAAATTCAACAGAAAAATCTTGTTTGAAACAATTAGCGCAAAATCAAATCAATATTTTGAATGCTGATTTTAAAGCAATAAATTCGGATAATGTTTTGTGGACACCTACAGTTAGCGCATTGTATCCTGGAACAAACCCAGGAGCTTTTGACGTAGATTTTGTTTTAGCAACTCTAAACCATCCACCAAATACGGGAATAAACAATGGTCAAGTTGCAGTAACTTTTGGAACTAATTTTCTCGCAGGCACAGATAATGATGATCAATGGAGAGGTTATATGAACATAGTCGTTAGGGTTGCTGGTGGGCTTGGTTATTCTCCATTGGGTGGCAGTCCAAATGATGGCGGTACTGTAGTAATCAATTATGACGCTTTTGGAAGTGGACTTGGATGTACTGATTATACACCACAGGGAGATTATAATTTAGGGAGAACATTATCTCACGAGATTGGACATTTTTTTAATTTGGAACATACTTTTGGAACAGATCAGTGCTTAATATCTAATACTGATGAAGTTGACGACACTCCGCAATGTCGAGGGTCGGGCGGATGTCCAGTAATTGGAAGTGTTTCAGGATGTATTGTAGGACAAAAATCGTTAACAATGAATTATATGGATTATACAGATGATGCTTGTATGTTCATGTTCACAGCTGGTCAAGTTGAAAGAATGCAAGCCTATTTCAACACTGTTGCCAATCAATTTAATACAAATGTATTGAGTAGTGAAGATTTTGAGTTTAAAGAATTTTCATTGTATCCAAATCCAAATACTGGAAGTTTCAGAATATCTTTTATTCCTGAAACCAACGATGAAATTAATATACAAGTTCTTGATATAAGCGGAAGAAATATTCATAATAAAACATTTCAAAATTCTGGTATGTTTGATCAAGAATTGCAAATAAATACTATTTCAGCAGGTGTGTTTTTTGTAACAATTCAAAATGGAGCAAATAAAATGGTTAAAAGAATTATAGTAGAATAATTAAAAAATATTTAAATTAATTAAAACATAAAAAGTTGAGGTTAATTCAAGGATTAAAGTTAAATCTAAAATAAAATTATTAACAAATTAAAAATCAATTTATGAAAAAACTATTATTATTTACAATGTTTCTTTTTTCTTTTCTTAGCTCTTTAGGTCAAACCTCAGCTTGGACGGTTATGACACAAACTCAAGTTAATCAACTGCCAGCTTTTAGTGCATCAGATAGGCCTCGAACTGGCTACAAGGTTTTTACTTTAGACCTTTCTGTTTTAAGTACTCAACTATCAATGGCACCAATGGATTCTGCCACAGATTCTAGTGTGATTGTAAGCTTTCCAAATCCAGACGGCGGACTAGATAATTACAAAATCTTTGAAGTAGCTATCATGGAACAAGCTTTGGCTAATAATTATCCGAATATTAAATCCTATATCGGAAAAGGGATTAACGATAAAACCCAATCCATCCGATTTAGTATTACACCACTTGGCTTCGATGCTGTTACTAATTCTGGTAAAGTGGGTTCGTTTTTAATAAAAAAATACCGCAGCGATTCGATTATTAACTATGTTGTTTACACATATTTGAAAGCAGCTCCAAACTCAACTTATTTTAGAAATTCAAATTCATCTGCAACAAACTCTGACTTTGTATGTGGCGTTACCGACGAAAAGGATAAATTAGATTACGATAAATTAAAAAAAATTCCAAAGTCGAGCCAAATAAACGCCGATGGTAAATTGCGAGTTTTTAGACTAGCGGTGGCTACAACCGTCGAATTTTCTAATGTAATTGCTTCTCAAGCAGGAATGGGTACAGGTACAGTAGCTCAGAAAAAAGGAGTTGTAGTTGCATCATTAGCACATTTGATTACACGATTAAATGGTGATTGGGAAAGAGACTTATCGTTACGAATGATACTTGTAGCCAATCAAGAAGCCATTATTTTTGTAGAATCAGATAACTTTACTAATGGTAATAAGTCTACTTTATTAGCCGAATCGATTCAAATTACTCCAATTATTGGCAATGCTAATTTTGATATAGGACACGTGATGGGTACAGGTGGTGCAGGGGTTGCAAGGCTCGGCGCAATTGCAATTGATGACTTGAAAACCACGGGAGTAACAGAATATGACGGCCAACAAGGCATAAATAACGATAAATTTAGTAATAATGTCGCTCACGAAATGGGGCATTTTTTAGGAGCGAATCACACTTATTCTAATAGTGACTGTCCAAATTTAGATAGAGATATTATTCAAATAGAACCTTACGCAGGCAATACTTATTTATCTTATAATAGGTTATGCGCTGGATTAGCAGTTGATTCAGATGGATGGCAACCTATTTCCGATCCATATTATCATACAGCAAGTATAAATGAAATACAAAATGTTTTGGCTCAAACAACTAGTGGTACATTAATAACTATAAACAATGCACCACCAGTTGTAAGCGCTGGTGCAGATTACACTATTCCAAGAAATACTCCCTATGTTCTAAAAGCCTCTGTTACTAATTCAAATTCAGATGGTTATACTTATTCCTGGGAAGGTTTAGATATAGGTGTACAGCCAGAAACTAGCGCAACGGCTACATCCGGACCAAATTTTAAATTTAACCAACCAACAGTTTCTCCGAATCGTTACATGCCTAAACTTGAAACAGTTATTGCAGGAGACTTAAACACAAGGTCGGAACGCCTTTCTAGCGTATCTCGGGTACAAAATTTTGCTGTTACTGTGCGAGACAATGCTGTTATTAGAGGATCAAATGTGAGACGTGATGATATGGTACTTACAGTTAACGCCAACGCTGGACCATTTGTAGTTACCTCGCAAAACTCCACTGGCATAACGTGGGCGGGAAACTCTTCGCAAACCATTACTTGGAATGTGGCAGGAACGACAGCCAATAATATCAACACTTCGTTGGTTAATATACTTTTATCAACCGATAAAGGCTTAACTTTTCCAACAACACTTTTGGCAAATACACCCAACGACGGCTCACAAATAATAACCATCCCAAACAACATTAATTCAATAAATTGCAGATTAATGGTTCAATCTGTAGGTAATTTATTTTACGCTGTTAATACAACAAAATTTACAATTGCACCGAATTTAGCAATAAATGATTTCGAATTTGAAAATTTTGTTTTGTATCCGAATCCAAATACGGGAAGTTTCAAAATATCATTTATTACAAATAATAACGAAGAAGTTAAAATAACAATTAACGATATTCGAGGTAGAAAAATATTTACTGAAACCTTTCAAAATAAAGGAATATTTAATCAAGAAATTGAATTAGATAAAGCCCAATCAGGAATATATTTAGTTTCTATATTAAATGGAGAAAATAAAACTGTGAAAAGGATTGTTGTAGATTAAAAAATATTTATAAAAAGTTAACAATAAATTAAATTATTATGAAATTAAAATTAATCATAGCCCTATTCCTATTTCAATTAGGATTTTCACAACAAAAAACTTGTGGAACCGATGCGCAAATGCAAAAAATGATGTCTGATCCTGTTGCAAAACAACAATATTTGGATTTGCAAAAAAGATTTGAAATTGAACTGGCAAAACTTCAAGAATCACAAAATGAGTCGGCTAGAAATTCTAATGCAACAATTATTATTCCAGTGGCGTTTCATTTTCCCGAAGTTGCTGCAAATTCAACCAATAAAGCTTGTTTGGTACAATTGGTCCAAAATCAGCTTGAAATTTTAAATGCTGCTTTTAGCGCAACAAATACTGCTCTATCTTTGTGGACTCCGCAAGTACAGGCTTTTTATCCAGGAACCAATGTGGGTAATTCAAATATCAAATTTGTTTTAGCAACCAGTAATCATCCTGCTGGAGCAGGGTTGACCAACGGACAGAAAGCAATAACTTTTGGAAATAGTTTTCTTTCTGGCGCTATTAGAGACATTAATTGGAAAGGGTATTTGAATATTGTTATAAGAGACATCAACGATGCAGGATATTATACTGGAGGAACACCAAATGAAGGCAATTTAGTTGTATTAAAAAATATTTGTTTCGGCAGTGGTTCTGGATGTCCAGGATATGTACCTACCAATGGATGGCATTTAGGTCAAACATTATTGCACGAAGTGGGACATTATTTTAATTTACATCATACTTTCGGAGAAGCCCCTGGCGATAATGTATGTGCACCATCAAACACAGATTATGTTGATGACACACCACAATGTTTAATGACCACAGATTGGGGACCTGTACCTGGTTCTATACCAGGTTGTTTACCTGAAACTAAAGCTCTAACAATGAATTTTATGGACTATACATTAGATGGTAATAAATGGATGTTCACAGCTGGTCAGGTCGTTAGAATGAAAGCCTATTACAACGCAGTTGCCAATCAATTTAATACAAATGTATTAAGTAGTGAAGATTTTGAATTTAAAGATTTCGCATTGTATCCAAATCCAAATAATGGAAGTTTCAAAATATCGTTTGTGCCAGAAACCAACGATAATATTGAAATAATAGTATACGACATAAGTGGAAGAAATATTTACAAAAAAACATTTCAAAATTCTGGTTTGTTTGATCAAGTATTACAAATAAATACGATTTCTTCAGGTATTTATTTTGTAAATATTGAAAACGGAGCAAATAAAATGGTTAAAAGGATTATTGTGGAGTAACTTAAAAATATTTACAGGACTAAAAAAAATCAACAGATTAGAAACCAAATTATGAAAAAACTATTATTATTTGCAATGTTACTTTTTTCTGTTTTTAGCTCTTTAGGTCAAACCTCAGCTTGGACGGTTATGACACCAGATCAAGTTGCACTTTTGCCTGCGTTTGAATTTTCAAATATGCCACGAACGGGTTACAAGGTTTTTACATTAAATTTTTCTGTTTTAAATGCGCAAATACAACTTGCTCCTATGGATACTGCGACAGATTCTAATGTTATTGTTAGCTTTCCAAATCCAGATGGTGGACTCGATAATTACAAAATCTTTGAAACAGATATTATGGAGCAAGCTTTGGCTAATAATTATCCAACTATTAAATCTTATATCGGAAAAGGTAAAATTGATAAAACACAAGTCATTCGATTTAGTATTACACCATTAGGTTTTGATGCTGTTACTAATTCTGGTAAAGTAGGTTCGTTTTTAATTAAAAAACATCGTAGCAATTCGCTAATTAACTATGTTGTTTATAGACATTTTAAAGCACCAGGCAACTCAATTTATTATAGAGATTCAAATTCATCAGCAACAAATTTTGACTTTGATTGTGGTTTTTCTGACAAAAAATCAGATTTAGATAAGCAACAAATTTTATCTAAAACAAACCAAATAAATACCGATGGAAAATTGCGAGTTTACAGGTTAGCCGTGGCAACAACTGTTGAGTTTACTAATGCAATTGCTTCACAAGCAGGCATGGGTTTAGGGACAATATCTCAAAAAAAAGGAGTAGTTATTGCATCATTGGTTCATTTGATTTCCCGATTAAATGGTGATTGGGAAAGAGACTTGTCGGTACGAATGAAAATTGTAGCAAATCAAGAAGCTATTATTTTTACTGATACAGATAATTTTACAAACGGAAATTATTTCACATTATTAGAGGAATCGAACCAAATTACACCAATTATAGGGGATGCTAATTTTGATATTGGACACGTTTTCGGAACAGGTGGCGGCGGAGTAGCAGGTCTTGGAGCAATTAGATATAATGACACAAAAACTCGAGGAGTGTCAGAATATGGTGGGCTACAGGGAATAAATCACGATGGATTTAGTAATACAGTTGCACACGAAATGGGGCATTTTTTAGGGGCGAAACACACTTATTCTAATAGTGATTGTCCAAATATAGATAGTTCGACATATGTAGAACCTTATGCAGGAAACTCTTATTTATCTTATAACAGAATATGTGCTGGATTAGCGATCGATTCCGATGGATGGCAACCTATTGCAGATCCATTTTATCACACAGCAAGTATTATAGAGATGCAAAATACAATCGCTGAATCAAATACTGGTACTTTAATTAACATAAACACACCACCACCAGTAGTTAATGCTGGCCCAGATTATACTATTCCAAAAGACACACCTTATGTATTAAAAGCATCGGTTACTAATACAAATTCAGCTGGTTATACTTATTCGTGGGAAGGTTTAGATAAAGGAATCCAACCAGAAACTAGTGCTACTGCTACTTCTGGACCAAATTTTAAATTTAATCAACCATCAAATTCTCCAAATAGATACATGCCTAAACTTGAAAAAGTTATTGCAGGAGAAATAAATACAAGAATGGAACGTCTTTCGAGCGTGTCTAGAGTTCAAAATTTTGCAGTTACTGTCCGAGACAATGCCGTTATTCGAGGTTCTAATGTGAGACGTGATGATATGGTACTTACAGTTAACGCCAACGCTGGACCATTTGTAGTAACATCGCAAAACAGTGCGGGAATAACTTGGGCAGGAAACTCGTCGCAAACCATTACTTGGAATGTGGCAGGAACCACAGCAAACAACATCAATACCTCATTAGTCAACCTATTATTATCTACCGATAAAGGCTTAACATTTTCAATCACACTTCTGGCAAATACACCCAACGATGGTTCACAATTGGTTACTATTCCTAACAACATTAATTCGTTAGATTGTAGGTTAATGGTGCAATCTGTTGGTAATTTATTTTATGCAGTTAACACAACAAAATTTGCAATAGCATCAAATTTAGCAAATAACGATTTCGAGTTTAAAAATTTCGCATTATATCCTAATCCAAATACTGGAAGTTTCAGAATTTCCTTTATACCCGAAACAAACGACGAAATAGAAATTATAATTAATGACATTAGTGGAAGAAATATTTATAATAAAACATTTCAAAATTTCGGTATGTTTGATCAAGAATTACAAATAAATACTATTTCGACTGGTGTCTATTTTGTGCATATTCAAAACGGAAAAAATAAAATGATTAAAAAAATACTACTAGATTAACTAAATATATTATGTTAATTGAATAACCTTAAAAGTTAGCTGATGTTTCAATTTGACTCAAATAATAACAATTTTAAAACTAAATCATGAAAAAAATACAATTAATTCTATTTATCCTATTCTTTTCTGCCAGTTTCAGTCAATCATCAGAAACAAGTAAAAATGGCGAACTATACAAAAGTGCGCCAGTTTGGGCAAAGTTGATGTATTCTGAAAACCCAAATGTTAACGAAGTTGACAAATTATATGCAGAATACTTTAAAAGTACTAAATACACAAAGTCATACCACACACAATATTACAAACGTTGGAGAAGAGCGCTCAATCCTTTTTTAAACAATGAAGGTTATTTTGACAAAGCAAAAAAATCCAAAATATCTACTTCTTTAGTCGCATCTAAAAATGCGCAACAAAACAATAATAGACCAGGCAACATTTGGACTGCTTTAGGGCCATTTAGAAATCCGAATGTAGGAGGAGTTAGTCCGAGTGGTGGTCAAGCAAATGTATTTTCAATAGGTCGGTGCGAAGCGTCGCCAAATGTTATGTATTGTGGCACAGAACCCGGAGAAGTCTATAAAAGTACCAATGGTGCAACTACTTGGGTCAATGTTTCTAAAAATTTAGTTACTGCCTATACTCCCGATGTAATAACTGCTAATGCTGGAATTCGTGCTTTGGCAGTTCATCCTACAAATCCAGATATTGTTTACATAGGTTCTGCAACACAAGTATTTAAAACTACCGATGGCGGTTTAAATTGGACAGTAGTTTTCACTAGTCCAACTGCAGTTGGTGGCTATATGAACGATCCCGCAGAAATATACATACAACCCACAAACCCACAAATTGTAATGGTTGCAACACTAGGCGGAATCTATAGAACAAACAATGGAGGAAGCGATTGGATTAATGTACTAACTAATGCATGTTATGACATTAAAGCAAAGCCAGGCAACCCTAACGTTTTATACACCATTAGAAATAATAGTGCAACTGGAACCCATCAATTTCTAACTTCGACAGATGCAGGTCTTACTTGGACACCGCAAACTACAGGTTGGTACACATCTACCAATTCAAGCAGAACAGTTGGAGGGGCAAGAATTGCAGTTTCGGCAGCAGATAGCAACCGAGTTTATGCCTTTTTAATTGGTAATTCTAAACCTGGAGATAGGGGGTTTATTGGTGTATATCGCAGTAATGACGGTGGTATTTCCTGGACAAACACAATGGGGTTTGATGGTGCACCATATACCGAAAATACTCATCCAAATTTAATATGTTCAGATCCTGTTCCTGGTATTTCAAGTTTCGATCAAGGTTTTAACAATTGTGCTCTAATGGCATCTAATACCAATGCTGACGAAATATTAGTTGGCGGAATTGGTATGTGGCGTTCTAGCGACGGCGGAAAATCTTTTCAATGTAAATACAACTACCCTTGCCAAGCCTATAATTTAATGCATGTAGATCAGCAAGATTTTAGGGCTTTTGGCAATGAATATTGGGCAACAAATGATGGTGGTATTTACAAATCTAATGATATGTTTGCTTCACAACCCGAATTTAAAATGGATGGTGTTCGCGCGGTTGATTTCTGGGGATTTGGACAAGGTTGGAACAGAGACATTTTGGTAGGCGGTACTTTTCATAATGGCGTAGATGCCTATGCAGAAGGTTTTCCTGAAGGAGATTTTTTAAATTTAATTCAAGGAGAACCAGCATCAGGATATGTTAGTCCGAGCAGTCAATCAAGAATTTATTCCTCTTATTTAGGAAGTCGAATTTTGCCTCAAACAATTACAGGTCCAGTACTAACTGCCCCGTTTGAAAAGTATACAAACGGAGAATCTTTAAACGAAAGTCCTTGGTTTGCTGAATCGTCAGAAGTAGAATTTCACCCTAGTTGTTTCAACTATATGTATAAAGGATATGAAAATAAACTTTTTAAAAGTACCGATGGCGGAGCAAGTTTCAATGCAGTTTACACTACAAATTTAAATACTCAAGAAGTTTTAGGAATTGAAATTTCACGAAAAAACACCAAAACCATGTACATTGTTGTTTGGCCATCAAGTAATTTAAATGGAAATAGTTATATAGTAAAAACAACCGACGATTGGGTTACAAATTCAATAATAACACTGCCAATTGCTAAAAAATTAGCAATTATTAGTTTAGACCCAGAAAATGACCAAATAATTTGGTTGGCTTACCCTCGTGGAGACGATGGTAACACTGTTTTTAAATCTATAAATGGTGGAGCAAATTGGACAAATCAAACATCTGTTGAGCTAAACGCTCAAAACATTCAAGCCATGACCACTGTTGGTGGCACAAATGGTGGGGTTTATATAGCAACCAACACAACTGTTTATTACAAAAACAATGCAATGTCCAACTGGGCTATTGATAACATAAATTTACCCACAGCAATTGGCACAATTGGAATGAAACCTTTTTATCGTGACGGTAAAATTAGAATAGCCAGTTTAGGAAAAGGCATTTGGGAAAGTAAATTGTACGAAACCCCTACTCGACCTGTAGCCAAAATTATGGTCGATAAACTAACTTCAAATTCTATTTGCAAAAATGTATTTAATTTTGATGATTATTCTATGCTTGATCATACCAATGCTACTTGGGCATGGACATTTCAGGGCGGAAATATTAGCACTTCTTCTATTCGTAATCCACAGGTAACATTCGAATCTCCAGGAAATCATTTAGCAACACTTACTGTTACAAATGCAAACGGAGTTTCATCGACAGACTCACTAATTGTGAACAACGAAATTTCGACTGTAGCAACAATAAATCAAAATTTTGAGTCAGGATTGTTATCACAAGGTTGGTTCCAAGAATCTACAGGTAATTTTAATTGGTCGTCAAGTAACAATGTTGGTGGCTTTGGACAAAGCTCAAAATGTATGGTGTTTGATAATTATAGTGTTGACAGTCCCGGGTTACTCGCAGATATAGTTGCACCCGTAAACATGTCAACGATTAGTGCCGCAAATGCAAATCTTACTTTTGATGTTGCCTATTCATTCTATTCGAACAACAATCAAGATGCTTTGCAAGTACTTGTTTCTACAAATTGTGGCATTACCTATTCTACTGTTTATAATAAAGCAGGATTACAATTAGCAACAGTACCGTCATCATCATTCTTATTTGTACCAACTGCAACACAATGGCGAACAGAAACTATTGATTTATCTTCGTATAGTGGCAATCCATCGGTTTTTATAAAATTTAGAAATATTAACCAATACGGACAAGCATTGTATGTTGACAATATTAAACTAAATGGTGCAGCACTATCTACCGAGGAGGTAAAATTTGAAAAAACAGAAGTTTACCCCAACCCAATATCAAGCAACGGATTTGTAACCGTGAAAGGAAATGACAATAGCGAGATAAAATTTAATTTGTTTAGTATTGATGGTAAGTTAATCGATACTGTTTTTACTAAATTTAATACACCAATACCAATTAGTAATTACAATTTAAAAGACGGAATATTCTTGTATAAAATTGTTTCTGAAGATAAAATACAAAACGGAAAACTCATTGTTTCTGGTGGCAGATAAATTTATCGATTGACAATGGCATGGTTAGAAGTTTATATTAATTTCTATTTTGTGGCAATAATTATCAAGATTAAAAATAACATAAACACAAATTCTAAAAAATCTGGGTTAATGGTATTAAGTTTTTAAACCGTTCAAAATCTTGAACGGTTTTTTTGTATTCTAAACTCTGAGTACTGTACTCATTGAATAGGTGTAAATAGTTTAACCCTGATATGTAAAAAATGGCTGGGTCAAAAAATTTTAAAAAAAATATCGTTTTTCAGGAATTTAGGTCGTTTTTGATTAAATGAAGAATAATCGATTCACTAATTTTGTAATATTAATAAGTATTTCTTATTAAAATACATAGATTAATTATAAAAATCAATCTCTATATTTTGCAATAAGAATTTAAATAAATTAAAAGATTAAATGACATAAAAATAAAAACCATGCAAACACCAAAATTCAAACAAACATTTGTTGGTAGTAATTGGAAAGATTCGAAACCAAAAAGGATTAGTAATAACAACATCCAAAATTTTCTAATAATATTAATTCACTTTATGACATTTTTTATCTGTTCTCAAGAGCAGAAAAAAGAAAAATCAATTATTTCATTAGCCGAATTTTTAAAAACAACAAAAGCAACTAATAATTCTCAGAAACCATTAAGGGTCGAAAATTTAATAAACGACATACAATCATCGGTTTACATAGAAATAGACGGGACAAAAACTTACGGTCAAAAGCCTGTAAGTATATTTACATCTGTAAAAAACTTAAATTTTATTTCAAATCAAAAATTTGATAAAGAAAATATAGAGATTGTTAACATTAGAATTAGTGATTTAGAAGACTTAAAACAAAGCATAGATTTAGAAAATTTAAAATCATTAAAAAAATTAAAATATGTGTACATTGTTTCGGATATTAGATGCGACAAATCAGACATTATTCCTTTAGTAAAAAATATTGGGCTTATTAAAGTACTTTATAAAATTGCAATTTAGATTTGATATTTTAATTGTATTTTTAGTGATTTAATGATAATGATAAAACATTTATTTTGTTAATTCTGTAATCCATTTCATAATATTTATAATTTTGAAAAATAAAGCTATAAATAAATTTAATAATTTTTAATCAGTGTTTTTTTGTTTGGAAACCGCCTCGATTATTTGAGGTGGTTTTTTGATTATAATTTTAAATTATTTTTTCAAAAATGATTACATTTGAATCTCTAATGATTTTTAACAAAAACTCAAAACTAACTAGATAATAAGCATTTTTCGTTATAACTTAATAGTGAAGTGGTTTAAACTTTTCCAATTTGCTAAAAAATTTGTCTTTTGTATCCACTTTTAGTCTTTTTTGCGCTCCGTAGTCCAACTATGCATCTTAAAAAAGACTTCAATTGGTTCCAAAATCCTAAATTTTCGCTTAAATGCTAAAAGTTTAAACCACTTCAGTTACATTTTTATATAAAATAATTTTATTAAATACATTTTTCATGAGAATTATTTGTTTGCTTGTATGTTATTTCGGAAGTGCTATTTTTTGTTTTCCGCAATCTGAGAATAGCAAGATTCTAAAAAATCTTGTTAATGCACTTTCATCTCAAAAAGAAGATACACTAAAAGTTTTGTCTTATGAAACTATTTGCAAGAATTATCTAAATGAAGATTTTACTGAAGTTAATTACTATAACAACAAACTCTTGAAGTTATCTGTTGCTTTGAAATATAAAAAAGGATATGGTCTGTATTATTATTATTTAGCAAAAACTTATCGAAAAACACAAGATTTAAGTAAATCTATTTTTTATGCAAAAAAAGCACTAAAAACATTTCATGAAATTAAAGATTGGGACAATTACTTTATTTCAAGTGCATTATTAGCAAATTATATCCAGAATATTGGAAAAGTAGAGTGGGCTAAAACATTTTTATTGAATAATATTAATTTAGCAAAAAAGAAGAGAAAATTTAATTCAGTCGGAATTTTGTATTATGGGTTGAGTGTAACTTGTTTAGAATGGAACATGCTAAAAGAGTGCTTGATATACTCTAACCTTGCCATTAAACATCCATGCAATGATGAAATAAAAAACAAAATTTACATGAATATTGCTGATGTCAATATCGCTTTTAACGATTTTGAAGAAGCCACTAAATACAATAATTTGGCAATTTTAAATGCCTATATTACTACTAATGAAAACTACATTTATATCCAGAAAACAAAGATTCTGATTGAACAAAAAAAATACAATGAAGCTTTGTTAATAATTTTAAATCGAAAAAAACTAGATACGAAACTAACAAGAGATGAAAAAAATTGGAACATATTTTATTTGTCAAAATGTTATTTTTATTTAAAAAAATATGAAATCGCAATGCAAACTATTGAAACGCTTTTAAAAGAAGCTTCATTGTCAGATAGTACGTATTTTAAAGTTTTAATGTTAACCTACCAGAGTAATATTTATTTAGCATTAAACAATAAATTACTAGCAAGAGAAAATATCGATAAAGCAATAAACCTTTTTGATTCTAAATTGCATTTTGAGTTAGAATTGAGTTTATACACAACAAAATACATGGTTGAACAAACGTTAGAGAATTATCAAGAAGCTTTTAAATACCGAAACAAAGCAGCAGAATTTGAAAATAAAAATAATCTTCGAATAAATCAAGAAAAATTGAGTTACCTTCAAACTAACTTTGAAATTAATGATAAAAATAATAAAATAAAAAAACTTGAAAGTGCACAATTTATAAAAGCAATAGAATTAAAAAAACAAAAAGACCTAATCACGTTTATCGGAATTTTGCTTTTAATTGCATTATCATTTGTGTTTTTTTATGTAAAAACTAATAAAACCATTAAAAAGAAAAATAAGTTAATTGAAAACGAAAAATTACTCACTCAAAAATCACTACAAGAGAAAGAAATATTACTTAAAGAAATTCACCATCGAGTAAAAAATAATATGCAAACAGTAATTAGTTTGCTAAAAATTCAATCACTTGACGAAAAAGAATCAACAATTGCTGATTTTGTATCTGTTAGTGAATCACGAATAAACTCGATGATTCTCATTCACGAAAATCTTTATTTAAATGAAACTTTAGACAGAATTTGTTTTGAAGAATATTTAGATAATTTAAAACATTCTATAATTGTTTCACAAAAAAGTTCCAATAATATAAAACTAGATGTTATAGTAAAAAAGGTTTGTTTAAACATACAAACGGCAATTCCGATTGGCTTGATTATAAACGAATTAGTTACTAATGCTTACAAACATGCTTTCAGTAACCAAGACAACGGTCAAATTTTAATTCAGTTGGTTCAAATTGATAAAGAATTCCAATTAACAATTTGCGATAACGGTTCAGGAATTAGTTCTTGTCAATTAAAAAAAAATAGCTTGGGTTTAGAGTTAGTCAGATTACTTGTCTCTCAAATAAAAGGAGTCATAGAAATGGATAATAGCACTGGAACAAGTTATACCATTCGATTTAAAAGTGTAATAGTATAAAATTATGAAAAAAAAAATAATTATTGTAGAAGACGAATTGCTTATAGCATTACACATGAAAAAAGTTTTAGAAAAAAATGATTATGATGTAGTCATAGATATTACATCGGTTGATGATGCTATAAAACACATTGAACAAACACCGCCCGATCTAGTCCTAATTGATGTAAATTTAAATAAAAATAAAGACGGCACAGCACTTGGACATTATTTGTTAAAAAAAGATACAATTCCTTATATTTACATTACTTCATATTCTGATAAAAGCACTCTAGAAAAAGTAAATATGACAAGACCAAACGGTTATATTGTAAAACCTTTTAAAGAGGAAGATTTGTTGGTAACGATTTCAGTAGTTTTTAATAATTATTTTCACAAAAAAATTGATGTTCAGCGCACCGAAAGTACTGATAAAAATCATATTCCGTTTAAAATCAAAGAAGTTATAAATTATATTAATACAAACATTGAAAAAAAACTTGATATCGAGGAACTGTCACTTTTAACATCTTGGAAAAAAGATCATTTTACAAGACTTTTTTCTAAATATTTAGGAACAACACCTTATCAATATATACTTACTAGAAAAATCGAAAAATCTAAAGTTTTATTGTCCGACACTTTAATTCCTATAAACGAAATTGCTTTTGAACTTGGTTTTGACAGTCATAGTAATTTTTATCATTTATTTAAAAAAATAACAGATGATACACCAGATAATTTTAGAAAAAGAAATCAAATTCTTGCACCAGAATTATAAATAAAAATCGTCTAAGCTACAAAAACAATTCAAATGAAAAAATACCTACTTATTATTGCAACTACATTCTCATTCGCACAAAGCGTAACAAAAACCATGAGATTGCTTCCAGATACTGGGCAAACAACTAGTTACACAACCACTTTTGGCGAAGACAATGACTACAACATCAACCCGCAAATGTTTACCAACAACGCCAACGGAACCATAACCGATGATGTTACAAACCTAATGTGGCAACAAGTAGATGGTGGCGAAATGACGCAACCAAACGCTATAATTTATGCTAATAATTTAGTTCTTGGCGGATTTTCGGATTGGCGATTGCCAACACCAAGCGAGAGTTTTTCGATCTTAAATCATCAAAACAATATGCCAGCATTGAACACGACTTATTTCACTAATACAGGTGCGGGATATTGGTGGACCAACACTTTCGAACTCAATTCAACAACCAAAGTTTGGGTAACCAATTCTGGCGGTGGCATTGGCAATAAACCGATTTCTGAGACCATTAGCGCAGGCGGAACTTTCAAATATCACCCGCGATGTGTTCGCGATGTTGCAACGCCAACAATAGTTTCCAATCATTTTACGGATAATGGCAACGGAACTATAACCGATAATCTCACGCAATTAATTTGGCAAAAAGTTCCAAATACAAATCTTTTAACTTGGGAAAATGCCATTGCTTATTCCGAAAATTTATCTCTAGCAAATGCAACTGATTGGCGTTTGCCAAACATTAAAGAATTACAATCTTTGAACGATGAAACCAAGAGCAATCCATCAGTAAACACTACTTTTTTTGAAACAATTGGGACTAAAAATTATTGGAGTTCGACTAGTTTGCCAAACCAGATATCAGAATCTTGGTATTGGAACACCCAATTTGGAATTACAACTTATGCTTTAAAAACGGCAACCAATTATGTAATTTGCGTTAAAGGAACTCCTACTAATTTGGCATTAAATTCATTTGATTCAAAATCAAAAATCAAGGTTTTTCCGAATCCGTTTTCATCAAAAATCAATATTGGAAATGCCGTTGGCAACGAAAATTTTAGATTGCACAACGAACTTGGACAACAAATTTTTTTGGGAAAAGATATCGATAAACAAGATTTTTCGGGATTATCAAAAGGGTTTTATTTTCTTGAGATTAATGGAGAAATAAGTTCTAAGATTAAATTAATAAAGAATTAATCTTTTTTGATTATAAACTGTCAAATACATATGAAAAAACTTTACGCAATTGCAATTTTATTTTTCGGAATACTTCAAAATTTCGCTCAACAACGAAACGTAGTTTTAATAATTGCAGACGATTTAGGAAAAGATTATTGCGATATTTATGCTGACCACGCACCAATTACTGTAAACTTGACCAATGTAAAAAGGCTGTTGCCAAGAGGCATTGTTTTTAACAATGCTTGGTCGAACCCATTGTGTTCACCAACTCGAGCAGGTATTTTGACTGGACGATACAGTTTCAGGACTGGAGTCGGCGATGTTGTTGATGGAACCAATCCGAAATTAAGTCTTACAGAAAATACTATTCCAAAAATTTTAAATCTTTTTTCGCCAAACGGAATTGCCAAAGCTTGCATAGGCAAATGGCACGTTACAACCAATGGTGCATCTGGAAACAATTATCCAAATACTTTAGGTTTTGATCATTATGAAGGATGTTTGGCTGGAGCAGTTGGAGCCCCAGGTCAAACAATTTACGGCTTTAATAAATGGGCAAAAGTTACCAACGGAGTAAGTTCTACATGCACCAATTATGCTACAACCGAAAATGTAAATAATGCAATTTCATATATTTCAAATCAAGCAATTAGCAATCCAACAAAACCATTTTATTTGCAATTGGCATTCAATGCACCACACACACCATATCATTTGCCACCAACTAATTTGTTGACTAATAATGTTTTATCAGGAACCAATGCTGATGTTACGGCCAATCCAAAAGCCTATTTTAAAGCCATGACCGAAGCGATGGATACAGAAATTGGTCGTTTTTTCGATTATTTACAAACGTCAGGAAAATGGAATACTACAGATATTATTTTTATTGGTGACAATGGCGATGATAGTTTGGTGGCTCAATCTTCGCCAGCAAAAGGTAGCGTTTATCAAGGTGGCGTTACTGTTCCGTTCATCATTTCTGGTCCAGATGTTGTTAATCCAAACCGATTTAGCGATGCATTAGTCAACACCGCCGATTTATTTTCAACAATTCTCGAATTGTTTGGCGATATAGCTTGGCAATCGCAAATTTCGACAACAACCGTCGATAGTAAGAGTTTATTGCCAATAATTTTGAACACTGCAACAACGACACGCCAATGGGAATTTACCGAAGTTTTTAGAACAACACCATTACCAACCGACGGAAAAGCAATTCGAAATTTGGATTATAAACTAATAAAATTCGCAAACGGAACCGAGAAATTATTTAATTTAACAATTAATCCAACCGAAACTAATAATTTATTGACTGGAACAATGTCACCAACCGATGTTTCAAATTATAATTATTTATGTTCTGAAATGGCAGCTTTGGTCGGAACTGGAATTACTTGTACAACATTAGGAACTGATTCCTTTTTTAATAATTTCGATGAAATTTATGTAATCGAAAACCCGTTTAAATCAAAAATTAGTTTGAATAAAATTACATCCGATGATGAATTTGAATTGTATTCTATCAACGGAATAAAAATATTTGAAGGAAAAAATATTGATTCAAAAGATTTTTCTTATTTGTCAAAAGGAATCTATTTTGTAAAAATTGTACATCAAAATAAGGTTTTTAAAGTTATTAAAGAGTAATTTTTTGTGAAAAATTATATATCAATATTAACGTTATTCTTTTTTAATTTCGGAGAATGCCAAAATAAAAATCTTCATCAAAATATGGTTTTTATAAAAGGAAATACTTTCGAAATGGGTGCCGATAACAACCAAGCCGATAAAGGTGAATATCCAAAACACAAAGTAATATTATCGGGTTTTTGGATAGATGTTACCGAAGTTACAAATGCACAATTTTCTGAATTTGTAAAAGCCACAAATTACATCACAACAGCCGAAAAAAATATTGATTGGGAAACTTTGAAAAAACAATTGCCACCAAATACGCCAAAACCATCAGATGAAAATCTAGAACCAGCATCGTTAGTTTTTAATATGGTTACAAACAAAAACCAAGATTGGTGGACAATGGAAAAAGGTGTTAGCTGGAAGAATCCATCTGGAAAAAATTCTGATATTATTGGTAAAGAAAATTATCCAGTTGTTCAAGTTTCTTGGTTCGATGCACTCGCATATTCCAAATGGGCAAAAAAAAGATTGCCAACAGAAGCCGAATGGGAATTTGCAGCACGTGGAAAACTAAAAAACAAGATTTATTCTTGGGGAAACGAATCCGTTAATGCAGGAAAACCAAAAGCCAATAGTTGGCAAGGCGATTTTCCTAAAACCAATTTATTGAGAGATAAATTCTTGAAATCGTCTCCAGTAAAATCGTTTCAAGCCAATGGATACGGCTTGTATGACATGGCTGGAAATGTTTGGGAATGGTGCAACGATTGGTACGATTTTAATTATTATTCGACCATTTCAAACAAAATAAAAAACCCAAAAGGTCCAGAAAAAAGCTATGACCCAGACGATTTATATGCACAAAAACATACTATTCGTGGCGGTTCGTTTCTTTGTAACGATGGTTATTGTTCGGGTTATCGTAACGCAAGAAGAATGAAAGAAACACCAGATTCTTCGATGGAACATATTGGTTTTAGATGTGTTACGGATAAATAAAATATTTTACTAAAAGTAAACTTTTACAAAATAATCTTTAGGATTAACAACTACTTCATTTTTCGGATAAGGTAAAACGCCAATTTCTTTAATTTTTATTTTTGGATAATATTCAGAAAACCAAGCTATATTTTCGGCTTGCAATTTGGGTGAAAGCAACACGTTTTCGGTCGAAATTAATTTTCTGTTTTTGTAAATTGCAATTTGAATTTCGCATTCGCCAGCCCAAATACAATTTACATTTTCTGGACATCGAGAATCGTTAACCAATTTTTTAAAAACCAGTTGCGTTCCTCTTTTTTTAATTACTTTTTGAGTGAATTTAATAAATTTTAAAGGTTTTTCTTCTTTTTGAGAAAAAACAGAAATGTTAAAAAGTAGGATTAAAGCTATAATTGTATTTTTCATTATTTTTGTATTTATAATTTTCAAATTTACATTATCTATTTTTTAATTCTTCACAATAAACAAAGGAATTGTAATTTCGTGACGCAGTTTATCTACTGTCGTTCCAAAAAGCAAATCTTTAAAGCCTGTATGTCCGTGAGTTCCCATTACTAAAACATCAAAATTTCCTGAATTTATAATTTTAGGAATCACTTTATTTGGTTTGCCAAAACCAAGTTTAACATTTACTTTAAAACCATTTTCGGTTAACATTTCTTGATATTCTTGCAATAATTTCTCGTCAATTGTAGTTTCGTGATCGTCAATATTATCGCCAAACATCAATGCTCCAACAGTTTCTACAACATGTATTAATGTATAATTGGCATCGATTCCTCCCAATTCAAAAGCATTATTTATGGCAACCTCATCAGCAGAAGAGAAATCTACCGAAATGGCAATATTTTTTTTATTGTAAGCTGCAATAGGCGAAAATTTCAGAACCAAATTATGTGGAGAATGATTAACTATATCTAGTTTTGATTTTGTTATAAACGGATTTACAACTATATAAAGCAACAAAATCAAAAAACCAAAAGCCAATGGAACAACTGTCAACCAAAGAATTAGTGGGTTTTCTGATGTTTCTAACCAACCCTGAATTTCGTTAAAAACCAACTTTGCATTTAACGAAACAATAATCAAAGCAACAATCCAAGAAGCAATTTGTGTTTTTTTAGAAATTACAAATTCTCCCATTTTCGATTTATCAGATACAAAATGTATTAACGGAATTATGGCAAACCCCAATTGTAAACTCAAAATAACCTGACTCAAAATCAACATTTTTCCAGTCACGCTTTCGCCAAAAACCGAAATTACAATTACCGCAGGCACAATCGCAATTAATCTAGTAATAATACGACGCACCCAAGGTTGAATTCGCAAATTTAGATAACCTTCCATAATAATTTGACCCGCCAAAGTACCAGTAATTGTCGAGCTTTGACCCGCAGCAATTAGCGCAATAGCAAACAAAGTAGGAGCCCAATTGGTTCCCAACATGGGTTCTAGCATTTTATAAGCATCTTGAATTTCTGCAATTTCGAACATACCATTTTTATAAAATGTTGCTGCAGCTAATATCAAAATAGCCGCATTTACAAAAAATGCCAAATTGAGTGCAATGGTCGAGTCGATAAAATTATATTTCAACGCTTGCTTGATTCCTGTTGGGCTTCGGTCGAATTTTCGGGTTTGAACTAATGAAGAATGCAAGTATAAATTGTGTGGCATTACTGTTGCTCCAATAATCCCGATGGCAATATAAAGTGCTGTTTCGCTTGGCATTGAAGGAATTAATCCCCGCAAAATTCCGCTAACTTCGGGTTGTGCAAATATCATTTCGAATATAAACGAAACACCAATAATCATTACTAATGCAATAATAAAAGCCTCCATTTTTTTGATGCCTTTATTTATCAAAAAAAGCAATAAAAAAGTGTCTAAAACCGTAATCATTACGCCTTGCAAAAGCGGAATCCCAAACAATAAATTGATACCAATTGCCATTCCTAAAACTTCGGCCAAGTCGCAGGCTGCAATGGCAATTTCAGCCAAAAAATACAAAATATAATTTATAAATTTTGGATAAGTTTCTCTAGATGCTTGTGCTAAATCGCGTTTTGTAACTATTCCTAGTCGTGCACTTAAACTCTGCAAAAGCAAAGCCATCAAGTTACTCATTAATAAAACCCATAATAACGAATAGCCAAACTGGCTGCCACCAGCCAAATCGGTTGCCCAATTTCCAGGATCCATATAACCAACGCTAACCAAATAGGCTGGTCCAAAAAAAGCAAAAATTTTCTTGAAAAAAGATGTTTTATTTTGAGTAGCCACACTTTCGTGTACTTCTTCGAGTGAATTGGTTTGTTTTGACATTTTATTTTGCTTGAATTTTTATAAATATGTTTTCTGCGATTTTGTTTGAAATTACTAATGTTTTTTCGCCAAGTTGAATGGTTTGCGAAGCATCAAAATCTTCTTTTGAAAGAATCTTCATTTTTGAGCCTAACGAAATTTTTTGTTTATCAAGATATTGCAAAAACGAAACCGAAGTGTCTTTTACGCCAACGCATTGGTATTCAATATTTAATTTTGCTTCGGATAATAAAAGTTTTTCAACTTTTTTAATTGCTCCGTTTTCATCTGGAATTGGGTCGCCGTGAGGATCAAATGCTGGAAAATCAAGAAATTCGTCTAGTTTATTAATAAGTTTTTCAGATTTTATATGTTCTAATTCTTCGGCAATTTCGTGGACTTCGTCCCAAGAAAAATGTAGTTTTTCGACCAAGAAAACTTCCCACAAACGGTGTTTTCTAACAATCATTTTTGCAATAAGCAAACCACTTTCAGTCAAATTTACACCTTGGTATTTCTGATAAATCAATAAATCTTTATCAGATAACTTCTTCAACATTTCCGTAACCGACGATGCTTTTGTACTTAACATTCCAGCAATAGCATTAGTATTTACGCCAGTCGGCGATACTAATGATAAATGATAAATAACTTTGATATAATTTTCTTCGGAAATGGTCATTTTAAAAATATTTTTTCAAATATAGGAAAAATATTTAAAAATAAATAAAAATATTATTTGAATTAATTAAAATAAAATTTAGTTTTGCCTAAAATTATTTTATGAATATGAAAAATATATATTTATTACTTCTTTTATTTATTTATAGCTTGTCGTTTTCTCAAAAAAAACAATCTGTTTCTGGTCTAGTTACTTCAGAAAAAAATGCCTTGAAACAAACAGATATTATTTTAATAGGAACTAAAATAAAAACCCAAACAGATAGTTTAGGCAATTATAAATTTGAAAATCTGGCAATTGGAAACTACAAAATTCAAGTTTCTTCAATGGGTTTGGAAACTATTAGAAAACCGATAATTTTGAAAGAAAACGATAATTTAATTATGAATTTCGATCTAAAAGAAACGCAAAACAACTTAAACGAAGTGGTAGTTTCTGGAACTCTAAAACCTGTTCGACGGCTTGAAAGTCCAGTTCCTGTTGAAGTTTATTCGCCTAAATTTTTTAAACAAAATCCTACACCAAGTATTTATGAAGCATTACAAAATGTAAATGGTGTTCGTCCGCAACTTAATTGTGGTGTTTGCAATACGGGAGACATACATATAAACGGACTCGAAGGCCCATATACTTTGGTCTTGATTGACGGAATGCCAATTGTGAGTAGTTTATCGACCGTTTACGGTTTGTCTGGAATTCCAAACTCATTAGTAGAAAGGATAGAAATTGTAAAAGGACCAGCATCATCGCTTTATGGCAGCGAAGCAGTTGGTGGTTTAATCAATATTATTACCAAAAATGCAACAAATGCTCCTAAATTCTCGGCCGATTTTCTATCATCGTCTTATCTTGAAAATAATATTGATGTTGGTGCAAAATTTAATGTTGGCAAAAAAGCTATTGCATTAGTAGGTTTAAATTATTTCAAATACGAAAATCGGATTGATAACGATAAAGATAATTTTACAGATGTGACGTTATCTGATAGAATTTCGCTGTTCCAGAAATGGACTTTCGAACGCAATGAAAACAGATTGTTTACAATTGCTGGTCGTGTTGTGTATGAAGATCGTTTTGGTGGCGATATGCGTTGGAAGAAAAAATATCGTGGAGGCAACGAAATTTATGGCGAAAGTATTTATACCAATCGAGCAGAACTTTTAGGAAATTATCAGTTGCCAACTTCAGAAAAAATTATGTTTTCGTTTTCTGCAAATGCTCATTTTCAAGACAGCCGATACGGAACTACGAGTTATATTGCCAATCAAAAAATTGCTTTTGGGCAATTGACTTGGGACAAGAAAATCGCTAAACACGATATGCTTTTAGGAACAGCCTTGCGATACAATTATTATGACGATAACACGCCAGCCACATCAAATTTTATTGGAGAAAACAAATCAGAAAAAACATTCTTACCAGGAATTTTTATTCAAGATGAAATTGCTTTTAACGACAAAAATAAACTTTTGTTGGGTTTGAGATATGATTATAATTCATTTCACGGCAATATTTTTACACCACGAATAGCTTATAAATTAAAATTAAACGACAATAATATTATCCGTCTAAATGCTGGAACTGGTTTTAGAGTTGTGAATTTGTTTACCGAAGACCACGCCGCATTGACTGGTTCTCGCGAAGTGGTGATAAAAAACAATTTGAAACCCGAACAATCTATTAATGTAAATTTGAATTATATTAAGAAATTTAATTTCGAAAACGGAACATTTATCGGAATTGAAACCTCGTTTTTTCATACTCGATTTAGCAATAAAATTATTAATGATTATTTGACCGATCCAGACAAAATTATATATGATAACATCAACGGTTATGCAATAAGTCAAGGAATTACAAGCAATATTGATGTCAATTTTCCGAACGGATTAAAAATTATTACTGGCGTTTCTTTTTTGGATAATAGAAATGTTGAAAATGGAATTAGTGTGATTCCGGTTCTCACAGAACGTTTTACCGGAACTTGGAACATATCTTATAAAATAAAACCCGTAAATTTGACTATTGATTATACTGGAAACATTTATGGTTCGATGAAATTGCCATTGTTAAATGATTTAGATCCACGTTCGCCAAATTCGCCAATGCACAGCATACAGAATGTGCAATTTACCTATTCTGGTTTTAAGAATTTTGAAATTTATGCAGGCGTAAAAAACTTATTGAATTTTTTGCCCAAACAAAACAATCCGTTTTTAATAGCTGGTGCTAATGATCCTTTTGACGCTAATGTGCAATATGATGCAAACGGACAAGTTTTGGCAACACCACAAAATCCGTATGGTTTGACTTTTGACACTACTTATGTTTACGCACAAAATCAGGGAATTAGAGGTTTTTTTGGAATACGATATAACTTGAAGTAATAGTAATGAAGAATTTAATTTGTTTAGTTTTTTTAATTTGGACAATTCCGCAAGGTTTTGCCCAGTTGAATTTGGTTGAATTTGAGCAAATTGCTAGTTTACAAAAAACAGAAAAACGCAATGTTATTGTTTTTATTCACGCAGATTGGTGCAAATATTGTCAAGTGATGAAATCTAAAACTTTCAAAAACACAGCAATTATAAAATTACTAAACTCTAAATTTTATTTTGTAGATTTAAATGCTGAAGAAAAACGAAAAATAGTTTTTAATGACACTTCTTTTAATTACAAACCCAACGGAAGCGATTCTGGAATTCACGAATTAGCAATTGAATTAGTTACAATCAATGATCAAATTAGTTATCCTGTTTTGTGTATTTTGAATCATAAAAACGAAATTGTTTTTCAGTATAGTGGTTTTTTGAATGCTAAAGATTTGATTAAGATTTTAGAAAAATTAGATTAGAAATTATCTGTTTATCTCTTTAAACCACTTTAATGCTTCATCAGTTTTTTTGAAAAATTGATAATTATAATTTAAATAGTTTTGATTAATATTGTCAATTATGGGTTTGTCAAAATTTGAAACCATTGCAATTCCAGTACAATTTATTTCTAATTTTTTTTTATTCCTATTTATCCAAATGGCTTCTATTTTAGTTACTTCTTCATTTTTTATTGTTTTGTTACTCATTAAATTGAAAAGTATACCAAACTTTTTATTCTCATCTATTCTTTTTTCAATAACCTCTAAATAATTTCCTAAATCATGATCGGTAATTTCTTTGTAAATTTCCAAGCAAATTAAATTTTCGAAATAAAATATATGAACCATAAAAATATATAATTTAAAGAAAAACCTTTGATCCATAAATCAAAGGTTTTTCAAACTAAACAAACAAAAACTTTAGAAATTATTCAGAAACATTCACATGCTTTTTAAATTTAAAAAAGGTAGTGTCTATTAAAAGCGGTTTCCAAGTTTTGTATGTTGCAGCAATCAACACAATATTGATTATTAATAAAGCCGACATTTGGATTAGTTCGCCAACTTCATGCGATTCTAAAAAAACGTGAAACAAAAAAATATTTAATGTAATTGGAAATGCAATTATTGCACCAATTCGAGCAAAAAACTGACTCATTAGTAAAATACCAGCCAGTAACTCGACAATTCCTAAAAATGTCCAAAAATATCCAGATTGTTTCATTCCGAAAATATAGTTTTTAATTTTCAAAACTTCAATATTAGGTGCAATTTCTTCTCCTTTTTTTACTTGCTCAATTAATTTATCTGCTTTTGGTGTTTCTCCAAATTTACTTATGCTCCCGTAAATTAGTAATCCTCCAACAAAAAGATTTAAAACAATGATTAGAATTTTGATAGTTTTCATATTTTATAAAATTAGTTTAGAATTGAATATTGAACAGTTGGATTTCCTCTAACTCCTGCATCGTTTGTCATAGATAAAAATTTTACTTTGTAAAAGTTTCCAGTAATATCTTTAACAACATAAAAACGATCTGTTTTTACGCTTGGTAAAGTCGATGGTCCACCACCATTTCTCCAGCTAGAACCAATAATTCTTTGGTCATTTTCAGAAACTGTGAAGTTGGTCTCCACAATGTTTGCTTTTACAAAAGCATCAAAAGTAAATGCTGTTGTTAAAACTTGGTACACTTTGGTGCCACCTTTCCTATTAGATGCAACAAAATCGGCATATCCATAGGTTACTTCGCTGCCAAAATTCACATAGTTTGTAAAAGTGGTAAAGCAAAGATCCCATTTTGTTTTTTCAGGTTCAACAGTAACAGTAGTTCCAGATGTTATACTGAAAAATGATAAATTAAAATTGGCATCTTTAGTTATAGTTTTTTCTGTAAAAGTCGTTGATGTTAAATCGGCATATTGAATTTTGTAACCAGATCCGTTTCTTAAAAATCTAACTTTTTTCCAACCTCTCGAAGCACCATCTGTACTAACAGAACCAACATTTGGAACTGTTGTTGAAATAGCAAAACCAAGGTTTACTAAATACACTTTATTGTCAGCATCTGTTGCCGAAACTTCTGCAATTGCTGTTCCAATTCCTGAACCTGAACCAGATAAAACACCTGTTGGATTATCGCAATATCCATTACTCGAAGCATTTGAACCTGCACCAACGGCAACATCTAAATCTTCAACTTGAGTAATAGACATGTCAGTAGTTGTTAGTTGTTTTACTGCCATTTTTACGGCTCCATTAATTGTAACTCTAAACTCATTTCCAGAAGAAAACCCGAAATCCCAAGAAGCTCGGTTTATTGGAGTTGAAGTTTCTGTACTTAAATCTAAAAAGACTTGATTGGGCTGATTTGCTCCACCTACGTTGGGTTGTTTAATAGCTCCAGCAGAAACAGGTGTTTCTTCTACGACAACAGTTGTTGTTTCGTCATCATTTGAACAAGATGCTAGCGTTAGCAAAGCCAAACTTAAAGATAAAATTGTTGATTTCATGATATATAAATATTAAAAATTAAGGTTATACGTGATTTTTAGAAAATAAGAGCGACCATATGCTAACATAATTTGCGAAGATATGGCGTGTCCTGCTCCTTCATTTGTTTTTGATTGATTGACACTTGTCACATTCAAAAGGTTTCTTGCACCAATGGTTGTTTCTAGTTTGTCTTTGAAAAAAGTTTTTCTGATAGAAGCATCCAGCCAATTACTTGAGTTAATAGTTGAAATAACATATTCAGTTGTGCCTCCGACAAATTGTTGCGATTTTCCGTTTAATTTATAGTAAGTTGAAAATGTGGTTTTCCATTTCGGAAAAGTATAAGAAACATTACTATTCAAATTAAATGAGTACAAATATTTTTCATTGGATTTAAAAACTTGATTTTCTATTTTTTGAGAAATTCCAATTACAGATGCACCAATATTAAATGTCCAATTGTCTTTTTTAAATTTATTCATTGTTGAAAAATTCAGCATTCGATATTTGCTGATGTTGATATATTCATATTCTGGATTTACAGTATCGACATTAAATCGAACCAATGCCATGTCAATTCTGTCGATTACATCTAAAAAACTTCCTGAAAAAATATTTGAAATCTGTAATTTAGATGGTAAATAAGATGATTTTTTTAAACTAATTTCATAAGATGAACTTGTTTCTGGAATAAGATTTTCGTTTCCAGCGAAAAAGTGACCGTCAAAAATTTGTTTCGAATATAATTCATCAAAAGACGGCGTTCGGAATGAGTTTCCATACGAACCGCGAATTTCAATTCCTTTATCAAATAAATATTTTAATGCTAATGACGAGGCAAATTGGTCTTTAAATATAGATTGAGCAGAAACTCGAATTCCTGGACGAATAGAAAATTTTTCATTGGTATTAATTTCTGATGAAATATAGAAATCGAAGTTTTTAAGTGTTTTTTGAATAGGAACTATGATATTATTTGCTTCTTGAACCATTGAAAATCCTACGTTATCAACTATTTCATAGCCCAATTGTAAATCGACTTTTTTGTTAGAAAAGAAATTGCTAATTGTTCCAGTAGAATATAAAACCTCCATTGACTGGTCTTTTTCCACAACATTATTGGCTTCTGATTTTGACTTTAAATAATATCTAAAATCCTCTACATTTCTAGCCTGTTTTTGGTGAGAAAAAGATAAGTTATAATCCAATTTTGATAAAATTTTGCCTGTTGCATTCAAATTATGAAAAAATCTGTTTATCAAATACCTTTTATCATTGGCATAACGATAAGAACCTAATTGAGTGTTATAACCCGATTGTACAGTGCTGTTATAGAAATCGATATTTTCATTTAAATACTCAAACTTGTAGAAAAAACTTAAATTTTTTTTATGATATGAGAGTAAACCAGTTGTGTTTATTTGTTCTTTTGGAAGCCATCTGAAACCACGAAATTGGTCGTTTTCTTTGTAGTCACTTCCTTTTTTATTATCTAAAAAACCTTGAAAATCATTTCTATTTGTGCCTAAACTCACAAACCAATTTTCTGCTATTGAATGTGAAACTTTAATAGATTGAATATGTCTGCCACGTTCAAAAAACGAATACTCATTTTTTACTGTTTCTTCTTGTGCAATAGCAGATATATTCCATTTGCCCTGAGATGATTTTTTGGACACAATATTTAAAACGCCACTTACAGCATTGGCACCGTGGGTAACGCCCATCGAACCTTCAACAATTTCTATTTGCTCGATATCATTTAAATTAATTTGAGATAAATCGGTATTGTTTCCAAAACCTGCCTCGTTGACTAATGGTACACCATCAACTAAAATCTTAAAATATTGTGCGTCTAATCCAAATAACGAAACCGTAGAACGTCCATTTGTTCCGCTAGGTCGTACTGTAATATTTAAATATTGACTCAAGACTTCGGATAAATTATTAGCTGCTAAATTTTGAATGTCTTTAGCCGTAATCAATCGTACATTAAAAATAGATTTTTTAATTGATTGTGGCGTAAATTGACCCGTAACAATTACTTCTTGTAAATTTCGTGAAGCGATAGTATCTTTTTGCTGTGAATGCAATTGCATTACAACTAAAAAAAAGAGCAGAAATAATTTACTGTTAAGATTCATTCTAAATAATTTTTGCAAATATATTATCTTATTTTTAATTATTCTAAATAAATATAATATATTTGCAAAAGAAATTTTAAAACATATATATCATGAAAAAATCAATTTTAATTTTAGTCATTTCATTATTTGTGCAACTATCAAATGCGCAAACCAATAAAAAGTTCGAAGACCAAAAAGCAATAAAGTCAATGTGTGGCTGCTATGAAGTAAAATTTAATTTTGCAGAAACGTTTAGTTATTCCAAAGACAGTTTGTACAAGCCATCAAAAAACAAAATCGATTATGGTTTAGAATGGGTAGAATTGGTTGAAGACCAAACAAACAAAATAGTATTGCAACACATTCTTATTGTTGGCAAAACCGATGACGCAATCGTGAAACATTGGCGACAAGACTGGGAATTTGAAAACACTAATTTCTATCAATTTGATAAAGATAAAACCTGGAAATTTGAAACAAAATCAAAAAAAGAGGTTGCTGGACAATGGACACAAAGGGTTTATCAAGTAGATGATAGCCCAAGATACGAAGGTTCGGCCACTTGGTTGCACGCAGATGGTCGCCATTTTTGGACCAATACAACCGATGCGCCATTGCCTCGACGTGAACATACAATTCGCAGTGATTACAATGTTTTGAAAAGAACAAATACTCACGAAATTACCAAAGATGGTTGGATTCATAACCAAGACAATGATAAAATTGTTCGTGCCGATAACCAAAAAGATATTTTATTAGCACAAGAAAAAGGAATTGATTTGTACAACAAAGTTGATGATTCAAAATGTATAATAGGGCAAAATTATTGGAAGAAAAATGCATTGTTGTGGAAAAAAGTCCGAGACAAATGGGAAACTGTTTTTGACAGAAACAAAGATTTAACAATGCAAATTCCAGACGACAAGCAACCATTATTTATGAAATTATTCGACTTGAAGCCAGAAGCAACTCGAGACGAAGTCAATAAAATAATAGAAACCTATGTTGTAAAATAATCGTTTATGTGTAAAATTAATTTTTTAAAACGAACTTCAGACGGAATTTTGCTTTATTGTCACCATTCAGAAACCTATCAATTGTTGTTCAAAAACATCAATTTTAATTTGACTTTGAATGAGCTGGAATGTTTTGCAAAATACATTCAAAATATCGACGAAAATTATTGGGAAAAAGAATATGAATATTCGGTGTACAGCAAACACATTCCGATTCCGTCTATTCAATCAAATTTAATGATTTTGTTAGATCTAAAAGACTTATTCGAATTGAGAGAATTACTCAATTATCAATCTAAAAAGTTAAAATATGTAACTTTTAGAGAAATCGGTTATCAGTTTATGATGAATTAAAATAAAAAATTCCAGTTTTTACGCTGGATTTTTTATTCATATTTCACTATTAAAAATTCGGACTGGTTTTTTATTTTCATCTAATGCAACAAAAGTAAAATTACCCGAAATGGCTTTTTCGCTACCTTCATTATACATTTGTTCTATATAAATATCAACTTTTACGTCAAGACTTGTATTACCAATTTTCGAAACTTTACCCACTAATTCGATAATTGTTCCTGCAGGAATTGGTTTTTTGAAGTCGATTCTGTCAGACGAAACGGTTACACAACGTTTTCTTGTGAATCGAGTTGCTGTAATAAACGCAACTTCATCCATCAATAACATTGCGGTTCCGCCAAATAAGGTGTCGTAATGATTGGTTGTGTTCGGAAAAACAGCTTTAAAAATTCTAGTTTCAGATGCTTTTATTTTTTCTTCTAAATTCATTTTTATGAGGCTAATTTTTCGAATGCAATATAGTTTACAAAATTGCCTAGTTTGTCAAATTTCGGATAAGCATCAATTTCGCACCAATAAGTTTCGCCGTTTTTTTTATAATTAAGAATAACTTCTTTAAAAGGTTCCAGATTTATTAATGCTTTTTGGATTACTTTTTTGGTTTTTTTAGAGGTTTCAATTCCCTGAAAAAAACCTGGCGATTTGCCTATAATTTCGTTGGAATTATAACCATTCATATTTACAATTGTGTCTGTTGCAAAAATAATTTTAAAATTTTTATCGGTAACAATTATCTCTCTCTTTTGATTATCTGTAATGTTCGAAAAATTAATTTTTTCATTCCAGTTTTCTTGAATTTTTGTCATCAAATAGGCATCAGAATGATAAGTTTTGAAAAAATCCCAACAAACAAGTGGGGTTTGCAATATTTTTAAACCCGAACGGTATTTTGCCCATGCATTATCATATTCTAAAGTCATAATTTTAGTTTTTTAATGTTAATAAATTTCAAAACGAAAACATGTAAATAGAATAAATTGCTGTTTTGTAGAAATAACAATTCATTTATTTAAGTCATTTTCGTGATGCTTAAACAAAATTAATTTTATGTATCTGACTTATTCCTTAATAGAAAAACACAGTTGCACGACAGTTCAAGGGTTACACTTGATTCCATAACTGAAAATAAAATTTTCAATAATTAATTTTTTGTAAAAGTAAACATTTATTATTTAATTCTCTATTTTTGATAAAAATTTCAAAAACTTGAAACATTACAATTATATTTTCGCAGGATCAGGATTATCGTCTTTAATGATGGTTTACAAAATGATTTTATCCGATAAATTTAAAGACAAAACCATTTTATTAATCGATGCTGATTTAAAAAAAACCAACGACCGAACTTGGTGTTTCTGGGAAAAGCCAAACCATTATTGGGAAAATATTGTTTCTAAAAAATGGAAAACAGCATTTTTTGCAAATCGAGATTCTAGTCGAAATATTGATTTAAATCCCTACGAATACAACATGATTCGTGGTTTAGATTTCTATAATTTAATATTCGATTTAATCGCAAAACAAGAAAACATTACTTTTGTGAATGACAAAATTGTTGAATTTAATGACGATTCAAGCCAAGTTTCAGTCATTTGCAACAGCAAAAATTACAATTGCGACAAACTTTTTAATTCGATATATAATAAGGAACAAACCGAAAATCAAACCAAATATGCAGTTTTGCAACAACATTTTATTGGTTGGTTTATTAAGTCCGAACAAGAAGTTTTTGATTTTGAAATAGCAACTTTTATGGATTTTTCGCTATCACAAAACGGAAATACCAAGTTTATGTATGTTTTACCAACTTCCAAAACCGAGGCTTTGCTGGAACCTACATTGTTTTCACATAAACATTTAAAACTTGCAGAATATGAATCCGAAATTAAAAATTATGCTCAAAAACTTGGTATAAAAAACTTCGAAATTGTCGACAAAGAACGAGGTAGCATTCCAATGACAAGTTACCCTTTTTGGAAAAATAACAGCAAAAACATTCTAAACATTGGTACAGCTGGTGGTTGGACAAAAGCAAGTACTGGTTTTACTTTTTATAATACAAATAAAAAAACGGATCAATTAATTACTTTTCTTAAAACCGATACTGACTTTTCAAAATTTCATAAAAAAACAAAATTTTGGTTTTATGATTTAATTTTTCTAGAAGTTCTTGACATACAAAACGAATTAGGTTCGCAAGTTTTTTCATCATTGCTACTAAAAGGAAATGCCGAATTAGTTTTTAAATTCTTGAACGAGGAAACAAATTTTCTCGAAGATTTGAAAGTTATGTTGAAATGTCCGACAATTCCGTTTTTAAAAGCTTTAATTCGAGTAATTTTTAGATAAGAATTTATCAAACTATAACAAAAATTTATACTCAATTTATTTTTAGAATTACAAAACTCATTATCTTTGCAAAAGGTTTTTGATATTCAAAATAAACTGAAATCAAAAGTCGTTAATCTTAAATCACTATTCAAAATGTATCCAGAAGAAATGGTAAAACCAATGCGAGCAGAATTATCTGACGCTGGTTTTCAAGAATTACATACTACCGAATCGGTAGAAAACGCAATGAAACTTGATGGTACAACACTAGTAATCGTTAATTCGGTTTGTGGTTGTGCTGCCCGAAACGCTCGTCCGGGAGCAAAAATGAGTTTGGACAACGCTAAAAAACCAAACAATTTAGTAACTGTTTTCGCAGGCGTAGATACTGATGCCGTAACCGCAGCACGTGGATTTATGTTTCCGTTTCCACCATCATCGCCAAGTATTGCATTGTTCAAAAACGGCGAATTGGTTCACATGCTAGAGCGCCATCACATCGAAGGTCGCCCAGCTGAATTGATTGCCGACAATTTGAAAGACGCTTTTAACGAATATTGTTAAAAAATAAAAATCCCAAACCTTAAAAATTTGGGATTTTTTTTTGAAGTTTATGGTTATAACAATCCTAAAAATTCATATCGCAAAACTTTCTCTATCTTTTCGCTAGAAACAATTTTCCCGAACGATGGTTTTGATTCATCAAATTCAGGGATTTCTAAACCCATTTCGATTGCTTTTTGTGTGTAATAATTTTTTCTTGAAGGATGAAATGGCGCAACACCGTTATAAATTTGATTCCAAGAATTGGTTTCAATAATTTTTTCGATAATTCCAATGCAATCTTTTTGATGAATAAAATTGATAGGTGAATTTGGATTTTCGATATTTTTTCGACCAGCCAAAAATTTAGTTGGATTTCGATCTTCGCCGATTAATCCGCCAAAGCGAATAATTGTTGTTGCAAAATTTTTATTGGACATTAATATTTTTTCTGATGCCAAAAGTTGAATTCCCGACTCATTTTCAGGAACAGCAATTGTTTCTTCTGTAACTTTGTATTCATCTTGACTAGCAATATCGGCAGCTAAGTTATAACCACTATAGACCGAAGTCGAGCTTACAAAAATTAATTTCTTGATAGACGATTGCTCCAAAAAAGGAATACTTTGTTGCATTTTTTCTATAAAGCTTTCGGTATTTCCGTGTCTTAAATCTGGTGGAATATCAATAATCAAAATATCTGAATCTTCAAGAAACTTGACTACTTCGCCTACTACTTTATTCGATTTTATTGAAATTAAAAAAGGCTCGATTCCTGCTTTTTCTAATACTTCTAATTTTTCTTCAGATGTTGTCGAACCTTTTATCGAAAACCCTTTTTGAATTAAACTTTTTGCCAACGGCAATCCCAACCAACCACAACCTAATATTGATATTTTTTTCATATTACCGATATGTAGCACCTAACGGCGCAATACTTTTTTAATTTTACTTTACAATAGAATCTTTTTTGACTAACAATTTTTCGCCTAATTTTTGTTTTTTAAATTCATCAGATAATTCCGAATCATTTTGTTTACTTTCTTTAATATGTTGTTTTATGACAATTGCATCGTTCAAAACAAATTGCATTGGCATCATCCATGGTTTTCGCTTCTCGATTTTGAATTCAGGATTTGTCATTAAATCAAATGATGATTCCATTAAATCCATATCTAAAAGTGTTTTACTATTTATATTAAATTCTATTTCTAATGGAATGTTATCAACAACATAATAACTCAGAATTTTTTTGCCATTTCTGTTTAATTGTTTGCCTTTTTGCTCGATGTTTTGAACTCCGTTGGCTTTAAAATTAAAGAAAATCATTTTCTCGTTGGCAAAAACATCGTATCTATTGACATTTCGAGTTGGCGAAATTCTAATTTTCAAAAACCTAGAATTGCCAACAACACTGTCTTTTAAATATTCAATATTTGGACTTGTTACTGGCATTATTTCAGCTTTATTAGAATATGAAAAACCAGAGTTGTACTTGCTAAACAAAGGAAATTCTCTAAACTCTGTTGCAGTTTTTGGATTTTCGCCTAAATATTTTTTAGTAAATTCATCAAGGTTCTTGTCATAAGTTGTCCAAATTGCTTTATTTGTATCAGCATCATAAACATACAAAAGACTGTTTGGTTTTGCTTTTCCAAGTTCATATCCAGAATTTAAATGCGCTTTTACAAAAAACAAAATCGCTATTAAAAAAAACAACAAACTCCAAGTTGATTTTCTGGAAAACGAACCAAATATTGGCATTAATAATCCGAAAATCAAGACCAATAGAATCGAACTTCCGAACATAATTTTTAATCCTAAACCAATGGGAAACAATTGCAAAAACGGAACAATAATGACCAAAGTAGGAATGGCAAAAATTAAATTAACCAACCAATAATTTTTTTGAGTGAAAATAAAAATGCCTAAAAGCAATAAACTTGACAATAACGGAATAATTAAAAATCCTGCTCCTTCGAGACTAAAAGCAATACCAAAATTTAATAATATCCATAAAAATATTGGCGCAACAAAATAACTATTTACGTTTTTATAATCTACAAATCTGTTGTAAACCAAAAAGCAAATTGATAAAGTCAATAACATAAAAAACGCAATATAATCGTGACCGTTATAGGTAAAACCATTTAACAAATCATTGTACTGCGGATAAATTTTGAGCAGTAAATTCCAACCAAAATAAGTGATGAAACCAGCTAAAGCTAATGTGACAATTAATGCTAAAAATCCTTTTGCAGTATCTATAAAATTGATAACTCGTTTGCCAATTCCAAGAAAAATCAAAAACACAAATATTGCTAAAGCCAAAATACAAATTGGCAAAACCCAAGAAAACGAATAACTAAAAAATCCGAATGGTGAGCTAAAATATACAAAATCTTCGCTTGAATTTAGGTTTTTTAAATCTGAATTCGAAAAATATTTTAACAATGGCATTAAATAAGTGCCTTGATGCGCTAATGAATTTTGGTTTAAATGAGCAAAATCATCTTGTTGCGAATGATAATTGAAATGATCATCAATAAATGCAAAATTAAAACCTTGAATTTTTCCATGTTCTCTAAAAACTGTTAAATCAGTATCGTTTGGCAACATTTTATAAATGCTGTACATCAATGAATTAGAAGCAGGAAATTGTGGATTTGCATTAGCAAAACCTTCGACCATTTTTGCATTTCCTTGGTTAACCTCCATTAACATAAAACTTGGTCCAGATGTTCCTCGAGCTTCAAAATTAATAGCCAACCCAACTTCTTTGCACAATTTGTTTTTGGTTACAAATAAAGCCGCACCGTTCAAGCCTAATTCTTCGGCATCAGTAAAAAGAATTATGATGTCGTTTTTGTGTTTCGAATTACTTTCTAAAAAAGCACGAACCGATTCTAGAATAGTTGCAATTCCACTCGCATCATCAGCAGCGCCATGCGAAAAACTGTGTGGAGCGGAATCATAATGCGATAACAAAAGTAAAGCTTTACTAGAATCTGATCCTTTTATTTTGGCAATAATATTTTTCGATTTGGTCAGATTTCCCCATTCGGTCAAAGTAAAACCTTCTTCGAAACTAGTTTCTAATCCAAGGTTTTTTAATTCGTTATACAAATAGTTAGCAACCGAATTGTGATTTTGTGACCCAATAAAATGGGGTTTTGCAGCAATTGTTTTTACGATTTTTATTGCTCGTTTGGTTGAAAAATCAGTCAATTTTTCTGAACTCGATATTGTTTGAGGCATCATCGAATAGAAAACCCAAAACAAAATTCCGACAATCAATAAAATTGATAATAAAGCAGGATAGTTTTTCTTCATTTAATATTTTTGTTTTTTTGCAACAATGGCTAATTTTAAATTATAATTTTTTCTACAAATAGAAATTCTGAAAATTAAATCTCTTTTTTAACCAACATATAATAATCGTCTTCGAGAATTCGATAACCTTGATCGTATAAAAAATAATACGTATTGCCAGTTTTTGTGTTGTAAATCGATGTAAAAAACTCAAAATCAAAACCTTTGCTCATTAATTTAGATCTAGTTGTTTTCGATTTTCCATCGACATTTAATTCTGACAAAATTCGGTAATTTTTTCTTAATTTGTTGTTCACATTGCGCATAAAATTTGTCGAATCTTTATTTATTTTATTATTGTATGCGTTTCGACAACCATCGCTGCAAAACTTTTTGTCTTCGCGACCGACTATTTTTTCGTTACATTCTAGACAGTTTTTCATTTTTTAAAATTTATTTTTGTGAAGTAAACCTTGTTCAATATGTGCAAAATGATGGTTGCAATGCCAAGCATAAAGTCCTAAAGCTTCGTCAAGATTAAAAATTTTTCCAGTCGCTGGATGCAAAAATTGTCTTGAAAATTCAACATTTGTAAAACTTTTTAAAAGCAAAGTCCATCGAGCATGAACACCTTCTAGTATTTTTAAAGAAGCAGAAATATCATCAGAAGTTGAGTCAGATAAGTTCGCCCAAATAGCCTCTTCATAAGGTTTTATTATTGGTAAATCTTCGGTCAATGCCAATTTAAATCTTATTAAACTGTTCATGTGACTATCTGCGCAATGGTGCACAACTTGCTTGATTGTCCATCCGTTTGGGCGATAAACCCAATTTAATTGTTCAATTGAAAGATTTTCTGATAATGTATTTAAACGGTTTGGAAAGTTTTCGATTATCGAAATCCAAGCTTTTAAATTATCATCTGAAATCGAAAATGGTTTTTGAAATTCTCCAATTGGAAATTTGAGGTTTTCCATAATTCATTTTAATTAGTTTGAATAATAAGGTTTCATAATTTGTAAAATATCTTTAGGAATTGGCATTTTTTTTAATGGATGCACATCAGATCCTCCAGTATTTCCTGCTGGAATTTTTCCTACAAACGATTTTATTCCACCAATAAAAAGTCTTGGTAATTGACCAATAATTTCTTTAGTATTTTTTATTTTGAATGCAAAAACCAACATTTTATAATGCGAATAAGTATGTTCTTTTGTCCAAGGTTGTCCAATTATATGTGTTCTTTCTAACTTTTTCCAAGAATTTAGATAATCATTTTTATAAAATAATTTTTTACTTTCTGATAATTCTTGTTCAAAAATCAATTCTAAACCTTGAGGCATTTTCCAAAATTTTTTCATTTCAAATCTTTTAAAATCAGTCAAATATAAACAAATTTTACCGATTACAAACGGTTACAAACAATTACAACCGAAATTAAATGGTTGTTAACCGAATAAAGTTTGTGAGTCGCCACATCTTTGCACTGTCGAAATGAAGCAATAGTTGCTATCATAAAACAAAAAAATAATAATAACTTTAAAATTTAAACGCCATGTCAACAATGAGAAACACAGTACAATTAGTAGGTAACGTAGGTCAAGATCCTGAAATAAGAAATCTTGAAGGTGGAAAAAAAGTAGCAAGTTTTAGTATCGCCACAAGCGAAAGTTACAAAAATGAAAAAGGAGAAAAAGTAGATCAAACCGAATGGCACCGAATAGTAGCTTGGGGAAATTCTGCCGAAATTATAGAAAAATATGTTACAAAAGGAAATCAAATAGGAATAGTAGGCAAGTTAACGCATCGAACTTATGACGATAAAGATGGAATAAAACGAAATATTACAGAAGTTTTGGTCAACGAAGTTTTGTTGATGAGTAAAAATTAATATTTGTTTTGGTATCGGTTTTCAGTTTAAATTCAGACTGAAAACTGGTACTAAATTAATTTTAAAATTAATAAACCAAAAAAATATAAATTATTTGCTAAAAATATTTGCACCATCGATAATTATCGAATCACTGTAAATAGTAATGCTCGAAGAATTTCCAGAATTATATGTAGAAATATTTTCAGAAACAATTAATGATGCATTTTTAAATTCGATTTTTCGATTTGGATTTTTACCAAAATTATCTTTAATTTCAATAAAACCATTTGCTTTACGTTTATGAACTTCAAAGAATTTTAATAAATCTTTATTTATAAACTCAGAGATTGTCAAAGATAAATAAGTTGGTTCAGGTTTGGTTTCGGCAGTTGCTTCGGCGGTGCCATAAACATAATTACTCAAACTATAATTTAGATTTGAAACTTTTATTTTAGATTTAACTCCAGAATATTCTAGATTCAAAGTTATTTCAAATCTTGATTCTTCTTGTGAAAAAATGTTTTGCGAAGCAATAAAAAATAAAAATAATACAAATGCAATTTGATATTTTTTGATTTTCATAATGATTTAATTAATTGATTTACAAATATATAAAAATATATTTAAAATACAAATATGATTTAATTTGTAACATTTTGATTAAAATGGCAACAAAAACTAATAAATATTTCGAGCAACTCGATAAGTATTTGCGTGGGCTTCGATAATTGTTTTTATTTCTGACGAATAACCACCGCCCATGCTTACTTGAACTGGAATTTCGAGTTTTTTGCATATCGATAAAACAATTTCGTCTCGTTTTTTGCAACCATCAATTGTACAAGACAGTTTGCCAAGTTTATCGGTTTCAAGAATATCAACTCCAGCTAAATAAAATATAAAATCGGGTTTTTGTTTTTCAATTAATGTTGGTAAGTTTTCATTAAGAATCGATAAAAAAACATCATCATTAGTGAAATTTTCAAGTTCAATATCAAGATCTGAGATTTCTTTTTTGAATGGATAGTTGGCTTTTCCATGCATCGAGAAAGTAAAAACATCTTCGTTATTAGAGAAAATTTCTGCAGTTCCATTGCCTTGATGAACATCAAGATCAACGATTAAAATTCGTTTGGCAAGATTGTTATTTATCAAATATTTTGCAGCAATTGCTTGATCGTTTAGCATACAAAAAGCTTCACCACGATTACTAAATGCATGGTGCGTTCCTCCTGCAATATTAAAAGAAATTCCGTGTTGTAATGACTTTTCGCAACCCAAAATTGTGCCTTGAGCAATTCGCAATTCACGTTCTATTAACTCATTCGAAAGCGGGAAACCAATTTTTCGAGCCAATTTTGAATCTAATGTTAAATTCAATAAATCGTCTACATAATTTTTTTCGTGAACTGCTAAAACATATTGCAAATCGCAAATTTCAGGTTCAAAAAAATCTAAATTTTCGGCTGTGCCTTCGTGTAATAATTGTTTTGGAAGCAAATCGTATTTTAACATCGGGAAACGATGACCATCTGGCAACGGATGTTTATAAATTGGATGAAAAGCGATTGGAATCATTATTCGTTCATCAATTTTTGAAATAACGTAACAAATTCGCCTACGTGATAACCATCAACCAAACCGTGGTGAACGTGAATTGACATCGCCATTTTGCGTTTTCCTGATTTAGAAACTTTAATTTTTCCAAAAGTAATTTTCGGACAACTATCCGGAAAAGTAAAACTTCGGGCGTGAGAAAGCGATGAGAAATTCGTCCAAGGAATTGTCGAAAAATGTATCAAATTTGTTACAGAAAATTCTCTTGTAAAAAGTCCAGTTGTGTTTCGAACTCTTTCGACTTCTTTGATAGTATTCTCAGAAAAAACTTTTAAATTTTCATGAAATTCTATGAACGAAAAACCAAAAGTTTTGTCTTCTCTCATAATCGTTGCCGATGCATTGATTTTTTCAAAAATAAAAACTTGGTCATCAATAATTCTGTATCGAAAATTTTCTATTTCATTGACTGCAAATAATGTTTTGTACAAATAATACTCAAAAAACGAAACTCCTAATTCTTTCGATTTTTGATAAGCAATTGTACAATCAATTTTGGTTATCAACCCAAAGAATGGCTCTTCTAATTGTTTAAAAAAATCAAAATGTTCTTTGCGATTCCAATTTTCTATGTCCAGTTTTTGTTTCATATTATTTAGATAAAAGATTCAAAACTTCTGTAATATTTTTGAATTCAAAAAAGTTATCGTGTTCGACTTTGTGGTCAATTTTTTCGTGTTCCCAAGTTGTGTGAAATGGAATATGTACAGCAAATCCGCCAATTTCCAAAACTGGCAAAACATCAGATTTTAGTGAATTTCCAATCATTAGAAACTGGTTTGGTTCTATTTCTAAACGTTTCAATAAATGATTATAATTTATTTCTTGTTTGTCTGACATTACTTCGATATGATGAAAATAATGTCCTAACCCAGAACGATGTAGCTTGCTTTGTTGGTCTTTCAAATCGCCTTTTGTTGCAACAACCAATTTGTATTTGCCTTGCAAAGATTTTAAGGTTTCTTCGACGCCATCTAATAATTCGATTGGTTTTTCGAGTAATTCTTTACCAAGTTCTATTATTTTTTCGATTACTTCTAACGAAATTGTATTATTCGAAATTTTCATTGCAGCTTCTATCATCGACAAAATATAACCTTTAATTCCGTAACCATATAATGCTAAATTTTCGATTTCGGTTTTGAATAATTCTTGCGATAATCCTTGATGCGACAAATAATCTTGCATAAGGACACAAAATTTTTGTTCGACTTCTTGAAAGTATGGCTCGTTTACGAAAAGTGTGTCGTCGGCGTCGAATGCTATGATTTTTGGGTTCATTACAAATTTTTTAATTGTAGAATTTATCTTACTTCCAATTTTTTGGATTGTTTTAAAATTGTTTTTTTATCACGAAACCATTTCCCCATTCCCCACACCATCAACATCTGGATTCAAAAATACCAATTTTCCATCAGGCAAATTTGTCATTAAAATCATTCCTTGGCTTTCTACTCCTCTCAAATTTCTTGGTGACAAATTAACTAAAACTGTTACTCGTTTTCCAATAACTTCTTCTGGCGAAAAACTTTCGGCAATTCCAGAAACTATTGTTCTAATGTCAATTCCAGTATCGACTTTCAGGATTAAAAGTTTGTTGGCTTTTGGCATTTTTTCGGCCTCGAGAATTGTACCAATTCTGATGTCCATTTTGGCAAAATCTTCAAATTGAATAGCATCTTTTTGTGGAGCAACAACTCTACTTTCTGCTTTGTTGGCAGTTTTTGTAGCTTCTAGTTTCTCTATTTGTTTCTGAATTTGAACGTCTTCTATTTGAGTAAACAAAATATCGGCTTTTTCGGTTTGTATTTGATGATTTGGTTTAATTAATTCTGAAATCGAACTGATATCATTCCAACCAAAATCATTATCAAAATGCAATAGTTTTTTAATTTTATTGGCAGTAAATGGCAAAAACGGTTCGCATAAAATTGCCAATGCAGTAGTAATTTGCAATGCAACATACATTTGAGTTTGCACACGTTCTGGATTGGTTTTTGTGGTTATCCAAGGTTCTTGTTCTGTCAAATATTTGTTTCCTAAACGGGCAACATTCATCAATTCGCCTTGTGCTTCTCGAAAACGGTAACGCTCAATAGAACTCGAAATTATAGCAGGAAAAGTTTTTAAATCGGCTAAAACTTGCAAATCGGCATCAGAAAATTCGTTTGGCGAAGGCACAATTCCTTCGTAATATTTATTGGTCAAAACTATTACACGGTTTACGAAATTTCCGAAAATAGAGGCCAATTCGCTGTTATTTCTCGTCTGAAAATCTTTCCAAGTAAAATCGTTGTCTTTGGTCTCTGGAGCATTTGCCGTCAAAACATAACGCAAAACATCTTGTTGATTCGGAAAATCTTCGAGGTATTCGTGCAACCAAACCGCCCAATTTTTAGAGGTCGAAAGCTTGTTGCCTTCCAAATTCAAAAACTCGTTAGCAGGCACATTGTCTGGCAACATATAACTTCCTTCGGCTTTTAGCATTGCTGGAAAAATCACACAATGAAAAACAATATTATCTTTTCCTATAAAATGCACTAGTTTGGTATCGGGTAATTTCCAGTAATCTTCCCAGTTTTTGCCTTCACGAGCCGCCCACTCTTTGGTGGATGAGATATATCCAATTGGTGCATCGAACCAAACATACAATTTTTTTCCTTCGGCACCTTCGACAGGAACATCGATTCCCCAGTCTAAATCTCGGGTTACGGCTCTTGGCTCTAAACCGCCATCAATCCAAGATTTTACTTGCCCAAGAACATTGTTTTTCCAATCTTTTTCATGTCCAACAAGAATCCATTCTTTCAAAAAATCAGAATATCTATCCAAAGGCAAAAACCAATGTTTTGTTGACTTCAGTATAGGAATTTCTCCCGTAATTGTCGATTTTGGGTTTATTAAATCGGTAGCATTCAATGTCGAACCACATTTTTCGCATTGGTCGCCATAAGCTTCTTCGTTGCCGCATTTTGGGCAAGTTCCGACCACAAATCTATCTGCTAGAAACTGGTCGGCTTTGGCATCATACAATTGTTCGGTTGTTTCTTCTATAAAATCGCCATTTTCATATAATTTTCTAAAAAATTTCGATGCTGTTTCGTGGTGAATTTTAGATGATGTTCGTGAATAATTATCAAAAGAAATTCCAAAATCCGAGAACGATTTTCTAATAATTCCGTCATATTTATCGATAACTTCTTGTGGCGAAATGCCTTCTTTTTTTGCTTTCATCGAGATTGCCACACCGTGCTCGTCGCTGCCGCAAATAAACGCAACATCTTTTCCTTGCAATCGCAAATAGCGCGAATAAATGTCCGAAGGCACGTAAACTCCAGCCAAATGACCTATATGAATTGGCCCGTTTGTGTAAGGCAAAGCTGCAGTAATTGTATATCTTTTAGGATTTTCTAACATAATAAATTTTAATAAAGTGCTAAAATAAGCAATAGATTTTTTATTTAGAGCTATTTCTGACTGTCATTCAAAAATAATTCAAATTTGTCGAAGTTTTAAACCCAAAATTTAATGGACCAAAGCCATCTCTAAAAATTTAATTGTTTTATGTGCAGAAAATCAATATTATTGTTAAAATCATATCCTGATATTTTATTTATGGTTATTTTATGTTTATCTTTCTAGAAATGTTGTGTTTAATTTGGGTAAGTAATACAATTCTTCGGTTTATGAAAGTCCATTAGCACTAGGTAATGTAACTTGAAGATAAATTTGTATTATTAAATATTCGAAATAACGTAATCATTTATTTTGTTTTTTAACAAAAAAGAATCAACAATCGTTAATCAATCGTTTGCAAAAAAAAGATTGACTATATTTGCAACTTATTACAATTCGAAGAATGAAACACATTAGAAATTTTTGCATAATTGCACATATTGACCACGGAAAAAGTACGCTTGCAGACAGACTTTTAGGGGCAACCCAAACCGTAACCGCTCGCGAAGAAAAAGCTCAATTGCTTGACAATATGGACTTAGAACGAGAACGAGGCATTACTATAAAAAGTCACGCCATTCAGATGGAATATACTTATAAAGGGCAAGAATACATCTTGAACCTAATAGATACGCCTGGTCATGTCGATTTTTCGTACGAAGTTTCTAGATCAATTGCCGCTTGCGAAGGCGCACTTTTGATTGTTGATGCTGCACAAAGTATTCAGGCTCAAACAATTTCGAATTTGTATTTGGCTCTTGAGAATGATTTGGAAATTATTCCAGTTTTGAACAAAGTCGATTTGCCAAGTGCGAATCCTGAAGAGGTTTCTGACGATATTATTGATCTTTTGGGTTGTAAACTCGAAGATATTATTCACGCAAGTGGAAAAACTGGTTTTGGTGTCGAAAATATTTTAGCAGCCATTATCGAGAAAATCCCACCTCCAAAAGGCAATATCGATGAACCTTTGCAGGCATTAATATTCGATTCACATTACAACTCATTTCGAGGCATAGAAGTTATTTTTAGAGTCAAAAACGGAGAAATCCGCAAAGGTCAAAAAATAAAATTTATGGCAACTGGCAACGAATACTTTGCCGACGAAATAGGTACATTGAAATTGAATCAGGTTCCGAAAAATGTAATTTCGGCTGGCGATGTTGGTTATTTAATCTCTGGAATCAAAGAAGCCAAAGAAGTAAAAGTTGGCGACACCGTTACCGATGCAAAAATTCCGACCACGAATATGATTGTTGGTTTCGAAGATGTAAAACCGATGGTTTTTGCAGGAATTTACCCAGTAGATACAGAAGATTACGAAGATTTGCGTTCTTCGATGGAAAAATTGCAATTGAACGATGCTTCGTTAGTGTTTGTTCCCGAAAGTTCAGCCGCTTTAGGTTTTGGTTTTCGTTGTGGATTTTTAGGAATGTTGCACATGGAAATCATTCAAGAAAGACTTGAACGTGAGTTTGACATGACAGTAATCACGACCGTTCCCAATGTTTCGTATCACGCTTTTACAAAAAAGAATCCAGATACGATAATGATTGTTAATAATCCAACCGACTTGCCAGATCCATCAAGTTTAGATAGAGTCGAAGAACCATATATAAAAGCAACCATTATTACCAAAGCTGATTTTGTAGGTAACGTAATGAGTTTGTGTATCGAGAAACGTGGCGTAATTACCAATCAAACTTATTTGACAACCGAACGAGTAGAATTAACATTTGACATGCCATTGGCCGAAATTGTTTTCGATTTTTATGACCGTTTAAAAACTGTTTCTAAAGGTTATGCCAGTTTTGATTATTCGCCAATTGGACTTAGAACTTCAAAATTAGTTCGTCTTGATGTTTTATTAAACGCTACAAATGTCGATGCACTATCGGCATTGATTCACGAAAGTAACGCCTATCACATTGGAAAAAAAATGTGCGAAAAACTAAAAGAATTAATCCCGAGACAACAATTTGATATTCCTATTCAAGCAGCAATTGGAGCCAAAATTATTGCTCGTGAAACCATAAAAGCGCTCCGAAAAGATGTTACCGCCAAATGTTATGGTGGCGATATTTCTAGAAAAAGAAAATTACTCGAAAAACAGAAAAAAGGTAAGAAAAGAATGCGACAAGTAGGAAATGTAGAAATTCCACAAGAAGCATTTATGGCTGTTTTAAAATTGAATGATTAGAGATTTGGACTTACAGATACAAAGCATTTAGACAACAGATAAAACCCAATAATTTTTATGATTATTGGGTTTTTATTGTTTTTAACAATTGAGATTATTTATTTTTTTAATCTTGTAAACAATATAATTTTCTAAAACAACTTAAATGTTAAAATTTATTTTCTAAATCTTAAAAGTTACAACTGGTATTTTAGCATGGTTTACAACATCTTCGCTGATGCTTCCATTAAAAAAATGCGAAATTCCTTTTCGACCATGAGTGCTTATTCCGATTAAATCGGCGTTGACTTTATTGGCATAATTCAAAATTCCTTTTTCGCGGGTAATATCGTTGTAAACTTGAGTTATATAATTTTCTAATTTAAAATTAGATACAAAATCATTTAAAACTTTTTCTAATTGTGCCGAAGTTCTAAAATTATTCGGCGTATTTATAATCACTAAATGCAATTCTGATTCGAATTTATTGGCAAATTCAATTACTTTTTCGAAAGGTTTTTTAATCTCATCACAAAAATCAGATGCGAAAATAAATTTTTCAATATTAAAATTGTTCATTTCTTTTTTAACAACAAGAACTGGAACATCAGAAAAACGAACTACTTTTTCAGTATTAGAACCAATAAATAATTCCTGAAAACCACTAGCTCCGTGCGAACCCATAACTATTAAATCAATATCATTTTTCTTAGTTATATTCATAATTCCTTCGAATGTTTTCTCGAATTGAACAATTTCCGAAACTTCAATTCCGTCTAAATAATCAGCATCCATTATCTGTTCAAGCTTTTCTATGGCCTTGTTTTTGAAAAACATTAACTCCGGAATATTGTGACCCGAACTAATAGAATCTCCTGCTTGATGAGGCAATTCTAACATGTGCAACAGAATAATTTCGCCATTGTTTTTTCGTGCAATTTGTGCAGCAACTTTTAATGCATGTTCGGCATAATCAGAAAAATCGGTTGGAATAAGAATTCGTTTCATAATTAGTTTTTTTAGATTGAAAATCAGTGAATTGAAACTTTTTATAAAGGTAAGAAATATTTAATTACCTAATGATTTTTATAGTTTAAATAAAATAACTATATTTGCACCGTTGTTTGCAAAAAAATACATTAATGAGGGAAGCAATGCTTCCCTCTTTTTATAAATTTATGACATTTAAAGAGCAGGTTTTAAAACTACTAAACGATGGGCTTCAAGAAAAAGATTATCTTTTCTTGGTAGATTTAACAGTTACCGATGCTATGAAAGTCATTGTAACTCTTGACGGTGACGGTGGTGTAGTTTTGCAAGATTGCATAGATATAAGTCGTGCGATCGAAAATAATTTGGATCGTGAAGAACAAGATTATTCGTTAGAAGTTGCCTCGTTTGGTGTAGGTTCACCGTTAAAATTAACACGACAATATGTTAATAATATTGGCAGAACGTTAATTGTAGAACTAGAAAACGAAACTATCGAAGCAAAATTAACTCATGCAAACGACGAATTTATTACACTTTCGTGGATAGCAAGAGAACCAAAAAAAATAGGTAAAGGAAAAGAAACCGTTAACAAAGTTCAAGAAATTCTTTACGCAGACATAAAACAAGCAGTTGTTACAGTAACATTTTAATTAAGAATAGGGCATGGAAAATTTAGCATTAATCGATTCGTTCTCAGAGTTTAAAGACGATAAACTTATTGATCGCGTAACGCTTATGGCGATTTTAGAAGATGTATTTAGAAATGCATTGAAGAAAAAATTTGGATCAGATGATAATTTTGATATTATCATTAATCCAGATAAAGGAGATATGGAAATTTGGCAAAGAAGAGTTATCGTTGCTGACGATGATTTAGATTTAGATCACTTAGAAATAACTTTAACTGAAGCTAGAAAAATTGAACCCGATTTCGAAATTGGAGAAGAAGTTTCTGAAGAAGTAAAATTAATAGACTTAGGACGAAGAGCAATTTTGGCATTACGTCAAAACCTTATCTCTAAAATTCACGAGCACGATAATACAAATCTTTACAAGCAATTTAAAGATTTAATTGGCGATATTTACACAGCCGAAGTGCACCATGTTCGCCCCAGAGTTGTTATTTTAATGGATGATGACGGAAACGAAATTGTATTGCCAAAAGAAAAACAAATTCCATCTGATTTTTTTCGTAAAGGAGATAATGTTCGTGGAATTATAGAATCTGTTGAGTTAAAAGGAAACAAACCATCAATAATTATGTCTCGAACTTCAGAAAAGTTCCTAGAAAAATTATTCGAACAAGAAATTCCTGAAGTTTTCGACGGGTTAATATTAGTTAAAAACGTAGTAAGAATTCCAGGCGAGAAAGCAAAAGTAGCAGTAGATTCTTACGACGATAGAATCGATCCAGTTGGAGCTTGTGTCGGTATGAAAGGTTCAAGAATTCACGGAATTGTTCGTGAGCTAGGAAACGAAAATATCGACGTAATCAATTACACAAGTAACATTCAATTGTACATTACCCGTGCTTTGAGTCCTGCAAAAGTCTCATCTATAAAGATAAATGAAGAGACTAAACGTGCAGAAGTTTTCTTGAAACTTGAAGAAGTTTCTAAAGCAATCGGTCGTGGTGGACATAATATTCGGCTTGCAGGACAATTAACTGGTTACGAACTTGATGTTATCCGTGAAGGCGATACACCAGGTACAACTGCTGACGATGATGATGTTGAATTAACAGAATTTTCAGACGAAATTGAAGCTTGGGTAATAGAAGAGTTTGCAAAAATTGGTTTAGACACCGCAAAAAGTATCTTGAAACAAGACGTTGCCGATTTAGCAAGAAGAACCGATCTTGAAGAAGAAACCATCGAAGACGTAATGCGTATTTTGAAAGAAGAGTTTGATAGCTAATATTTTAGTATACTAAAAAGGAATGATTTTTGATATATAATTTATAAAAACAATCATTCGGTTTTTTAATTAATAAATTAAGTCTTAATGAAACTTAAATTATTGATGGTAAAAAAAATAAAATTGCGTTTTTTTATTACAAATAAAAAAATTGGATCAATCAGGTTTTACACAAAATGTAATATTTGATAAAAAAAATAAAAGTAAATTAATAAGGTTATATGTCGGAAGAAAAGATTATTAGAATAAGCAAAGTTTTAGCAGAATTGAACATTTCGTTTAGTACAGCATTTGACGCACTAAAGTCGAAAGGAATCGCTATTGACGCCAATCCGAATGTTAAAATTTCTGACGACGCTTATACGGTTTTATGCAAAGAATTTGCAGGAGACAAAGGCAATAAAGCAGCATCTGCTGAAGTTGGCGAAGAAAAAAAGAAAGAAAAAGAAGCTTTGCGTGTGGAACGTGAAAAAGAAATCGATGTCAAACGCATTGCTGACGAAGAACGCCAACGCCAAGAAGTTATCAAGGCAAAAGCAGTAGTAACTGGACCAGTTCAAGTCGGAACAATCGATTTGAATCCAAAGCCTGCACCAAAAGCTGTTGAAACTCCTAAAGAAGCTGTCAAACCAGCTGAAGTAAAACAACCTGTTCAAGTTGCAGCTCCAGAAAAAATTGACAACCGAATTAAACTTGATACTCCAAATATCAAAAAAGATAAATTAGAAACTCCAGCTGCAAAAACTGGAATTAAACCAACATTTGTCAAAAAAGAAGTTGTTTTAGAGCCAATAGTTGTCGTTAAAAAGAAAGAAGCCAAAGTAGAAGAAGTTGTTGCTCCCGACGAATACAACACGCAATACACCAAACTTACAGGCGCAACGTTAACTGGGCAAACTATTGATTTATCGCAATTCAATAAACCTAAAAAAACAACTCCACCTAAAATTGTTCCTAACAAACCAGGAACGCCAGGTGCTGCAGCAAATGTAAATAAAAACAAACGAAAAAGAATTCCGACCAAACCCGGAGCGCCAGGTGCACCTCGTACGCCCGGAAATGCAACAGGTGGCGTTTTCATAAACAGAAATACTGGAGCAAATGCCGCTGGCGGAGCTTCAAGACCAGGATTTGTTAGAGGCAATCGCCCAGCGATAACTGCAAAAGTAGAACCAACTGAAGAGGATGTTAAAAATCAAATTCGTGAAACTTTAGAAAAACTTCAAGGAAAAGGTAGCAAATCTAAAGCAGCAAAATACCGTCGAGACAAAAGAGACACACACCGTCAGAAATCTGATGATGAACAACGTGCAATCGACGAAGGCAGCAAAACCATTAAAGTTACAGAATTTGTAACCGTTGGAGAAGTAGCAACAATGATGGATGTGCCAATTACAAAAGTAATCGGAACTTGTATGATGCTTGGAATAATGGTAACCATGAACCAACGTCTTGACGCAGAAACATTGACAATTGTTGCCGATGAATTTGGATTTGAAGTTGAATTTATTTCAACCGAGTTAGAAGATGCTGTAAATGTTATTCCAGATGCCGAAGAAGATTTATTATTCAGAGCGCCAATCGTAACTGTTATGGGGCACGTCGATCACGGAAAAACATCTTTGCTGGATTATATCCGTCAAGAAAACGTAATTGCTGGAGAATCAGGTGGAATTACACAACACATCGGAGCTTATGGAGTAACTCTCGAAAACGGTCAAAAAATAGCATTTTTAGATACACCTGGTCACGAAGCGTTTACCGCAATGCGTGCTCGTGGAGCTCAAGTTACAGATATTGCAATTATTGTAATCGCTGCAGATGATGATATCATGCCTCAGACTAAAGAAGCTATTTCTCACGCTCAGGCCGCAAATGTGCCAATTATATTTGCAATAAACAAAATCGATAAGCCAAATGCTAATGTCGAGAAAATAAAAGAAAAATTAGCTGGAATGAACCTGCTAGTTGAAGATTGGGGCGGAAAAATTCAATCTCACGATATTTCTGCAAAAATAGGAACTGGTGTTAAAGAATTACTCGAAAAAGTATTGTTAGAAGCAGAATTACTTGACTTGAAAGCCAACCCAAACCGAGTTGCAACTGGAACAGTTGTTGAAGCATTCCTTGATAAAGGAAAAGGTTATATGTCAACAATCTTGGTTCAAAACGGAACTTTGAAAGTTGGCGATTATATGCTTGCTGGTAAACACCACGGTAAGATTAAAGCAATGCAAGACGAACGTGGAAACATCGTTAAAGAAGCAGGTCCATCGACACCAGTATCAGTTTTAGGATTGGACGGTTCGGCAACTGCTGGAGATAAATTTACAGTTTTCTCTGACGAGAAAGAAGCCAAACAAATTGCTGCAAAACGCACACAATTAATGCGTGAGCAATCGGTTCGAGTGCAACGACACATTACTTTGGACGAAATTGGACGACGTATTGCTTTGGGTCAATTTAAAGAGTTGAACATTATCTTGAAAGGTGACGTTGATGGTTCGGTTGAAGCATTGTCAGATTCGTTCTCGAAATTATCAACACCAGAAATTCAAGTAAATATTATTCACAAAGGAGTTGGAGCAATCACCGAAACTGACGTAATGTTAGCCTCTGCATCAGATGCGATTATTATCGGATTTAATGTTCGTCCTGCTGGAAATGCTAGACAATTGGCAGATAAAGAAGAGATTGACATTCGTTATTACTCAATAATCTATGCAGCAATCGACGACTTGAAAGATGCAATGGAAGGCATGTTGGCACCAGAAATGAAAGAAGAAATTCTAGGTACTGCAGAAATTCGCGAAATTTTCAAAATCTCGAAAGTTGGTTCAATTGCAGGATCAATGGTTATGGACGGAAAAATCGTAAGAAATGCCAAAATGCGTATTATCCGTGATGGCGTAGTAGTATTTACAGGAGAATTATTAGCATTGAAACGTTTTAAAGATGATGTCAAAGATGTAGCCAAAGGCTATGATTGTGGTATTCAAATAAAAGGTTACAACGATATCGAAGAACGTGATATTATAGAATCGTACCACGAAGTTGCTATCAAGAAAAAATTGAAATAAGATTTTCTAAAATTTATACAGATAACGCCTCAAAGTAATTTGCGGCGTTTTTTTTATAACCAAAAATACCTAGGATAATTATTATCGATTATATTTATTTTCAAGATTTTTAATTCACTCGGATTACGGATTAATAATTTTATTAATCGATAATAAAAATTAACATTTGTTTTTGTTAAATTAATTTTTATACATTTGCAACTAATGAAAACCAAATATTATGAATAATTATTTTGAAGTTTTGAAACGGTACACCGATTTTAATGGTCGTTCAAGAAGAAAAGAGTTTTGGATGTTTTTTTTATTTCATATAATTATTATTTATGGACTTGTTGCATTAATGATAGCTACGGGTAGCGAGATTTTTATAATTATTTTGTCATTATATGTGTTGGGAACAATTTTACCATCAATAGCTGTACAAATAAGAAGGATGCACGATTCAGGAAAAAGTGGTTGGTTTATTTTGATTCCATATTATAGTTTCTATTTGTTATGTATTGATAGTCAACCCGAAAATAACCAATACGGACCAAATCCAAAAGGCATTGGAAACGACGAAATTGGTGAAATAGGAAAATTTCAAGAATAAATTATTAATAAAAAATCTCGAAGAAATTCGAGATTTTTTTAGTTTATTTCCAAATAGATTCTTTAGCAATTTCATCTAAAGAATTGTTTTTTATGAAATAAATAATTCTAATTAAATGATAAGTTGCCAAAAAATATCCTAGTCCTAAAGCCAGTTTTTTATTATATAAATATTGATTAAAATATTCCTTTTTAGTAATAATTTCAGCAGTTAAAACTATAATCGTCACGACACAAAACAAAACTACAAACGGTCCAAGAATATGATAATAAAAACTTTTGTATAAATCTCCTTCATAAAAATAAACCAACGATTTTGTAATGCCACAACCAGCACATGGAAAACCTGTAAGCATTTTGAATGGACAAAATGACTGTTCTGATTCTAAATTCTTATTTTGGTTAAAAAGTATTAAAAAAAACGGAACCATAAGCGTCAAAACAGCGCCTACGATTCCGTAAATTTTTCTTTGAGTTTTGATGCTAGTCGTTATAAAGTCTGTTAACATCGCCTTGAACAATCATAGCTGCAGCAATAGGGAAGAAAAAACCTAGAACAATTAATAATGTCGATTCATCTTTTTGAGGAAACCCTATTCTGTTATAAATTTGTGGTAAACCCTCTTTTCCAGCCAAATAGAAAAAATAAATATTTACCGGAAAACAACATCCTGCAAAAATTGCAACTGGTTGAGATATTACTTCTTTCTCTGCAACTGCATTTAAAACTTCTGCAATTTTAATATTCCAATAAATTAAATACAATCCACAACTTAATAATCCAAAAACCAATACCATTACTGGATCGACTTTAAAATAAGGAATTGGTGCTTGAAAATTGTCTGTTGGTTCGTTGGTTCTGGTTAGTTCCATTTTGTTTTGTTTTTTGATTAGTTGTTAAAAATAATATTTTTTTTTGAAAAACAATTATTATTTAAAGATTTTTGATATTTGACGATAAACAATACTTAAAGTTACAGTTTTACAAAAAATATTTCAATTTAATTTTATCAACAATGACTTGGGCTAATTTTTGGTGACTTTCGAATGTCCAACCAGCAATATGTGGAGATAAAATAACATTTTTTGCTTTAAGTAAATAAGATAATGCTTCTGGAATTTCTTTTTCTGAAAACAAAGACTCGAACGATAATTTTTCGTATTCTAAAACATCAAGTCCAGCGCCAAGAATTTTCCCTGATTTTAAAGCATTTACTAAATCCGAAGTAACGACATTGTTGCCACGTGAAGTATTAATTAACCAAAATGACTTTTCAAATTGATTGATAAAGTTTTGGTTGATAATTTTGTCAGTTTTTGGTGTCCAAGGAATGTGCAAACTCAAAACATCTGATTTTTGTTGCAATTCATCAAGAGTAACTTGTTTGGCATTTTTATTGGCAATATTTTCTAGAATATCATAAAAAATAACATCGCAATCGAAACCTTTTAGTTTTTTGGCAAATGATTTTCCCATGTTTCCATAACCGATTATTCCAATGGTTTTCCCTTCTATTTCGAGACCACGATTAGATTCACGGTTCCAAATTCCTGATTTTATTTCTGAATCGGCAATATTTAATTTATTGAAAAGCGACAATAACATTCCCAAAGCATGTTCACCAACCGCATTAGCATTGCCTTCTGGAGCAGCAATTAATGTTATGTTTTTAGAAATCGCATAATCACAATCAATGCTTTCAAGTCCTGCACCTACTCTAGCGATAAATTCTAAATTTACAGCTTTTTCCAAAAAAATTTTATCAATTTTGAAACGGCTTCTTATAACAATTCCCTGATAATCATGAATCTTGGCTTCTATTTCTTGTTTTGAAGACAAAAAATCTTCGTGGTTAGTGAAACCAAGTTCATGCAATTGTTCCAACATTATTGGATTGTTGCTGTCGATGTGCAGTATTTTGATTTCTGGCTTCAATTTTAATTTGTTTCGGACCCAGCAAGTTTTTCAAAATCTGTTGGGTATATTTAGTTTATTAAATTATCCTTTTATCTTTTTCAAAGAAGTTTTTATACCTTTTATTAGCGACGAACTAAAACCTTCGTGTTCCATTTCGTTCAAGCCAACAATTGTGCAACCTTGCGGCGTTGTAACTCGGTCTATTAATTGTTCCGGATGAATTTTTTCTTCGAGCGCCATTGTAGCAGCACCTTTGGCAGTTTGCGATGCAATTGATAGTGCTGTTGTTGCATCGAACCCAATTTCGATTCCGGCTTGCATCGAAGCTCGAATGTATCGCAATGCATACGCCGTTCCGCAAGCACCTAGAACAGTTGCGGCGTCCATTAATTTTTCGTCGATTACAGAAACTGTTCCTAAATCATTGAATAATTCGATGACTTTTTTGGCCTCGGTTTTGTCATTTTCTTCAAAAGATATGCATGTTGCCGATTGACCAAATCTAATTGCAATATTGGGCATAATGTGAATTATCGAATGCCTTGAATAGGTTTTTAGTTGCAACTCGTTTATTGATAATCCAGAAACTGCAGATGCAATTGCGGTTTTGTTTTTTAGAAACGGCAAAATTTCTTCTAGAACCAAATCGACTTGATACGGTTTAATGGTTAAGATTACCAAATCTGCATTTTCGATGTTTTTGATGTTGCTAGACGAAACAATTGCACCATCGTTTTCGAGATATGCAATGCTCTCGATATTTCGTCGAGTAATTGTTACCTTATTATTAGTCGTGTATTTTAAAACTCCAATTGCGATTGCAACTCCAAGATTTCCGCCACCGATGATGTGAATGTTCATTTTTAAATGTTGTAGGTTTATATTTTTTGATATTGATATTGTATAAATTTAAAAAATTAAGGGTTTAATAACATTCTAAAAAATCAATATTTTTTCACTTTCAAAACCTTATAAATTGCCAAAAACAAATCTTCGCGAGTAAACGGTCTTGGCAAATATTCTTTGATTCCAATTTCTTTACAAATTTTCTTTTCGGCTGCAGTTGGGTTGGCACTCAGTGCAATTATTGGCAATTTTGCAATGCTTTTGGTGTGGTGTTGTTTTATTTTTATACTTGCATCAATGCCATTCATTATGGGCATATCCATGTCCATTAGCACCAAATCATAATCATTATTTTCAATCATATCGATGGCATGTTTGCCATTGTCAGAAATATCTACATAAAAACTGCCGTGGTTTGCCAACAATTTCATCAACAATAATTGGTTGGTCTCGTTATTGTCAACAACCAAAATGTTTTGTTTTTTCTTAAAATCACTTACCAAAAATTCTTTTGGTTCTGCTTTTTTATTTTTGGCAGAAATTTCTAAATCAATTTTCATGGGCAAATTAATTTCAATAGTTGTTCCTTTTTTCGGGATTGATTTCAATTTAATTTGTCCATTCATTAATGTTACGATTTCTTGAACTATTGACAATCCTAAACCCAAACCTGGAATTTCTTTATTGTGCAATTTTGTAAAACTTTCGAATGCTAGATTTTTATCTTTCGACGAAAAACCTATTCCAGTATCTGCAACCTGAATCGATAATCCCAAGTTATCTGCTCGACGAAAATTCTGATTAACAACAAGTTTTACTTCTCCGCTTTCGGTAAATTTTATAGCATTGTCTAAAGTATTGACAAATAATTGCAAAATTTTTACTCTATCTCCAATTAAATATCTTGGTATTTTAGAATCTATTTCCAAGATTAAATCGATATTTCTAGAAGCAGCTTTCATTAAATAAATTTTCTCTATTTGATGCATTAAATCTATAAAATCAAAAGTTTTATTTTTTAATGTGAATTCGCCTGATTCTATTTTCGAAATATCTAATAAATCTTCGACCAAACCATTCAAATGATTTCCTGTTAACGAAATTGTTTTTAGAATATCTTTTTGATTATAATTGAGTTGCGAATGTTCCAAAACTTCTAAAAAACCAAGAATTGCAGCAATTGGTGTTCGCAAATCGTGGCTAATATTGGCTAAAAATTTATTCTTGAATTCTTTCTCGATTTTTAACTGATGGTTTTTTATTTCTTCTTGGCGAAAACTCAAAACCGATTCGTTTTTTTCTTGCGCTACAGTCTGGATAAAACTATATCTGGCCGTAAAATCATAAAAAATCAAATATGGATTTTCGGTTTTGGATCCTGAATTAAAATAAATATCATACGAACCTTTTACATCAGAAAAATCAAGATGAATGCAATAAAAAATTTCTTCATAATCATTTTTATTCAATAATTCGGGAAACAAAGTCTCGAAAAAAGGATGCAAATCTTGGATTGGTTTATTTAGATGTGCTGTAAACAACAAATTATCCGATGCCAAAACCAAACCTTTTTTTTCGAGAATAATGGTCTGAATTTTGTCTTTTAAATATTTATCTCTAACTTTTTGAATCATTATTTGGACATTTCTTGAGTTAAAGTTCTAAATATTTCTTCGACATTATCGCCGTTTTTTGCAGATGTAAAAAAATCTATTTTTAATTCCTTGACTAGAATTTCTTTTTTAAACTCTTCTAAATCAATTAAATCAAGTTTATTTGCGACAGTTATTACAGGAATTTTAGAAAAATTTTTGCTAATAAATTTCAATTCATCATTTAAGTTTTGGTAAGTATGAATTCTTGTTGGATCAATCACATAAATAAATCCTGACGAACCCATTAAGTATGACGAACGTACTTTCTGGATGTCTTCTTTACCTTCAATATCCCAAATAATTATTGTTGTTTGTTCGTTATTAATTATAATAACTTTTTTTAGAATATGTACGCCAATAGTTACCAAATAATCATCAGAAAATTCGTTTTGTACAAATCGACGAATTAACGACGATTTTCCAACGCCAAAATGACCAACTAAAACTACTTTTTTGGAACTACTCATTTTTAAAAAATGTTTCTAATTTTTCTGAAATTAATTTATGATTATCTAAACTTTTTTTCAAGTTTTGATCGGCAAAATCTAACATATAATCTTGAAATTTGCTTTTAAAATTATTGTCAATTGCTCCAGAAACAACCACAGCCATATAATAAGACGAAAAATTCTGAATTTGAATCGTGTAAAGTTCATATTCAATATTTTCAAGACTTTGGTTTCCTGCGTTAAAAGCATCTTCGACAAAACTTTTTATTGCCGTTAGCATTCCAGCAATCATGTCTTGATCTATTGTCTGCTTTGCATGTTCATTGTCGCTTGGGTCGGTTTTCGAATAACTAGCAATTACCAAACCAGAACCTTTTTCGATTACAAAAACTTGTTGCAATTTAGGAGCCGATAGTTCGCTCATTACAATATCTATTTCGGATATTTCAAAAAACAAAGCTTTGATTTTTCGTTTGATTTTTTTGATAGAAAATGTGCTTTGAACCTGTGCATTAATGTTGTCCGACAAAGTTTTCATTTCTTGCTGAATGTACTTTTTTATCATTTTGCCGATAATCGGAAAAAGTGCATCGACAATTGAATCTTGTGAATTTTTTATTTCAGATTTTAAAGTAGCAGTAATTGTTGGACCCAATTTGTCGGGCATTTCATCAATTAGAGTTTCGATTTTTCTATCAATAATTGGGTTGACTTTCTCTGATAAATTCTCGTTTACATAAACAGTTTCTTCTAGAAGGTCGAGTTTTCGCAAAATATCATTCGCAAAATCACGGTCTTCGGTCAATAGAAGTTCTTTAAGTTGGAGTAATTTTTCGGTATCGGTCATTTTTGAAAGTTTTTTAACTATATATGACTACAAAAATTCTATTTGCCACAAATACGCTAAGACACAAAGTTTTATTTGTAATATCGATAAAACAACATAAATTTTAATTAAATCGACCATCTTCGAGGCTTTGTATCTTTGTGGCAAATCTTACTTGTTTTATGTTAATTTTTTTAGCAAAAAAAGTTAAAATAATTTTATGTAAATTTTCACTAATAATCTTTCATCATTTTTTCGCCAAGACTTACAAGCAATGTTCCGAGTAGGTTTCGGTCGACTTTTCGGTGATTTAAATCGTTGGTTTTATCGTTCATCGAATTTTCTAAATCCGTTAAGCGAATATTCAAATCGGTCGATAAATTGTCGATTGTATGATTTAATTCTTTGCGAGTATCTTCGATATAACTTTCGAGTTCTTCTTTTCGTTTATCGATTAAGTCTTTCAAACCCTGAAAATCTTGATCAATTTGAACAATATTCTCACCAAAAATTAGGTTCTTAATCGCTTCTAAACGTTGTGCAGATTCTAATGAAGTCGAATTCGAAATTGGTTCGCCTTCGGGTTTTTGATTTTTAGACATTATAGAGTTTATTTTTTGAAAAGCTAAATAACGAAAAAAAAAACAATTACGAGGGGATTTTGCCCATAAATTCTTCTGCTTTAGCTACCATATTATAACTTCCACAGAAAAAAGGAACACGTTGGTGCAATTCGGTTGGTTTCATTTCCATAATTCTCGAAAAACCGTTACTTGCTTTTCCGCCAGCTTGCTCGGCAATAAATGCCATTGGGTTGCATTCGTAGAGTAAACGCAATTTTCCTGTTGGCGATTTTGTAGTCGTCGGATAAATGTAAATACCGCCTTTAATCATATTTCTATGAATATCAGATACCAAACTACCGATATATCTTGATGTATATGGACGATCGTTTTCTTCTAGTTGACAATATTTCAAATAATTTTTTACTCCTTGCGGAAAATGAACATAATTGCCTTCATTGATAGAATAAATTGTCCCATCTTTAGAGAATTTCATATCTGGATGCGACAAATAAAATGTTCCAATTGCAGGGTTTAATGTAAAACCATTTACGCCGTGACCAGTTGTATAAACCAACATAGTCGAGGTGCCATAAATAACATATCCTGCAGCAACTTGCTGAGTTCCTGGCTGCAAGAAATCTTCGATAGTTACAGGAGTTCCAATTGGTGTAACGCGTCTGTAAACCGAAAAAATAGTTCCTACAGAAACGTTTACATCAATGTTAGATGAGCCATCAAGCGGATCCATAAGTACTACATATTTGTTATTGTGGTTATTATCAGAACCCGAAACTGTTATAAAGTCATCGTTTTCTTCAGATGCAATTCCGCAAACAATTTCACGATTTATCAAGGTCTGAATAAAAACTTCGTTAGCATAAACATCAAGCTTTTGTTGGTCTTCGCCTTGAATATTTTGTTCGCCAGCAGCACCAACAATATCTACCAATCCAGCTTTATTAACTTTATAATTGACAACTTTGGCTGCCAATCTAATCGAGTTAATAATTCGAGACAATTCGCCTGACGAATATTGAAAAGCGTTTTGGTTCTCGATAATATATTCTCCTAAAGTCTTGTTGCGTTCTTCCATTTCTATACCGATATAGTTTTTGCAAATATCGGTTTTATTATTGTTTTTCGGTTAGTAATTTTAGGTAATTTTTGTTACTAAAATATTATTTTTTAGAATTTAAGCTGGTTTTGTAGAATAACATTTCAAAATCTAAAACTTATTTTTATATTTGTTTAAAATAAAAATCTTTAAAAAAAACAGAAATAAACTAGAAATTAAAATCTAAGTTGCTGTTCGAATTACAATTGACCGATTAAAATACTAAATAAAATCTATGAAAACTAAATCATTATTAATTGCAGGAATTTTATCAATATCTGGATTAACCAATATGACTGCTCAAATAAATTTGGGAGAACGAGCTCTCGGAGCATTGTCAAACGGCATAAAAGGATTTACATTTTCTGATGAAGATGCAGCCAATATTGCCAGAGAAGCCATTGCAAAAATGGACGCAGAAAACCCTGTTGCAACCGCAAAAGACCCCTACGCAATCAGATTAAATAAAGTTTTTGGTCGCCACGCCAACGAAGGTGGATTGACTTTGAATTTTAAGGTTTATAAAGTAAAAGATATCAATGCATTTGCTTGTGCAGACGGAAGCGTTCGTGTGTTTTCTGGACTTATGGACATAATGGACGATAACGAATTGTTAGCAGTAATTGGTCACGAAATTGGTCACGTTGCCAACCACGATTCTAGAGATGGAATGAAAGCAGCCTACAAAAAAGCTGCATTGATAGACGCAGTTAGTTCGCAATCTGGAAAAGTTGCGGTATTAACTGATAGTCAATTAGGACAAATGGGAAGTGCAATGTTAGACAGCCGACACACTCGTGGGCAAGAGTCAGAAGCAGACACTTATTCGTATGATTTTATGAAAAAATATGGTTATAATGTCAATGCAGTTGAATCGGCATTTAATATCCTATCGAGTTTGAGCGGTGGTGCCGAAGCTGGTTTTCTAGAAAAAATGATGGCATCGCACCCAGATTCTAAAGAAAGAGCTGCAAATGCAAAATCAAGAGCAGAAGAAGATGGATTGTACAAACCTTATGTAAAGCAAGTTAAAGTTACTGCAAAAACAACAAAAAAAGTTACCAAAAAGAAAAAATAAGCTTTGAAAATAAACATCAGAAAAGGACTAACTCAAGACATGCCAGCTGTTTTAGATTTAATAAAAGAGTTGGCTGTTTTCGAAAAAGAGCCAAATGCAGTCGAGGTTACCGTTGCAGATTTGCAACGTGATGGTTTTTGCGAAAACCCGCTTTTTTATACGTTTATTGCAGAAATTAATCAAGAAATCGTCGGAATTGCACTTTATTATTACCGATATTCAACCTGGAAAGGGCGAACATTGCATCTTGAAGATTTGATTGTCAAAGAAAAAATGCGCGGATCAGGTTGCGGATTTGCCTTGTATTCTGAAATTATTAAACAAGGAAAATTAGATAACGTTCGCCGAATTGAATGGAATGTCCTAGATTGGAACCAACCAGCAATTGATTTTTATGAAAAATCGGGTGCAAAAGTACTATCGGAATGGTGCAATGTACAAATGGACGAAGCTGGAATTGATGCTTTTTTGGAAAATAATTAATAAATATTTCTATTTTATATTTCAAAATCTGAAATCACAAATCTAAAAAATGAGAATATTCAAATTTGGTGGTGCATCGGTCAAAGATGCCGATGGAATAAAAAACGTTTACTCTGTCTTGCAAACCGTTGGTTTTCAAGATGTATTATTGGTGGTTTCCGCAATGGGAAAAACCACAAATGCTTTAGAAATTGTTATTAAAAATTATTTCGATAAATCGAATGCTTTGCAATCTTCTGTTCAAGAAGTAAAAAAATACCACAACCAGATTTTATTAGATTTATTCGAAGACGAAAAAAATGAAGTTTTTGACGCTGTAAATGAACTTTTTGCAGATTTAGAATATTTTTTAAGCCACAATAAATCACCAAATTATAATTTTGTTTACGATCAAATTGTGAGTTTCGGAGAACTTATTTCGACTACAATTTTATCGCATTTTATGAATTTTATGAACATCGAAACCAACTGGATCGATGTACGTTTGTTCATAAAAACCGATTCGACTTATCGCGATGCCGAAGTCGATTGGGAAATTACTCAAAAAAACATTTCGAAAAATGTCAAGCGTAAAATCTTGAATATTACTCAAGGTTTTGTTGGATCTGACGAAAACGGATTTACAACAACTCTAGGTCGTGAAGGTTCGGATTATACAGCTGCAATTTTTGCTTATTGCTTGAATGCAGAAAGTGTAACCATTTGGAAAGATGTTCCTGGCGTTATGAATGCCGACCCGAGATCGTTTGAAAATGCAGTTTTACTAAACCAAATATCTTATCTCGAAGCAATAGAAATGGCGTTTTATGGTGCAAGTGTCATTCACCCAAAAACTTTACAACCTTTACAGAAAAAAGAAATTCCACTTTATGTAAAATCGTTTTTAAATCCGACTTTGGCTGGCACAAGTGTTTCGAAAGGCAAAAATCTCGAACCACAAATGCCTTGTTTTATCTTGAAGAAAAACCAATTATTGATTTCATTATCGTCAATAGATTTTTCGTTTATAATGGAAGAAAACATTAGCGAAATATTTGCATTGTTGCACAAATTTAAAATAAAAGTCAGCTTAATTCAGAATTCTGCCATTAGTTTTTCGGTTTGTGTTGAAGATAAATTTGGCAATTTTCAGGATTTAAAAGCTATACTTTCCAAGAAATTTAAAGTTGCATATAATGAAAATGTTTCTTTATATACCATTCGCCATTTTGACGAAAAAGCAGCCAAAATTGTCGAAACCGATAAAGTTGTTTTACTCAAACAAATAAGCCGCGAAACTATGCAAGTTGTGGTTAGCGAGAACTAGAAATTTTATTTAAAATTCTATATTAATGTGTTTTAGAGCGTAATAAAAAATATTTTACTTTTTTATAAATTTTTCACGCAACCATTTTACTTTTTTGAATCTACGAAATATAAAATATCAATTAAATGATAAATACTTAATTTTGAATTTATTGAATACCGTTTTATATTTACTAAAATTATGATACAAAAAATATAAAATAATTTGAGTCTAGAATTACTCATACATGGTTGTTCCAAAGGAAATACCAAGTCGCAAGAAGAATTATACCATTTGTTTTCGGGTAAATTTTTTGGCGTGTGCTTGAAGTATTCCCGCAACTATGCCGAAGCGCAAGATAATTTGCAAGACGGTTTTATTATCATATTCGAAAAAATAAATCAATATAATTTTTCAGGATCATTTGAAGGTTGGGCCAAACGAATTATGGTCAATAATGTCTTGAAACAATACAAAAAATTGCCATTTCTAGAACTAGTAAACGATGTTACCGATGACGAAAATGTCGAAATTGATGATAAAGATGTCGAATTGAGTTATTTATTGAAAATAATTCAAGAATTGCCCGATCGTTATCGATTAATTTTCAATTTGTATGTAATGGATGGGTATAATCATAACGAAATTGCTGAAATGCTGAAAATTTCGTCAGGAACAAGCAAATCTAATTTGCATAGAGCAAAATTAATTTTAAAACAAAAAATAGAGTTACACCTACAAACACTAATTTTACATTCCCAAAACAATGAGCGATAATAAAAACATAGAACGCTTTTTTCAAGAAAAATTCAAAGATTTCGATGTAAGTCCTGAGCCACAAGCTTGGGAAAACATCGCAATGAAATTGAATAAGAAAAAAAATAAAAACCGAATTTTTCCGTTTTGGATGACTTTTGGTGGTATTGCTGCAGGTTTAATTATTGGATATTTTGTTCTCAATAATTTTTCGAAAAATGATAATATCCAAAATAATTCGACAATTGTACATGCAGAAAAACAAAATACAATCAATAAAAAATCATCAGAAATTAAAGACATTAATGATTTAAATTCAGTAACTGTTGTTGGAACATATAAAAACGAAGATTCGTTAATTGTAAATAAAAATAACGTAATCAATATAAAATCTCCAATATTAAATAATAATGAAGGTTCGGAAACTGTAAATTATTCAAATAAAATTAATACAATTACCAATCAAAATAATTTTGCAACATCATCGAATCAAATTAAAACTAATAAAAATGATTTAATTTCTAATCAAAATGATAATAAAATTAAAGTTGAAGTTGCATCGAATAACAAAATAAATACAAAATCTCCAAATTTGAACAAGGTTGAAATTTCAAGAATTGCAACCTCAATTATCATAAATAAAACTAAAATTCCAAAATTAATTTCTAACCAGAATCTTAATGAGACTATAATTGCGGTTGCAGAAAAAAATAAAATCAATAAAAAATCTCCAAATCTAAATTCTAAATTTGAAATTGCAGTTTCGTCAGATAAGAATAAATCGGATAAAAACGAAAATAATTTTATTTCAGATAAAGTTATTGATGATAAATATAATTCGATTAATGATAAAATTGCTTCCAATAAAACTAAAAATAAATCTAACGAAACAAATGCTTTAAGTGTTCGGGATTCAAATATTGAAAATAAATCTAATCTAGACAATCTAGAAAAAAAGATTATCGCCGACGATAAATCAAGGAAACAAGATTTAATAGAAAACCCTTTAGATAAAATCTTAAAAGAAAAAGAAAATAAAGAAAAAAAGAAAAACCTAGAAGTTGTTTCGTCTAAATGGAAAATTCGTCCAAATGTAGCACCAATATTTATGAAAGCTTTTGGAGGATCGCCAATTCATGATGTTTTTGCAGACAACGAAAAAGATTTTGAAAACAATTTAAGCATTGGTCTTGCTGCCGATTATGCCGTTTCTAAAAAATTATCAATTCGTGCAGGAATCAACAAATTTGATTTGGAATACAACACCAACGAAATTGCTTTTTACGAAGATGCATCAGCGGGAAACAATAACCCAATTCGGACAATAAATTTTAAATCTGCAACTCGAAATGTTGTTGTTGGTGACAATAAATCTGGTAGAGGAATTGTTACTCCGATTATTACAAATATCGAACAAGGAATTATGAACCAGCGTTTTGGTTATCTAGAAATTCCTGTCGAAGTATCGTATAAAATTTTAGATAAACGATTTGGTGTAACTTTAATAACTGGTTTAAGCACGCTGTTGTTGAATAATAACGAGGTTTCTGTAACAACTGCAAACCGAACTTTAGTTTTGGGCGATGCCAATAATTTGAATCAAATTCATTTTAGTTCCAACCTAGGAATAGGACTAAAATACAGTTTCTGGAATTCATTTGAAGCCAATATAGAACCTACAATCAAATACCAAATAAATACATTTAATGAAAATTCTGGGGGTTTCAATCCTTATTTTTTAGGAATTTATACCGGAATATCTTATAAACTATAAAGATTATTTTTTTTGGCTCTGGTCTAAAAAGTATATTCTTTTAAAAACTTTTTGCCACAGATTTAAAAGATTTAAAGGATTTATAATATTCGATTAAAAAAATCTGTGATAATCTGTTAAATCTGCGGCTGGAATAAAAATCATATATTAATTAGACTACAGCCTTTCTTTTTAATGGGATTTAAGAACAAATATTTTTGTTTTTAAATCCCATTATTGTTATAAAAAATCACAATAAATTCAACATTTAATTGTATTTAAAAATCAAAATTATTAAAAAATTAACTTTTTAACGCAACCCTTTTCAATATAATAACTCTAAATAAAGTAACAATTCTATTAATTTTTTATGAAGAAAATATTTTTTAAAACCAGAAAGGAGGATTCCGTCAAATAATTGAAAACTTTTTATTAAAACAATTACAAACTATTTAAAAATTAACAATTATGAAAAAAATTACAGGTTATTTAGTCTTAAGCATGTTATTTATGGGGATAAATCATGTACAATCACAAACAGCTAGAGTTCAAGTTATTCACAATTGTGCAGATTTAGCCGCTGCAACAGTCGATGTTTATTTGAACAATACTTTACTTTTAGATAATTTTGCTTTCAGAACAGCAACACCATTTATTGATGCTCTAGCTGGTGTACCATTAACAATTCAAATAAAAGGAGCAACTAGCACAGTTGATTCGCCAGCTTTATATACAATTACACCAACGCTAAGCGCAGGGTCTAAATATATTTTGGTTGCCGACGGAATTGTTAGCCCAACTGGATATTCGCCAAGTTCTGCAACACGGGCATTTCAGATTTCGGTTTACGACCAAGGTCGTGAAACTGCAAATATTGCAACCAAAACCGATGTTTTGGTTCACCATGGTTCTAGCGATGCACCAACTGTAGATGTTAATGAAACTAGCGTTCCAGTTGTTGGTTTGGTAAACGATATTTCTTACCCAGAATTTGCTGGATATTTAGAATTGGCAACTGCCAATTATACTTTGACTGTTACGCCAGCTGCTGGTTCGCCAGTTGTAGCAAGTTATGCGGCACCATTAGCAACATTAGGATTAGCAGGAAAAGCAATTACGGTTTTGGCTTCGGGATTTTTAAATCCTGCGGTTAACAGCAATGGCCCAGCGTTTGGGTTATGGGTTGCTTTGAATACAGGTGGAGCCTTAGTTCAATTGCCTGTTGTTCCGTTGGCATTAGCAAGTTTCAGTTCTAAAAATATTGGGTTCTATCCGAATCCTGCTTCAAATAAGCTGATAATCGATTTGCCTTTTACTTATAATAAAGCCAATTACAGCATTGTTGATTTAGGTGGAAGAGCAATTATTTCATCAGAATTCAACAACCAAATTGATGTTTCTAGCTTGTCAAATGGAATGTATATTTTGAATTTAGGCATTGACGGAATTAATTATGCACAAAAAATTATTGTAAATAAATGATATTTTTGAATGTAATTAAAAATATCGAAACCCTTGAAACTATTGTTTTAAGGGTTTCGCTTTTTTTATATTTATGGGATTTTATTTAAAATGCTTTAATAATTTAAGTCCTAAAAACATCTCTAAACTGATATAAAACTCTTTCAATTAATCGCAAATCTTGAGTAATAATTTCTGCAGATCCTGACATTTCTTGTTGAAAATTAATTTGTTTTTTGTAAGAAGTTTTTAAGCCATTTGGCAATGAAACATCTATAAGTAAATATCCGTCTTTGTCTGGCGTTAATGAAATATTTTTTATTTTACCTTTCAAAATTCCGAATTCTCGGTCAGGAAAATTAGCCAATCGAATATTAACATCTTGACCTATTTTTATTTTTCCAGAATTGAGACTTGGTGCTTTTAGTTTGCCAATAAATCCGTTTTGATTGGTTGGAACAATTGCAAAAACATTTTCGCCAGCAGAAACAAATTGATTCTCTGACCAAATTTGTAAAAAACTAACTTTTCCAGCTATTGACGAACGCAAAACATAATTCATTTCCCAGTCTTTAATCGTTTTTTTGAGTTGGTAAAATGCTTGAATAACGTTTCGTTCTAAATTTACATTTTCTTTGTTTTCGTTTATTAAATTGGTTTTCGAATTGCGATTCAATTCAATTAACGATGATTTTAATGATGAAATAGTGCTAAGTAAACTTTTGTAATTGCGTTGAGATTGCAAATAGATCAATCTTTGTTTTTCGATTTCTTGAGCTGCAATAATTCCTTTTTGGAACAAAGTTTCAAAACGATTCAAATCGCTTTTTTGTAAAACCAATTCATTTTGATTGATGTTTTTTTGAGATTCTAATAAACTCAATCTTTCACGAAGTTGAATAGCTTGATAACTTTGAGCCGTTTCATCAACTTTAAATGGTTTTAAGTTTTTGTTCAAATTATCAGCAATGCATTCTTTTTGAAAAATTGCAAAAGCACTTTCTATTTCGCCAAATTGTGCATTTTGAAATTCGGTAAAATCAATTTTTTTTGTTAACTCTACTTTTGATACAGCTTCAGAAAGTTTAAAAATATCTTTGTAGTTTGCTGAATTTTCAATAACCGCCAAAGGTTCATTTGTGCCAACAATAGCTTTATCAATAATTAAAATAGCTTCAATTTTTCCAGAAACTTTGGCAACCAATTTTTCGGGTGGAATATTGGTTGTAATAATTATTTGGGTTGCTATAACATCTGGATATTTGATTAAATAAGAAACAAAAAACAACATCAAAATAATTCCAAAAATCAATACAGTTCCCCAACGAATCATCCAGTTGGGAACTCTGGTTAAGATTTCTTGAACTTCTTCGCTTCTAAGGTTTATGGTTTCTACTTGATTTTCTTGAGGCATAAATTATTTATTATACATTGTAGAAAATATCATCTATTTCAATCTGCATATTAGGAAACAATGGACTTTCTATTTTTTCGCCAAGAGAAAATGGTTTTAAACCAATGAACTTATCATTAATTAAAGTGTAAATAAAAACAATTTTATCATAAGGTTCAACTATCCAATATTCAAAAACACCAGCTTCTTGATAGAGTTTAAATTTTGTATCAACATCATGTTTACTATTATTTGGCGAAATAATTTCAATTATTAAATCTGGTGCGCCATTACAGCCCCGATCGTCCAATTTTAATTCATCGCAAATAATACATAAATCTGGCTGAACAACGGTTGAATCTTTTTTAGCAAATTTTATGGGTAATCTGACATCAAATGGAGCAGCAAATAAATTGCAAGTTTGTTTTTTGAAACAATTTAACAAACATCCCGTTAAATTCATTGAAACTTTTTGGTGTTTCATGCTTGGTGCAGGGCTCATTTTTAAAATATATCCTTTTATCAATTCTACTCTTTCAGAAAATTGCCACAACAAATAATCTGCATAGGTATATGTTTTAGATAAATCAAGTTGGTCAAAATTTGTTATAATTGCACTCATTTTTGTATTCAATTTATTACTACAAATATAATGTTTTTTCTTTAAGATAAATATTCACTAATACTCGCTTTTACCAAATTCCTAATTGCACTTTTGAGTTATTGAGCTATATTTAATTGATTATGTGTAAAGTTTCACTACATTGTTGATGACATTTCATCCCCTTCGGGGTTTTCTTTGATGGCGTAGCCGAAAAAGAAAACCCCGAAGGGGAAAGATAAAAAAGTTGATTATTTTTGTTTTACGACAAAAAAAAATAATTATGCAACAAGTCTATCACTCCAATGCCAACACGAATATAAACATTCGTACTTTATTACAAAACAATTCTGAAACAAATTCTGAATTA